>JAXQGB010000017.1:0-33542 GCA_034331105.1 Synergistota bacterium | reverse complement strand
AGACAAGAAACAAAGTTTACTTTTATACTTGACAGCTGAGACGGTATCTTGCCGCGGCCAGATTCACGCCGCTAGCCATTGTTTAGCGGCTTTCTCCAGCCATTTCGTGCAACATCTTCATGCCGCACGGCGAATAATGCGAACATGATTTAACATTTGCAAAAAACTGATGATACTTTAAAATCTGAAATACATCTTGATATAGTTGTTGGTTTTTGAATTTTATAAATTTTCAGCCATGAGGGACTGCAGATCTCGATCACGTCAGGCTTGAAGCAGTTCTGTGAAAGAACGGATCTGAAGAGTCTTATTTAGGAAACAGCAAAGGGGGATCCGACAATGAGAAATGACGGTGAAGAGATCGCCGCGCTGAAGAAGGCGCAAGGGGACCGGGCCGGGACAGAGGTGCCGAAATGGTACAAGGGATTCATATTCAAAGACGAAAGCCTCGTGTTCGAGCTGATCAGGGTGATGGGCAAGACTGTTGAACATGGTGCTGACATCGGGGAATCGCTTGCTGCCGCAGTCCGTATCAAGCAAAAAGAAGGCAGCCGGCAGCAGCTTCTGGATGCATGGTATCATGAATGGAAAGCCTTGGCGGAACGCATTGAGAAGACGGCAGAAGAATGCCTGTCCAAAGGGCACAAAATCAGTGCCGGGGATGCCTATCTCAGGGCCTCTGAATACTATCGGTCCGCCGATTTTTATCTCCATGATCACCCGGACGATCCCGCTGTCCTTTATCTGTGGAACAAAATGGAGCACTGCTTTGAAGAGGCAAGAAAGCTCACATATCCTTCCCTGGAAGCCGTCCGGATCCCTTATGAAGGTACGGATCTTCCCGGTTATTTCTGTCCGGCTGTTTCAAAGAGCGGGCGCGCTCCCACCATCATAATGCACCAGGGGTTTGACGGTACGATACAGGAGCTCTATCTCGGCCAATCTAAGGATGCTGCGCGAAGAGGGTATAACAGTCTCATTTTCGAGGGCCCGGGCCAGGGCAGCGTGATAAGGAAACAAGGGCTTCCCTTCAGGCATGATTGGGAAAAGGTGGTTACGCCCGTCGTCGACTATCTGCTTAAAAGAGAGGATGTCGATCCGAAGCGGATAGCTCTTTATGGCATGAGCATGGGAGGCTATCTCGCGCCGAGGGCAGCGGCCTATGAACACAGGATCGCGGCTCTGATCGCCAATTCAGGGATCTATGACAACTGGGCCGCCACTTATGAGAGGCTGGGCATGAAGCGGGATGAATTGATCAGATACGTGCAGGATAACCCCGATGAGGTCAACGCAATATCCTGGCAAGTCGCTGAAACTGACATTACGACTTTCTGGGGACTGACAAACGGATTATGGACATTCGGGGCAAAAACGCCGGCGGAGCTCCAACTGAAGCAGTCCGGGTACACTCTGGCCGAATGTGCCCATCTGATCTCCTGCCATACACTCATCGTTGATTCCGATGCTGAACAATTCTTCGGCGGACAGCCGAGAAAGCTCTATGATGCGCTTACCTGTCCGAAAAACTACCTCGTCTTCAGGAGCGGTGAAGGCAGCGAGCTCCACTGTCAGGCCGGCGGGAACTTATTGGGGAATCAGCGGATATATGACTGGCTTGATGAGGTTTTTGAGGATATCTGATAACAGGAAGCAGGTGCGGCCCGCCACACCCCGAATACTGACCTTGACGAAAGGGATGGGATAAATGGACATAGAGAACATACTTCGGAAATATGATGAAATGCTTGCTCAGGGGCAAATGCAGGCGGCTGTCGAGTTTCTTGAGAATAAGGCAGCGGAGTGTGGGGAAGAGGGACATAGCACCTCTGCGATAACAATCTTCAACGAGCTGGAGGGCTTCTGGCGCGCTGCCGGAGACAAGGAAAAGAGCTACGCGGCCGCGGAGACTGCGCTCGGTCTCATCTCTTCCTGCAAAATGGAGGGGAGCATCGGGCACGCCACCACCCTTCTGAACTACGCCACGGCGAAGACCGCTTTCGGAGAGGCGAAAGAGGCCCTTGAGCTTTATGACTGGGTGGAGAAGATATATGACTGGCAGCTCCCCGAAGACGATTACCGCTACGCAGGTCTGTACAACAACATGGCCCAGTCCCTGCTCCGAATTAACGACGTAAAGAGCGCGGGCGAATATTTTGCCAAGTCACTCGAGATGCTTGAGAAGATGCCGGACGTGCAGTCCGAGATCGCTACCTGCCATGCAAACCTTGCGATATGTCTCATGGCCCAGAAAAAACTTGACGAAGCCGGGAAAAATCTTGAAAAGTCCGAGGCTCTCTTTGCCTCACTTCCGGGGGATCCGCACGCGGACAGCATGCTTGCGACACGGGGCCAGCTCGAGTACATGCTTGGTCGTTTTGATGAGGCTGCGGAATATTACAGACGCGCAGCCTCCAACATAGAAAAACGCTTCGGCCGAAATCAGTACTACGCACGAGCATGCAGAAACTGTGCGAAAGCCCTTGAAGCCGCGGGGAAAAAAGAAGAGGCTGAAAGCTGGCTGAGGCTTGCCGACAGCGTACAGGAGCGGAAATAGCGCCTTGCAGGGACTTGAGCTCAGCCGAGAATATTACATGCAGTGCGTGGCTCCGGCTATAGAGGAGCGCTTCGGCGAACGAGCCTGCCGTGTGGCCGGAGGGCTTGCCGGGCAGGGATCTGACTGCCTCGGTTACGATGATGAGATCTCGCGTGACCACGACTTCGGTCCCGGCTGCTGCCTCTGGCTCACTGACGGTGACTTCTCCGCGTTCGGGCCCGAACTGCAGAAGCTCTACGACTCCCTGCCAAATGAATTCATGGGTTTTTCCCGCAATACCACGCCTCAGGGTTCGGCCCGTGTAGGAGTAATGCAGATAAGCCGTTTCTACGCCCAGTTAACCGGCTGCCCTGATGTTCCGCCAAACGACGCCTCATGGTTCCGCATTCCGGAGCACTTTCTTGCCGCAGTCACAAGCGGGGAAGTCTTTCGCGATGACCTTGGTGAATTTACCCGGATCCGCAAAGGTCTTCTTCCCTGTTACCCAGGGGGTGTGAGGATCAAAAAGCTTGCCGCCCGCGTTTTCGCGATGGGTCAGGCCGGGCAGTACAACTATGTAAGGATAATGAAGCGCGGAGACGGTCCGGCTGCGATGCTTGCCCTCGACGAATTCGTCCGTGCCGCGCTCTCAGCCATACATCTCCTAAACAAACGCTACATGCCCTACTACAAGTGGGCTTTCAGAAGCGCCCGTGCCCTGCCTAGGCTGGCAGAGGCAGTGCGTGAGCTGGACTTGCTCTTTACAGCACCCGACGCTGAGCGGAAGGATATGATCGGATCGATCTGCGGCCGCGTCCAAGGCGCATTGCTGGAAGACGGGCTCTCATCGATCAGTGAGTCCTTCCTCGTGCCTCAGGCAGAGGAGATAATGAAGCGGATCGAGAGCGACTATCTCAAAAAACTTGGAGTATCGGTGGGATAAACATGGAAAAGATCATTGAGAGCATCATACAAATGGAATGGGAATTCTTCGACAAGGTAGAAAACGAAGGCGGCCGCGCCTCCTGTCAGGACAACTGGGAGACCTTCAGCAAAATGCGCCGCAGCCAGTACATGGCATGGCCCTTGCCGCTCCTTGAAAGCTGGAAGGCCGACCTCGTTCGGGCAAACGAAGAGGGCCGCAACCCCCTCACAGAAAAGTACGGCTACATGATGTGCATCAGCGACCCCGAAAGCAACACAGAAACAGCCCGCCGCCTCCCTGCTGTTTCGCCGGAGAAAAGGCAGACGGCCCGCCGGATAGTCGACCGTATCATTCCGCAGAACGAGACTTTCCGCTCCAGATATCCCCGGGTCTCCGCCCGTGGCCGTCCCCTGAGGACATCGGAGGAACCCGCCGCCGGCTGGACCTCAATAGAGACCTACGAGCTGGGAGAACTCTGGACCTACTCGCAAAAGACCCTGGAGCTTTTCGAAGCGAACCTCGACACCTTTGAAAAAGAAGGCAAAAGCTACCCCGAGACAGTAGTAGAGAACGGCCTGAAGCTGCGGGGCTTTAAGAGTCTGCAAGAGGCAGAGGAGTTCCTAGCGAAGAGGGGATAGGGCGGACAGGGGATGTGTCCGCCCGGCAAGCAGTTGGCAAGCGATAGTTTTCAGGAGATTGCTAAGCAATTGCTGAGCAATCGCTAAACGGTTGTCAAGGCTAGCGGGAAGTACATCCGCAGGAGAATTTGCAACGCTTTGCGTGGCTCGTGTTGCGGTGAATTGGCACTTTGAATAAGAATTTAAAAGCACCGTCGTCCCCGGACGCTTCTAAACGGGGAGGGGGTGCGGATATTTTGTTGGACTTTTTTATGCGGCTAAATTTAAACTTCGCCGATATTCCAACGGACTCATTGCCCCCAGCGATATCTTTATCCTTTTTTCATTATACCAATGCATATAGTCATCCAATTCCTTTATAAACTCATCTACTTTTACATTAGACCATGTCCTGTTGTAAAACATCTCGTTTTTCAACCTGCCGAAGAATCCCTCACAGGCAGCATTATCAGGTGAACAGCCCTTTTTGGACATTGAACGTATCAGTCCTGCTTCTTCAGTTCGAGATATCCAACCCGGCCAACGATAGTGAGTACCTCTGTCTGAGTGGATTATCGGGTGTTCGCCCTTCTTAAGTTCGGATATGGCCATATCAAGCATCGAGTTTGCCAATTCTGAGTCAGGGTGTGTTCCTATTGTCCAACTCACTGCCATCCCGTCAAAACAGTCTATTACCGGAGAAAGATATACTTTTCCTGTTGGTATATGAAATTCTGTAATGTCTGTTAGCCACTTGCTGTTCGGAGCTTCCGCATGAAAGTCTCTCTTAATGATATTTTCTGCGGAAGGAGCTTTTTCACCTTGGTACGAACTGTATTTCCGCTTGTTTTTACCATATACGGTGAGGGCATTTTCCGACATAAAAACTCTTACTATCTTCTCAGATATCCTTTTTCCTTCACGTCCGAGTTCTGCGTGGATCCTGCGATAGCCATATGACCTTCTGCTTTCTTCAAATATTTCTATGATCCTCTCTTTGATCATGACATGCCTGTCTTCCGGCTGTTCTCTTTTTCTTTTGAGATGATAAAAGAATGTGCTGCGTTTTATCCCTGTATGATCGATGAGGTCGCTTAATGGATGTTCTTTTCTGAGGGCGTCGATCAGGAGTGTTTTCTCTTTATTCGTCAGATTCTTCCTGTCGACGCCTGGGCCTTTTTTTATTATCTCTGCTGTTGCCTCAAGCACATCATTATGCAGTTTCAGTCTCTTTATTTCCTTCTTAAGCAGCTCTATCTCCGATAAGAGTTCCTCGTTGCTTTTAGAAGGCTCTTCTGTTTTTTTGCTCAGCCATCTCAGCCTTGCCCTCCTTCCCAAGAAGCTCGTTTTGCCATTTATATAGGGTGGCTCTATGTATTCCAAGCCTGGCGGAAACTTCGTAAGAACTGCATTCTCTAAAATGAAAGGTTTCTGCTGCTCGCATCTTTTCCTCAAGGGTGTATCTTTTCCCAACCTGGTGATTGCATTTTCCAGGAGCCAATTCATAGCACCAAAGCTTTAATGTCTTGTCACAGGGGAATCCTATCTCTCTGACCGTCTTTGTGAAGTTCCATCCGTTCTTTCGACAACAGTCTACGGCATACTTTCTCTTTTCCAAAGGGTATTTCAAAAGCCAGAATAATTTGTCATGTAATATGCCTGTTTCCTTTTCCTTCATGTAGATCTTATACCATCTTGATAATGACGCGTTTTCTGGATAACCAAGCGCTCTGATTACCGGAGTAGCGTTCTTTTTGTGCTTGATGTAAAGAGCTACTGCTTTCATGCGTTCTTCTCTCGTATACACGGACATCCTCCTGACTGAAAAAAAGTCTAAGATTTTGTCCGCACCCCCGGGATCCAGTGACTCGGGTTTTAGGGCTCATAAATCTAGTGATAGACTTAATTCGAAGACACTGGATCCCGGCTCAGAGTCATACCGGGAAGACGATAAAAGGCTTGGGTCTCTGGTTCTGACATCTGCTCGCCGATTGCTTGCCGGGCGGACGCAGTCACCGCCAGCCTTTACTGATCGCTTGCCCGGCGGATGCAGTCTCCGCCTGCCTCACTTCTCCTTCGGAAAGAGGGAACTGTGATCTCCCCGGGCCCATTCTTCCTTGAGCTGCTCATATGGGATCGAATCGACTATTTCTATGCCCTTTTTGGCAAGGATATCCGGCACATGTTTTTGCCGTTCTATAAACACCTGCATCTGTTCCTCGCTCCACGGCCTGCTTGAAAGAACACGACGCCCCGGAAGCTTTAATTTTACTTCCGGAGAAAGTTTTATATCATTGAAATCGATCTCATTGATCAAGTCGTTATCCATAGCTTCACCTCAAATCAAAAGTCTTGCAAGGAAATCTTCGATATCTTCCTCGATAGCTCTCTTTTTTAGATAGTCAATATCAAGCTTCATAATATTGTTGCTTGAGATCATTACACAGACCCATTCAAAATCTTTTGAAATATTCGACCATTTTGCGGCATTCAGCCTGTCAATGATTATCTCTTCGAGAGAGGTAACGAGGACAAACTGTTCGCCATATTTAAGCCTGTTTATTTTAGCAGGGGCAGGCCCGCCGAAGAATTCCACAAGAAGGTCATATTCTTTCGAGTAGTACTGTTTTCCTATCTTTGAAAAACCGTTTGCTTCCAGTATGCCAACGACTGTTGAAATGTTTTCAAGGACAATATCCATATCTAAAGAAGCATAATGGCCTCCCGTATACAGCTGGACCGCGCTGCCCCCGACAAGGATCGGAAAGAAAGTGTTCTCCGTCGCCTTTATCTGCTCATTGAGCCATGCAAGAAAAAAGATCTTCTTTTCAATGTCGTTTAACCTTTTGGTCGAAATATCTTTAAGATCCATAGGCATACACCTCCCCTTCCTAACATTATACAGCAAGGATTAAGCGGACAGGGGCGCGTCCGCCCGGCAAGCAGCTTTTACAATTGTGAAACTGCGACAAATATGGTCGCGTGAAACAGTGGTGAAGCGGTAGTGAAACAATTGCTAAAGACAGGTGAAGACTGCATCCGCCGGAGAACTTGCATCGCTTCGCATCGCGGAGAATTTGCGACAAGCCCGGTCACAGTAAATTGGCCCTTAAATCATTAATTCTCCGCAGCGTGATCTTTGCTGCAAATTCACCACGAGTGTATTTCTCGCAAATTCCCCGTCGCGCAGACGCGACAATTCCCCGCGGATGCACTCTCCGTTTAAAAAGAAGAAAATTGCCATATAGCTGCGAAAGAAAGAATATCCTGATAGTTTAAGAAGAGATTGTCACTCATAAAAAATGGTGCTTTTTCAGTTTGTCCACCCTTGATAAGCAATTAATGATGTGATACCTTCTCTGTAAGAATATTCAAAATTATCAAATAATTCTGTAAAAATAAACTAAACAACAGGGAGGTGAAGAAATGACAAAATATAGATGCACAGTCTGTGATTATATTTATGACCCCGCTGTGGGAGACGATACACAGGGGATAGATCCGGGAACCGCATTTGAGAACATACCAGACACTTGGAGATGCCCCGTCTGTGGTGTCCCGAAAAGCGATTTTGTTAAAGAAGACTAAACAACAGGGAGAGGAGGGAGAGATAAAAATGCAGGATTTTTCTATTTTGATAGGAGGCAGTGCCGGTTCCGGCGTTGATAAATCTGCGCTGGTATTGGGAGATCTCCTCAATCAAAACGGATATCGTGTCTATATCTACCACGATTATCCATCGCTGATCCGGGGAGGGCATACCTTTTCCATAATAAGGGCTGCACAAACAAAGATAACTGCCCATCGAAACAGAATAGATTTTCTTTTAGGCCTGAACAAAGAGACTCTTGATATGCATAAAATGCGCCTGGGCGACAGCGGCAAAGTCATATGCGATTCTGAAATCCTCAAAGAGGCCGCTCTCCCTCAGCAAATCCGAACGTTAGCGATACCAACCGTAAAACTTGTCAAAGAAGAGAATGCTCCTGAGATCATGCGCAACACTTGTTTGATCGGTGCCTTCGCAAAGGCAGTCGGCATAAAAATAGAGCTGTTGGAAAAGGTCCTCAGGGAAAATTTCACAAAAGGTATAGATACAAACATAAGGATTGCTAAAAAAGGTTATGAAGCGTCAGAGCTTATGGAGAGCATTCAGCCTCCGGTCCAGGATATATTGCCGTTTATCTCCGGGAGTCAGGCTATGGGGCTGGGTCTCATTAAAGGTGGATTAGAGGTTTATGTGAGTTATCCCATGACCCCTACTACGGCACTTTTACATTTTCTTGCCGAACAGGCAAGCGAATTCTCCTTAAAAGTAGTCCATCCTGAAAATGAACTCAGCGTGATCTTAATGGCTCTCGGTTTTGCCTATGCAGGGCGAAAGACGGCGGTCGGCACGTCCGGGGGCGGCTTTTGCCTGATGACGGAAAGTCTGAGCCTCTCTGCTATGAGCGAGGTGCCGACAGTTATTGTTTTAGGTCAGAGACCGGGACCCAGCACCGGCCTGCCGACTTATTCCTGTCAGAGTGATCTGCATTTTGCCTTATATGCGGGGCAGGGAGAGTTTGTGCGATTTGTTGTGGCGCCGGGAGATCTGGAGGAAGCCTATTACTGGTCCGCTACTGCCTTGGATCTGGCCTGGAAATACCAGATCCCGTCAATAATTCTTACGGATAAGGATCTCAATGAGGGTATTAGTAATTTTGATGTTAATGATACCGGAGATATAAAAGAAAACGATCCATACCTCTGGGACGGGACGACCGGTTATCGGCGTTACGAGGACACCAAAACAGGAGTTTCGGCATTGGCCTTTGTCCCCAATGAGAATGCCGTTATCAAAGTGAGTGGTTATGAACATGATGAGTCCGGCATAACAACCGAAAATGCCGATGTCACGAAAAAAATGCAGGACAAAAGGCTGCGCAAGGAAAAATATTTAGCCGAGGAATTGAAGAGTTTTCCGACAGTAAAAACTTACGGAGATGAGAAGCAGACAACGGCACTGCTCTGCTGGGGTTCCACAAAGGGCATCTGCGTGGAGATCGCGCAAAAACTGGGACTAAAAGTGATACAGCCCATCGTGCTTTCGCCCTTTCCTGAACATGCCTTCAGAGAGGCGATCAGAGGAATTAAAAAGCTGATCGCAGTGGAAAATAATGCGACCGGACAATTAGTACGGTTGATCAGGGCTCATGGGATAGACGTAGACGACACGATCTTGAAGTATGACGGACGGCCGTTCACTTTGGACGAACTGGAAAAAATGGTGAAGGAGAAGATAGCATGAGTCAGAGCAATCTGGATACATCGACCCCAAACACCTGGTGTCCGGGGTGCGGTAATTTCGCGATCTTGAATGGGATCAAAAAAGTCTTGAATGAATTGGGTGAAGAGGGCAGCCCTCCTGAGAAATTTGTTCTTCTCTCTGGGATAGGCTGCCATGGCAAGATTGTGGATTATGTGAATGTCAATAGTTTCTATTCTATTCACGGCAGATGCATACCCATTGCCGAGGGAATCAAAATGGCCAACTCCGGATTGAAGGTCATTTGCTTCGCCGGTGACGGCGATGCCTATGGAGAAGGGCTTGAACATTTGATCTTTGCAGCTAAAAGAAATATTGATATCACAGTCATTATCCACAATAACCGCCTATACAGCCTGACCGCTTTTCAATACAGTCCCACATCGCAGCTGGGATTCAAGGGGGGCTCTACCCCTAATGGCAGCATGGAATCTCCCTTAAATCCTCTGGAACTTATGCTGGCAAGCCAAGCCACTTATCTGGCACGGGGCACCTCTCAGGGAATGAACCTTCTAACACGTTTGTTTAGAGAGGCGATCATGCATAAAGGATTCGCATTGGTCGATGTGCTGCAGGTGTGTGTGACCTTTAACAATCTTTATGAATACTATGCCAAGCGAGTTTACGAACTAGAAAACCATGATCCCGGCGATTTCCAGGCTGCGTTTAATGCGATTCGGGAATGGGACTATAATTCCGATTCACGTATCCCACTGGGAGTTTTCTACAAGAAGGAAGCTCCAACCTTTGATGAGAAATTGATATCCACTCCAGTGGATCTTAAAAGCAGAGAGGGAAAAATAAGGCAATTTCTGAATAAACGCATGTAATGTCTGATGGTAAGTGTCCGCAAGGTCTCAATAAAACAGACAGACATAGCCATGATCATCGCTGATCAGTTCAAAGAAACTCTCAAAGGAGACAGGACTATGAAAATTGAAATTCCTCATTCATTAATATTAGAACATGAAGAGCTTCATGCGGAACTTGTTGAAGCAACAAAGGCAGGAGGGGCAACCGGAGAAGCTGCGAAGGGTGTGGCGAAAGTATTACATTCTCATTTTTTAAAAGAAGAAGAATATGCGATGCCTCCCCTTGGCTTATTGTCAGTATTAACGACGGGACAAGTCACTCCGGAAATGGGAGAAGTCCTGACAATGACCGACAGGTTGAAGGCCGAACTTCCTGAGATGCTTGAAGAGCACGCAGCGATCGTTGCAGCCCTCAAGATCCTCACAGAGGCTTCAATAAAAGAAAATAAGATGGATTATGCGCGCTTCGCCGAAAAATTGACTTTGCACGCCAAAACGGAAGAAGAGGTGCTGTATCCGGCTTCCCTGTTGATTGGCGCATACATTAAAATTATGCTTTAACGGGAAAAGGACAGCAGAGTATGTAGTTAATAAACATGATTCTGATCCACGCATCAGCACGGATGGACTTTTTAGGAGGGAATTCGATGAAAAGCACAAAAAGCCTGAGTATAGGAACCCCCGGCAAAACTCCTTTCAGCTTCAGGGCGAGGGGACAGATCGCAGTTGAAATGCCGGCACCCTACATGACCGGCCTGATGCTCCTCTCTGCCACGGCGTTGTTTCTTTTCCTCTATAAGAAGAAAACTCCGAAATAGCTGCGGTGAATTCGCCTTTACAGTGGTGAAGCTGCCGGAGTACCGTCGGCGTGAAACTATAGTGAAGCGGTAGTGAAACGGTTGTAGGGGAAGGAAGAGATAACCTTAGGTGGAGAATTTGCATCGCTTCAAACCGCGGTGAATTGGTCCTTCAATCTTTAATTCTTCGCCGTTCAAGAACGGCAAATTCCCCGCAGCGTGATCCTTGCTGCGAATTCACCACGAGTGTATTTCTCGTATATTCTCCGGCGTGCATAAGCGACAATTCCCCGCGGACGTACTCTCCGCCAGCCTTTACCAATTGCTTGCCGACTGCTTGCCCACGCTTGCCTATCGCTTGCCAGGCCGGATGACCCTCCCGGCCATCTCGAAGCAAAGAAACTCGCAATGTTGTTGGCAAAAATAACGAAAAAAGAGATGACCAATTTGCAGAAGATAGTCCCCGGGATGAGCGACTACGAGGCCTGGACCGAAACGATGCAGGAATACTGCATCACCCCATACCCGCCCGAGATCCCGAAAGGAAAGAAGCGAACAGAAACTGTAATGGGCGTAAGAGAGAAGATAGAATAAGGCTAAGCGGACGGGAGCTCTGTCCGCGCGGAGAATTTGCCGTTTTTCTTCAAACCGCTGTGAATTGACAATCTAAATCCTAGTTGTTCCGGTATGCCTTCGAGCCGGGATCAATCCTTTATTTTTTTGTCCTAACCAACCGACTCTCAACAGATTTGTATTTTACTTCCTACTTATTTTTGGTAGACGTTGCCTTTCGCCAGCTATCTTTTTTTAGCAAAGATAACTATGTATAGAATTTCGGAATATGGTAGGGACTTATAACCATTGTGATATTTTAGAAACTTGAGCTGTTCCAAAAACAAGACAACTGGAATTTCATAAGCTGCAATAAACACTCCAAAACTTTTATATCATTATTATCTAGTTTTTGATCTTAACGCTTATAATTTATTTAAATAAAATTTTTGAATGTGACATTTTTTATCGAAGGGTGGTAATTGAAGTGGAGACAAGAGACAACAGTCGATTCTTGGAATATCCCATACTTGAAATCATGGAAAGGTACGAAGAGCCCCTTGGGGCCTGTACTTTGTTAGAATATTTAAAATCTCAAGATATTAAGATAAGCGAAGCCGGAATCGGACGAGCTATGCGTAGTTTTAGGCTAAAAGGTTTGCTTGAAAGGAAGGGTTTTCAGGGTCACGTTATTACTAATGAAGGACGCTCTAGGCTGCAAGAATTGCGTGAGACTCTAAAAATGGGGGAAATGCTTAACACTCTTATCCCTAGTTCAAGCGGTGAGTCTAATGTCATAAATATTTTAATAGCGCGCAGAGCACTTGAGCGAGAAGCTGCTTATCAAGCTGCATTAAAGGCAACACCAGAAGAAATTAAAAGACTAGAGAATATTGTTAAGGCTCAATATGCTGGAATGGAAAAGAATGAGAGTTATTCAGATCTATCAACCGGATTTCATCGTGAGATTATGTCTATAGCGCGAGTTCCATTGCTCAAAAGTCTTTATGAGTTTATTGGCCTTTCTGTACAGTGGCAAGATTTCTTCATAGGTACTTTCAAACTTTATAACCACCCTTTAAATACGTCACATGAAATGATTGTTCATGCTATCAAGGCTCAGGATCCCGAAAAAGCTGCACAGCTGATGGGAATGCACCTTTCTGATGTTATCAATTACGCGGAACATCTTTTAAGTTCAAAGCTCAGACCATAACCGTACAATATAAACAATAATTTTGGAGTCGCCTCACGGCGGCTCCTTTTGTTTTTTCAATGATAATTTCTGATCAATAATTATTTTTAAAAAAGACGGGTTGAATTTTAATGTTCTCTGACATATAATACAATTGTTGCTCATCAAATAAGAGTGGCAATTGATTATTAATAATGTTTCTATGGGGGTTTCCATATGTCAAGAAATGCAGAAGTTGTAATTATAGGTGGCGGAATTATTGGAGCTTCTATAGCATATTTTCTCACAAAAGCGGGCAAAGAAGTAATCGTTGTGGAACGAGACATTGCTGCCAAAGGTAGTTCAGGAGCATGCGATGGAACGCTATTTATACAATCTAAGCCTTCAGGCCCCAAAATGGAAATGGCAATACGTAGCGTAGATCTCTACGCAGATCTAGCAAAACAAATCAAATACGAATTTGGTTTTGTACAACAAGGTGGCATGATATTAATTGAGACAGAAGATGAGTATAAAATAATTTCACGTATTCTGGAAGAACAACGTGCATTAGGTGCACCTATTACTATGATTAGTGGCGACGAAGCAAGAAAAAAACAACCTGGACTTTCACATTGCGTTTTGGCAGCAACTCATTGTCCTAAAGATGCTCATATAAATCCAATGAAGGCAACACTTGCGTTCTTAAACGAAGCAATGGATATGGGGTGTTCTTTTCTTAAGCATACAAGTGTTACCGGCATAGATCTTAAGAACAATGCTGTCTCAAAAGTACACACAACAGCGGGGACAATCTCCACTGCTTGCGTCATAAATGCAGCAGGAGCGTGGGCATCAGAGATATCAAAAATGGTCGGTCTTGATACCCCTGTGATTCCTCGTAAGGGAGAAATATTAATTAGCGAACAAATTGATCCATATCTAAAAGGAATTTTCCTGGAAGCACGTTATATAGCGATCAAGCATGATCCTTCAATAGCAGAAAAATCAAATGATTTTGCTTTTCAAAAAGGGATCGGTATGGTGATGGAGCAGACAAGTGAAGGAAACATTCTTCTTGGCAGTAGCAGAGAATTCGTTGGTTTCGATAGAAGTACCAACGAGTTGATCGTAGAAGCGATAGCTAAGCGAGCACTACATTTTTTCCCTGCATTAAAAAATGTTTCGATGATCCGTTCTTTTGCAGGATTACGACCTTATACGCCAGACGGTTTGCCTTATCTCGGACCAGTCAATGGCGTTGAAGGATTTATTATGGCCGCAGGACATGAGGGAGACGGTATCGCACTTGCTCCGGAGACGGGGCGTCAATTGGCAGAATTAATTGTGAATGGTGAGGGAGAATCTCTTAAAGCATACTCCCCTAATCGTCTCTTTTCAAAAAAGTAATTATTGGGGGGTTAGTAATAATTGGGAAATTTTCGTGTAGAGCTAGACTAGAACACGATTTTTTCAAATATAAAACGGCATTAAGCCGAATAAAAGGAGGGTACACCATGAAAAAAAGTCTTTTGATCAAATGTGTTTTTGTTTTTGTTCTTCTTTCTCTTTCCATTACCCCTGCATTTGCAGCTCAAATTGCAGTGCGCGCAGGGGCTGGCGGTGCAGGAGGCGGTTGGTACAACACACTTGCAGGAGTGGCTGAAGTAGTTGCACATCACGATGCAGAAATCAACATGCAAGTTGTACCGGGCAGCGGTCTTGCAAATCTACCTCGACTGGGCGAAAAACAACTTGAATTTTCGCTCTCATTCATCCCCTTTACTTTGGCTGCTTATAAAGGCGAAGATCCCTTCCCAAGTAAATATGACAACATCAGGTCTGTCGCAACCGGTTTTGGCGATAACTATATTCAAATAGTTGTTGATGAAACCGTAAAGGCTAAAACGTTTAAGGAATTGATGGAACAAAAACCACCGATCAAACTTGCAGTTGAACGTGTCGGTACTTCAGATGAATGGATATTCCGCAAAATTCTTGGTTATTATAAAGCTGATTACAACACGATCAAGTCATGGGGCGGAAAAGTAACACATGCCGGCTACGGTGATCAGTCTGTACTTATGAAAGATCGCCAGATTGAGTTTATGTTGGGCATGATAGCCGTTCCCTGGACAGCGGTGATGGAAGCGTCGATAGGTCGCAATCTGCATATGATTAACATGACAAAAGATCTTCAGGATTATCTTTGGAAAAATTACGCACTAAAACCTACGAAGATCCCCGCAGGTGGTTATAAATTCATGACTGAGGATGTTCAGAGCATTTCATGTGCTGTCCAAATAGTTTGCCACAAAGATGTTCCGGATGATGTTGTTTATCGTGTTACGAAGGCAATTTGTGAAAATCCTGATCGCATACGAGCCATCAACGAGACAACTAAACAATTTGATTCCACAAAAGCTTGGGAGGGTGGACAAGCTCCTCTTCACCCAGGAGCTGAAAAGTATTATCGTGAAAAAGGTTACATTAAATAAGAGGATGCTTTTGTGAGAACAATTTCCAGCGGCAAAGTAAACGGCGGGAAGAATATATATGGGTTTCCCATAGGGATACTGATGTTGCATACTCAATTTCCACGTATTCCAGGTGAAATGGGGAACGCTTGGACTTGGGATTTTCCCGTGCTTTACAAAATTGTAAAGGGTGCATCGGTCAAACGAGTTGTGGAGGAAAGTGACCCTAGTTTACTTGAACCGTTCATCGTTGCTGCAAATGAACTTGTAGCTGAAGGTGTTTCTGCAATCACAACTAATTGCGGATTTCTAGCAATGTTCCAGAAACAACTCGCAGAAGCGATCGATGTACCCATTTTTACCTCTACATTGCTAATGATACCGATGATTCACAAAATGCTAAAACCATCACAAAAAGTCGGTATCATAAGTGTCAATGCATCTTCTCTCACGGAGAAACAGATGCAAGGTGCTGGAATAGAAAATGTTCCCTATGTAATAACGGGCCTGGAAACAACTGAACAAAAGCATTTTTCTCGCACATTAATAGAGAACGCTTTGGAACTAGATATTGACAAAGCAAGAGAGGAACATCGTGAAGTTGCGGCTCGGTTAGTACGAGATAATCCTGACATCGGTGCCATTGTACTCGAATGTACAAATATGCCGCCTTATGCACAGGACATTAGGGACGTTACTGGGTTGCCAGTATTTGATATTGTGACACTTGTAAACTTTGTCTATCAGTCACTAGTTAAACCTGAAATAAGGGGCATTATGTAGGGCTGTAGAAAATCCACAGGGCGAACGAATAAATTTGCTTCGTTCGCCCGTCCATAGGGTTCATGCTATTAGGTAAAGGAGAAGGTGTGCCGATATGAGGAATTTAAAAGTAAATTGGCAAAATAAACTCATTATTGTAATGTGTATTACGATATCCCTCTTTCAGCTTTATACAGCTGCTTTGGGCATGTTGGAAGGACGCCTTCAAAGAGGTATACATTTAGCATTTTTACTTCCAATGGTTTTCCTTCTATATCCAATGACACAGAAGTCAGACAAAGATAAATTTAATGTAATGGATTCAATACTGGCAGTTTTGTCAATAATACCTTCAATTTATCTGGTGTTGAACAACACACGTATTACACAAAGATGGGAACAGGTTACGCCCCTTCTTTCGTCTGAGATTATCTTGGGTGCGCTGATTATTCTCATAATTATTGAGGCTTTGCGAAGGGCGGTAGCTCCAGCTCTGGCATGGGTCGTAATAATTTCACTGATCTACGCAAAGGCAGGTCCTTGGCTTCCTGGAATGTTTCACCATCAGGGTGTTTCATGGACAACATTAATAGAACGGCTATACCTCTTATCTGATGACGGAATTTATGGTTACTTACTAGGTATTTCCGCTACATACATATATATATTTGTGCTATTCGGGGCATTTGTTCTTTATTCTGGGGCAGGAGATTTTTTTACTAATTTTGCCACCTCTATTTGTGGTAAATATCGTGGTGGCCCTGGTATTGTCGCGGTCACAAGTTGTTGTTTTTTTGGAATGCTTTCAGGCAGTTCGGTAGCAAACGTTTTTGCAACAGGAAGCTTCACGGTTCCTCTCATGAAAAAAGCTGGTTATGATGCTGATTTTTCAGGTGCTGTAGTTGCTGCAGCCTCCACAGGGGGTATGTATATGCCTCCTGTTATGGGTGCTGCCGCTTTCATTATGGCCGAAATACTTGGTATTTCTTACGTAAAAGTTGCATTAAGTGCAAGCATAAGCGCGATTCTATATTATATTGC
This sequence comes from Synergistota bacterium, assembly GCA_034331105.1. Lineage (GTDB taxonomy): Bacteria > Synergistota > Synergistia > Synergistales > Synergistaceae > Caenicola. The sequence continues at coordinate 16,541 of JAXQGB010000017.1, read as the reverse complement.
TCTTGGTCTGATGGTTTATTTCCGGGCTCGGAGAGAAAATATAATGGGAATGGATAAAAAAGACATTCCGCTATTTAAAGATGTAGTGAAACAATTTTATCTTCTTATTCCAATTATTGCGTTATTTTACTTACTTGTTAAAGGCTATTCTCCGGTCTTTGCCGGAATAGTCTCCATTGCTGTAACTGTCGTAATAACATGGGTAAAACCAGCACAAGGTATGAGACCAAGGCAAATTATGCAAGCACTTATTGATGGTGGTAAAAACTGTATTTTGGTTGCAGTTGCATGTGCAGGAACTGGAATTGTTGTAAGTGTTGTTACTCAAACAGGGCTAGGACTTTCCTTTTCAAATGTATTGGTAAGAATTGCCGGTGGCAATGTAATAATTGCGATGCTTCTAATTTGTGCTGCGGCACTAGTTATAGGTCATGGTGCCCCTACCTCAGCAACTTATATTCTTGTGGCAACAGTTGGTGCAGGTGCACTCATTCGTATGGGCGTCAATCCGATTGCAGCACACCTCTTCTGCCTTTACTTTGCAGTTATTGCAGATATTACGCCCCCTGTAGCGGTTGCTGCTTACGCAGGAGCTTCCGTTGCGGGAGGAAATCCAATCGCAACAGGATTTAAAGCATTCGCGCTTGCATTTGCGGGTTTTATTGTGCCAATGGTTTTCGTTTTGAACCCAGCTCTTGTTCTTCAAGGATCAGTTGTTGATTGTATTTGGGGAACTATAACCTGCCTAATTGGAATAATTGGGATGAGCGGCGCTTTGCAGGGATGGTTCTTAAATAATTTAAGTATGCCCAAAAGGTATATTTTGGCTCTCTCTGGCCTAGCCTTGCTTTTCCCGGGGCTTTTGAGCGATTTCGCAGGGTTTGTAATTTTATCAGGGATGGCATTTTATGAGCTAAGCACTCGTAAAAAGGTTGCCATGGATTCCTAGGAGGTAAGATTATGCATAGTAATAATCCCCTTGAATTCTTCAACGAAATGATAGAAGTCTATCGCCTTTCATTGCGCGGCGTTATGGGCCATAGACCCGGAGATTTTAAAAAACCATTGGTTGGTATTATCCATGGATATCATGACATGTCGCCAGGAAATATGCATCTCGACAAACTTGTTGACGCAGCAAAACTTGCCTTAGCCGGACAAGGCGCTCTTCCAGTAGCTATCCCTATTCCAGGAATATGTGGATCTATGAGCGGTGGGGCAGAGTCTTTTCGTTATAACTTCGTATATCGAGATGCGGCTGCTGATTTAGCTGAGATTATGATTGGGATCAATCGTTTGGATGCATGCATTTTTATTGTTACATGCGATAACGTTGTTCCAGCTTACTTACTGGCTGCAGCTCGCACGAATATCCCATCAATTTTTGTAACAGGCGGCTACATGCAACCAGGTTGTTGGTCGGGTAAACCCTTCACTGCTTTTGATGTGCCAAAGGTTTATGCTGCGATGGTAACACAAGGAGAATACTCTGAAGAAATAATCAATAAAATTGTTGACAGTGCTTGCCCAACATCCGGAGGGTGTCCTGAAGTTGGTACTGCAAACAGTATGGCCGCTGTAACCGAGGCTTTAGGCATGAGTCTTCCTGGGAACACTTCCGTTGCCGCAACAGACTCTAAGCTAATAAGGCTTACAAAGACCGCAGCGGAAGTACTAATGGAAGCTTATCATAAAAATCTTAGGCCTCTTGATATCATCAACCGCGATTCGTTGGACGACGCAGCACGTGTATTAATTGCGATGGGAGGATCCCCAAATGCTTTACTGCATATTCTTGCGCTTTCGGAAGAAATTGACGCAGGAATGAGTTTAGTTGACTGGGATAAATTAAGCAAGGGAACACCCTTACTAACAAAGATAAAGCCTAATTCTCCTTCTCATACCATGGTTGACTTTGCCGCTGGAGGCGGTGTCTATAGGCTTATGTACACACTTGATAAGGTGATAAATAAAAATCGAATGACCGCAATGGGCATTACGCTTGGAGAAGCACTTTTACGTTTCTGTCCGGACAAATGGCCTGAAAACGAAGCTTTTACAACGCTCGAGAACCCTTTCTCAGTAGATGGTGGAATTGCTGTTCTTTCTGGAAATCTTGCTCCTGAAGGTGCAATAGTAAAAACTAGCGCTGTCCCAACTGAGATGATGTATTTTGAAGGCAGAGCGCATGTTTTTGATTCAGAACGCGAGGCTGCAGAAGCACTCTTTGCGGGCAAAGTTAAGGAACAAGAAGTGTTGGTTGTCCGTTACGAAGGTTCACGAGGTGCACCGGGTGCTAGAGAAGTAATGATGCTTACACATGCAGTTGTCGGAATGGGACTTCAGCAAAAAGTCGCAGTATTGACAGATGGCCGCTTCTCAGGAACGAATCTTGGACTTGCTGTTGGACACGTTGCGCCTGAAGCAATGGCTGATGGTCCGATTGCCTTGCTTAAAAACGGAGACATGATAGTGATCGACATTCCTTCTCGCACGCTTGAGGTAAATGTCTCAGAAACAGAAATGGCACATCGTAGAAAGGAATGGAAAAAGCCTGAACCTCGAATAAAAAAAGGAATACTTGGTGAATGGGCTTTGCGCGGTGGCTCTCTTGCCCGTGGAGGTGCTCTTGGAAAATAAGATAAAAATAATAATATAGAGGTTTTGGAAGGGGAGTGTCTTTAAAAATGAAAATTACTGGTGCACAAATATTACTTGAAATGCTAAAACTATACGATGTAAAACATGTATTCGGTTTACCAGGAGAAACAACCTTGGCACTTTACAAATATTGGGCCAAATTTCCAGAGGTTAAGCATATTCTTACACATGATGAACGTTCAGCTGCATATATGGCTGAAGCTTACGCTAAAGTAACAGGCAGAGTCGGTGTAAGCGAGGCACCAAGCCCTGGGGCATCACACCCGGCACCTGGTGTCCTAGAGTCGTTTACCGGTTCTGTCCCAACTGTTCTTTTAACTTCAGATGTTCCTTATAATTGTGATAAAAAAAACATGCTCTCTGGTTTTGATCAGAACAAATTGTACAGTTCAATAACCAAAGAAAGTCTGCTTGTAACTAGGGCTAAAGACATACCCTACATAATACGCAGAGCCTTCCGTGTTGCACTCTCAGATAGGCCAGGGGCGGTCCACGTAAAAATCCCGATGGATGTTTATATGGAAGAAACAGAGGTATGTGATCTCTACTCTGACCCTAGAGGTATCACATGGCCGGCGTATAGACCAGTCGCAGATTTTGATCAAATTGTTAAAGCCTCTGAGTTATTGGCAACAGCAAAGTCTCCGGTTATTGTCTGCGGACAGGGCGCTCTTGTTTCCGGAGCTGGTGAAGCCGTACTTAGGGTGGCAGAAGCGCTCCAAATTCCGGTAGGATGTACAATGACAGCCAAAGGCACTATTTCCGAGACACATCCTCTTTCAATTCGATTGATTGGTGCTCGGGGAGGAACAAGTTATTCTAACCAATTCCTCAAGGAAGCAGATCTTGTGTTTTTTGTTGGTTCCAATACAGACTCCGCTGGGACAGACGCATGGCAACTTCCATGCTGCAAAAATGTTCCAAAAGTTATTCAGCTTGATATTAGTGGGATTGAAGCGGGAAACAATTATCCTCTTGAAGTCTGTTTGGTTGGTGATGCAAAAGCTACTATGGAATGCATTGTCGATTACATTGACAAAAATAATGTTAAGGGTTGCGCGGATAATGCAAAAAAAATTGGACCTGCCATGAAATCATTGGATGATTCTCTTGTTGATCATATTAAATCCAATCAGCATCCCATTCATCCTGTTCGCCTAGTTAAAACTGTGGAAAAGTTTCTTCCAAATAATTCTTACGTTGTTGTTGAAGCTGGCGTCGGAAGTATTTTTTCTGCAGCCTATATAACACAGAAAATTCCAGGCAGGAAATTTGTCTCAAATTATTCACAAGGTGCGTTAGGTTATACGATTCCGGCCTGTGCTGCGATCGCCGTTGCACACCCCGATGCCCTTGTGGTTGGGATGGCTGGTGATGGTAGTTTTCATTTCAGTTGTGGCGAGCTTGAAACCTATTGTCGCCTTGGCCTCAATGTGAAATTATTCCTTTTCAACAACAATGTATTTGGGTGGATTAAAGGTGAAACGGCACATGTATATCAGGCAGATTTTTTTGCAACTGATTTCGGTGTAGTTGATTATGCTGGAGTCGCAAAAGCTTTTGGAATTAAGTCTTACAAACTTAACGATCCTGATAAAATCGAAGAGACTATTACAGAAGCTTTTGAATACAAAGGACCTGTCCTTATTGAGGTCCGAGTACCTGACGAGAGTGAACTTGTTCCGCCAGTCCCGCGTTGGATAAACAACGCAAAGAAAAAAGGGTTGCCATACTGTTACTAGACATTAAAAATCGAATTGGATGGTAATTAATATTTTGAGTAAAGGACTATCCCAGATTTTGTGAAAAGTTTAAAAGATGCAAAACGAGGTGCTTGAAAAAAGGGTCTGGTGCTGGCTTCAGTGCTAGGCCTTTTTAATTGTCATTAATAACAGATAGTTAACTACCTGACCTATTAGGAAAAGAAAAAGTCAGTTTTCTTCCTTCTGCCTCACCTAGCCTTAAACTAGCGTGTAAGTTAACAGGGTCGGTTAAATCTAAGCTTAGGCTTCTCTTACAAATTAACTGTAAATTTTTTTAACATCATTTTATCAAGTCATAGTGCCAACTAAACCACATTCAACCCCGTATCTTTTCCTAATATACCCCAACATTTATTCAAAATACCTGTTTAATTAGTTGCCATCTTGTGGATACTTATGGACATTGGTGATAATATCTAAATGCACATTTGGATCGTCATGTGCGATGCTTCGATATGTCTTACTTTCATTATTATTCGTTAAGAAAATAATGGCCCGGGTCTCCTGATAAATTTATTGGCACCAAACTTTAATGTTGCTTGTTTCAAGATCGTTAAAGAGGAGGAACCAATGAAAAAACTGACAGAGGAAGACATAAAAAATAGATATATAACCCCTGCGATCGAAAAAGCAGGATGGACCAAAGAACAGGTCTTTATGGAGTACTTTTTTACAAACGGTCAGGTTTTGGTCAGGGGGAACAAGGTCAAGAGAGGCAAACGCAAGAAAGCTGACTATCTTCTTACCCGAAAAGAGGGACACCGTCCCCTCGCTATAGTCGAAGCCAAGGATGCGGATCACTCTGTCGGAGAGGGAATCCAGCAAGCAATGGAATATGCCGGGATCCTAAATATTCCTTTCGCCTATTCTTCCAATGGATGCGGTTTTATCGAACATGACTACTTTACCGGAGCAGAAACAGAGCTCACTCTGGATCAATTCCCTTCCGAAAATGAATTATGGGAACGCTATCTGGCAGGCAAGAATATTGATCAAAAACAGGAAAGAATAATAGAGGAACCGGATCACTTCGATTTCTTCACTCAGAAAAAACCCCGTTACTATCAGCGCATAGCAATAGACAAAACCATTGAAGCCATCGCAAAAGGCCAACGAAGGGTCCTTCTTGTCATGGCAACGGGAACAGGAAAAACTTTCACTGCCTTTCAAATCATCTGGAAACTGCTGAAAACCAAGACCGTAAAGCGTGTATTGTACCTTGCGGATCGCAACATACTTATCGATCAGACTATGCAGCAGGATTTCAGTCCTTTCGAAAAAATCATGACAAAAATACAGGACAGGACACTCGACAGTTCGTACGAGGTATATATGAGCCTGTACCACCAATTGTCCGGAGACAACGGCAGCGAACCATTCAGGGAATTCCAGCCTGAGTTCTTCGATCTCATAATTGTTGACGAGTGTCATCGTGGCAGTGCAAAGGAAGAATCACAGTGGCGGAGGATCCTGGACTATTTTAGCTCAGCCATCCACATAGGAATGACTGCCACTCCCAAAGAAACGAAGGAAGTCAGCAACATCACATATTTTGGAGATCCTGTTTACACATACAGCTTAAAACAGGGTATCAATGACGGATTTCTGGCACCTTATAAAGTCATCAGAATCGGTCTGGACAAAGACCTGGAAGGCTGGAGGCCATACAAGGGACAGCTTGATGTTAACGGCAATGAAATAGAAGACCGCGAATATAATGTTAAAGATTTTGACCGAAATCTCATTATTGATGAACGAACGAAGGCAGTAGCTAACCGCATCACCAAATGGCTTGCAGCCAACGGGCGTTTCAGCAAAACCATCGTCTTCTGCGTGGATATTGAACATGCCGAAAGAATGAGGCAGGCACTTATTAATGAAAACAAAGACCTCGTCGCGGAGAACCCCAAATATATCATGCGCATAACCGGAGACAGCCCTGAAGGCAAGGCACAGCTGGATTATTTTATAGATGTCAATGAACAATACCCCGCCTTGGTCACAACATCAAAACTGATGACTACGGGAGTTGATGTTAAGACATGCAAGCTTATTGTCCTTGACAGCAATATAAATTCAATGACCGAATTCAAACAGACCATTGGCCGAGGGACAAGGCTCTATCCGGAATACGGCAAGGAATACTTCACAATAATGGACTTTAGAAACGTCTGCCGGTTATTCGCCGATCCTGATTTCGACGGGGATCCTGTGGTCATAATTGAGGCAGGTGACGGAGGAGACAACTGGGACCCCAAAGAAGATGAGAGAGACCCACTTCTGATCAATGATCAGGAAATTGAGGACGGCGAAGAAACATTGGAGGATCTTTCAAGGGTAGGGACATCCCTCGGAGATAAGCCTGATATTAAAATCAGAGTAAATGGTGTAGTTGTAACGATCCTCAATGAACGGGTCCAGTATTGTGATATCAATGGAAAACTGATCACAGAAAGCATAAAGGACTACAGCAAGAGAAACATTCTGGATGAGTACGCCACGCTTGACGATTTTTTAAATGCATGGACAAACACTGAACAGAAGAAGGCTATTATTGAAGAATTAGAGAGCCGGGGCGTTTTGCTCGATGCCCTTAAAGAGGAGTCCGGAAAAGACCTTGACGATTTTGACCTTATCCTCCACATAGCTTATGACAAAAAACCGCTCACAAAAAAAGAACGTGTTGAACACGTCAAAAAGAAGGGCTACCTGTACAAATATTCCGGTCTTTGCCAGGAAGTGCTCTCAGCCCTCTTGGAAAAGTACATGGATGAGGGCATCAGCGAACTTGAAGATACGAGAATTTTGGATAATTCACCCTTTGACAGAATAGGAAGCCCCAAGAGAATAGCAAGTCTGTTCGGAGGCAAAGAGGCATATCTTAAAGCTGTCAAAGAACTTGAAAGAGCTATATACGAAGCTGCATAAAGAGTGAGGAGATAAGAGTATGACCATAGGGAACTTTGTAAAAACCATCCAGAACATAATGAGGGGCGACAGCGGTATCAACGGCGACGCTCAGAGGATCGAACAGATGACGTGGATACTCTTCCTGAAAGTTTATGACGCTAAAGAAGAAGACTGGGAATTCCATGACGACAACTACGAATCGATCATCCCCGAGGAACTCCGATGGAGAAACTGGGCGGTAGACAATAAAGACGGAGAAGCACTTACAGGCCAGGGACTGCTGGACTTTGTAAATATGAGGCTCTTCCCTGCCATTAAGGAACTCAAGATAACTGAAAAAACGCCTATGAAGAAATCCATTGTCAAAGCAGTCTTCGAGGACAGCAACCAATATATGAAAGACGGCGTACTGCTCAGAAAGGTCATCAATGTCATTGACGGCATAGAATTTGATGAATACAACGAACGTCATGCCTTTGGTGATATCTACGAGACGATACTGAAGAGCCTGCAAAGTGCAGGAAATGCAGGTGAGTTCTATACCCCCAGGGCCGTCACTGATTTCATGGTCAAGATGATCGATCCCAAACTGGGCGAGCACGTGGCCGATTTTGCCTGCGGAACCGGAGGATTTTTGACCTCTACACTTAAGCTCCTTGAACCACAGATAAATACAATTGAAGACAGGGAGTTTTACAACAACAGTATCTACGGCATAGAAAAGAAGCCTCTCCCATATCTTCTCTCTATCACAAACATGCTGCTCCACGATATCGACAGCCCCAGGATCTATCACGGCAACTCACTGGAGAGAAACGTCAGGGAATACAAAGAAAGCGACAAATTTGACATAGTTCTCATGAATCCTCCCTATGGGGGAACCGAAAGCGAAGGCGTAAAGATCAATTTCCCCGCAGACCTAAGAAGCAGTGAAACAGCAGACCTTTTCATGTCGGTCATAATGTACAGGCTCAAAGAAAGAGGAAGGGCAGCTGTGATAATCCCCGATGGATTCCTCTTTGGAACAGACAACGCGAAGTCTGCCATAAAGAAAAAACTGCTTGAAGAATTCAACTTGCATACCATAGTCCGTATGCCTTCAAGTGTTTTCTCCCCATATACCTCAATAACTACGAACATTCTCTTTTTCGACAGGTCCCAAAAAACGAAAGAGGTCTGGTTCTACCGAGTGGACATGCCCGATGGTTACAAGCATTTTTCAAAAACCAAACCGATGAAGGTAGAGCATTTTGATGCCTGCGTTTCATGGTGGAATGACAGGAAGGAAATAAAAGACACGGAGACAGACACCTTCAAAACAAAGGCATATTCAGTTCAGGAAATTGCGAACCGGGCATATGACATGGACCTCTGCGGGTATCCGACTGCTGAAGAAGAAGTGCTTTCTCCCGAAGAGACCATACGCCTGTTCCATGAAAAGAGAGACTCACTCAATGCAAAGATAGACAAGAGACTTGCTCAGATCGAAGAACTGCTGGGGATAATTAAATGATCGCCGAACAACTGAAAAAATCTATCCTGCAGGCAGCCATCCAGGGCAAGCTCACACAGCAGCTTCCCGAAGACGGCGATGCAAGGGATCTGCTTAAAGAGATCCAGAAAGAAAAAGCCCGACTCATCAAAGAGGGAAAAATCAAAAAAGAAAAGCCCCTCCCCGACATCACCGAAGACGAGATCCCATTTGAGATCCCGGAAAATTGGTGTTGGGTGAGGTTGGGTGAGATTGTTTATAATCATGGACAAAAAGTTCCCAATAAAGAATTTACATATATTGATATATCTTCAATCAACAATAGGACAAATAGCTTGGGTGAAATTAACAATGTCTTGAAGCCAGAAAACGCACCTTCAAGAGCTCGTAAAATTATATATAAAGGAGACGTTATTTATGCGACAGTAAGACCTTATTTGCAGAACATTTGCGTAATAGATAAAAACATTGAACCAGAACCAATTGCTAGTACCGGGTTTGCTGTTGTTTGTACACCCATGCCAACTCTTAATTTTTATTTATTTAAATGTTTTTTATCACCCATGTTTGATAGCTATGCAAATGATAATGACAACTCAAGAGGAGTCGCATATCCAGCCATAAATGACGATAAGTTTTCAAAAGCTCTAATCCCCCTTCCGCCTATTGCTGAACAAGAACGGATACATAGACGAATAGAAGAACTCTTGCCAGAAATCGAAGCTCTGAAAAACGATGAAACAAAGCTTGAAGAACTGCAAAAGTCTTTCCCCAAAAAGATGAAAGATGCCATCCTTCAATACGCCATCCAGGGGAAGCTCACACAGCAGCTTCCGGAAGACGGCGATGCAAGGGACCTTCTAAAAGAGATCAAAAAAGAAAAAGCCCGACTCGTCAAAGAGGGAAAAATCAAAAAAGAAAAGCCCCTCCCCGAAATTACCGAGGACGAGATCCCCTTTGAGATCCCGGAGAATTGGTGCTGGGTCAGGTTGGGTAATTTATGTGAATATTTACAAAGAGGAAAATCACCAATTTACTCTCCAATAAAAAAGTATCCGGTTATTGCGCAAAAATGTAATCAATGGGAAGGGTTTTCTATAGAAAAGGCTCAATTTATTGATCCAGCTTCAGTTGAAAAATATGCGGAAGAGAGAATATTAAAAAATGAAGATTTAATGTGGAACTCAACAGGACTAGGGACTTTGGGGCGAATAGCGATATATGAAGATTCAAAAAATCCATACGGATTTGCCGTTGCAGACAGTCATGTGACTGTAATTCGAATGCTTAAGAATTATGTCTGTCCCCTTTATATTTTTTTCTACTTATCTGGACCATATATCCAGAGCATTGTAGAAGATATATCAAGTGGTTCAACTAAACAAAAAGAATTACTAACATCAACAATTGAAAAAATAATAGTTCCTCTACCTCCAATGGAAGAACAAAAACGCATTCTGTCTCGTCTAAAAGAGCTTATACCCTTATGTGAAAAGTTATCAAGTTAAAATAAATGTTTGTCAAAATATTATTTAATATGTAAATTTTAATGATAATTAGTGAGAGGAGGGGTATTTATTGGCTGTAATGGAAAATGGTTTTACTGGCACAGTTATCGATACTAGTGATATGTTATTAGAGGATTTTTTTAATAGCTGTCCTAAATGGATTAGGATAGCAATTGATCTTATTGTAAATGGTAAGGTATCTAATACATATCAAAAAAATATCGAAATGTTAGTTGGACAATGCAAACTTGAAGCAGAAAATAAATTAGATGACACCGTAATAGGTTCTAATAATAAATTAATTATTGATTCAATATCAATCGATAATTTAAGGCTAAATTCGATATCAAATATTCAAGGAATTAATGCACTTTCACCCAAAAAACCACTTAAATTTTTAAAAGATGCAAACATAATTATAATTTATGGATTAAATGGCACGGGTAAAACTGGTTATGTTAGATTATTAAAACACATATGTGGTTCAAGAAAGAGAGGTATTCTTCTTCCTAATGTTTTTAAAAATACAGACGAAATGCAGAAAGCTACAGTTATATACTCAAAGAATAACAAGGATATTGAATTAAATTGGTCAGCTGGAGAAGAATGCCCAGAGCTTAGAGATGTTGGTATTTTTGATTCTGAATATGGCAAAGTTTTTGTTGAAAATGAAGATGAAGTTTGTTATGAGACTCCAATGTTAGCATTATTTAGCTCTCTTATTTCAATTTGTGATGAAGTTAAAAAGAAACTCGAAGATGAATATAATGTACTTTCAGATTCCACTATAAAAATTGAGATTCCAGAAAAATTATCCATGACTCCAGATGGTCTTTGGTATAAGCAAATTAATACAGAAACTTCATTTGAAGAAATTGAATTGAAGTGCACGATTTCTGATGATATAAAAAAAGAGATAACAGAACTAAAGGAACGTTTAAACGAAAAATCTCCAGCTGAAAGAGCAAATAGCTTACGATTACAAGCAAATTATCTAATCAAACTAATTGATGACGCTAAAAATATAATATATCAGTTCTCACCCGAAAAATGTGAAAAGTTGATTGAATCAAAAAATAAAATGTTGCAAAAGAAAAGAGAATCACAAGTAATTGCCGAAAAGGATTTCAATCAAAGTGATTTTTTAAAAGGAGTTGGAAGTGATTTATGGAAAATTATGTGGGAAGCCGCAAGAAACTTCTCTGTGACTTGCGCATATCCTGATAGACAATTCCCATATGTTGAGGATGGAGCAAAATGTGTCTTCTGTCAACAACCTTTGTCATACGAAGCAAAAGAAAGATTACATGCTTTTGACACCTTTATTAAAGGTGAAATTGAAAAATTTTATAGGGAAGCACAAAATGAATATTTAAATCTTGTTAATAGTCTACCAAATATATTTGATGATGAACTTATTGATAGTTGGGTTTTAGGCGCAGGTGTTCCTGACGACATTAGACAAGAAATATTTAAATTTTACTCATTAGCGAGAGAAAATAAAGAATACTTACTTAATATTGAATCTAATGATAGTCTTCAGATTAGAGAAAACAATAATAAGTGGGTTTTAAAGATCGAAGAATTATTAAAAAATATAAATAACCTAGCGGAAAATTTTGAGAAAGATGCTAAGTTAATAAATAAAGAAACGCTACAGGAAAAGTTAAATGCATTGCTTTCAAAAGAATGGCTGTATAATAATTCTAATTTTATTAAAGATCAAGTAGAAAAAATGAAAAAAATGAAAGCCCTAAAAATCGCAAAATCATTAACTGATACGACTAATTTATCAAAAAAGAAAGGAGAAATTGCAAAATATCAAATTACAGCAGGATTTATTAATAGATTTAATGACGAATTGAAAATGTTGAATGCATCAAATATTAAAGTTCAGCCTATTCAGTCTCAAGTAAAAAAAGGACATGTTTATATTAAATTACAATTAAAAGAAGACTTATGTCAACAACAACATCCTATAATAAATATTCTAAGTGAAGGAGAAAGAAGGATAATTTCAATAGCTGCATTTCTCTCAGATATTACAGGAATGAATTGCTTGGCTCCCATAATATTTGATGACCCAATATCTTCATTAGATCAACAATATGAAAACAAAACTGTTAGACGATTGGTGGAGCTTTCTAAAAATAGACAAGTAATTATATTTACCCACCGTCTTTCATTAGCTTACATGGCTGAAGAATATGCTAAATCCTTAGATTTGGTTCAGGAGCTTATTTGCATAACAAACGAATGTTGGGGAACTGGAGAACCATCAGAGATTTCAATTTTTTTAAAAAGACCAAGTAATGCACTTAATGACTTGATACACAGGCAACTACCAATGGCCCGTAAAACTTTTGAAGAAAAAGGAAGAGGATCTTTCCGTTCTGAAGCAGAACTACTATGTAAAAGTTTTCGCATTATTTTAGAAAGGATTATAGAGGTAGAATTGATTTCTGAAGTCGTACTAAGATATAGGAACTCAATTCAAACAAAAAATAGAATTAATCAACTTGCGAAGATCTCTGAAGGAGACTGTAAATTAATTGAGGACCTGATGACAAAATACTCATATTATGAACACTCTCAATCTTGGGAAACGCCTACCTTTTCTCCAGAACCAGATGAATTGTATGAAGACTTTATTAAGTTACGTGATTGGTTAAAAGAATTTAAGGAAAGATAATGAGCAACTTGAAGATTTGAAGTACATGAGGCGTTTTGATGAATATAATCGATGAGCAGACATTCGAAGAAATGATGGACGACATTGATAAGCAGTTGGAAAATGAGGGTGTCCCAGCACATTCCCGGCCAATTATGGCATCATTAAAACTTACAAACAAACTGAAAACTAGTATTCCAATAATTTCAAGAATCCAAAACACCTTTTCTGAAGACGATTTTTCAAGGGAAGCTATTCCATGGCAAATAAACAACTGGTATCAAAAAATATACTCTAACAAAATAAACATTGACCCTAAGCTAGCAAGCACAGTATTTCTAATAAGGGGCATTCCTTACAGAGCAGTATTGCCTCTTGTATTTGGGTCTGTATTAATAAACCCGTTCGATTACATTGAGAACCTAACTCTTGAGCTTTATTCGAGGTTATCGAAAGAAGAAATTTATGAAATTGCTACTCTCTACTTGGATACAATTAAAGCAATGAACAAATATTATAGCAGTGGGTTGCCCAAAATTAACGCGGTTCTAACAAAACTTGAAACAGCAGTAAACATAATAATGCAATCAAGATTTATAGATGGTGACTCAAAGTGGGCTTCCTTGCAATTTATTGAAATTTTATTAAAGAGCATTTTAGAAAAAAACCAAATAGAGCATAAAGTAAAACATGATTTATTGGCTCTGTTGAACCTTATCCCCCATGAAATTGCTCTTAATGTGTCAAAAGAGGATATAGAAAAAATACAGTGCAAGGCAGGAGTACGGTACTCAGAAATCGATGTTTCTCTCAAAGAAGCAATCGAAGCCCACTATGCCTCTTTAAGGGTTTTTGTCCAAATTATGTCTGCGATGTCTCCCGATAATTGATAGGATTTAAGAGGTAAGGGATTGACTCTTTGTTGCTTTTTTTTACTTATGTCCAAAAATGAGGCCAGACAGTAATGCGAAAGTTAACTGATCCCATGCATAATGAGATGGCTACAAAAATGTAATAACTGGAATAACGTCTGGTGACAAGATATATATGAAATTTATAACTATAAGGAGGATTAATATGAATCAAAAGGTTTGCTTTGTGGTAATGGGTTTTGGGAAAAAAATGGACTATGAAAACTCGAAAGAGGTAGATTTAGATAGGATTTATAAAAAAGTAATTAAAGTGCTATTCGAAAAAGACTTTACGAATTATGAATTGATAAGAGCAGATGAAATAGCAAGTTCTTCAATAATTGATGTTAATATGTATACTTTGTTAATGAAAGCAGATTTAGTAATTGGAACAGCCATTGGGGTCAGACCTACACAATTGACAAAATGTTGATAATTTAGCACTGCCGGGCTGTGCATATTCCGCTCAAAATTAACACCTCGACCGTTTTAGATTGAATACCCTGACCGCTCCAAACTGAATAACCTGACCGCTCCAAACTGAACACCCTGACCGCTCCAAACTGAACAGGCTGGTAAAAATGAACAGCCGGGCAAATAAGACCCCGAGATTCAAGTTGTCGCAAAAATTGCGACAAGTGAGATTGGTTTAATTTTTGTTTATAACACCTTATATATAAAGGTTTGCATGTTATAATTAAACCGAAGGTGGGGTGTCGTAATGGAGTTATTTCTGAAACTGCTTCGGGCCGGTTGTTTTTCATACAATGACGTTGTTAAACTGACAGGGAATAAAAAAACTGCCGATTCTTTTTTGCTTCGCTATAAATCTAAGGGTTTGATCGTATCCGTGAAAAAAAATCTCTACGCTGCTATAAACCCCGAAACAATGGCAGCTGCCGCTACATCGTTTGAGATAGCTTCCTGTATCAATGAGCATTCATACGTTTCACACCATTCAGCCTTTACTTATTATGGCATGGCGAATCAGGTCTCTACGAAGCTATACGTATCCTCTCCAGCCCGTTTTAACAACTTTGAATTCAATGGTACTGCTTATGTTTACGTGCATCAGAACATCAATTCCGGAATTGTCTCTCCAACGACCCGTGTACGTATAACAGACCTGGAACGAACTATTTTGGACAGCATAAAGGATTTTACCAAGATTGGCGGACTTGAGGAATTGTTGCGCTGTCTCCTTATGGTTACTTTTGTGGATGAAGTTAAGCTGCTTGATTATCTTCCGGAGTACAAAAATCAGTTCCTTTATCAAAAAACCGGATATATCCTCTCTCATTACCGGGAAGAAATTAAATTAAGCTCTGAGTTTTTTGAGGAATGCCGAAAAAACATTGGGCAAAGCAAACGATATTTGTATCCGGAACTCAAAGAAGACAAGTCCGGATCTTATAGCAGTGAATGGGGACTTTGCGTTCCGTCCGATTTGTTAAGAGTCATTGACGAAGGCGGAGATGAAATTGTTTAACTACACGAAGAAGGATTTGGACGAAAGAGCCGCAGAACTGAATTTTGTTGCCAATACACTGGAAAAAGTACTCCGCCTGGCAGATATCCTGAAATTTATCAATTCAAACATAATGACACGAACAATTCTGGCCCTTAAAGGCGGAACCGCGATCAACCTCACAATATTTGACTTGCCGAGGCTATCGGTAGATATTGACTTGGATTATGCGGTAAATGATTCAAGAGAAGAAATGATGAAAAGACGGGAAATGATAACGGAGGATATCAAGAAATACCTGTCGACTGAAAACTATACTCTTACTCCCAGAAGTAAATCACGCCATAGTCTTGACTCGTTTGTCTTTGCCTACAGAACACTCAGCGGATCGAGTGACAACATAAAAATAGAAATAAACTATTCTCTCCGCGCACATATTTTCGATATTGAGATACGACCAATAATTGCGAGAACTATTATTCCCGGTTTTAGTGTGAATTCTCTTTCCGTTCGTGAAATCTTTGCAGGAAAGATAAACGCTCTCCTAAGCCGTACCGCACCAAGAGACCTCTACGATGTTTACAACATTATCAAGGCCGGGTTTTTTCAGGAAAAGAACGAACGAGATATGCTCCGCAAAGCCGTTGTATTCTATCGTGCAATTTCACAGAAAGAAAATTAATGAAGAATTATCCTTAGACCATCTGGACCGTATCACCCATCATCAGATAAAGACAGATCTTCTCCCTGTTATACAAAATGGAGAGGTGGTGATGCTGGAAAAAATTCAAAAGACTGTTCGATCCTTCATATCAGAATTAATGATTTTGACAAACAGAGAACGTGAATTTATCCGATTATTTACAGCGAAAGAATATAGGCCGGAACTATTATTCAATGACGACGCTATCCTGGAAAGAGTACGACATCACCCCATGGCTATATGGAAAATTAAGGAGCATAATTCCATTTAAGGTGGACACGCCACGGAAGTAATTCAGGACCAAGTAACTTGATAATTGACTTCCAACATGTTTGCACTCAAATTCCGATCGACTCACGGCGGACGCAGTCTCTGCCTACCTTTACGACCGCTCGCGAATGCTTGCCAATTGCTTGCCTATCGCTCGTATCATGAAATATATTTACCAAAGAGA
>JAXQGB010000016.1:15632-35173 GCA_034331105.1 Synergistota bacterium | reverse complement strand
GAGTTCGCCGAGAATTTTGCCCCCGGGTTATTTTCATTTTTGTGCCTGACAATGATGTTAAGCGCTCTGCGGGTCCTTTCCGGCAGCCTTACTATAATCTGCCCTGAGTCTTCGCTTCGAATATTTGGCATATACATCGCCCCCTTAAAGTTCAAACATTATACTATCAGTATGCTATCCACCGCAATACATATGCTATTATATTTTAAATATTTTTGTTTGGGCTTTTTTACAAGAAAATAAACAGTGGGGTTGGTTTCGAAAGTCAGGGGAAGGCTTTTGCCGGAAAAGAAAAAACAGGGGCCGACGGTAGAGTTCGGTCCCTGTCATTAGAAAGGGGATCATTTGCGTATTGTCGCAAAGTCCCAAGCGTATTCGGGTATTATAGCCCTCTTTGCTTGATTCTTCAAGGAAAATGAGTCGTGGACGGGGGAAAGACCAGCAAGCGATCGGCAAGCGTTGGCAAGCAGTTGGCAAGAGCGGCCGGAGAGAGCACCGGCGCGAATCAATTGGAAATCGGTTGCAAATCTGTTGGAAATGAATAGTAAGATCAGGCAAGTAATAGCCAAGCATGGAAAGCGGGGTTTACAATTGTGAAACTGCGACAAATACGGTCGCGTGAAGCTGTGGTGAGCGGTAGTGAAACAGTTGTAGGGACTGGCGGAGAGAGCATCCGCGGAGAATTCGCCTTTACAGCGGTGAAGCTGCCGGAATATCGTCGGCGTGAAACTATTGTGAAGCGGTAGTGAAACGGTTGTAAAGGCGGGGCGAGATTGTATCGGCGGAGAATTCAGGATTTACGACCCAATTCTCCTCGACTGGTCTTGTCGCAAATTCTCCGGGGCGGTTTGTTGCGCATTGCTGACAGCAGTGCGCATATTTTTTATATGGCGTTGTTGTATTTTTACTATTATTTGCTATACTTGTATAGCAAATAATAGGGAGGGATTTCTATGCTTGCAGTGAGACTGGATAAATTACTGGAGGAGCGACTTGAAAAACTTGCCGATAAAACCGGCAGGACTAAGACTTGGTATGCACGGAAGGCAATTGAGACATATCTTGATGATATTGAAGATGCTGCGCTTGCGGCAGCTGCATATGAAGAATACATCCTTGACGGAGAGGCTTCATCTTCCCTTGAGGAAGTGAGGTCGCGCCTTGGCCTGGCAGATTGAATTTTCAAGAAAGGCAGAAAAGGAACTCTCTTCGCTTGATAAGCCTCAGGCTCTGAGAATATTGAACTACCTTGATGAACTGGCCGGTCTTGATGACCCCAGAAGAAGAGGAAAAGCCCTTGTCGCAGATCTCTCCGGGCTATGGCGCTATCGAATAGGCGCATGGCGTATCCTATGCAGGATAGAAGACAGCCGCCTTCTTGTTTTGGTAGTGAAACTCGGACACCGAAGCTCCGTTTATGACCAAGATTAGTTTAAAGCGGAGAGTACATCCGATGGGGAATTTGCTATTACAATGGTGAAGCTGCCGGGAAGCCATCGGCGTGAAACTATGGTGAAGCGATGGTGAGCCGTTGTATGCGCTGTAGGGGCGGTTGAGCAATGGCTAAACAGTTGCAGGGGCAAGAGGCAGGTCCGGGGAATTTGCATCGCTTCGCATCGGAGACAGGGGATATGTTTCTTCTGTCTTATTCGGTGTTATCAAGGCAAGCAGAAGATTTAAAGAAGATGTAGAAGCCGAAGTCCAACTGGGGAAAAAAAAGTTGAAGAGATCCGGTGGGGTTGGGCATTTTGTCAATTGTGCAGGTCTGACCCCTTTGTGTTTTTAATGATGTGGGTTTTGACAAAACTGCCGTCGTTTCAAACGACACAGATTGCGTTCCAACCAAAAATTGAGGAGGCAAAGACATTATGAACGGGAGAATAGCTGAGGTAAATGCTTTGGAAATACTTGATTCCCGTGGGAATCCTACAGTGCGTGTGCAAGTTCGACTGGTTTCAGGTGTGTCAGCAGAGGCTTCAGTTCCTTCAGGAGCTTCCACCGGGATAAATGAAGCTCTGGAACTGCGGGACGGAGACAAGAAAAGATATGACGGAAAAGGCGTTCTCAACGCTGTTCAAAATGTAAACGAGGACATTGCCAAAGCGTTGGTCGGGATGAACGCAAATGAACAAAGAAAAATTGATGAAACTATGATTGCATTGGATGGAACACCAAATAAGGCAAGATTGGGTGCAAATGCTATTCTTGGCACTTCTATGGCTGTCGCCAAGGTGGCAGCTATAGATGCAGGAGCGCCCCTATATTCATATCTGGCTGCTGGTCATGCTATGCGTCTGCCAATGCCGATGATGAATATTCTCAACGGGGGAATGCATACCGACAATAGCGTGGATTTTCAGGAATTTATGGTCATGCCGCTTGGGGCACCAACCTTTGCCGAAGCACTACGGTATGGAGCGGAAACCTTTCATACTCTGAAAAAGATTCTTAAGCAGCAGGGATATGCGACCAGTGTAGGAGACGAAGGCGGTTTTGCCCCTAATTTAAAGAGCAATGACGAGGCGTGCGAACTAATCATAGAAGCCATTCAGCGTGCCGGTTATACGCCGGGCAAAGATATTGCGTTAGCTCTTGATCCGGCTGCCAGTTCATTTTATGAAAATGGCAGATACAATTTGTCAAAATCCGGGCAGGGGCAAAAGACCGGCCGGGAAATGACGGAGCTTTATCGGTTATGGGTGAAGAAATATTCAATTGTTTCAATCGAGGATGGCCTGGCAGAAGATGACTGGGACGGGTTCCGCGAACATACTGAAGCCTTGGGTGAGCATATTCAAATCGTGGGCGATGACCTTTTTGTAACCAATACCCATTTCATAGAACGAGGAATAAAAGAAAAGAGTGCCAATGCTGCGTTGATAAAGCTTAACCAGATCGGCACTGTTACAGAGACAATCGAATCGATAGAAATGTGTCGTAAGGCCGGCTGGGGTTATGTTATCTCCCACCGTTCCGGCGAAACAGAAGATACATTCTTGGCTGACTTTGCTGTGGCTATGGGCGGTGGGCAGATTAAGACTGGTTCAGCTTGTCGCAGTGAACGAATTGCCAAATATAACCGGCTCCTGGAAATTGAAGATGAATTGGGAGCAAATGCTATGTTTTCTAATCCGTTGGCCAGATAGAAAAAAAGATGTCAGAGTAAGCTAGTAGTAAAGAAAAGCGCTAGGTTCAACTTTTGCCTATATTCCAGCGGACTCATTCGACCAGGGGGGATTTTTGGCTTGAAAAAAACAGGCACCTAGTCCCATGGATTAGATGCCCGGAGCTTGTAATACAAAGTTGATCTGGTGATATTACCCCTTATGGTTTTTTATTTGTTTTTCAGCTTCTTCTTTACTTAATCCATATAACTCTTGAAGTTTACCGGCTAATTTTTTAGTATCACCCTTAATTATATCAAGGTCGTCATTTGTCAGCTTACCCCATTTTTTCTGTATCTCACCTTTTGTCTGTTCCCATTTTCCTTCTAAAATATCCTTATTCATTATAATTCCTCCTTCTTATATCTATCCTTAATCAAACTATCATTTTGATAGAAGTTTTCATTCACTATTATGCTATTATTTCTCTCGTCAACGAGCACTAATATATTGCCCTCATTTATAAAATTTTGATATTCTTTGGCGTCTGCTTCACTAAAGCCAAATTCAATTAAAGCTCCTGAAACTCCACCAACCGCTCCACCAGCCAGTACTGCGGCTAGGGTCACTGCTATTGGGCCGGTTGCTAACAATGGACCTATTCCAGGTATTGTAAATACACCGAATTCAACCAACAAGGCTGCAATGCCGCCTAACACACCCCCCGCAAGCGCTCCGGCTGCGGCCCCAGTAGTAGCTTGAGTCTCGATATGTACATGGGTTATATCTTCAATTCTGTCCAACTTACCTCTCTCTTTTGCAATGACTGAAATATCCTCGCTGGCATATCCGTCCATTTTAAGTTTTTTAATTGCAAAAATAGCTGATTCTTCAGTTTTAAAAACTCCGACCAACTTATTATCCATTCATATTCCTCCTTTAAAAAAATTTTTGAATGAGAATTTTTTAGTATTGAATAGTTTTTAGCGTATTGTAACAAGGCTCCTTAAATTGATCATACTCTTTAAATTTATTTTAAAAACAGTACTTGTAGCAAATTGTTGCTCCGCCATAAAAATAATTGTATAGTCAGATACCTTAAACTATAACTTTATCTTCTTTTTTTATTTTTCTTTTGCTAGCTTGAACTTTGCTTCATGTATTAATTAACAGTTCCTGATTTTAATGCTCTATATAATAGGGAAACCAGCTTTTGCAAGTTAATACTCCAAATCCATGTTTCTATGCATTTTATGCAAATTATTATTATTTTTTGAAAAATACAAATAAAATTCCGTACAGAAATTGGGGTCAGACCTACACAATTGACACAATTGTGAAAATGCGACAAATACGGTCGCGTGAAACTGTGGCGAAGCGGTCGTTAAAAGCAGCTTGGAAGAGCACCGGCGGGCAAACGGTCGGCAAGCATGGGCAAGCAGTTGGCAAGAGCGGCCGGAGAGAGCACCGGCGCGAATCAATTGGAAATCGGTTGCAAATCTGTTGGAAATGAATAGTAAGATCAGGCAAGTAATAGCCAAGCATGGAAAGCGGGGTTTACAATTGTGAAACTGCGACAAATACGGTCGCGTGAAGCTGTGGTGAGCGGTAGTGAAACAGTTGTAAGGATCAGCGGAGAGAGCATCCTCGGGGAATTTGCAGCCTTTGGGCTGCAGTGAATTTGACCACGACATATCTAAGCAGCGACTGAGCCTTGCTGGGCGTTTTTTGCAAGCCTGAATGCCCGGTTTTGCAATGTGAGATATGAGTGGAAGACAAAGAAAGAAGAGTCAACAGCATTGCTTCATAAACTTGCTTTTTCGTGCAAATAATCATTTATATAACTTGCTTTTTCGTGTTGATTACCATCTATCGAACTTGCCTTTTCGTGCTAAAAGGAAAATACACGGGGTCAGAGCTGCATGATTGACATAAGGGCTAAATGTGTAGAGTGCGGGTTCAATCATAAGCCTTTAATTTTTTAACTTCATCATGCAGTTCATCAAAGTCTGAAGCATTAAAAGGGGTCAGACCTACACTACACAATTGGCATTTGCTGCAGCCTAAAGGTCTTCCGAATTGACGGTATTGACAAAGAAAGAAATGCTTTTGCCGGAAAAGAAAAAACAGGGACCGATGGAAGAGATCGGTCCCTGTCACTAGAAAGAGGATCATTTGCTTATTGTCGCAAAGTCCCAAGCGTATTCGGGTATTATAGCCCTCTTTGCTTGATTCTTCTAGGGAAATGAGTCGTGGACCGGGAAAAGCATGGTTCCAAAAAATATGTCGGGTTGAGAGTATTATTTTGACAGAAGGCACAAGATTAATCTAAATATGCATTACATAATTTTCATAAAAACGGGCCATTTTTATTATATCGTCAATACTGATACCCTCATCTTTATTGCTGCGGTAAATATCCTCACCAGGTCCAATAATTGCAAATGGTACACCTAATCTAGGCACTACAAGAGAAACGTCGCATAGATAGTAGATGCCGGTTTTTTTCTGCTTATATTCTAGTTGCTTGTAGATTTGTTCTATTCTTTTTATGTTTGGTGATTCGTCATCCATTGCGCACGGCAATCTAAAATTATTAACACTGACATTGAAGACACATTCCGGATTGTTCTTGGAAAGTATTTTTGATGTTTCTCTAATTAAATTGTATATTAGGCTCTCGTTGAACGAGGGTAAAAATCTAACATCTATTGAACATTTTGCTGCTTCAGGAAACATATATCTAGCGAATCCCTGGGATTGAAGTTCTGTTATAACACAGGTATTAGTTCCCAGATACGGATGTGCCTCCTCTGTTCTAAGAGAAGAACAAAACCTTTTATGATAATCAAGTACAAGTTTTAATACATCTGCATTCTGTCTTGGAAAGGCCGCATGTGAAGTGTGGCCTTTTACTTCGAAGTCCAGCCATGCAACACCCTTTTGTGCTATCCCAATATTGCAATTTGTAGGTTGGACGAAAATAATTTCTCCCACATCTTCAAGAAAACTACCCTCAACAAGCGCTTTGGCTCCTAATCCGTTTTCGTCGTTGTCAGCGGTAAATGCAAAAATAACGTCGCACGGCAATTTGTCTTTTTTTGCAAGGATATCTGCAGCTAATATCATAGCAGTTACGCCGCCCTTGTTATTTGCACCCCTTCCATATACAAAGGATCCATCAAAATCTGCACTATATGGATAGTGCTTCCATTCTCTAGTACTTGCAAGCCCAATCGTGTCAAGATGTCCCATGAACAGTACGGTTGGTTTTTCTCCATTTCCCTTGATCCTAACAATTAATGATGATCTGTTTTGTCCATGTTGGACAATCTGGTAGGACATACGAGTAGGGTCGAGTAATGTCAGAATGTATTTTACTGCGTCAGATTCATCGCCTTCAGGTTGATGAGTCCTTATTCTTATAAGTTGTTGAATGATGTTTAATACATTGTTATACATAATCTTATTTACCTTTTAATGATAGAAGCCGCAGGGCCAAAGAGACATTGAACCTAGTCTCAGGACAACTAAAATCGACTTCAAGGATTTCTTGTATTTTTTGGAATCTGTATTTCATGGTGTTGTAATGCAAATTTAAAAAAAGGGATGTTTGTTTTAAATTCCAAGAGTTATTATCTAAAGCCCTCAATGTCGACAACAATATCTGAGAATCTTGTTCTTCTATGTCAGGGAGTAATTTACTTAGAGCTGACTCAATAAAGAGATCTGATTCCTTGTTGTCAGAAAAAAACATAAGAAGTCTTAGTGCGCCAAGTTCACGCCATTTTCTCCACCATATGTCATTACTTAAACAGGCAACACGGAAAGCTCTGTCAGCTTCGTCGTAGCTATCTGGCAAATTATTAATGTCATTTTTTATAGTTCCAAATCCAGCACAAATGTCTGAAAACAGATTGCTATCGGAGATATTGTTTTTCATGTTTTCTATTGTGTAAATAATAAAATCTGTTGCGGCTTTCTCATCCATTGGAAATTGAGGAGTTATAGCAATAATTATTTTTCTTCTCTCTCTCCATGATACATAACACTTGAAAAACCGTGAAAACTTATCATCAAGAAGGGTTATCGTTTCGTGTTCTTTTGAGGCAATTCCGGGGGTACTCATTCTAAGTCCTAGAACTATTATCATGCTATTATCCTCAAGAGGAAACGGCCTTTCTTTAAATTCACTTTGAACTTTTTCGAACCGTAGTCTTCTAGTAAGAAAACGTTGAAGTATGTCTGATTCAGCCATGTACTTGCGTTCTCTTTCTGCCTTATTTCGTATGCAATATACCCTAAGAGCAAGCACAATGGCCGAAGTTATATTTTCATTCTCGACAATTTCTTCATTTGGCAAAATCAGATGACCAAGCAGATAATCGTTATCTGAAATTTTTATAACCTTGTAGTGTCGTCTTAATTCCTGTAACGGGTAAGCTCCGACATGCTCAATAAATTCCTGTACAGATGATTTCACATAAATTGAGCCATCAATATCTTTAAAACAAACAGAGGTCTCTGCAACATCTGATACCAGGTTTATTAACTCCGGTATACTTACAGAATTAAGAGCTTTATCTATAAGATAATGTAGTAATTTATCCTTGTCTTTCATTTTAAATCCATGTATTTTTTATACACTTCAAAACGTTCATTTTTTAAAAGAGGCCTTTTGTTTCTTATCTCTTTAAGATATGTCATGTCGATCTCAATATCTGCAACAGCTTCTTCAAACAAAGGCAATTCTGCAACAATGTCACCGTTGGGATCAACTATGTGAGATCCACCAAAGTACAACGATTTGGATGACTCCGCTTGATTGCAACAAACAACATAGCTTGTTTGTGAGAAAGCCGTTCCCTTAGTCAGTTTCTTCCAGTTTTCCAAGCAGACAGGACCGTCAGATTTGTCAAGAACGGTAGCGGCAGATGGATAAAAAATCACATCAGCACCAAGCTTCGCTGCAAAAATAGCGTTTGTCATGTGCCATAGGTCCTCACAAACAAACATTCCTGCTTTGCAGTAACGTGCGTTAGTGACCGTTACTTCGTTTCCTTCACTGAAGGTTAGGTGTTCTGTATACTGTGCATAGTTGCAAAGATTGATTTTCCTGTGACAAGCAATGCTGTGTCCATTTGAGAGGTAATCTAATACAATAAAGGGTTTTTCCTCGATAGAATCAAAAAGCGGATAACTGATCAAAATATCACAACCGCTATCCATGGTTTTATCCGCAAGGAGATAAACAGCTTCATCAACATCTGCCTTAAGTTTTTTTATACTTGAAGGTGTCGAGAGTGCTTCTTTGATTTCATAACCCGTAAGGTACAACTCTGGGAGTACAAGAAGCGAGCTGCCTTTAGAAGCACATTGATCAAGGAGTTTTATAGCCCTGGCTGTATTTTTTTTTATGTCTAAAGGTGCAGGTGCGATTTGCCCAATTGTTAATTTCCATTTATCCAAAATATTACACCTCCTCTATTATTATACATCCGGGCGACAGTAAAATTGCTGTCGCCCGGATGTTGGAGATATTGCTTACTTAAGTATGTTTAGGGCTCTTTCTGTTGGCTGGTAGTTATGGACGATAAAATCGAACATTAATTTAGCAGCCGCAATAGAAGAAAACTCATTTTTTAGATCATATGCAGGATTTACTTCTGTAATATTGAATGATTGTGTATATGGGGCGAGGATTTTCATGGTCTCCTGCAATTCATAAGTGTTAAATCCTCCCGTTTCATTTGCCCCACTCCCAGGAGCATATATGCCCTCAAGAACATCAATATCTATTGTGATGAAAATAGCTTCCGTATCCTTTGTTGCTTTTTCCAGAGCAAGCTTAGCTGATCCTTCAATTCCAAGCCGATAAAAATCCCTGGGGCTTATTTCAGTTATTCCTTTTTCAACGATGTAATCGTAATAATCAGGGTAGTTATAGCAACGGCATCCTATTTGTACCACATTGTGAGAATCAACCCTTGGTAAAAGTTCTATTGCTCTTCTTATAGAACTGCTGTGGGAAAAATCCCCTTGAATAGGAGTAGAGTCCAGCAAATCTAGATGTCCATCAAAATGAATTATCCCGATATTACCTTTAACACTGTCATGCAGGGCTTTTACCTGAGGCCATGATACAGAACAGTCTCCTCCAAGTATAATCGGTATGTATTTTGAGTCGTGAAGCTCTTTGCATTTGTTCTCTATCCTAGATTTTGTTTCAAAGTGATCATAAGAACAAATCTGAACATCTCCAAAATCCTTAACTTCGACATTATTAAAGTCAATTAGTCTGAATTCCTCTAGATCAATGACTTTGTTGTCTACGATTCTGTCAAATATCCAAGATGCATTTCTTCTGATCGATTCTGGAGCGAATCTAGATCCGGGACGACCGTGTGATGCATCTTCATCCCAAGGAACACCAAGAATTCCAAATTTTTTTGACGGATCTTTTTTTGTTGGTTTAATGTCCATATTATAATTGCCTCCTATTTATTATAGTACAGTTGATGCTGTCGCATCTTGCGGCCATATGTATGATCCAACTACACCTACGACTAAGCAAACTGCAAATGTCATGAAAAGTGCCGGAATGATTTTTGCGTCGTATCCTCCCATTACCCAAAAAATTGTAAAAGGCATTCCAGTACATATTACTGCAAGAGCTGCTTTTGAACTGAACTTTTTCCAGAAAATAGTCAAAAGAATTACAACTGAAAAGGGATCTCCTATCCCCGCCCAAACATAACCAATTACATTGAAAATCAGATTTGAAGGCACGACCCTGGCGGCCCCAAGTGCAAGTACCGCCATTACTGCAGTCATTATTCTTGATATCTTTAAATCTCTTGCAGGATCATGATGACCTTTTTCCTCTTTGATAAAATACCTCTTTATTATATTTTCGGAAAATTCAGTTGATGCCAAGACCAAAAGTGAGTCGGCTGTCGATATTAAAGCTGCAAACGCTGCAACTATAAATAGAGCTGCTATTGTAGGGGGGAAGAACTCCATCATAACTTTCGGGAAAACGGATTCAGGATCCGTTAGTCCGGTTGGTCCCCATATAGCAATACCAAGCCAACCAATTGAACAAGCCCCAAAGTAAGCTATCAATGTCCATACGATTCCGATATTTCTTGCTTTGATGGTATTTTTGAAGTCCTTAATAGCCATAAAACGCATGGTCAATTGGGGCATTCCACCCAGATAACCGAAGAAATATGCAAAGCCTCCAAGGGCTCCGGCAAACATTGCGAATCCAGAGCCACCGCCCATTATATTTAGGTACTCCGGGCCTGCTTTAGCAAGTGCTTCAAACACACCGTTAGCAAAAACATCGGTCTTCCCTTTTAGAAAGAAAAATCCAAGTATTGGTGCTATTCCTAGCGCAATTACCATTAATAACCCTTGGATACAGTCTGTGTAGATTACACTCTTGAAACCACCATACACTGTATAAGGAATAATAATAATCATGCAAAGTAACATTCCCATGTTGGGAGAAATGCCAAATAGTGTATTAAAGACCTTGCCACCGCCAAGAAACTGTGCACCAACGTAAAAGAAGAAGAAGAACACAATTACAAGACTACTGACAGTTCTGATGCTTGATTCCATGGTCGGATGCATTTTCGATATCAAATCCACAAAGGAAATGGCTTGTTTATCCTCCGCAATTTGTCTGATTCTAAAAGCGAGAGTTGCCCAAGCAAGAGTGATTCCAAGAAAACAACCAAACAGCACCCAGAAACAACTCAAACCTGAGACATATGCCCAACCTGGGAGACCCAAAAGAGCCCAGGAGGATTCTCCTGTTGCACGTTCAGACAATGCTGCAGCCCA
Source organism: Synergistota bacterium (assembly GCA_034331105.1). Taxonomy (GTDB): domain Bacteria; phylum Synergistota; class Synergistia; order Synergistales; family Synergistaceae; genus Caenicola. The sequence goes on along the minus strand of JAXQGB010000016.1, from coordinate 24,215 downwards.
ACCCGGTATGTTTCTTCCACCAATTGCATAATCTTCTCCGCTGCTTACTTGTTTGCCTTGATACACTCCAAAGCCAATAAAAATTGCAAAGTAAAGAACAAATACTGTTATATACTGAAAATTGTTAGTAAAATCCATTTGAATACCCCCAATCAAAATATTGATAATTTCAAAGAGAATGTTTATTTGCCGCGGTCATCTAAACATCCTCCTAACGCTAGATGGAATATATATACTGAGATGAAAAGCTTCAATGGTCATACGAAGCACATTGTTTGTACTATTGGTATAAAAAATGATATAGGTTTTGTGTTGTTACTTATGTAAAATCATGCATTAAATTTGAGTAATTTAGAAAATATAATAATATGAAATTACTCATTAGTTATCTGTTTACGCCCGTTGAAGCCTTCCGCTGGGCTTTTTTATTGATACCGGCTACCGGTTAGAAATCAGTTGTAGGGGCGGGCAAACGGTCGGCAAGCATGGGCAAGCAGTTGGCAAGCAGTTGCTAAATAGGGGCAGAGATAGCATCCGCGGGGAATTTGCAGCATCTGGGCTGCAAATTCCCGGGGTGAAGGTAACGCTGGAAATGGCAGATATGACTATAGGTCTTGAACTTATAGGTCTTCTTTACATAGTGGCGTTTTTTTTGAGCTCTTCCCTGATTTTGCGGTACATAACGATCGGACCGTCTCCCTGCAGGAGCTTTTCATCGGATCTTAATGCGGAAGCTTTGGGCTTTTGTGTAATGACGATCCTTTTATCCTGCCTTTCGATTTTTATGTTCGCAAATTTACCAATGTAAGCAATAAAGCTGTTCAGTGGACTGAAACTTGTGGTTTTGCAGTAAAACCTGATGTACAGCACGGTATTTTCATCATCAACGGGAGCAAAGTAGATAATGACCTTGGTCTTCTTGCTGATGTGGTTCATCCAGACATTGGGGAACATAAAGGAGACATAGGTCTCTTTTATGACGCACTCTTCCGGTGACCGGGGCTTTTGCCCGTGATCCTGCTCGTTATTGGCACTGGTCGTCAGAACCCCGTCTTCCCAGACTACCTTAGGGCCATTTACCAGGGTCTTATTTCCTCTTCCGATGGTGCTTTTATGTACGAAAGGAAGATGCACTACATCCAATTGGTTTTCAATGCATCTTGAATAGTGGGAATTCCAGTGATCTTCAATTTCGCTGAAGACGTAAGAAGCATCGATATCCTTATAAAAAAAGGGAAGGTCATCTGTAATTTTTTCCTGGTCGCCATACCAGATATAGATGATGCCGTTTCCTTCCCTGACGGGATAGTGCCTGACATTGTACCGACTGATGTCAGCGGCAGAGGATGTCCCATTTGCGGGAATAAAAGTACATTGGCCGATTTTATTAAATTCAAGTCCATGGAAAGGGCATTGGATGCAGTCATCCTTGACCTTGCCCAGGCTGAGCGCAGCGCCGCGATGGGTGCATTGGTCGACCACACAGCCAAGTTCGCCTTTGCTGTTTCTGAATAACGCCAGATCCAGACCCATGCGTTTTACGCCCGTGATCCGGTCAGCCTTGACTGCTTTTGATGGCAGTATTGCATACCATTGATTTGCGATCATTCCATCTGCTCCCTGCATATAAATAGTCAACGATCAGTGAATCAACTCTTTATTCTGTTTGTTGTAAGCTAAAAGTCCCGGCTTTGCAACGGAAAATCCCTCAAATTGCAAAAAGGCTGTCGGATCAACGCCGGGAGGAGCATACGCCGGGGAATTTGCAGCGTCTGCACTGCGGTAAATTCGCCTTTACAGTGGTGAAGCTGCCGGAATACCGTCGGCGTGAAACTATAGTGAAGCGGTACTGAAACGGTTGTAGGGGGCAAGGGGCAGGCCTGGTGAATTTGCCTGACTGAGTCAGGCGGAGAGTTGTTTTCTATCGCGCGATCTCACAGAAAGAAATTAATGAAGAATTAGCCTTAGATCATCTGGCCGGATCACCCCTCATCAGATCAGGACTGATCTTCTCCCTGTTATACAAACATGAGATACATCGTTCCCATCCGCGTATCAAGTCTTCTTGGCCTATAGCCGCTCCTGCAGCCGATACGAGGATCAGACAAACACTTCAGTAGCAATTCTTTAAGTCCTGTGTTATTCTTCTTCAAAGTCATTGGGATTCTCCTTTTTGTAAGTGTATTGGTCACATTTAGTATAAAGGAGTCCTAATGGCTTTGTAATATCTTTACTTCCTCAAAATTGTAAACTTAATTCTGCTTTATCGGGCGTGTTTCATCGAATGGATATTCTCACTTATTTCGATATGCATAAGAATGATCCTGCCCCGGATAACGAAGAAGATAAAAACGGTACCCGGTAAATAATTATTGCGGTATCGGACAGAAGCAACAGGCAAAACGGGGCGGATATCTTAAAAAAACGTTGGTAGGCGAGGTAAGGAAACCTTGGAGACTTATGGAGCCGAAAACGTTATGTAAAGTATTCCCCTCTGGCGAAAAGACTGTTGGAGTCCGTAATAAATATAACGGACATAGCACATAAGCTCAGAGAGGAATTAAAAGTATGAAGAAACGATATTCAGCAATATTTGCAGCGTCTCTTTGCGCGCTCATGGTATTCGGAGGAACTGCGTTTGCAGCAAATCCGTTTATGGACGTACCTGCGGGTCACTGGGCATATGACGCGGTTGCTCAGCTTGCCGCACGCGGAGTAGTATCCGGTTATCAAGACGGGACATACAGCGGAGCTCAACATGCGACCCGTTACGAGATGGCGTCTGTGGTAGCAAGGTCACTGGCAAAGGTAGACATTGAGAAGGCGTCAAAGCAGGACCTTGAGATGCTCAAGAAACTCGTTATGGAGTTCAAGGACGAGCTTGATGCCCTCGGAGTTAAGTCAGAGAAGATCGACAGGCGCGTTGCAGTGCTTGAAGACGGGGTCGGCGGATGGAATATCCGCGGGACATTCCGTTTCGACGCGAAGTTTGCGAACAGCGATAACAGCCTATATCTGTACAACCGTTCCGGCGACAAAATCGAATTCAATAAGGAACGTTTCCGTCTCTACCTGACCAAGCAGATCGACGATAAGACAAGTTTCTTTGCCGAAATGCGTACAGGCAGCGACAACTCCAATGACACGGGACGCGGCGATCTTAACGGAGCCCGCTGGGCGCGCATGTTCCTTGATACAGAACTGCCTTACAGCGTAGCATTCCGCGTTGGCCGTTTCGGAGTTGACTTTGAGGACGAAAAGGGACTTTACATAGACAATACGGCTCTCTTCGGAGATTTACGCGCAGACGGATTCAGGTTTGGCAAGAAGTTCGGCAGCCTTGACACTACGCTTGTGGCAGGACGCAATTTTAACAAAGACAGTATTGCCAATGCCGATTGGACAAGGTTTGCAGAATCCCATATGCTCTACGCGCTCGACCTCAACTGGCAACCCTCAGAGAAGTTCTTCGCAGGCCTTACCGGCTACTGGCTTGTTGAAGATAATTTCGCTGCAGGAGACTGGAACTCAAATACCTATGCCGGATATATGAGCTACAGTTTTACACCTGCAATATCGGTAAAAGGTATTTACTACATGCAGGATCTTGGCACTGATCTTGCCGCAGGGTTTGAAAACAAGCCCAAGGCATGGAAAGTAGTGCTTGACGTAAAACAGGAAGTCCTGAAGTTCACCGACCTCTGGGTGGAATACAGCCAGCAGGACAATAACTTCTGGGGAGCAAACAACGACCGTTACAGTATTGGAGGAAGCGGATACGATGATATCGGGTTTAACCTGCGTAAGGACAACGGAACATCAAAGCTCTTTTTTGCGCGTGCCGGACAGCAGTGGAACGATAAGTGGAGCACATTCCTCCGCTATGCAAACTTTAAGTCTGACACTATAGGAATAGATAATGCAGACGAGTGGGGAGTCGGAGTGAAGCTCCAGTATTCACCGGCTGTCGCATTTGAGCTTGTTTATGACCAGGTCGACCACGGCCAGGGCGCGTTCAACCACGTAAACGGAAAAGAGAGCGTTGTCCGATTCCGTACCAACGTAAGCTTTTAGCAGCACAACAGAATAAAAACTGGGCGGGATGATCCCCGCCCAGTTTTATTGGCTTTATATTTTCTATTGCTCTCACAGGCTGGTATTGCCAACACCGGGATAAAAATGACCTAAACGCCGGTTGGAATTTGATCCTGCACCACTATTTTGCAGTCGGAGTGCTGATATGCTCAAGGCGGGCATGATCGGCAAGAAGCCGTGATAGGTGCATTTACCTGTGATTTTTAATTGCCGGGGATAATTTTTGAAACTTGCCGGCAATTGCATTAAAAGGCCGGCAGGTCTTCAAACTTTTTCATTAAGCACTACCCTCTTCCATAGGATCAAGACATAAATTGATTATGCGCGAACTACGTGTTTTACCATTGCCGGAGCATTAGTGTGTGTTTGCCGATGCATAAATTCAGCAGAGGAGTACAATGGAATTTGATAGATTTGAAGGAGGAATATTACATGGATATGAAAAAACTTATAGTGACCATGTTGGTTATCGCGATGCTGTTTATTGCTCCCATTGCATCTTTTGCGGCAACAACAGAAACTATAGCTGCACCTAACGCCCAGGATGAAAGGGTCGCAAACTCCATTTCAGAAACTTACAATATGACCGTTACCTCACAGGAGATAGCTGATCTGCATGCTGCATCTCTCGGTTACGGCGAGATATCAACAGCATATGGTATCTCTTCGCTGTCGGGTGTGACAGTGAGTGAGTTGCTTGGTATGAGGGCAGCTATGGGCTGGGGCGAGATAGCCGCAACTTACGGAGTGAAAGTCTCTGATGTTAACAGAAATACTCATGCCGTTGAAAATTCGCTTAAGAATATGGAGAAAGAAAACAACAGGGGCTCAAATCAGAAGGGGCTAAATGCTGGTAACTCCAATAATTCCAATGCGGGCGGCAACGGCGGCGGTAATGGCAACGGTGGCGGCAACGGCAACGGCGGCGGCAACGGCGGCGGGAAAAAGTAACCTTTTCAGCTATAACAAGTAACTGTACAAAGGTTATACTTTTGGACGGTTTATAGGTTAGACATCAGGGGTTTTTGGCTTTTGCCGAAGACCCCTTTTTTTGCAGCACCATAGGGGTAAGACCTGACCACTCCCCCGCTCTTTCACGCGACCGCATTTGTCGCAGTTTCACGATCCTATAGGCAATGAAGGGATCTGCCGCGTCTACGCGACGGGGAATTTGCAGCCTATGGGCTGCGGGGAATTCGCGACTTTACAATGGTGAAGCTGCCGGAAAACCATCGGCGTGAAACTATAGTTAAGCAGTAGTGAAACGGTTGTAGTGGCATGAAGAGATCGTCTTCGCTGGAGAATTTGCTTGACTGAGTCAGGCGGAGAATTAATGATTTAAGGGCAAATTAAACGCTGAATAGTCCCTTCAGCAAATTCAACACGAGTGTTTTTCTCGTAAATTCACCCAAGTGCATTTCTAGCATATTCCCCGCGGCTTGAAAAGCCGCAGCCCCCCCATAAGGTGTGTCATAAAATTTAATTAAATTACTATTGTTTTTATGACAAACGAAGCATATAATAATGACGATGGAAAGGATGAGTGATATGAGTAAAATTAATATGATCGCTGAACGAATAAAAGAATTTCGGAAGAACAGTGGATTGAGTCAAGCTAATATCGCCTGTTTCCTTGGTGTTGATCAAAGCCTGATCTCAAAAGCTGAAAATGGCGAACGCAGCCTTTCGGTGGAGATGCTTGAAAAACTTGCTGCTCTGTACGGAGTAAGTATGTTGGACTTTGAAGAAGACTCTTTGCCGGTCAGCCCGCTTAAATTTGCTTTGCGGGCAGGAGAACTGACAACAGTAGATATGGAGGCTGTCAGTGCAATAAATCGCATCGCACTCAACTCTGAATTTATGGCTGATTTGCTTGCAGGAGAGCAAAGATGATCTGCACTGCCGATATTATGACAAAATCAATTAAACTTAGAACGAAACTTGGCGAAGATGCCAATTCACCCATTGATATTTTTGCACTTGCGCAGGACATCGAACAACTAACGATCGTCTATTATCCGATGGGTGAAAATCTAAGCGGGATCTGCCTGAAAGGTGCTGCCGGCAATAATGTCATAGCGATCAACTCTTTGATGACCGTAGGGCGGCAGCGCTTTTCATTAGCCCACGAGTTGTACCATTTATATTTCGATAATAATATGACAGCGGTTTGTGCCCAAAAAATCGGTATGGGTCAGGAAACCGAGAAAGAGGCAGACTTGTTTGCGTCCTATTTCCTCATGCCGGCTGCGGCACTTCAAACAAAGGTTGAAATGCTGAAAGCAAAAAACAACAGCGATGATCTTTCAATTCATGATGTGATCAGATTAGAGCAGTATTTTCAAGTCAGCCATCAGGCTGCTGTCATACGTCTTAGGCAAGACAAGCTGCTGAATGCAGATGCAGCTGATGCGATGATGTCGGAAGGTGTCCGGCGATTTGCGGAAAGCATGGGATACAGTACCGAGCTCTACAAACCACTGCCTGCCGAAAAACAGTATATGACTTATGGCAATTATATCGACCAGGCGGAACAAGTTTTAAAAAGAGGACTAGTCTCTGATGGAAAATATGAAGAGTTGCTCCTCACTGCATTTCGCTCTGATCTGGTTTATGGCGGCAATGAAGAAGGTGAGGAAGTAATTGACTGAGCCTCTCTTCTTTGATAATGACTGCCTTTCAGCTTTTTTGTGGACCGGAGACGAAAGTCTTCTCGTAAAACTTTACCTGGGAAGAATTATGATCCCCATGCATGTTTACATAGAGCTTTCCTCTCCCGGCGTAGAGCACCTTCGGAGACGAGTCGATTTGTTGTTAAGTTCAGGTAATGCCGTGCAAATATCAATAGAGTCCGACACGAAAGCATATACCATTTATCGCAAGCTCACCTCAGAACCGGATGCAGGGCATAAAATTATCGGTAAGGGAGAGGCTGCCGCGATCGCACTTGCCAAATGCAACGATGGGATCCTGGCAAGCAATAACCTAAAAGACATTGCCGATTATGTGAGTGATTATGGCTTACAACACCTCACAACAGGTGACATCCTCAAAGAGGCGTTGGAACGCGGCTTTATAGATGAGGTACAGGGCAATTTGATCTGGAGTAAAATGTTGGCAAAACGGCGAAAACTTGGGTTTGTCTCTTTATCAGATTTTCTTGCCGCCAATTAGGGGGATTTGCAGCGCCTGCGCTGCTGGGAATTCGCGACATATGTCGCTAAAGAATTTGCATCGCTTCGCATCGCAGAGAATTCAAGATTTAAGGGCAAATTCACCGCTGAATAGTCCCTTCAGCAAATTTCCAACGAGTGTTTTTCTCGTAAATTCCCAGCAGCGTTACTTATGCTGTAAATTCACCGCGGCTTGAAGATCCACGACTCTTTGATAGCCTCTCCAAAATTGCAATTGCTCACTTGATTAAAAAAAGACAGGGTCGGTATAATATTGATCATTGAGACAGTTGCGGTTTTCCGTAACCGATCTCGTCGACAGGATCCGCTAAAGCTTCGGCTTTCGGATCCTGTTCTTTTTTTGGAAAAAGATTGTGGATGATGACGCAAGGATCTGCCGGGAGTCCCATCCGGCGGTGAATTTGCAGCCTCTATGCTGCGGGGAATCACGGTGCAATGCACGGTAAATAATAAGACCTTATTTACTGCTGAAGATTTTATGTCAACGCCGGCAAAGAATTGTCAGCGGACCTGAAAACACAGACCCCCCTGTCCCACTATTCCTCAGACTGGAAAATGCTTTTGAACGAATATCATTTAAGCCCGTGAAACTTCACATATCCAGACAAATATGAATTATATGTGACTCCTATAAAAATATTGCGCATAAATTAAAATATAATTACGTATATTTAATCTTATTATATTTTTTATCAAAGTGTAAAATATTTGAATATACTATCAATGTTTTGTGAAGTCAATAATTTTGAAAACAATTAGGTCTTCACTCTGTTTTTTGATTTGGTTTGTCTCAAAAATACTTATAGATGAGCTAGGAATACAAGAGAAAATCAAACATTTTAAGTGCAATATTTTCCAATAAATTACTATTAATAAAAAACTAATTTAAATACAGCAATTTAAATTGTTTCCTTAAACTAGGTTAGTGGCGAGCATCTTATTTTTGATACGCAGAGAAATTGGAACAGCAGGTGATATGCGATGAGTGATACCGATAATGATCATAGGGAAAAAGATAGAACTGTCATCAATCAACTTGAGGACATGGCCAAAGAGCTTGATTTAAAAAAAGAAGAGAAAGCAAAACGTGCTGCTGAATTGGTCATTGCAAACAAAGAACTGGTTTTCCAGAGCGAAGAAAAAGAAAAACGTGCTGCTGAACTGGTCATTGCAAACAAAGAACTTGTTTTCCAGAGCGAGGAAAAAGAAAAACGTGCTGCTGAACTGGTTATTGCAAATGAAGAACTTGTTTTTCAAAACCATGAGAAAGCAGAAAGGGCGGCTGAATTAGTTA
>JAXQGB010000016.1:0-15532 GCA_034331105.1 Synergistota bacterium | reverse complement strand
GGTTTTCCAGAACGAGGAAAAAGAAAAACGTTCTGCTGAATTGGTTATTGCAAACAAAGAACTTGTTTTTCAAAACCATGAGAAAGCAGAAAGGGCGGCTGAATTAGTTATTGCAAACGAAGAACTGGTTTTCCAGAACGAGGAAAAAGAAAAACGTTCTGCTGAATTGGTTATTGCAAACAAAGAACTTGTTTTTCAAAACCAGGAGAAAGCAGAAAGAGCGGCTGAGTTGATCCTTGCCAATAAAGAACTTGAAATCCAAAACGAAGAAATTTTATTTGTTAGCCGCCATGACTTCTTGACCGGACTTTATAATAGAATTTATTTTGAAGAGGAAAAAAAACGTTTTGAAACACTAAAAGAATTCCCTGTTTCAATTATTATGGGAGATGTTAATGGCCTGAAATTAATAAATGACGGGTTTGGTCATGCTCAAGGAGATGAAGTTCTTTCTCAAACAGCAATGATTTTAAAGAGTTGCTCCAGAAAAAACGACATAGTTGCAAGAATTGGCGGAGATGAATTTGGAATTATTCTTCCTGACACAGGGAGTGAAGAAGTTCAATCTATATGTGACCTTATAAATGAAAAGTGTAAAAATTATAGTTTTATTGGTCACATTATTTATCCCAGCCTTAGTCTTGGCCACGCAACCAGAAACAATGAAGCTGAAACTATGGATTTTATATTGATGTCCGCTGAGGAATCAATGTACAAACAAAAAATGTTAGAGAGTCAAAGCGCTCACAGCTCATTAATAAGATCTATAAAAGCAATGATGTTCGAGAAAAGTCAGGAAACTGAAGAACATGCGGAAAGAATGGTCAAACGATCAAGGTCTATCGGGCTGGCAATGTTTCTTACTGATGACCAGCTAAATGAATTGGAACTTTTATCCACTTTGCATGACATTGGTAAGATGAGTATTGCAGCACATATTTTATCAAAGCCCGGCAAACTGACTTCAGATGAATGGATCGAAATGAGAAAACATCCGGAAGCCGGTTTTAGGATCGCACAAGCTACCTCTGATTTGATCCCGATTGCCAATGATATCCTTTGCCATCATGAAAGATGGGACGGTAAAGGATACCCCCAGGGCATAAAAGGTCATGATATCCCTCTCTTAGCCCGGATAGTCTCTATCGTTGATTCATATGATGCAATGACAAATGACAGGGCCTATCGAACTGCCATGACAAAGGAGGAAGCTGCAAAAGAAATCACAGCAAATTCCGGCACGCAATTTGATCCTGAGATAGCTCAACTTTTCCTTAAAATATTATCCGCAGAAGTCTAATTTGGGGAATTTACAGACTTCGGGCTATATTTACGACTTCTGAGCCGCAATGGTGACTATCGCGGTCATGTTTGCATGGGTGAGGGTAAGACCGGTTTTTTCTTATCTTTAAGTACTTCCCCAACGTATGTTGAACCCAATATAAGGATCCCACCGATGATTTGAAGGACTGTCAGCTTCTCTCCGACGAAGATCACGCTGAATAAGATGCCGAATAAGGGCTCCAGGTAACTGTAGAGCACTATCTCAACAGATCTCATCTGTGTGGTCAGGGAGAAGAATATGGTATAGACGATACCGGTATGCAATACGCCTAACAGAATGGTATAAATGATTGCGGCAGCATCCAGATCCCGAACCGTTAATATATTCCCTTCTGCCAGTACAAATGGCAGTAAAACTATCATCGCTGCAAATATTTGTACGAAAGTCCCGATTTGATTATCCACCCTGGATCTTATGCTCCGGTTAATAAGGATAATTGTTGCATAGAGAATTCCTGAAACTGCACTGAGTGCCATTCCCAAGTACCCGTATCCCTCTGACAGATTTTGTCCGACGATCATAAACAGCCCCAGAAATGAGAAGAAAACCACAGCGATCTGAATCTTTGAAATGGTCTCTTTTAGTAAAAGAGGAGCGGCTATCATCACATAGACCGGACACATGTTATAGATGATCACAGCTGATGAGATACTTGTATGCTTATATCCATAGAATAAAGTCAGCCAGCCAAAGCCCAGTAACGAGCCCGAAATGATGTAAGGCTTTAAAAGCCGCCATTCCACCGTTTCAGTCTTTTTCATTTTCAATACCGCAAAAAGGACCGGCAGCGCGATCAATGCCCTTAGGAAAGCCAGGCTCAGCGCAGACAAGGGAATGGATCTTGTAAAAACTCCCAAACTGCCCCATATGACCATAACAAGAACTAATTTGATCCTGTTCATAAGCTCACTCCTTATATTCAGCTGGGTCAAGGTTAGCAAATATTAAGGAGCTGTATTGTATAAAATTGACACTATCCTTTTAATTGCCCTAAATATGTTGCCGGTGTGGTCCCATACATTTTTTTAAATTCCCGTATCAGATGAGCCTGGTCGTAAAAGTTTAATGCCTCACATATTTCGAAAACGTCTGTGCCTTTGCCTAACAACCTTTTTGCTTCCGCTACCCTATGTTGTAAATGGTATGCCGCAGGTGTGGTTAGATAAGATTTTTTAAAATTCCTTATTATCGTGAACTTGTTGAGTCCGGTCAATTGCTGAAGCTTATCCAATGTAATGACGTCCTTTACGTTATTTAAGATATATTCACGAATCGTTGCCGCAATATCCGATATATTTGAAGCTGCAGCTTTCGTAATGTCTTTTTCTGCAAACTCTATCAATAGTTCAATAAGGATATTTTCCAAGGTGTCCGGGATCTTTTCGTTCAGCAGCTGTTCGATAAAGCCTATTAATTTTTGTACTCGATCGCCTGTTAATTTTTTTGCCTGATCAAATCTTATTAAATCGCCATAATAGCCGGGATCAACATATAAAATCGTGTATGCCCAGTGATCGAGATCTTTAGGTGAGCAGCAGTGAGTCATCAACGGCGGAATAATCACGCCGTCGCCTGTTTCATAGTGGATAGTCCTGTCGTTCAATTTTAAGTCGGTGGATCCTTCTATGATATAACCCAGTGTAAGTTCATTATGGACATGGGCCTTGTATGCATGGGGATCGTTTGAGCACAGCTTGATCTCCACGCCTTCAATAATGCTTCTGCAATATTCCATATGCCTCTCTTTCTCAATACTGCTCATATGATCCCATCCTCCAATGGAAACCCTCTCCGCCCGTATCTGCGATTGTTTGACGACGTTTGACGATAGTTTGACTGCCCCTACAACTGCTTCCCAACCGCTTTCCGGCGATGGAATCGCCACTTCGCGCGGCATCACCATGCCGCACTTCGCCAAAGTATTGAAAGATACGTCGAAGTGAGGCTCCGCAAGCCTTGCTAAGTCAGCGCCGCGAGATGCCCCACTTGCCGCAATTGGGATTTAGAGCGAGTGATGACGACGCAAGGATCTGCCGAAAAAACATCCGGCGGGAGTCAGTAGGGAATCGATTGGAAATCAGTTGGTCCTTAGTTCTTCACAATTGCTTCGCCACTGCTTCGCGGCGATGGAATCGCCACTTCGCGCGGCATCACCATGCCGCACTTCGCCAAAGTATTGAAAGATACGTCGAAGTGAAGGATTTTGAGTGTTGCTAAGTCAGCGCCGCTATCTACCCCACTTGCCGCAATTGGGATTTATAGCGAGTGATGACGACGCAATGCGTAGCGGAGTCTCACAAAGGCGTATTTCAATACGTCGAAGTGAGGCTCCGCAAGCCTTGCTAAGTCAGCGCCGCTATAAATCTCAATTGCGCCAATTGCACGATTTTTGCCAAGCAGCATAGTATGATTCCTTAACCGCCGACCTGAAGCACATCCTGTCCATCACGCGGAGGCTCTCTACCGAAGTCCCTGCCGGCGTACACGCCTGGGTGATCAGTTCATTTATGTCTGCTCCGCTCTCTTCCCACATCTTCAGGCATCCTTTGATCGTCTGGAAAACCATTTCAACTGAAGTTTTATAGTCCAGGCCGCACAAAACTGCGGAATCGATCATCGATTCGAAATAACAGAGGACAGGTGCAGGGCTGGTCAAAGAGGTAAATATGTCTATTTTGTCCTCCGAAACGCTGAAGCATCTGCCCAGAGTACTGATCAGGGCAAGCACATCGGTCTTTTCTTCCGGGGTGATGTTCCCGTTTAATGTCACAGGCACTGCACCCTCTCCCACCCTGCTGGGCGGGTTGGGAAGTATCCTTACTGCTTTGATGTTTTCTATCGAACTCTCATAAAGTGAGAGAGGGATCCCTGCCGCGACTGAGATAAGGATCTTTTTATCCATATTTACAGACTTAAGGTCGTTGATGACTGACGGCACAACGTGGGGGCGGACGCATATGAAGATAATGTCACAAGAGTTCGCCGCATCGGCATTATCCTTAGCAGCGCTTATTCCATATCTCAATTCTAATTCTGCCGTTCTCAAGACATCAGGTTCTGATACAACGATTGAAGGACCCTCAGCAGCACCGCTCTCAATAAATCTGTTGATCAGTATCTCAGCAATATGTCCCGATCCAATGAACGCTATCTTCTGCCGCATGACTTACACCTCCGGTTAACTCTGTACATAATGCACAGTCAAGGAATCTACAGATTTCATATGGGTATTATATACCGCGGGGGAATTTGCCACTTCGTCGAGTCTTATGGAGTTGACAAGTAAACGCTCGTTAACTATAATACTAGTGAACGAACGTTTACTACATAAGGAGGATCCCTGGATGGCCGACACAAAAGAAAATATTTTGCACGCTGCGCTCCGCCTGTTTGCGCGGGATGGATATGAGGCCGCTTCAGTCAGCGATATCGCCGGGGAGCTTAGCATAACAAAAGGAGCTTTATACAGGCACTATAAGAATAAACGGGATATATTCGACAGCATTGTGGAGCGTATGTATCAGATCGATGCTGAAAGAGCGAAAAAGTTTGAAGTGCCGGAGGAAACATTTGACAGGTCACCTGAGGCCTACCGGAATACTGATATGGATAAGATCACGGCATTCATCGAAGCGCAGTTTCATTTTTTGACGGAGGATGAATTTGCCCGTAATTTCCGAAAAATGCTTATATTAGAGCAATACAGAAACCCGGAAATTGCCGAACTCTATCAAAAATGCCTTGTAAGCGGACCGGTCGGTTATATAGAAGATCTATTCCGTGAAATGATGGAAAGGGGTATTTGGGACAAAAGCGATCCGAAACAGCTTGCACTTGAGTTTTATGCGCCGTTTTATCTGCTGCTTAGTATTTCGGATGCGTTGCCTGAGAATAAAGAGCCCGCTAAGTTGCTAACGGTACACATAGAGCGTTTTATAGAAAAGAACTCCGCACCGCGTAAAGACAAGTAATGACCGGTGCGACACAAATCAGTAGACGAAGAAAAGGAGTATGACAATGGAAGATATGACGATCCACGAATTTGATTTTGCACTCATAAATGAATTTTTCATAGAACTTGAACGCCAGGGGCCCGGCAGTCCCGAAGAAACGATCAGGGCGTTGAGTTTTATACTGAACCTTTCAGATAAAACAAAAATAGCAGATCTGGGCTGCGGCACAGGTTTTCAGACAATGGTCCTGGCACAAAACACAGAAGCCACCGTCACCGCACTGGACCTTTTTCCCGGTTCGATCGACAAACTTAACGCAAAAGCCGAAAAACTCGGCTTGCAAAACAGGGTCAAGGGCATTGTCGGATCAATGGATGATCTGACGTTTGGGGACGAAGAATTCGATATCATATGGTCTGAGGGAGCCATCGGCAATATAGGTTTTGAAAAAGGCCTGGCTCACTGGAACCGCTTCCTTAAAAAAGACGGATACGTTGCCGTGACATATGAGTCCTGGTTTACCGACGAGCGTCCCGCTGAAATTGAGAAATGGTGGACAGACGCAGTCCCGGAGATCAGCACGATAGGGCATAATATTTCCATCATGCAAAAAACAGGATACATTCCCGTCGCCGCATTTACGCTGCCCGAAACCTGCTGGACAGAAAATTATTTTGCCCCGCAAAAAGCCAGGCAGAAGGAATTCCTGAAAATGCATGCTGGGAATAAGGCCGCTGAGAATATGATCGCGTTCATGAGGCGCGAGGCAGAACTGTATGAAAAATACAAGCGGTACTATGGGTATGTCTTTTATGTCGGCAAGAAGATAAGCAATTGGGGCAATTGGGATATATAACAGCGCTGACTTAGCAAGGCTTGCGGAGCCTCCCTTCGACGTATTGATATACGCCTTCGAAAGGCTCCGCTGCGCATTGCGTCGTCATCATCTGTTCTCTATCCCAATTGCGATATTAGGAGGCTATCGCTAAAACCAAAAGCGCGTCGCTATCATCTCCGATCTGCCCCAATTGCAATTTTGGAGACGCTATCGCTAAAACCTAAAAGCACAGCACTGACTTAGCAACACTTGCAGAGCCTTCCTTCGACGTATTGGTATACGCCTTCGAAAGGCTCCGCTGCGTATTGCGTCGTCATCATCTGTTCTCTATCCCAATTGCGATATTAGGAGGCTATCGCTAAAACCAAAAGTGCGTCGTCATCATCCTTTGACTATGTTCTTACCTTCTGCTTTTGCCTCGTATAACTTTTTATCCGCATTATTGATGAGTTCATCAAGGGTCATCTCATCTTGGAGACATTTCACTCCAATGCTTACAGAAACCTTGACCGGCGTTGCCTCAGAAATGTTTATCTCTGCTTCTGCATTGGCAGTCCTGATCCGCTCAGCGACCATGACTGCTGCTTCTGAATTCGCATGTACCAAACCAATTATGAATTCATCTCCGCCATAACGCCCAAGGATATCAAAACCACGCATCTCACTTTTTGCTGTGGCAGCCACTTTTGTCAGAACAATATCTCCGGCCCTGTGTCCATATTTATCATTAATGTTTTTAAAATCATCAATATCCATCATTAAAATGGCAAATGGCAGGCCATCTCCTCGTGCTTTGTTGAAAACCTCTGTCAGTAATTGATGAGAATATTGTCGATTATAGGTTTGACACAAAGCATCATTTTGCGCCATTTCCTTGAGTAATTGGCCTTCAACTTTGTCTGTAACATCCATACAGCTGCCGATAAAACCAATAAAAATATTATTTTTGTCGTAAAAAGGGACCCCTCGATCATTGATCCATCTGTATTGGCCGTCGTATCTTTTGAGACGATAGTCCATTTCAAACGGACGCTGCAGTTTAAAATTATCAAGAAAGATTTTCACGCATCTGTCTAAATCGTCTGGGTGAACACCTTCAGCCCATCCAAATCCATATTCTTCTTCCATAGTGTGCCCTGTGAAATTGAGCCATGTTTTATTAAAGTAATCGCATCCCGTACTAAGATCAGCTCTCCATATCATGTTTGGAGAAGAATCAACGATCAGTTGGTACTGTTCAAGATCCATCACGAGAATGAGCTCCTTTACTAATAACTTAAGATAAATGCTTAGTCCTATATTAGAATAAAATTTATGAAGAGGGGAAAATTAACTTTCAGCGCCTGGTGGAATTACGACTCACCTGAAGATTTCATCTGACAATACTTGATTTACGAACACATCCACGATTTCAGGGTCAAATTGTGTTCCGGAGCACATCTTCAGCTCTTTAACGGCTTCCTCTTTGTCCATTTTATTTCGGTAACTTCTTTCGCTGGTCATTGCATCATAGGTATCGGCAACACTGATTATCCTTGCTTCAAGCGGTATTGCTTCACCCTTGAGCCCATTCGGATATCCACTGCCATCCCAATTTTCATGATGACTTAGGACAAACTTTGCTAATTCCGAAAATTCATCTGTTGAACTTAGCAGCCTCCAACCGATCTCCGGATGTCTTTCAATGTGGCCTCTTTCATCAATGGTCAGGTTTCCCGGTTTATTCAGGATCCTTTCATCGACTCCTATTTTGCCAATATCATGGATCAGCCCGGCGATTTTCATCTTATTTACAGCATCCTTATCCATATTCATTTTAGAAGCTATAGCCTGACAAATCCTGCTCACTCTATTTGAATGTGCAGCCTCCCGGTTGCTTTTTTCAAATAATGTGTTCATGATCAGATCTGTTATTTTGCTTCTGATACTTGAACGCTCATACAGCTTGTGTCTATACATATGGTTTTCGGCGTTAGCAATGATCTCGACAATTGACTGTTTCTCCGTTTTCTTCGTGTCATACCCATAGGAAAGTGACAAATCCATATTTGCCACCTTTTCATTAGATGCCAGCTCTTTTATAAAATTTGAGATCTGCAATGCTTCAGGAGCTGCAGTCTTTGGCAACAGGACAACAAATTCGTCACCGCCGATCCTGGAAGCAATGTCATCTTCGCGGCATGCCTTTTTGATCGCTTCCGCGGACTTTTTAAGCAGAACATCTCCCAGATCGTGTCCAAAGGAATCGTTGACCAGCTTCAATCCGTTTACATCAAACATAATGATCGACAATGGAAGGTTTTCGGGCGTGTCTAATTTTTTTAATTCCTGTTCAAAGTATCTTCTGTTATATAACCCCGTGAGGTGGTCATGGTAGCTTAAATAGAGCAGTTCATTTTCTGCCTTCTTGCGATCTGTTATATCCATGAAAGTAACAAGGCTGGCCCAGGGTTTGCCTTGGATGTCATTGACAGGGGTACCGAATACCTCCAAAAGTATTCTTGATCCATCAGAACGCTCAACTACCATGTCGTCGATATGAGATTTGATGCCTTTCATACCCAAAGTGATCGGCATTTCAGTTGCGGGATATTGTTTTTGAGTATCGCCCTTATATGCCTTATAAACTTCAGAAAGATTATGCTCATTCGCATCAGGAAGGATCCCGCTGCCCAATAAAGCTTTTCCGGTTTCATTTACGACTAAGGGTTTCCCCTCCGCTGAATCGACCATGAAAACTCCGACAGGAAGAATTTTCAGCAGAGAAGCAAAAAGATCGTTCTGTTTTCTGACAGCTTCCTCTGCAAGGCTCTTCTCAGTTACATCTTCGAAAATAGCTACAATTTCTCCTGATGGCAGCTTATAGACACGATTCTCGTACCAATTGGAGAATTTATCGTCAACATAAATTTTGCTTGGGTAATAGGCCGGTTCGCCTGTTTCCCATACTTTTTGAAAAACCGGGATCAATCCATATTCGTCAATTTTTGGCCGAAGATCATACAGACTTTTTCCCAATACCTCTGTTTTTTCTTTTCCTTCTGCCTTAAGGGCAGCCTTATTGAAATCCTGGATAATGTAATCTTTTCCATATTGTCCGTCATTAAGAACTTTGTAAATGGCTGCACCTGCAGACATTTCATTAAACAGGGACTGGAATCTGTAAACGTTTTCTTTGGAAGTTTTTTCTGCTTCCTTACGTTCCGTGATGTTCTGAGTATGGATGGCGATCTCTTCACCCATCGATACGACTACCAAGCGCAGCCATGCCGGTTTGGAAATTACCTCTCCGGCATTGATCTCTTCTAATATTTTAGTTTCCCCTGTGTTTGCTACATGCTTATATGCTTCAAAAATAACTGTTCCGCTATGATCCGGAAAAAGGTCCAGCAACCTTTTGCCGATTATTTCCTGAGGATCTGTTTGGTTTATAAGTGCGATGGCCCGATTTTCATAAACCCATGTGAAGTCAATGATCTCACCTGTTTCGTTGCGCACGGGATGAAGGATGGTAAATCCGTCAGGAGATATCTCCTGCACGACCCTAAATCTCTCCTCGCTCTTTCGCAGAGCTTCCTCGGTCTGTTTCCTGGCTGTGATATCCGTGTCGCTGCCACGATACCCCAGCAGGCTCCCATCATCTTTTAAAATAGGAAGCCCATTAGTTGAGAGAACCACCATAACACCGGTTTTTGTCAGTGCTTTGTTTTCCAACTCATGGAACAGGTCCTTTCGCTCGAATACATCTAAAGCATTCTTTTTGAATCCATCACGCTCTTCTTGCGGACAAAGGTCGTAGAAATGTTTCTTCTGGATCAGCTCTTCAGAACGGTACCCCAGGACTTCTCCACACACATGATCGACAAAAGTAAACAGACCTTGTTCATCAACTTCCCACGTAAACGTTCGGCTTTGCTCGCTTAATTGTTTATAGCGCTCTTCGCTTTCGATCAACGCCCTCTCGGCCATCCTTTGATTGGTAATATCCTGCAGTATGCAGTGTGTCTGTTTGAACTCTCCGTCGGTCGAATAAGCGATCTTTCCCTCGAATGACATAACCAGCCGCTGTCCGTCTTTTCTCACCATCTCAAACTCACTGTGAATATACCCCTGAGCTTTGAATACAGGAAAGCGTTGGCGAAACCCTTCCACACATTCAGGGCAAAGGAAATCACCAAACCATTTGCCAATAACTTCTTCCCTTGTATAACCTAATGTATCAAGCCATTTCTGATTGACCTCAATAAAACGGCCTTCTTGATCCAGCGATTGATACCCCAGGGGAGCTTTGTTGAACAAAAGTTGGAATCTTTCCTCACTCTGCTTTAATTCCTTTTCCATTTTCTTTCGGTCGGTAATTTCAATTGCTACCTCGATGGCTCCGATTATGTTTCCTTCCTCGTCGCGGATGGGCGAAGCCTTTGAAAGCCAATTGCCTTGCGACTCAGGCCAATGGTCTTGATTTTGCGGAGTCAGTTCAGCCTCACTGTTTTCACCGGTGGCTATAGCCGTAAGTACCGGACAGCCCAGACACGGCCCGGAAAGATTCCAAATGGAATAGCATTTCTTGCCTACAATATCCTGTAATGATAACCCGGTAGCCTCCTCGTATGCCTGATTCGCCCATACGATGTTTTGTTCTTTATCATGGAATGCTGCAATCACCGGAGCTTTTTGTAACAGCTCTGATTTGAAGATATTCTCTCTAAGGCTCTTTCTCAATAACTCTTCTCTCTTTTTTCTCCCGCGAATGTCCCGGGCAGTTCCCCAAAGAGAAGTAATGTTGCCGTTCGGATCTTTTTCTGCCTCGCCGCACACCCACATCCAGCCATTTGATCCATCTTTGGTTAGGGTTTCAAGCTCTAATTCGAAAGGGGTACCGGTCATCTTTATCAGATCAATTGATGCCGACAGTCTTTCCCAACTTTCCGGAGTAAACAACGTCATGATCTCTGTGTATGTCGGGGCCGGCAGAGCAGGATCAAAACCATGCATTTTATAGAGCTCTTCCGTCCCAAATACCTCATTTGTCGCCAGATCCAGCCGCCATGTTCCAACATGTGCGATTCTCTGCGATTTCAATAAGTCTTTTAAATTAAGGCTAAGTTGTTTTTGGGTCTCAATAAGAGCAGCCCCGGTATCTTTAAACTCTTCATTAAGCTCTGTCAGTTCCAACTTTTCAACTGTCATCTCAATGATCATCTGGGTAATGTTCGCCAAAAAATGGATCACTGTTTCGGCTTTTTCTTTTGAGACTACCGGAACTTCCTTGAGAGCTTCAATATAGGCTTCCTCATCGAATCCATATTTTTGGGCTTGTTTTACAAAGAAAGAAAAATCCGGCTCTTCAAAAAAGAACTGCCCCGAGAAAAAGTTCGCAACATGCTCTCCCCTTATCACTATCGGCAGCCCTACATCGATCAATCCATTCTCACATTTGTAAAAATGATATTTTTCATCTTTTCTTATATTTCTGGCTAATTCGGTGTCGCTGAAAATACAATAGGCAGCGGTCTCGCTATTCTTCCGGTGAAAATCACTGCAAATTTGTGTCCATCCCGATTTGGAAAGGATATTTCCATCAAGGTCCAGAATGGCAGTTACAAAACCGGTTGATTCGCTAAATCCTTGAAGTAAGGTATTCGCTTTTTCAAAATCAAAATAATCTATAATTTTAGTTTTCATCTGCCAACACCCTTTACGGAAATATCTGGATTTTTTAAAGTTCCGCTTCTGAGAGAGTTCTTGTTAAAAACCGATATGTCAGAGAATATATTGAAGCTTTGACTGCTTTTCAGGTCAATATGACATTTTTCAGACATCATTTAAAAAGGCCTAATAGTTTAATGATATCTGTCTAAATAACTTAATTTTCAAATAAAAGTATACAGTAATGATTCGCAAAACGCAATTATTTTAAGGTGTGCAGGGGGATCTGCAGCGCCTGCGCTGCAGAGAATTTGCGGCTTTTCGAGCCGCGGGGAATTATGGCGTACACGCCATGGTGAATGAAACTCAAATTAATCAATGATATAGCCCCTCCTTGTCGCTCCCCGACGATGCTAAACGGGAGTCCGGCGGCTTTGGGTTTAGGCGTTGTAAATCCAGTAATAGTCAAGACCCAGAGACACTGGACCTCCGATCTCAAAGCGCATTCGAAATGGTTCGGGCACTGAGGTCAATTTAAAAAGTTTTCCTGACGGAAAACAGTGCTCTCCCGATAAAGGCACTTGGGGACGACGATAAAGGACTAAGGTCTCAGGTTGTAACAACTGTTTGCCGATAGCTTGTCAATGTTTGCTAACAGCTTGACTGTCTTTACGACTGCTTCACGGCGATCAAATCCCCACTTCGCGCGGCCGGGATAAATACAATTATGATTTATAGCTGTCCGGTATTTCTAAAGGTTTTGTTGGATTTGGGGCAAATTCGATATGAAGGATAGGGGTTTCATCCATGCTGATTTCAGCATCATTTAAAGTCAGATCAAGCACATGTCCGCCTTTTTGGCAGTCGTCTGAAAGAAAGTGCAAATGATAACCTGCAGCATTTGTATTGCCCATATAAGCGGGGATCCAAAACCCCATCAGCCTTCCGGATATTTCGCTGTGATCAAATACGCTCTGTTCCTTTATTGCGTCGGAAAGGAGGGGAAACGGCTCCTGATATGGACCGACACTGCGTACTTTTATTGATTGAAATTTCCCCTTGATTACGATCGCGTACGGCAGATCATCCCTTTTCCGAAGTTCATCCAGTTTTGTTCTCAACAGATCAATTCCCATGCTGCAAGGTCCAATTTTATTAGTTATATCTGCCTCAAAAGATGTAACTGCGTAAAACGGGCTTTGCACATCATCGTTTTCGACAGTCACTTTTCCTGTCTTAGCCGCCTTGTATACCACACCGTCCAGTATGATCATCTCTCCGTCAAGCCCGGCAAATGTCCCCAAGCCGACGTCTCCCTGCGATTTTATCTTTTCGACAGAAGCGACGCCCTCATAATTCCCCGCTAAAAGCGCCTCTATTGTTGACCCCTGATAAAGAGTCTCTCTGTCAGGTTGCGGGGCTGCTGAGGCAGCAAACGAAGATGCAGCAAAGAGCAGGACAGAGCATGATATAAATACAATTTTCTTCATAAAAATTCTTACTCCCTTTCTTGGATAAATGCTTTCTCAACGTAAAAGAGTATATGCTTGAAACTTTATCTGAACGAAATTGAGTTCGTTAAAGCATCCATATGCTCGATAGCCGACCATGTCCTAAGTGACAGATCGCTTATAACTACTTTCATGATACGCTGTTTTTCCTTTCTGCCGTCTGAATAATGGATAGTGTGGCTGCCGAGGGAATGGATAGCATAGTGTACTCCGTTGTCCCGGCCAAGATATATCATAACGTGCCCCTTCATAAAGAGGCCATCTCCTGCAGAAACTGCCCCGGAGATCAAGGCATCGCGCTGAGAGGAACTCAACCCTTCAAAAGAAGTGCTTACGCCAGCCGTTTTAGCCTGCTGGCCTGAGTTACGGGGAAGAAATATTCCAAAGACCCTATAAACATCATTCAATAACCCTGAACAATCCTCGCTTTCCATAAGGCCTCCCCAACCGTAAGGGGCACCGTAAAACTTAAAAGTTTGTCTGATCAGGTTGGCGCGTGTGTACGGAATAAAGCCTTCACTGACATTATCGTTATTGATAAAAACAAACTGCTTCTCCTCATAAAGGTTTCCGTCTGCCCCGCGGCGGGGAATAAACACGATAAATGCGTTGGAGTACTTCGCCTTTATTTGCATACGGCTGCCCATCTGATAAAGGATATCTTCCCCCTCTGAGTGGACAAATAAATTTCGTTGCGCAGCAACAAGGAATTTTTTCGGATGCAGGTACTCAAGCCACTTTGCCCTGTCCGTAACTGCTGTGTCCTCCGCCCTTATCCAGCCTCTGCAGTTGTACATCTGAACATAGAAGAAATTTCCGGATCCACTGGCATAAAGGATGATCAAAGGCTCACCAGGGTCTACTGCAGTCTCCTGCAGGTTATCAAAGAAAACATCGTCCGGAGTGTCAAAAAGCCCTTCAGACATTGGAAGAGCACGAAGACCGGTGCGCCTGACAGCAATACCATAACGAATTGGGATAGACCCGCTCAGCACACTCAAGTTAAGTTCTTTTTTTAGAAGTTCTTTCTCTTCGTCGCTTAAAAGGATCCCGCCGCGATAAAGTTTGCTGTCAAGGAGACTTACATCAGAAGCTGTCTCCCTGAGAGCTTCGCCGTCATTTGTCTCAGGGAGGATATGTAGGTCCTGAATTGAAGGTGATTTTAAGGCGATCTCCAAATTAAATGCTGTTATCTGCTCACCTGTCATAATAACTTTGTCAGAGTCCTTGGCGACAGAGATCCAGAATTCAGGATCTGTCAGCTTTGCATCCTCGGTTATGCCTGCACATGATGCCGTAGAACTGCCAAAACAAAATACTGAGAACACCAGTGATAAGCAGCACAATGGCAAATGGAAACGTTTTTTTATCGTATCCAGCTCCTTCCGTTGACCTGAAATATTGAATTATTTTTAATGTGTGTTGCTGTAACAGGATCGAATTTTCCTTTCTGCTTGACCCTTATGCTTATTATAACGGAGTGATAGAATCTATCTGCGCGGGCACTGTCTTATTTTAACAAAAGGGTGTGAAGAGAAGATGAAAAAAACCTTGCTTTTACTGATACTATTTTTGGCTTTCGCTTCCCGGGTTTTTGCAGCAGAGGGTGAAAACGCAAATACATATGATTCGTTTAAGACTTACTGTGGAATTGAAATGGCCAAGGTGCTTGAAACCTATAAAGGCGAGCAGTACTCGATCGTACATAAGAGCAAGAGCAATAAGCCTGAACGCTGGGTCAAGACCTCTGAAAAGGTGGACCCTTCTGTTGGCATAGAGATGCAAAAAGCGACTGTACCCGGTGGACCGGATACAGGAGTGCTTATAGTAAAACAATCAACTGCAATTTATGCGGATAATTTTGATTCCGCAGAAAAGGCAAAGGCAGAAACAAATGTAGTGGACACGGTAAAAAATATGTACAAATTTTATATGTCATATGAAAACAATGAGTGGGTTTTGAAAAAGGTCATGAGATATACCCACTGGCAGAAGAAATGGCACACAGTCTCACCGACAAGCGTTTTTGACATACTTCAGAGCAAAAATGAGGTAAAACAATAGAGAGGGGCCGGGAGGATCGTCCGGGGGTCCATTAAATGGTGAAACTGCGACAAATACGGTCGCGTGAAGCAATGATGAAGCGATAGTGAAACAGTTGTAAGGGCAGCCGGGAGAGCACCGGCGGCAAGATACCGTCTCAGCTGTCAAGTATAAAAGTAAACTTTGTTTCTTG
>JAXQGB010000015.1:0-377125 GCA_034331105.1 Synergistota bacterium | reverse complement strand
ACGCGAAGGCGGCCGCACAGTGGGCGCCGGCGTCGTTACTGAGATAATAGAATAAAGCAGCCCCAGGAGGGGAATATTTTGGCAAAAAAAATTCGTATTAAATTAAAAGCCTTTGACCATCGCGTTCTCGACGCCTCTGCTACACAAATCGCAGAGACTGCAGAGCGTACTGGTGCAAGAGTGTCCGGGCCGGTACCTCTTCCGACAGAGATCAAAAAGTTCGATATACTGATGTCCCCTCACGTTGACAAGGACGCACGCGAACAGTTTGAGATCAGGACACACAAGCGTCTGATAGATATAGTCGACCCGACACAGAAGACGATGGAAGCTCTCATGGAGCTCAATCTGCCTTCCGGTGTTGATATACAGATCAAGCTGTAAAGGTTTGATCTGAAAGGAGTGAAACGCAAATGAGCATGGGGATTCTGGGCCGTAAGGTAGGGATGACCCAGGTCTTCGACGAAGAAGGCAAGGCAGTGCCGGTAACAGTTATCGAGGCAGGACCTTGCTCCATCGTTGGAATCCGGACACCTGAAAAGAACAGTTACAGTGCAGTGCAGCTCGGTTTCGGAGAAATCAAGCCCGTTAAGGTCAATAAGCCGATGAAGGGTTATTTTCAGAAACAGGGAACAGCACCGAAGCGCTGGCTGAGGGAGTTCCGCGTAGAAAATACGTCGGACTACCAGGTGGGACAGGAGATCACCGTTTCTCTGTTCCAGAATGGCGAAATTGTTGATGTCACAGGCATCAGCAAAGGTAAGGGGACCGCAGGCGTAATGAAACGTCATGGATTTGGCGGAGGACCAGCAAGTCATGGTGCTTCTGTTACCCACCGTCACCCCGGTTCTATCGGATGCAGCAGTTATCCCGGTCGTGTAGTTAAAGGCCGGAGGATGGCGGGTCACATGGGAAGTGAGCGAGTAACCACAAAAAACCTTAAGGTTTTTGCAGTGGACGAAGAGAACAACCTGATATTGATCAAAGGTTCTGTTCCCGGAGCTCGCGACAGTCTCATTATGATCCGTAAAACAGCGTAAGTAGGGAGGCAGAAGACTATGCCTGTAGTAAAAGAAGTAAATTTCAAAGGCGAGGTAATCGGAGATTTTGAACTCTCAGATGCCGTCTTCGGTGCCCCTGTCCATGTGCCAGCTATGCATCAGGTTGTAGTTGCGCATCTGGCTAACTGTCGTGTTGGAACTCATAACACAAAAGATCGCGGAGATGTCCGCGGCGGCGGTAAAAAGCCCTGGAGACAGAAACATACAGGTCGTGCCCGTGCAGGTAGTTCACGCTCGCCCATTTGGGTCGGCGGCGGAGTTGCTCACGGTCCGCACCCGAGAGACTACCATCAGAAGGTAAACAAGAAGGTCCGTCGTCTTGCTCTGTGCAGCGCCCTGACCCTTAAGGTCCAGGAAGAGAACATGCTTATTCTTGAGCGCTTTGATGTACAGGCACCGAAGACAAAGGTGATGCTTGATTTCCTTACGGCTATCGACAGTGGAAAGAAGCCGCTTTTTGTTCTTCACGAGACGAACATGGCAGTTGTCAAATCTGCTGCAAACATTCCTGGAGCGGAAGTAATGCATGTTGACAGCATCAACGTTTATGACCTTCTCAACCATGATCAGCTGATTGCGACTCCTGAGGCTGTCAAAAAGCTCGAGGAGGTGTTCGGTTAATGAACGCAGTAGCACATGATATTATTGTCCGCCCGATAATCACAGAAAAAACAAGCCGGATGATGGAACTTGGACAGTACACGTTTGAAGTGCTTCCCAAAGCGAACAAGATTGAGATCCGTAAAGCGGTCGAGGAAGTTTTCAAAGTAAAAGTTGTAAGAGTAAATACGATCCAGGTCCGTTCCAAACCGAAGCGGATGGGTGCCTTTTTGGGTCGTTCACGTTCCTGGAAGAAAGCGATAATTACACTTGCAAAAGGTGAAAAGATCGCATTTTTCGAGGGCGCAAGCGCCTAGGCAGAAAGGGGTTAACCAGAGATGGGTATCAAGAAATTCCGTCCCACTACACCCAGCCGCCGCCACATGGCAACGCCTGATTATTCTGAGATAACAAAGGCAAAGCCGGAGCGGAGTCTGGTTGTATCGTTAAGTGAGAAAGCGGGACGCAATAACAATGGCCGTATTACAATGCGCCATCGCGGCGGCCACGGAAGGATCAAGTATCGTATCATTGACTTTAAAAGAGACAAACTGGGAGTTCCCGGAAAAGTCGTCTCTATCGAGTACGATCCCAACCGTTCTGCCCGTATTGCACTGATCTCTTATCTTGACGGAGAAAAACGTTATATTATTGCTCCCGTGGGTCTTAATGTCGGAGACAGCGTCGTTGCAGGCAAGGATTCTGACATTCGCCCAGGCAATGCTCTTAAGCTTAAGGATATCCCCGTTGGTACAGTAGTACACAACGTAGAACTTGAGCCGGGCCGCGGCGGAGTACTTGTTCGCTCAGCAGGAGCATCTGCGCAGCTCATGGCTAAAGAGGGCAAATATGCATTTGTCCGTATGCCAAGTGGGGAACTGAGACTTATCCTTCTTGAATGCATGGCCACAGTTGGACAGGTCGGAAATGAAGAACATGAAAATGTAGTTTTCGGTAAAGCCGGAAGAACTCGTTGGCTTGGAATTCGGCCGCATGTTCGCGGAATGATCATGAACCCGGTAGATCATCCTATGGGCGGCGGAGAAGGCAAGAGCAAGTCACACAAGCACCCGGTATCACCATGGGGTACTCCGGCAAAGGGCTACCGTACGCGTAAGCGTAAGCCTTCGGACAAGTTCATAGTCCGCCGTCGGAAGAAGTAACCCGGGTTTGTAGGAGGGAATACAGAGATGGCTCGTTCACTTAAAAAAGGGCCCTATGTGGATGCGAAACTTATCCGCAGGGTAGAGGACATGAACGAATCAGGGAAAAAGCTTGTAATCAAAAGCTGGTCACGCCGTTCAAGCGTAACCCCTGAAATGGTCGGACATACTATTGCAGTACATAACGGCCGCATTCATATCCCTGTTTACATCAGTGACAATATGATTGGGCACAAGCTCGGCGAATTTGCACCGACCCGTAAGTTCGGCGGTCACGCCGGACAGGAACGCTCCACGAAAGTAAAGAAGTAGGAGGGGCAGGGTCATGGAAGTTAAGGCAACAGCCCAGCAGGTCCGTATCTCAGCGACCAAAGTACGTCAGGTATTAGCTCTCATCAGAGGCAAAAAAGCTTCTGATGCACTGCTGGTCCTTAAGTACACCCCGAACAAAGGGGCACGCGTAACTGAAAAAGTCCTTAAGAGTGCAATAGCAAACGCCGAGCACAATTTTGGCCTTGATATGGACAAGCTCGTAGTAAAAGAAGTTAAGGCGGATCAGGGAAGCTACATGAAGCGCTTCCGTCCCGTTTCAATGGGACGCGCGCATGCTTTTAGACACCATACGTGCCACGTTTCTGTGGTCGTAGGTGAGAAATAAGGAGGGGTGACGGTGGGTCAGAAAGTTCACCCGGTAGGTTACAGGATTGGTGTCATCTACGATTGGGAATCCCGCTGGTATGCTGACGGAAAAAAATATGCCAAGTTCCTGCACAATGACCTTGAACTGAGGGAATGGATCAGGAAGCGCTGGAATAAAGCCGGCGTAAGCCGCGTGGAAATTGAGCGTATTGGAAACGTTATGCGTTTTACAGTTTGGACCGCCCGGCCTGGTGTAGTTATCGGCAAGCAGGGTGCAGAGATACAGGCAGTTCGTGAGGAGCTCCAGGCTAAGACCGGAAGCCGGGTAATGATCAACATCCAGGAAATCAAAAATCCTGATGCAGAAGCACAGGTAGTTGCAGAGGGAGTTGCGGCATCACTTGAGCGCAGGATCAGCTTCCGCCGGGCAATGAAGCAGTCGATTTTCCGTGCAATGAAATCAGGAGCAAAAGGTATTAAGATCCAGTGTGCCGGCCGCCTTGGCGGAGCTGAGATCGCACGTACGGAATGGTATCTTGAAGGACAGCTTCCTCTTTCAACACTCAGGGCAGACATTAATTACGGTTTCGCTGAAGCACATACGATTTACGGCGTCATTGGCATTAAGGTCTGGATCTACAAAGGCGAAGTAATGGAACGCAAACCTGTAATGGAAGCCGTTCCTGCTCATCAGGAGAGGGGGTAACATCTGATGCTTTCTCCGAAAAGAGTTAAGTACCGTAAACCTCACCTGACGGCCCTGCGCGGTTATGCAAAGGGAGCCACGAAAGTTGATTTCGGTGAATATGGACTTCAGGCGTGTGAAAATGGCTGGATCACAGCGCGTCAGATCGAAGCTGTCCGTGTTGCGATCAGCCGTAAAATGAAAAAGGGCGGACAGATCTGGATCCGGATATTCCCCGACCGTCCAGTAACAGAAAAACCTCTTGAAACACGAATGGGTAAGGGTAAAGGAAACGTCGAATACTGGACCGCGGCAGTAAAACGCGGCCGTGTGATGTTTGAAATAGCAGGTGTGCCCCGTGAGACAGCCGTTGAGGCTTTTCGCACGGCATCCTTCAAGCTGCCCATCAAGGTAAAATTGTTAACCCGAGAGGGAGCAGGTGAATAGTATGGATCCCAAGGAACTTAGAGATCTCAGCATATCTGAGCTAAACGACAAACATAAGCAGTTTAAGGAAGAGCTGTTCAACCTTCGCTTTCAAAATGCGATAGGACAGTTGAACAACTCGGGCCGTATTAGAGAGGTCAAAAAGACAATTGCCCGCGTACTGACGGTAATCACCGAAAAGGAAAAGGGTATCGATCGTTCAGGAGCAAGGAGGTAGCCGGAGATGGAAGCAAACAAAGTAAATCGTAAAGTCCGCACCGGCGTGGTGGTTAGCGACAAAATGGATAAGACCATAGTTGTTCGTGTTGACCGTATGGCCAAACATTCACTTTATGGGAAGCCGGTTCTCCGGTCCAAAAAGTTTATGGCCCATGACGAAACTAACGATTGCCGCATAGGTGACAAGGTCATGATCGCAGAGACCCGTCCCCTCAGCGCAAATAAACGCTGGGAAGTCGCGCAGATAATCGAGAGAGCCCCCGTTATGGGTGTAAAACAGGAAGACGAGGAGGCATTGTAGGTTATGATCCAGCTTCGTACAGTGCTAAATGTAGCCGATAATTCAGGCGCAAAGAAGATCCTCTGCATCCAGGTCAAAGGCGGCAGCTTCCACAAGGTAGGTACAGTGGGCGATGTAATAGTAGCTTCAGTTCGTGAGGCTACTCCCAATGCAAACATTAAAAAAGGCGACGTGGTAAAGGCAGTTATAGTCAGGACGAAAAAAGAGATCCGCCGCAAGGATGGATCTTATGTCCGCTTCGATGACAATGCCGCTGTCGTTATTGACAACAACGGTGATCCTAAGGGAACCCGTATTTTCGGTCCTGTAGCTCGGGAACTTAGAGAGAAGAAATACATGCGAATAGTCTCTCTTGCTCCCGAGGTAGTGTAGGGGGTAACAGTTCATGTCCAAAATGAGAATCAAAAAAGGAGACCGTGTTCGTGTAGTTTCTGGCAAGGATGCCGGCAAAGAAGGCAAAGTTCTTCGCAGGGATCTCCAGAAAGATACTATAGTCATTGAAAACGTCAATATGGTGACTAAGAGTGCGCGTCCGACACAAAAAGATCCTCGCGGTGGATTTGTCAAGAAGGAAGCACCACTGCATGCATGCAAAGTTATGCTTGTATGTCCTGCCTGCGGCAAACCTACCCGTGTAAGCCGTGCATTTCTTGACAGCGGCAAGAAGGTCCGCATCTGTAAACAGTGCGGCGAGATCGTCGACAAGGTTTAGGGAGGGACAACTATGACACCGCGTCTTTTGACAAAGTACAGCGAGGACGTCCTTCCGAAGTTGAAAGAACAATTCGGATATAAGAACGTCATGGAGATCCCCCGTCTGGTCAAGGTCGTAATCAACATAGGCGTTAACGAAGCTAAGCTTGATAACAAATATATGGATGCTTCGATCAACGAACTGACGATAATCTCCGGACAGAAACCCATGATGAAAAGGGCGAAAAAGTCCATCGCGGGGTTCAAAGTCCGTGAAGGTATGCCTGTAGCGTGCTGCGTAACACTGAGAGGTCCCAGGATGTGGGAATTTCTTGACCGACTCATTAGTATTGCGCTTCCGCGGATCAAAGACTTCCAGGGTATCTCAAAAAGGGGTTTTGACGGCAGGGGAAATTATAACCTTGGACTCAAAGAACAGCTTCTTTTCCCTGAGATAGACTACGATAAGGTAATTCGTCAGCGCGGAATGAATATAACATTCGTTACGACCGCGAAGGCGGATGAGGAAGCCCAGGCTCTGTTGGCCGAACTGGGCATGCCCTTCGCCCATTAGGAAGGAGTATACTTATGGCCCGTAAAAGCTTGGTAATTAAAGCTCAGCTTGAACCTAAGTTCAAAGTGAGAAAGTATAATCGCTGCCCCCTGTGCGGACGCCCCCGGGGCTATATCAGAAAGTTTAACATGTGCCGCTGCTGTTTCCGCAAACTTGCACGCGAGGGTAAGATCCCTGGCGTAGTCAAGTCGAGCTGGTAGGCAAGTGGGCGTGGAAGGGAGGATCCTTTAATGCATATTACCGATCCTGTCGCGGATATGCTCACACGCATTAGAAATGCGAACGTTGTCTACCATGAGATGGTGGACATGCCTCTTAGCAAGATGCGCCTCGAATTAGCGCGCATCCTCAAAGAGGAGGGTTATATCCGTAACTACAAGACGATCAATGACTCAAAACAGCCGATGCCCATACTCAGACTTACTATGAACTATGGACCGGCAAAGGAGCGAGTGATCCAGGGACTGCGCAGAATAAGCAAGCCAGGACGCCGCATTTATGTAGGCAAAGACGAACTTCCTAAAGTTATGGGAGGCCTCGGAATTGCAATGATTTCAACATCAGCGGGACTTATGACCGATGCAGATGCGCGCAAGCGCGGACTGGGCGGCGAAGTCGTTTGCTATGTATGGTAATGGGGGTGGCGTAGGTGTCTAGAATAGGACGTAAACCGATCCCGCTTCCAAAGGGAGTAGAGGTCAAGATCGAAGGCAGCCATGTTTCTGTAAAGGGTTCCAAGGGAACTCTGGAAATGGAAGTTATGCCCCAGATCAACGTTGCACAGGAAGATGGGCAGCTTATTGTCACACGTGAAGGCGAGATCAAGCCTATACGCGCTGCTCACGGGATGACAAGGGCCATTCTTAATAACATGGTAACAGGAGTAAGCAGCGGTTTTGAAAAAATTCTTGAAATCGTCGGAGTAGGTTATCGCGCTCAGATGCAGGGACAGAATCTTGTGCTCAACCTCGGCTTCTCCCATCCTGTAGAGGTAATTCCCCCTGCAGGTATAGAGTTTGCATGTGAAAGCCCGATCAAGATCGTAGTTCGCGGGATAGACAGACAGCTTGTAGGTCAGGTCGCGTCGAACATTCGCGAGTACCGCCCGCCCGAACCATACAAGGGCAAAGGTATCAGGTACTCAGGTGAATATGTGATACGCAAGGCCGGTAAGGCCGGCGCCAAGAAGTAAGGCGAGGTGAAGGACGTTGATCAGTAATCGCAGTCGCAATAAAATGCGGGAGCTCCGCCATCGTCGCCTCAGGAAACTTATCTCAGGCACTGTGGAGCGTCCACGTCTTGCAGTATTCGGAAGCCTGAAGCACATATATGCTCAGGTGATCGATGATGCAAAGGGAAGGACACTTGTGTCAGCTTCAACAATGGAGCAGGCATTCAAGGAGATGAAGGGCACCGGAAACCAGGAAGCTGCAAAAGCAGTTGGTAAGCTGATCGCTGAACGTGCTCTGGCCCAGGGAATCATTGCTGTCGTTTTTGACCGCGGCGGACATGTCTATCATGGCAGAGTCAAGGCCCTGGCAGAAGCGGCACGCGAAGCCGGCCTGAAGTTCTAGGAGGAGGCAGAGAAACGTGGCGAAAGAGACACCCAGTAATAAAACCTATAGCAGCAGAGGCCTTGAGCTTTCAGAACGCATAGTCTCGATCAACAGGGTAAGCAAGGTCGTAAAGGGCGGAAAACGTTTCCGTTTCAGCGTTCTTGTGGTTGTAGGAGACGGCGTCAGTCAGGTAGGTCTCGGCATAGGCAAAGCCAAGGAAATTTCTGAGGCTATGCGCAAGGGTATCGAGCATGCTAAGAAGAACATGATCGATCTTAAGAAGGTTGGGCATACCATCCCCCATCCTATAATCGGAAAGTTTGGAGCAGCAGAAGTCCTTCTTCGCCCAGCAGCACCGGGAACCGGAGTTATTGCCGGCGGAGCTGTGCGTGCGATAGTGGAACTCGGCGGAGTCAAAGACATTCTGACTAAGGTAATCGGAAGAACTTCAAACCCGATCAATGTTTCCTATGCGACAATGTCTGCAGTGAAAAACCTTAGGACTCCTGAAGAGATCCGCAGGCTGCGCGGCAAAGACCGCAAGGAAGCGTAGGAGGTTGATCTACAATGGCTAAAGTAACAATTACGTGGAAGAAAAGCACAATTGGCCGCCCTCCCCGTCAGGAGAGGATCATTAAGGCACTTGGCTTTCACAGGCTGAATGATACAGTCTGTCACGAGGATTCTCCGCAGATCATGGGAATGGTCAATTCGATCCCCCATCTGTTGGAATGGACTGTAGAGGAATAGGGAGGTACTGACATGAATCTTCATGAACTGTGTCCCGCAGAGGGTTCACGTAAAAAGAAGAAACGTCTTGGTCAGGGCCTGGGCAGCGGTAAAGGCAAAACCGCAGGCAAAGGGCATAAAGGACAGAAGGCAAGAGCAGGCGTATCGATAAAGGCCAACTTTGAAGGCGGCCAGATGCCTCTTGCACGCCGTATCCCAAAACGCGGATTCAGCAATTTCCGTTTTGCCGTCAGATATGAAATAGTCAACGTTGCGGATCTTGAAGAACGTTTTGATGCCGGAGCAGAAGTTACAGCAGAGGGCCTTTATGCTCTCCGTCTGATATCCGGTGCAGACAAACCAGTAAAGATCCTCGGTGTCGGCGAATTATCAAAAAATCTTATAGTGCACGCTAACGCCTACAGCGCATCGGCTGCAAACAAGATCGAAGCAGCCGGCGGAAAGGCCGAGGTGATTTAAGTGTTAGATTCCTTCCGGGATGCCTTCAGACTGCCTGACCTCAAGCGGCGGATACTTTTTACTTTGGCCGCGTTGTTTGTCTACAGACTTGGAGCACACATGCCGACACCGGGTGTCGATGCTGCTGCTCTTGGAAAGCTTTTTGAGCAGGGCGGCGTGTTAGGTTTCCTGGACCTCTTTGCAGGAGGCGCACTCAGCAGATTCAGTATTTTTGCTCTGGGTGTGACTCCCTACATTAATGCAAGCATTGTCATGCAGCTGCTGGCAGTTGTTGTGCCAAGCATTGAAAAGATGCAGAAAGAGGGAGAAGAAGGGCGGAAAAAAGTGGTGCAGTACACACGTTACGGCACTATCGCCTTCGCACTTATTCAGGCAGTCGGAATGACAGGCTGGCTCAGGAATCTAGGTATATTCACAGGCAGCTGGATGGACATAGCACTTGTTGCTGTTACACTTACTACCGGTGCAGTGGCTGTTATGTGGCTTGGTGAAGTCATGTCGGACCACGGCATAGGAAACGGCATATCTCTTCTTATCTTTGCGGGTATAGTTGTCAGGATACCTGAAGCAATAATAAGAACTTTTACGCTGGTAAGACTCGGAGAAATGAACATACTGGTAGTACTTATGGCAATTGCTGTAATGGTTGCCGTAGTTGCAGGATGTGTAATGCTCCAGGAGGGTCAGCGCCGTCTCCCAGTTCAGTATGCCAAGCGCATGGTAGGCAACAAAATGTATGGAGGGCAGAGCAGCTTTATTCCTCTGCGTGTAAATACGGCAGGGGTAATACCGATAATCTTTGCTTCATCGGTACTTCTTTTCCCCTATACTATTGCTGGTCTTTTCCAGCATAATTTTGCTCAGATCGTACAGAACGCTTTCAGCCCAAGCAGCCCCATCTACATTATCCTGTATGTTGCGATGATAATCTTCTTCTCATATTTCTATACGGCAGTAGTTTTCAAGCCGGAAGATATATCGACGAACATGAAGAAAAACGGCGGGTTTATCCTTGGCATACGCCCAGGCAGACCCACCACTGATTACATCGAAAAGGTGATGGGACGTATTACTCTCGGAGGTGCGGTCGCACTTGCGATAGTTGCTGTAGTACCGACAATGATGACAGGGCTTATGAACATCAACACATTCTATTTTGGCGGAACGGCCGTAATTATTGTGGTTGGTGTTGCTCTTGATACTGTACATCAGATAGAGGGACAGCTTATAATGCGTCATTATGAAGGGATCCTGAAGCGCCGCGGAGGTAAGTCAGGCGGCCTTCTGAGATTGTAATTCGGAGGCATGTGATGCGTATCATTCTGATCGGAGCACCCGGCTCAGGAAAAGGAACTCAGGCTGAGAGCATCAGGCAAAAGTTTCCTGTTGCCCACATCTCGACAGGAGATATACTCAGGGCCAATGTTAAAGCGGATACCGAGCTTGGCAGAAATGCAAAGGGATATATGGAATCCGGAAAACTTGTCCCCGACTCAGTGATCGTTGCAATGGTAGAATCAAGGCTCTCAGAACCTGACTGCAAAGAAGGGTTTCTGCTGGATGGATTTCCCAGGACGAGGCCTCAGGCAGAAGCGCTTGATTCAATTTTGAAAAAACTCAGCATTTCACTTGATGCAGTCGTCCAACTTGACGTGGATGATGAGATCGTTGTGCAGAGGCTTACCACAAGAAGAGTATGCAAATCTTGCGGTGAGATTTATAATACAGTCTTTAAACCGGCAAAGGTCGAAGGAACCTGTGATAAGTGCGGCGGAGAAGTAATTCAGCGCAATGACGACAAAGAAAGCGTTATTCGCAACCGCCTTACCGTCTTCCACGAACAGACCGCTCCTTTGATCGATTATTACCGCAGCAAAGATATTCTTGTTTCGGTAGATGCAGCCGGGGGAAAGGATGTTGTTTTGAAGCTTCTCGAAAAAATGAAGGGCGCAGGGGAATGATTACCTTCAAAAGTGATCGTGATCTTGCAAAAATGCGCCATGCCGGACGTATTGTCGCTGATATACTGAGACTTATGAAAGACATGGTAAAACCGGGTGTTGACACCTATACTCTGGACCAGGCAGCGGAGGCTCTTGTTTTAAAAGAGAATGCAAAACCTGCGTTTAAAGGTTACAAAGTCCCATGGGTATCCACACCTTTTCCCGGTACTATTTGTGCCTCTGTGAATGATGAGATAGTGCACGGGATCCCTTCCAGACAGAGAGTGCTTCAGGAAGGCGATATCATAAGCATTGACACAGGAGCATCTTATAATGGCTTTTTTGGAGATGCGGCCTGTACCTTTGCAGTTGGCAAAATAAGTGACGATCGGCAGCGGCTGCTCGACATCACTCATGAGTCACTGCACAGGGGAGTCAACGAAGTAAGAGTCGGTGCAACACTTGGAGACATCGGACATGCTATAGAAAGCCTGGTGATCCCCTCAGGTTTCGGCCTGGTAAGGGATTACGCTGGGCACGGCATAGGACGAAGGCTCCATGAAGCTCCACAGGTGCCGAATTACGGGAAGCCCGGCAACGGGATAACTTTAAAGGCCGGAATGACCTTCTGTGTTGAACCGATGGTCATGTCAGGATCTGAAGAAGTAAAAAACCTTTCTGACAACTGGACTGTAGTAACAGCTGACGGCAGCGATGCCGCTCATTTTGAGCACAGTCTTCTTGTTACCCCTGACGGCGTGGAGATACTGACGCCATGGGAGTGACCCCCGATTTACAGGAAGGGTCTCTGAAAACAGGTGATTTGGTCTTTGTGCGCCAAGGAAAGAACAAAGGAAAGTTTTTCGTAGTGGTGGGAATTGAAAGTGAGACACGGGTCTTCATAGCTGACGGGAGCAACTATCCAGTCGGGAAGCCTAAAAAAAAGAACGTGAAGCACCTTCAAAAGACACTAATGAATCTCGAAGATGTGGCTGGGCGTGTTGCTGGCGGGAAACCCCTGGACAACGGCTGGTTGATACAGAAGGTTTCCGCGATTCTGGATAACAGCGACACATCTTGGAGACAGGGAGGTTGAGGCTACTGCATGGCCAAAGAAGAAGTAATTGAAGTAAAAGGCAAGGTAGTGGAGCCACTGCCCAACGCCATGTTCCAGGTAGAACTGGAAAATGGACACAAGATACTGGCTCACGTTTCTGGAAAAATGCGGATGCATTTTATAAGGATCCTTCCAGGAGATCGTGTATTGCTTCAGCTTTCGCCCTATGATCTTACACGCGGGCGGATCACATACAGGTACAAGTAGAAATTAATTTTGGTTTCAGTTCCTGAAAAGGGATTTTCAGTATTTCTCAAGGAGGTCTGCATTAATGAAAGTAAGACCGTCAGTAAAGACAATTTGTGAGTATTGCAGGATAATCAAACGCCATGGTGTTGTACGTGTGATTTGCAGCAGGAATCCGCGTCATAAACAGCGCCAGGGTGCAAGGAGGTAGCAGGATGGCTCGTATAGCCGGCGTAGACCTGCCGCGTGAGAAGAGAATCGAGATAGCGCTTACCTACATTTTCGGAGTAGGTCCCGCAGTTGCACAGCAGATAATCACAACTACTGGCATCAACCCAAACACGAGGGTAAAAGACCTGACTGAAGAGGAAGAGCAGAAGCTGCGTGCGGAGCTTGAAAACAATCATAAGGTTGAAGGTGACCTTCGCCGTGAGATAGCAATGAACATCAAGCGTCTTATGGATATAGGTTGCTACCGTGGTCTCAGACATCGTCAGGGTCTTCCTGTCCGCGGTCAGAGGACCAAGACAAATGCCCGCACACGCAAAGGTCCGAAAAGGGCTGTTGCTGGCAAGAAAAAAGCCACGAAATAAGGCTTGACCAAGGAGGGAACAACAGGTGGCAAAACGCGTACAGCGTAGTCGTAAACGTAAAGAAAGAAAAAATGTAAGCTATGGCGTTGCACATATTTTTTCAACATTCAACAACACCATAGTCACGCTTACTGATAAGCAGGGCAATGCGCTTTCCTGGGCTTCTGGAGGAAACGTTGGTTTTAAGGGGGCTCGTAAGTCGACTCCATATGCCGCACAGATGTCGGCTGCTCAGGCTGCTAAAGTTGCCCAGGATAACGGAGTCGTTGAGATCGACGTTATCGTTAAAGGCCCCGGACCTGGCCGTGAATCGGCAATCCGTTCGCTTCAGGCCGCAGGTCTGCAGGTAAATGTGATCAAAGATGCGACCCCGATCCCGCACAATGGCTGCCGCCCGCCCAAACGGCGCCGCGTGTAGGCTACAAAGGAGGTAATAGACTGGTATGAGCAGATACACAGGACCTGTCTGCAGGCTTTGCCGTGCAGAGGGGACGAAGCTCTTTCTTAAGGGAGACCGCTGCTACACAGAGAAGTGCGGTCTTACAAAGCGTAATTCAAGGCCGGGTCAGCATGGTACCCGCCGCAGCAAAATGAGCGAATATGGACTTCGTTTGAGAGAAAAGCAGAAACTCCGTCGTTTTTACGGACTTAACGAGTCTCAGTTCAGCGCAGTTTACGAAAAGGCAACCAAGCTTCCAGGACAGACAGGACACAGCTTCCTCCAGCTCCTTGAGCGCCGCATAGACAATATTGTTTATCGTCTTGGTTTTGGAGTCAGCAGGAGCCAGGCGAGGCAGCTGGTAGCTCACGGACACTTCACAGTTAATGGACGCAAGCTGGACATCCCCAGTGCTCTTCTTAAGCCGGGAGATGTTTTAGCTGTTGCTGAGGGAAGCAGGGACGTTGTCCTTTTAAAGGAAAATTCTGAAGCAGCGGCAGTGCGCAGCATTCCTGCGTGGCTCTCCTTCAATCCTGATTCCATGACCGGCAATGTGCTGACAGTGCCAATTCGCGAGCAGATTGAAGTACCTGTAAACGAACAGCTCGTTGTTGAATTTTATGCCCGTTAGGGAAACGAAAGGTGGGGGAGAATATGGAGCATGATCGCCATGAGATCATAGTACAAGAATCCACCCCGTCATACGGCAAAATTACCATTGAGCCATTAGAGATTGGCTATGGGGTAACTCTGGGCAACTCGCTTCGCAGAGTTCTGCTCTCTTCTATCAGTGGTGCTGCTATTGTTGCTGTGCGTATTGAGGGGGTTCTCCACGAGTTCAGTACCGTCCCAGGTGTAAAAGAGGATGTAATTGAGCTTCTGGTAAACCTTAAACATATACCGGTACGCTGTCACTCCTCAGCTGTAACTACGCTAAGGCTTGAAATTAAGGGGCCTAAAACGGTTACAGTTGCGGATATCGAACCGGACAGCGAAGTGGAATTTCCGGATCCTGATGCATATATATGCACTCTTGAAGATGGCTCCACCCTGATTATGGACCTTTATGTAGGTACAGGGACAGGATACTTGCCGATTGACCGTCCCCGTGCCTCATATCTGCCCGTAGACGCTCTTCAGACGGACGTGCTTTACTCACCGGTAAAAAGAGTAAAGTATGATATCCAGGACAAGCGTATGGGGCAGAGAACTGACTATGACAGCCTTACGCTTGAAATATGGACGAACGGAGTAGTTGCTCCGGAGTCGGCTGTTATCCAGGCCAGCAGGGTCCTCAAAGGATACTATTCTTCAATAGTGGATTCACTGGCAGGTCCGGGCAGCAGTGCACTTGAAGAGATAATCAAAGGTGAGGAAAACACAAAGGTCCTTTCCGGTGCCTCAGGTTTTGAGAAACAGCCTGTAATGACTGGCTTCCCAATGGGTGAGAATTCAATATACTCAAGACCGGTCCGCGATCTTGAACTTTCCGTCCGCAGTGAGAATTGTCTTCTTCGCGGCGGAGTTCATGTGATAGGTGAACTGGTTTCAAGAACAAGGGAAGACCTTCTCAAGATTCGCAACCTAGGCAAGATATCGCTCAGGGAAATAGAAGAGAAACTTTCAAAATTCGATTTGAATCTAAGCGGTGACATCAGTACACCTTTAGACGATATCGCTGAAACGAATGAAGAGAAACAAAAGGAGGAAAATTAAATGAGACACCGCGTTACAACAAGGCGGTTGGGACGCTGCAGCTCCCATAGGTGGGCCATGCTTGGCAATATGGCAGCCAGTCTCTTCATTGAGGGCAGCATTGTGACTACAACGACCAGGGCAAAGGAAGTACGCAGAGTAGCCGAGAAGCTTATTACAAAGGCTAAATCAGGCAACATCAGCGACCGTCGTCTTGTCGTGGCACGCTTGCCGCATAAAGAGGCTGTAACAAAGCTTTTCAATGAACTTGGACCCAAATATGCTGACCGCAAAGGCGGTTATACAAGGATCGTAAAACTTGGCGCCCGTGTCGGCGATGCTTCCGAGATGGCGGTTATACAGCTGGTCGAATAATTTTATGAGTTCAGGTACGACCCTTTATCTCGAGGGCGCGGAGTTCCAGTATCCGGATACTGAAAAAAAGGTCCTTAAAGGCATAGATCTGGAAATCCGCGCCGGCGAGTGGATAGCACTCCTCGGACCTAATGGGTCTGGGAAATCTACTTTGCTGAAATTGTTCAATGCCCTGCTGCTACCATCGCAGGGCTGTTGTTTTATTGACGGGACAGATACGAAAGAGGCAAAGAGCGTTGAGATGATAAGGTCAAAAGTCTCAATAGTATTCCAGAACCCTGAAGATCAGATAGTCGCATCGGTGGTCGAAGAAGACACTGCTTTCGGACCTGAAAATCTTGGGCTGCCATCCGAAGAGATCATGCGCAGAGTAAAGGACGCCCTTGTTGGAGTCGGACTTTGGGAAAAAAGAAAACACGCTGTATCTTCTCTCTCAGGAGGTCAGAAGCAGAGGCTGGCGCTTGCAGGAGTCTTAGCGATAAGACCCGGATCTCTCCTGCTTGATGAAGCGATGTCTATGCTGGATCCTGCATCGAGAAAAAGTTTCCTTGACCTGATCCAAAAAGAGCATTGTTCCGGCCGTACTATCGTGCAGGTCACACACAGGCTTGACGAGATACTTAACTCAGACAGGACAGTTGTAGTAACAGACGGTCAAATATCATGGCAGGGAAAAACAGAGGATTTTTTATCCATACCGGAGAATGAACTAAAGGAAATGGGTTTTGCCAAACCATCTTTAGCAGTGCTCAAGGAAGAACTTGTAATGAGCGGTATCATACCCGGATCAACAAGGTCCGATATCCGGGAAATAAGGGAAAAATTATGTCTCTCACAGTAAAAGACTTAAGTT
Organism: Synergistota bacterium; assembly: GCA_034331105.1. GTDB lineage: Bacteria > Synergistota > Synergistia > Synergistales > Synergistaceae > Caenicola. The sequence continues at coordinate 360,777 of JAXQGB010000015.1, read as the reverse complement.
TTACCTATAACCCGGGTCTGCCTACTGAGGCGAAAGCTCTTCAACATATCTCATTTCACGCAGAAAAGGGCGAGATCCTTTCTATAGTAGGCCATACAGGAAGCGGAAAATCTACACTGGCTATGCATTTGAATGGTCTTTTGGCACCCCAGTCCGGTGAGGTGGAAGTTGACGGAATAAAAACAGCCGGCGATCCCCAAAACCTCAGAAAGATCCGTCAGTGCGTCGGTCTTGTCTTCCAGTACCCTGAACAGCAGATATTTGCTGAAACAGTCCGTGACGAGATCTCATTCGGGCCTTATAACTGGGGACAAAGGGGAGAAGCACTTGAAGAAAGAGTGCTTGATGCAATGGATATGATCGGACTTGACAACTCTTTTGCTTCAGCCAACCCTTTCCTGCTCTCAGGAGGAGAGAAAAGGCGTGTGGCAATTGCCTCTGTACTTGCATCGGAACCAAGCTATCTGGTTCTTGATGAGCCTACTGCAGGGCTTGATTTTACCGGTGTGTGCGAACTCACCTTTCTTTTGAGATCTATGTCTGAAAAAGGGATCTGCGTGATCCATATTACACATGACCTGGAACTGGCATTAAATATCAGCGACAGGATACTGATCATATCTGAAGGTGCGGTCACTGCATACGGCACTCCTTCAGAGATATCGGAGATCCTGTCCAACATAAACGTTAATGGCCTCATACTCCCTGATATCCTCTCCCTTTCATACGAATTAAAAAAAACTGGCAGTATAGAAAATATTACTTCAGACCCATATGTGCTTGCAGATCAGATCAAGGCGGCTAAAATGAAATGTCACTGATCAAAGGTGTGACTCTGGGCCAGTATATGCCGGCCGATTCTTTCATTCACAAACTTGATCCGCGCTGTAAACTTCTTATTACAGTGCTTTCAATGATTTTGATTTTTATGTCGGAAAGCTTTCCTGCTATGGCAATGTGGGCATCTTTGATAATCTTCATAGCAAAAAGGTCCCGAATACCTGCAAAAGCGTTGATGAGATCAGCCAAACCAATACTGGTACTTATAATTTTTACATCTCTGCTTAATATTTTTTTTACAGGCGGCAGCAATATCATTTTCTCTATAGGACCGCTGAAAGCCAGCGCTGAAGGGACTGTGACGGCCTTTCGAATGGGGTTGCGGCTTTACCTGCTGGTCTTATTCACTGCCTTGCTTACTTTTACTACCAGTCCTTCCGAACTTTCTGACGGCCTGGAAGCAGCTTTTGGACCCCTCACGCGTTTTGGATTTCCTGCGCATGAGGTGGCAATGATGATGACGATAGCTTTGAGATTTATTCCGACTCTGTTCGAAGAGACCGAGAGGATCATAAATGCACAGGTTTCAAGAGGGGCGGATTTTGTGAGCGGAGGCCTCATAAAAAGGGCCAAAGCATACATCCCTGTCCTGATACCGCTCTTTGTACTTGTGTTCAAACGTGCAGACACACTTGCTTCAGCAATGGAGGCAAGGTGTTACAGAGGTGGAAAAGGCAGGGTAAGGATGTATCCGCTCACATGGGGAAGTGCAGAAAATAAAGCTTTGGCAGCCTTCGTTGTTTTTTCTGCCGCAGTGATCTCCTTGAACAGGTGCATGTAACGATGACCAGGTATGCTGCTGAATTGAGTTATAATGGTGGTCTTTACTCCGGGTGGCAGGTGCAGACTGGCCAGCTTTCCATACAGGAAGCAGTTGAAGGTGTGCTCTCTATGCTGAACAAACAGCCTGTTATTGTGACAGGCGCGGGCAGGACTGACTCCGGAGTACACGCCAGAGCGCAGGTATGCAGTTTCGACATGTCAAAGGAATGGGATGAATACAGATTATTGATGGCGCTGAATTCCAACCTTCCGGAAGGCATTTCGGCCATGAGGCTGGCCAAGACGAGGCCTGACTTTCATGCCAGATATGATGCCCAAAAAAGGGAATATATTTATTTTCTCTGGACCGGTAAGACCATTTACCCCCACATTGCTCCATTTGTACACTGGATCAGGGGGGACAGGTACGATTGGGAACTTGCTTCACAAGCCTGTCGTTTCCTTGAGGGCGAACATAATTTCTCAAATTTCTGCCGTTTGCCGAATGTTCCTGATGATCCTGTCAGAACGATGTACAAAGTAAAACTGCACAGTCGTGGACCTTTGATCTGGCTTAGGATAGTAGGCAGTGGTTTTCTGACTAACATGGTCAGAATGATAATGGGCGACCTGGAACTTGTTGCCAAAGGGAAAAGAGAACCTGAGTGGATGAAGTCTCTTTTTGAACCAGGGTCTGACAAGAGTACTGCAGGCAGGACCTTTCCTCCAAACGGTCTTTTTTTGTGGAGAATAGAATACGGAGAGCCTTTGTGGAATAGCCACAATAGAGCTCTTTGATGTAAAATGATTTTGTCGTTTATGAGCGGGAGCCTTTGCAGGGCATCCTTGAAAGTTTGGGAGGCTGACTGATTTGTGGAGCAAAGATATAGGTATAGATCTTGGAACTGCAACTGTAATCGTATTCATAAAAGGAAAAGGAGTCGTACTCAGAGAACCCTCTGTAGTAGCTCTTGACCAGAATTCAGGCAAGATCCTTTCAGTAGGAGAGGATGCCAAAGTCATGATCGGAAGAACTCCTGAAAACGTAGTTGCGATACGCCCGCTAAGAGACGGTGTAATTGCTGACTACACAATGACTGAGGTAATGCTGAGGGAGTTTATAAAAAAAGTTACATCCGGCATGGAGCGGATCGTGAGACACAGGGTCATGATAGGCGTTCCGGCCGGCGCCACCGACGTAGAAAGGCGCGCTGTCCTTGAAGCAGCGCTTGAAGTTGGCGCTAAAGAAGCTTATTTGATCGAGGAGCCAATGGCCGCAGCTATCGGAGCCAATATGCCGGTAGGTGAACCGGTAGGAAACATGGTCGTCGATATAGGCGGCGGCACGACAGATGTTGCAATAGTCTCTCTTGGAGGTCTTGTTGTTTTTGAATCGCTTCGTGTCGGAGGAGACAAATTTGACGAAGCCATAATAAGGTATATGAGGCGTCAGTACAACCTGGCCATTGGAGAACAGACCGCCGAAGATCTCAAAAAAACAATAGGATCATGCAGGGAAAGAACGCCTGAGAAGACAATGGATATCAGAGGGCGGGACCTGGTCCAGGGACTGCCAAGACAGATAACCGTGAGCAGCTCGGATGTTGCAAGGGCAATTGAAGAACCTGTCGGAGCGATCATATCCGGTATTAAGAGGGTATTGGAAAAAACACCACCTGAACTCGCCGCTGACGTTATCGACAGAGGCATAATACTGACAGGCGGCGGGGCATACCTAAACGGACTTGATCAGCTGATCATTGAGGAAACAGAAATAAACGCCGTAATTGCCGAGTCTGCTTCTGAATGTGTTGCGCTTGGGACGGGTATAGCTCTTGAATCTATTGACAAGCTTAAGGAAACAGGAGCGATCTATTCGGCCACAAGACGGGGATATAAAGGAAGATAGGATTGTCATTTACTTTGGGTATTGCTGGGAATTAAAAAAATAAACTTCAGGGCACAAAAAGAAACTGGCAGCATCTTATGATTCAAAAAAAAGCTTTGCCTGCAGCAGTAGAAATTGCAATAAGACCGTAGGCTTGCCGGGTTCTTATATTCAGAATAGTCAGACTTAATATTGCTGTATATTTAATAAAAGTTTATGATATAATCTATCGTCAATCTTGGTTCTCATATTTGCCCCCTAAATGATGATTTACAGGTATGTAATTGGAGATTTTTATTATTTTTTATGAAAATACCTGTTTTTTAGAGTGTAAAATGAGTCTTATGTTGCGGGAATTGTATATTGTATTCTGGAAATAAGGTCTTGATTTAAAAAAAAACAGCAACTAAACTTATTGAGTAGGCAAGGTGCATTAATGAACTAATGATGATATATGGTACAAAAATCTAAGGAGGTAGTGCAAATGACAGCAAAATTTTCAGTAGCGCCCAAGGATGTTTTTAAGACAATTGAAAGTCTTTTGCTCAGAGATGGTTTTGATATCGTCATCGATATGGAAAAATCACGGGGCAGCCACATTCATGATTCAGCAAGCGGGGCCGACTGGCTTGACTTCTACACCTTCTTCGCATCCTCGCCTTTTGGGATGAATCACCCCAAGCTGGAGACTCCTGAATTCAAAGAGAAAATTTTCCGTGCAGCAATAAACAAAGTTGCTAACTCAGATATATACACCCAGGAAATGGCCGAATTTGTAAAAATGTTTGGCGAAGTTGCAGTGCCTAAAGGATTCAAGCATACATTCTTTATCGACTATGGAACACTGGCCGTAGAGAATACCTTTAAAGTTGCCATGGACTGGAAAGTCAGCAAGCTTCTTGCCGCCGGCAAAATTACAAAAGGCGAAGCATATGACGGCAAAGTGGGAACGAAAATAATGCACTTCAATGAAGCATTCCACGGCCGCAGCGGTTACACACTCTCTGTAACGAACACTAACGACCCCAACAAACACCAGCGCTTTGCCAAATTCACGGAGTGGCCGCGCGTCCTCAACCCCAAGATCACCTTCCCGCTTGAAAATCATATCGGAGAAGTAGAGTGGCTCGAAGCACAGTCACTGAAACAGATCAAACATGCCATTGCAAGCGACCCGAACGGTATTGCCGCTATCATTATCGAGACGATCCAGGGCGAAGGCGGCGACAACCATTTCCGCACAGAGTACTATCAGCAGCTGCGCCATGTCTGTGACGAGTCTGATATCATGCTTATCTTCGACGAAGTCCAGTGCGGAATGGGCATCACAGGTAAGATGTGGGCATGGGAGCATCACGCACCCGTCAAACCGGACATCTTCTCATTCGGTAAGAAGGCTCAGGTCTGTGGACTTGTAGCAGGGCCCAGGGTAGATGAAGTAGAAAAGAACTGCTTTACAGTTTCAAGCCGTATCAATTCAACATGGGGCGGCAACACAGTGGACATGGTACGTGCAGCCAAGTACCTTGAGATCTACCGCGAAGAAAAGGTCCTCGACTATGTAAGCAACGTGGCAGGTCCTGCACTTATCAAAGGACTCTATGAGCTTCAGGCAGAGTTCCCGGAATTTATCAAGAACGTAAGAGGCAAGGGACTTATGTGCGCATACGACATCTGCAGCCCTGAACTTCGCGACAAATTCCTTAAGGAATGCCATGCAAACAAGATGCTCATCCTTGGATGCGGCAGCAATACAGTCCGCTTCCGCCCGGCCCTTAATGTACCGGTCGCAGACCTCGAAAAAGGTATCGAAATATCCCGCAAGGCCGCGAAGGCTGTTTTCAAGAAGTAATAAAACAAACCTTTTGTGGAACATTGCTTTGAATCAAAATGGTCCGGCACCAGCCGGACCATTTAATTTTTTGTCCTTTTACAAGGTTTTTAAAAAACAAGTAAAAATATCCTGCTATAATGTGAGTGATCGTGATAGTTTTATACGCGTTTAATGATCATGCCCCGGGGGAGAGAAGTCATTGCTTGAACTCTTCAAAGAAATAAATTGGAGCCTGCTTGGAACACTGGCAATTGTCAGTGCCGTTGTTGCGTGGGCCGGTGACATAATTGGCATGAAGCTTGGTAAAAAACGGGTGACATTTTTAAAACTGCGCCCAAAATATACATCCAGAATAATTTCTGTAATTACAGGAATAGGGATCGCATTGTTCACGCTCCTTGTTATCAGTGTTGCCTCTGAACCAGTAAGGACAGCCCTTTTCAGCATGAATTATGTGCAAAACCAGATAACTACCTTAACTGCCGAACTCCAGCAAAACAGAGCCAATATTCAGGGAATGGAAGTAGAGCTCTTCAGGAGCAAGGGAGACGTCATCGAAAAACAGGATGAGCTCCATGCCCTTGAAGAGAAGCTCTCAGCAGGAACTAAAAGCCTTAAGGAAGCCAAGACAGAACTGGAAAAAATGACAAAAATAAAGAATAAAACTGAAGAAGAGCAAAAGGTACTTTTAGAAGAAAAAACTATTCTGGAGCAGGAAAGCAAAAAACTTGAGACCTCTGTTTCCGGCCTTAAACAAGAAGCAGAAAAGCTCAAAGCAGATATCCAGCGCCTGAGAGAGGGCAGGATAGCAGCATTGACAGGAGAAAGACTGGCACAGGGAGTAATAAGTGGGCAGGAATCAACTGTGCACCACATCGATCAAGCGGTCGAAAGGCTCATAGCAGAGACTCAGGCTCTACTTGCCTATCGTTTTGGAAACAAGCCTGAGTCAATTAAAAGGCCCTTGGTCGATAAAAACTCAATAGACAGGGCAAAATCCGTCATTTCTAAGACTCCGGGACGTTATCTGCTGAGGCTCACTGCACTTTCCAATGCTGTTGAGGGAGAGCCTGTAATGGCAGAGTTGGAGACCTACTATACCAAATTGATATTAAATTCCGGAGATGTGCTTGCAGAGAAGGATATAAAAAAAGGATCTTCCAGGGAAGACGTTGAGGAGATATTGTTTATTATGCTTAGGGACGTTAATTTACGGGCAGCCAGAGATGGAGTCCTTAGAGACCCCTTGAGCGGTAACGTTGGCTCAATTGACACAGCTGAATTTATGCAGGTAATTGAAGATATTGCCAACTCCAAGTCAGATGTAAAACTCATAATTTTTGCTGCACAGGATATTTACACTGAAGGTCCTGTAAAGATAAGATTTAAAATCAATTAGAAGCCATTGTTTGTTAGGATCAAATTTACTATAAATGCCTGCAAGATCATCTTTCTGTGTTCAGGTCCTTTCAAGCCTGATGAAAAGAGGTTTATCATATGCTTATAGTAGCTTGCCAGAAATGCGGTGAAGTTAAAGTCCTTGCTGGTTCTCCGGGGCCGGACGGTGTCGCGCGGGCCGTTTGGACCTGTTCAAAGTGTGGTGCCGGACAAGTGATGGAGTTGACCATAAGCAAGGATGCCAGGCGAGGAGATCTTCGGAAGATCATTGGGGGTCTTGCTCTTGCCGGTAATGTACAGGAGAAGCCTGCCTCCTGCGAGGAAAACGGAGAAGGCTGCAGCTATGATGAAGAAAATACAGAGGATGATCTGGATGAAACCAAATTTTGAAAACAGCGATAACATCTGCCCCGGCTATTATTATTACGACAGCAAGCTTGCGATAACGCCTGAAGAACTCCAGGACCTGTACAGGTTTACACGCTGGGGCAGGAGCCGCTCTCTTGAACAGATCGAAAAGATGCTTGAAGGAACGAGCATGTGTTTTTCTGTCAGATATAACGGCAAACTTGTTGCTTTCTGCCGTATCATCACAGATTTTGTATACAGGGGTTCTCTCTGGGATATTCTTGTCCACCCTGATCACCAGGGTAAAGGACTGGGTTCAAGTCTGCTTGGCTATGCACTCAACCATCCGGCCATAAAACCGGTACCCCTGATAGTAACCTACACGAGTGAGCTTATAGACTTCATGTGCAAATTGGGGTTTGAAACAAGAGATGGACTCCTCATCATGCAGAGAAGGCCTATAGAGTATTCCTGAAAGCCGGCTAAATGTCACCAAAACGCCGGCTCTGGTCAAAAAGAACGTTTGGCAATAAAATTTTTTACGATGGCACGCTGAAAATCAGCTGCAAATATAAACGGAGGTGTTTGAAATGAGCAAAGAAAGGTATCTTATCACGTCAGAATCAGTGACTGAGGGGCACCCTGACAAACTCGCAGATCAAATATCAGATGCGATACTGGACGCTATCCTCAAGGAAGACCCAATGGGGAGAGTCGCATGTGAGACCCTTGTCAGCACAGGACTTGTAGTAGTAGCAGGAGAGATAACAACAAGCTGCTATGTCGACATTCCAAAGATCACTAGGGACACTGTGAAGCAGGTAGGCTACACCAGGGCAAAGTATGGTTTTGACGGTGACACTTGTGCAGTTATAACAGCTATCGATGAGCAATCTTCGGATATCAAACAGGGAGTGGACAAGGCACTGGAGGCCAGAGACCTCTCTGAGGATGAAATTGACAAGATAGGGGCAGGAGACCAGGGGCTGATGGTCGGTTATGCATGTGATGAGACAGAGGAACTGATGCCCATGCCGATCTCACTCGCCCACAAGCTCACACGCAGACTTGCTGAGGTAAGGAAGAACAAGACGATACCCTACCTTCGCCCGGACGGAAAGGCCCAGGTCACTGTAGAGTACGTAGACGGCAAACCTGTGCGTGTCGACACAATAGTGATAAGCACGCAGCACCATCCTGCGGTAGAACAGCAGCAGATTGCCGAAGATGTGGAAAAGTACGTGATAGCTCCGGTGATCCCGGAATCTCTGATAGAAAAGAAACCAAGGATACTTATCAACCCGACAGGGCGTTTTGTCATGGGAGGGCCACAGGCAGACAGCGGTCTTACAGGAAGAAAGATAATTGTAGATACATATGGGGGCGCTGTTCCCCACGGTGGAGGTGCCTTCTCCGGAAAAGACCCGACCAAGGTCGACAGGTCCGGCGCCTACATGGCCAGATACGTAGCCAAAAATGTTGTTGCTTCGGGGCTTGCCGCAGCCTGCCAGATACAGGTCGCCTATGCTATAGGCGTTGCAAAGCCTGTATCGATAATGGTAGAAACTTTTGGTACCGGGACCATACCTGACCAGAAGATAACAGAACTTATAAGGGAGCACTTTGATTTCCGTCCCGCAGCAATAATAAGGGATCTTGAACTTCGCAAACCGCGTTACAAAAGATTAGCTGCCTACGGCCACATGGGCCGGGTCGATCTTGACCCGATCCCCACATGGGAACGCACTGACAAGGCAGAGATACTCAAAAAAGCAGCAGCTCTATAGGGCAGGGTTTGTTTATCAGGGCACCGCAGGGTCAACGAAAAGAAATTTCTTCGACATCCTCGCGGTGTTCTTTTTTTAAATTTATGGCCGACGGCCTAGTATCTTTTCTTTTTCATTTTTTATGGCCTTCAACATGTCCTCTCTGTGGCAGGATAGGAGTGTCATGCTGTGACAGCTGCATGAGGTCAGTTGTTTCTCCGCTGCCTCCGTTTTGCGTTAAATGCGGGGCTCCTTACGGTCTTGAGTGTTGCAGCGACTCTGTTCCCTGTCATGCTCTTTCACTTCACGAAGGCATCTCTCGTGAACTTTTGCTGGATCTTAAGTACAGGAACTCACGTTCTCTGGGGATACCAATGGGCAGGCTAATGGGAGAAACTTTTATTGAAAAAGATGCAGACATCCTTATACCTGTACCTTTACACAGAGCCGGCAGGAGGGAATATAATCAGTCGGCACTGCTGGCGGAAGGAATTTCTCAGATATGGAATATACCCGCTGACGATAAGAAACTTTTCTGGAGAAATAATATCCTTCCTCAGGCCGGCAAGACGAGCTCATCAAGGTATATGATGCCGGCAGACGCTATGGGATCGAAAAGCCTTGAGGGACGCTCGGTTGTGCTGGTCGATGACGTATACACGACAGGAAACACTCTCCGAGCAGCGATATCAGCAGTGGAAAAAGCTGAGGGAAAGGTATGTTCTGCGTTAGTATGGTCAAGAAGGATACCTTCACAGGAAAATGAAGCTTCATGGGTGAAACAATAGTTTTTCCCTATTGCAGAGAGTGGATCAATACAAACTGAGTCTGGTCTTGAACAAATATGGTACGATCAGGCGAAACAGGAGGACTTAAGTCATGTTAAAAAGGATAGGTGTCCTGACAAGCGGAGGAGATTCTCCGGGCATGAATGCGGCGATAAGGGCGGTAACGCGTACTGCTCTCTTCAACGGGCTTGATGTTGTTGGAATAAGGAGAGGTTATGAAGGCCTGCTGGAGGGCGATCTTGTCCCTATGACAAGAAGTTCTGTCGGAGGGATACTCCTTCATGGAGGAACGATCCTGAGGACAGCAAGATGCCCCGAATTTTTAAGACCCGAAGGAGTCAACGCAGGAGTGACAAAACTAAAAGAAAACGATATAGATGCTCTTGTAGTTATCGGAGGAGATGGCTCTTTCCGTGGTGCAAATGAGCTGCACAGCAGGGGAGTGACTGTTGTCGGGATACCTGGGACCATAGACAATGATATGGCCGGGACAGACTGCACTATTGGTTTTGATACGGCATGCAACACAGCTCTGGAGTGCATAAGCAAGCTCCGTGATACGGCATCCAGCCATGACAGAATGTTTATTGTTGAAGTCATGGGGCGAAATTCAGGTTTTCTCGCCTTGGAGACCGGTGTTGCCTGCGGAGCGGAATTTGTCCTTGTGCCGGAGATCGCTCCTGATATTGAGGCTATATCCGAAAAACTTAGCTACGCCAAAGGGAGGGGTAAAACTCACTCTATTGTCGTCTTAGCAGAGGGAGTCATGTCAGCTTCTGAACTTGCAGAAAAGCTGCGGGGGCAGGGGAGCTATGATCCCAGGATAGTTGTACTTGGACATCTGCAAAGAGGAGGAGCCCCATCATGCTTTGACACCGTACTTGCTTCAAGGTTGGGTGCCGCGGCAATAGAACTCCTTATGAAAGGCGGACGCGGGATGATGGTTGGAAGGATAAACGGTAATATAGTCTCCTCTGAAATCAAAACCGCGTGGGAAACAAAAAGAAGTCTGGACGCTGATATGCTGAGACTTGTTGAAATACTCAGCATTTAGAGACGATCAAATGGAAAAATTCAGATTACCCTCAGGATTTGCAGAAGATCTGGTCAATATTGTTGCTTCAAATAAAGGCAAAAGAGGTATCTCAAGCCTCTGTAACAAACTCTACTTTCAAAAAGCCGCCGAAGTTCTGGCTGATGTTTCAAGGGTCGCTGTGGTTTCGGGTTTTTTCGTTCCCTCTTCAGGAGCGCCTGAAACCGATGGCCCCGGAGGAGCAGTTGTTCTGGCAAGGTCATTTTGGAAGCATGGTGCTGAAGCTGAGATCTGGACAGACGACCTTTGTGTGGATGCAATTAGGGCATGTGCCGCTGCTGCCGGTTTTCCTGAAGAAAAAGTGATGTCAGTTGACCGTTTCGATAAGCTTGATTCTTTTTCTCCGGATGCCGTAGTATTCACGGAACGCCTGGGACGTGCGGCAGACGGCAAATTTTACAACATGAGAAGCGAGGATATTTCTGCCTGGACGCCTTCTCTGGATTGGATCTCGGTCCTCTGTTCGCGCAAAAATATTTATACAGTAGGCATAGGTGACGGAGGAAATGAAGTCGGGATGGGCAACTTTGTAGCCGAAATATGTGATATCAGGCCTGACTTCAGAAAGTGTCTTTCTGTCATACGTACAGACGTAACAATACCGGTAGATGTCAGCAACTGGGGCTGTTATGCACTCAGTGCGGGTCTTTCGTACATTTGGAGAGAATGGCTGGGGCCAGACAAGAACGATGAGCAGCCCATGCTTGAAGCCCTTATCGAGAAAAAAGCAGTGGATGGCATAAGCAAAAAACAGGAACTTACAGTGGACGGTTTTGAGATCGAAGTGCACGAAGCAATTATTTCAGAGCTATACGAAATGTGGCATAAATACAGTTCATGATTTTTGTTTTTTAAATACTCATGGTAAAATGCTAGGTTAGAGATTGGTGGTACTGAATGAAAAGTATCAATACGGATAAGTCAGCGAAGAGACCGCTTGTCCTTCTCGGTTTCAGTGTAATTCTCCTGCTTTTGCTGGTGACATGGAGCTTAAAAGTCGGTCCGTTCTCAAGCTTCTTTAAGGTCGAAGATGCCGTTATCTGCCAGGAACTTGGAGATAACCGCGAACCTCTGTTGATCGGCAACAGCATCCCCTACGGTCCCAGTCAGATATGTTTGTGGCTTAAGTATTCTTCTGCACGTGAAGGCAGCCATCTGGAGGTTTCATGGTATTACGGCAAGGAACTGGTCCTTTCGGAACCGCTTAAGCTTATGACTAAAGATGGGGTAAGAGCTTTTTATCTTTTAAGGGAAGAGGGGACTCCTCTCCCGGTAGGTTCGTATAGAGTTACTGTTTCCACGCCTGCAAAAGTATGGTCAGACATTGAGTTCGAAATAGTAAGAAGAAAATGACGCTAGACCGGGAGGTCAGAGAAGTTGCCAAGAAAAAAAAGTGAAACTACAGAAGAACCAAAGAAGAAAACGACAAGGACTAGAAGCTCTTCCGCAGTAAAAAAAGAAAAAGAACCGATCCATCAGAATGAAACAGAAAACAATGTTATTGCATCTGAACCGGTGAATGAATTTCCATCTGCTGCAAATGCCAGTGTCCTTTTGAAGGAAGCCGAGCTTCCTGAAGTTGCCCCTGAAGTGGTATCTGTTGTAACTCCGGAGGCAGATAAAGAGCAGAATGGCAATAACAATGGCAATGGATATGGTAAGCAGCACAAGCATACCCATCCCAAATTGGGGTTTAATTTTCTGGCACAGCAGACACTGACTGAACTGAGAAAGATCGCAAAAGAGATAGGCGTTACTTCAATATCGGCCAGGCGTAAAGACGACCTTATAGTCGATATACTAAAGACTCAGGCTGAAACGATGGGATACAGGTTCAACGGAGGGACACTTGAGTGCCTCTCTGAAGGGTATGGATTCCTCAGGCCATCCGGACTTCTTCCAAGCAGCAACGACATTTACGTCTCTGCCTCACAGATCCGCAGGTTTGGACTTAGGAACGGGGATGTGGTCTGGGGTATAATTCGTCCGCCCAAGGAACAGGAACATTATGAAGCTCTGCTGAGAGTAGAAAATGTTAATTTTACCGATCCGGAAGCAGCAAGGAAAAGACCCCAATTTGAATCACTAACCCCAATATTCCCTGACGAAAAATTAAGTCTGGAAACGGACAGAAAAATCGTATCTACACGGATGGTAGACCTTTTTGCCCCGATAGGCAAAGGACAGAGAGCCCTCATAGTCTCTCCTCCGAAAGCCGGGAAAACGACCCTCCTAAAAAATATTGCAAACGCTATCACAACTAACCATCCTGAAGTTATCCTTATGGTGCTTCTGATCGACGAAAGGCCCGAAGAAGTAACGGACATGGCACGTTCAGTTGATGGAGAGATCATTGCGTCCACCTTCGACAGGCCTGCAGAAGAGCATATGCGCGTTGCAGCGCTTGCGCTTGAAAAAGCAAAAAGGCTGGTGGAAGTTTCCAAGGATGTAGTTTTGCTTCTTGATTCGATAACCAGGCTGGCAAGGGCATCAAACCTCATCGTTCCTCCTTCGGGAAGGACACTTTCCGGCGGTATGGATCCAGCTGCTCTCTATTTCCCCAAAAAATTCTTCGGAGCCGCAAGAAATATTGAATTTGGCGGAAGTCTCACTATAATAGGAACGGCACTTGTTGAAACCGGCAGCAGGATGGATGATGTCATATACGAAGAATTCAAAGGAACCGGGAACATGGAAGTGCATTTATCACGAAAGATATCAGAACAGCGAATATTCCCGGCTCTGGACATAACTAAATCAGGCACAAGAAAAGAGGAGCTGCTGGTTCCTGAAGATGACCTCCAGCGCATTTGGGCACTGAGAAGGAAAATAACCAATATGGATGAAGCAGAAGTGCTGAATCTTATTTTGGATAAATTACGCAATACGGTGAATAATCGCGAATTTCTTGCTACAATAAAGGCAGGCTGAGCTGTTCACTGAATGCTAAGCCCAGCAAGAACGGATGATGTGTGGAGTGACTGAATGATGTCGAGGTTTACCTTGATCAAATTGATAAGAAGAAAAACGATATACTTTGGCCTGTTTATCATTGCGGTGCTGTCGGCATCTGTCATCCTGTCCGCAATGGCAGCTGAGAGAGCAGGTATGTACTGGATAGGGATGGACCTGCCGGACATATCTGAAAAAACTGTCAACAGCAGAGGTTTTTTAATGGTTGACGTATCTGACCTGTCAGCTGTCAGCTCTTCAGCTGAATCTTTTGAGTCCGAAACAGAGGTGATCCCAATAGGGATCGGGCCCCTTCCAAGCATCCCAACACTTACCACAGAAGAACTTAAACTTTACGGAGTCCTCTCAAGAGGCGACGGCCTCATACTCAGTGAGGACAAAGAGGCTCTGATCGGTGACATATGCTGGCAGGAAGTCATACTGGACCAGGGGGATACGATTGATTCCGTGGCGGAAGAGTATGGGGTAAAAGTTGAGGACATCAGACGTGCGAACGGCCTCAAGCCAAACGAAAAACCAAAGTATACGGATATTCTTTATGTTCCTGACCGAGCTGATTCTGTTCCTCTGACGCTTGCATACGTCAACAAACTAAAAAAGTATGAGACAGATCTTGAAAAAAGAGGCAAGCCTCTTTTGCTGACAGAGTATGTGATCAAAGATGGTGATTCGCTCTGGACGATCGCAAATAAATTCGATCTTGACCTTGACACCATAATCGGATCCAACAAAATATCCAACATCAACCACCTCAAACTTGGGACAGTGCTCAGGATACCAAACCAGGACGGTATATTTATCAAAGTAGCCAAAAATGATACTGTTGCCAAACTGGCCGATAAGCATGGTTCTTACAAACAGGCTGTCTATGCGGCAAACCTGATGAGCGACGAAACACAGCTTAAGTTAGGGAGCGAAATATTCCTTCCCGGAGCTAAAGTTGCCGCTGTAACTGCATCTGCAGGAAGGACCAGTACCAGAGTTGCCAGGACGACTGTTACCACATCGTCAAGAAAGTTCCGGTGGCCGGTCATGGGCAAGATATCCAGTGTATTCGGATGGCGCCGCAGCCCCTTTGGGCGCAGAAGGGTTTTCCACTCAGGACTGGATGTCAGGGCACCACGAGGGAGAGGCATAGTCGCAGCAGGAGATGGAAGAGTAGTACACTCCGGTTGGATGGGCGGATACGGAAAAACTATAGTTATTTCTCACCCAGGAGGCATCTCTACTCTCTACGGACACTGCAGCAGCCTTCTTGTGAGGAATGGTGCTACGGTAAGATCAGGACAGCAGATAGCAAGAGTCGGCAGTACAGGAAGGTCTACGGGTAATCACCTCCATTTCGAGGTGCGAAGGAATGGCACTCCGCAGAACCCTCTAAAATACTTAAGGTAATTTTATTGCTAAACTGCGACATTAAAGGGGCGTTATAAATGACAAAGTATATTTTTGTTACCGGCGGAGTCGTTTCTTCATTAGGTAAAGGAATAACCGCCGCATCTCTTGGTGTTTTGCTTAAGAGACGGGGTTACAGGGTCAGTATCATAAAGATGGATCCATATATAAATGTAGATGCCGGCGCAATGAGCCCGTTCCAACACGGCGAAGTTTTTGTTACCTGGGACGGAGCGGAGACAGACCTTGACCTTGGTCACTATGAGCGTTTTATCGATGAGGCTATTACCGGAGAAAACAGCTGCACCACCGGTAAGGTCTATTCCGCTGTAATACAGAGGGAAAGAAGCGGCGGATACAATGGGGCAACGGTCCAGGTGATCCCCCACATAACAAATGAGATACAGGACAGGATCCTGAGAGTAGGCGAAGACAAAGATGTTGTAATAGCTGAAATTGGCGGAACAGTGGGAGACATAGAAGGACTTCCCTTCCTTGAAGCGATCAGACAGCTTGCAGGCAGGATAGGAAGAGAAAATATACTCTATTGCCATGTAACGCTTGTCCCGTACATAGCGGCATCCGGTGAATTAAAGACAAAACCTACACAACACAGCGTCAACGAACTGAGACGCATAGGAATACAGCCTGATCTTATCGTATGCCGTTCACAGTACCCTGTTGGAAGAGATCTCAGAGAGAAGATCGGACTTTTCTGCAGTGTAATGCCGGACTGTGTATTTGAAGCCATTGATGCAGATTCTATCTATCGTATACCTTCCATACTTCACAAACAGGAATTTGACACGATCGCATTGAGGAAATTAGGCTTGAGCTCAGATGTTAAGCCTGACATGGAAGACTGGAATTCATTCCTGGATAAATATGACAACCTGAAAGGTGAGGTCACGGTCGCGCTTGTCGGCAAATACACAGAGATCAAGGATGCCTATCTAAGCGTGAACGAAGCCCTTGCACATGCAGGAATAGCGAATGGCGTCAAGGTGCAGGTCATGCCGGTCGAAGCGGAAGATCTTGAAAAGGGGTCCCCTGAAGATATCCTCTGCAATGCGGATGCTATCCTCGTACCGGGAGGATTTGGTCAGAGGGGGGTAGAGGGGAAAATAGCGGCTGCGAAATATGCAAGGGAGAACAAAGTTCCGTACTTTGGCCTTTGCCTTGGGATGCAGGTTGCTGTTATAGAATTTGCCAGAAACGTCCTCGGGCTTTCAGGAGCAAACAGTCTTGAGATGAACGAAATGACACCCCACCCTGTTATCCACTACATGGAGGGGCAAAAAAACATAGCTGACATCGGAGGAACATCAAGGCTGGGAGCGTACCCGTGTGAACTAAAGAAGGATACGAAGTCTTATTCAATTTATGGTTCAGAGATAATAAGCGAACGGCACAGGCATCGCTTCGAATTCAACAATCAATACATAGAACTATTTGAAAAAGCCGGAATGATAGTAGCCGGGATATGTCCCTCAGGCGGACAGGTAGAAATTATGGAAAACACATGTCATCCATGGATGCTCGGAGTTCAGTTCCATCCGGAGTTTTTATCACGGCCCGTAAAGCCTCATCCATTATTCCTGGATTTCATTGCGGCAGCGGTAATAAATTCTAAAGTGAAAAATTGAAGGGAGGAAACGATAATGAAGTTAAAAAATATGTTTATGCTGACGGCAGCAATTCTAACAGTTTTTGCATCGGTTGCAGCCTCATCTGCTTCTGATGTGTCTGCTGACGGAGGTCCTGCCTTTCAAACACTCGAGAGGATAGAGACGATAGTATATGGTTCTCCTCAGGGTGGAGGACTTCTTTCCAGACTTAACACAGCTGAAAAAGACGTCTTCGGGAGAGAACTCCCCGGAAGTCTGACTGAACGCCAGACTGCGATGCTGGATTTCCTTGAGAAGGGGACAACGACCCAGCCATCGCTTCTTTTCAAGCTCTCTGTTGCAGAATGGGCTGTGTCTCAGCAAATACATCCGGAATGGTCACTGGCACGAAGGATAGACACTCTGGAAACAGTAGTTGAGGGAACGGTCCAGGGCGGCGCCCTGGCTTCAAGAACAGAGAGGCTTATAACCAAGCTTCTTCCTGAGGGAGTCCTCGCGACCCCGGTAGAGATACCTGCCACAACTGTCGTAAAGTCATCACTTTCTCAGACGCTTACGGTGAAGAATGTAAAGGTCGATGACAAAGTAGTATTGAAACTGGTCGAAGAGATAGTGATAAACAAAAATCTTGTAGCTCCCAGAGGCAGCAGGATCTTTGCCCATATAACCAAGGTCAAGCCTCCGCGGAGTTTCGGACGGCCTTCTGAAATTGAAATGGCCTTCGACGCGCTTGAAGTCATAGGTCCCAACTCAGTTACTGTGGCAATGGGAGAGGCTGCGAAAAAGGCTATGGAAGCAGATGCTGCGACTGTCGGAGCAGTAGGCGCAAGTTTTGCGGGTGCAGTACTTCTCGGCCCCCTTGGTCTTGCCGGTGGTTTCCTCGTTAGGGGTTCGGACAACCACCTGAAAGAGGGCACTTTGTTCTATGTTGAGACAACATCTGCCGCGACTGTCCACGGATATATGATACCAAGCCAGATATCATCTATGGCTGTTTCCGGGGATGTGACATCTCCTCAGGGAACAGGATCACAGATAAACCCGTAATATTTTTGATTGGAATGACATTGATTTGTCAGTAATAAAGATATCCCGTAAAAAGGCTTACACGATCGCAGCGTTGGTTTTTATCGCTGTGATTGTGGTCTTTTTATGGCGAGACCTTAACCTTGCCAACAGGGTAGGCGACATTCCCCTTCCGGATATTATTGTTGAAAATATCGAGATAGACAGGGAGATCAACGGAGCGCAGTGGAAACTGATCTCTCCGAGGGTAGAGCACAGGGATGGGCTCTTTTACGGAGAGTCGCTTGACATAACGATCACTGAAAGCGGTGACAAGGTCACCAGGATCAACGCCGATAAAGGTGTATTCACTAGAGCCAACAACGATATTGAAATGACAAGCGCAGACGCTGTCATGACAGAAAAAGATAATGTTTACAACCTTAAGGCCGGCCGCGTCGAATTTGAAGCGGCCAAAGAACTGTGGAGCTTTTTTAAAGGCGTGATGCTGACGGACGGAAAGATCACAGTTGAGGGTGAAGAGGGTACCTACAATACTAAAAACGGAGAATGCGTAATAACAGGCGGGGGAGTAGTAACTTGGAAAGAATGAAAAAAATATTTCTGCCCGGACCAATAAAGGTCATTGTCCTTGGCCTTATATTTACATGTGCATTTCTTCTCACACCTCTTTCTGCCGAAGAAGCTCCTGATGAGGTCCACATTGATGCTGACAGCGTGGTCTATCAGGAGAACACAGGGATAGCCACAGCAGACGGAAACGTTAAGGTGCGAAATAAAACCATGAGAATGTTTGCGCCACATGTTGAATACAACAGCAACAATCAGGTTCTTGAGGCTTTTTCTGATCAAAGGGGAAAGGTGACACTCTTTTCGGGACAGGATGAACTGACAGGAGATCACCTGACTTACAGCCTTGAAACAAGAAGGGGCGTCCTGACTGATGCGTCAGGCAAGATGGATGCGATGTACGTGCAGGGCGGGAATGTCAAAGTAATGCCTATGGATGACGCTGTAAAGTTCGGTGTCATCAGGTCACGTCCTAAAAAGAACAAAACGGACGAGGAAGATGAGCAGATAACAGAATGGCTGGACGTGACCACGACTACCTGTGATTTTGAAAAGCCCCACTACAGGCTTAAGTCCAAAAAAGTAGTAATTATACCAAACAAAAAAATGATAATAAGACGCCCCAGGGTCTATATCGGAGAGAAGTGCATATTCACTTACCCCTTTGATTACGTGGCAAGACTGGGACCGAGAGAACAAAGCCTTCTGCCGTACTTTTCTTATGATTCCAACAAAGGCATGGGCGGCGGGCTAAAAGGGTACGTGGAACTGGGGACCGTCGGAGAACTACATGTCAACGCGATTTACTGGTCAAACGATATGTGGGAGGCAAGACTCCGTTTTAGAAGGGAAATACTTCAGGGGCTTTCGGTATTTTTTGAGTCCGACCGTCTTTATGACTCCGATTCCGATGAGATAATGTGGCGCCCAAAGTGGGGGCTAGAGTATAATGCGCCAAATGGATGGAGGGCAATATTATACCAGGCCCAGAGAGAATTGATAGAAACTGAAATGAGACCGGGACAGGAACAGCGCTACAATGTTTGGACCGACCCGGAATTTGGCATATATTCGCCCTGGTACGGAGAAGATTCAAACTGGGGTAAGATAAGATTCTTTGGTATTTACGGACGCTATCAGGATAACCTTAAGACTGTCATGCCATGGAGGGAAAGGATAGTCCTCGGTACTGAGATGACAGGTTCGCCTGATGTCGGGGACTTTTTCTTCAAACCTTTCTACGGTGCAAGATATGTCTACCACACATACGAAGGCGGAGACCAGACCCAGGACCTTATCGACGGATGGATAGGCGTCAGATGGAGTATAGGTTCATTCAATTTCAGCTCTAGATATTTCAGGAGGTGGGCCGACGGAAGGTCCCCACTTGCATGGGACAGGTATGCTGACAACGAAAACTTTTACCAGACTGTATCTTTCCCGCTGCCCTTCGGGGCCTCCTGGGAAAAATGGACTTTCTCTGTTACTGCCGCTTATGACAACATCTCGCAGGAAATTGCCTCAATGCGTTATTCTGTGAATTACAACAAACACTGTACGACATGGCAGATGTGGGTAAGTGACAACAAGGCCGGTGACGAAATAAAAGCCGGGTTGTTTTTCTATATAAACGCCTATCCTGATCAAAAAATAGGCATACAATCAGAGACTAATTCTGAGGCTACCAAAAAGAGCTTCTGATTTAAGGGATCAGGCAGTCAAAAGTTTATTTATAAATTACGTGACTATTACGTTGTTTTTATGAAGGATATGATGGAGATGAAGATAGTTGTCGCACACGGAGGGACAAGCCCTGAACGTGAAGTATCGCTGAACTCAGGCAGAGCAGTTTATGAGGCACTGTCACTGAAAGGCCACACAGTTGTGTTGGAAGATATTCTCTCACCCAAGGAATTTGTTGAGAAATGGCATACTTTCAATGCAGATGGTGTGTTTATTGCGCTTCACGGAGACTGGGGAGAAGACGGACGCTTCCAGACATGCCTTGATGCTTTTGGCATTCCCTACACCGGGTCAGGTCCGGAGGCATGCATGTTCGCAATGGACAAGACAGTGGCAAAGCTGCTCTTCTCTATCGAGGGTCTCTCGATGCCTGAAGGAAGTATAATCCGTAAGGGAGATGCGGCGGGCATTCGTGAGGAAGAGATGCTGGAAAGGTATGGGGTATTGATCGTAAAGCCCAACAGCGGAGGAAGCACTGTTGGCGTCACTCTGGCAAAAACAGCAGAAGAACTTAGAGCGGGCATAGAAAACTGCTGGAAAGCTTACAAGAACGAAGAGAAGGCCCTTGTTGAACAATACATACCCGGCAGGGAGATAACAGTACCGGTATGGGAAAAGGATAGTGGTGAAGTCATAGCACTTCCTGCAATAGATATCCGGCCTCACGTTGGTTTTTATGACTATAAAAATAAATACACAAGCGGATGTACAGAATATATTTGTCCCGCGGATTTTTCAGAAGAAACATCCCGGAAGATAGGGGATCTGGCCGTCCTTGCTCATAAAAGCCTGGGGTGCAGGTCTTACAGCAGGGTAGACTTCAGGGTCACTGACGCAGGAGAACCATATTTGCTGGAGGTCAATACCGCTCCCGGAATGACAGCCACCAGCCTTGTTCCAAAATCAGCACGAGCCTATGGTCTGGAGTTCGGAGATTTTCTTGAAAGCGTGATAAAAGTTTCTTTCAGCGTTGAGAGAAGGTTCTAAGAAGAAGATACATTAAATGTTCAGCTGAACACTAAACATTTAATGCTTGTGACCTAAATATAAACATAAAAAAATCAGGCTTTATTTAAGCCTGATTTTCATTATTTTTATATGTCTTATACCGCGTGGGGTTCGGACCATGACTTCGTCATTGATCTTTTTGCCCGTTATCGCCATTCCGACCGGACTGGCGGCCGAGATCCTGTTTTCTTTTATATCTGCTTCTTCAGTTCCTACGAGGGTATAGACAAGAGTTTTTTTGAGATCCAGGTCTTTAAGAGTTACTGTTGTCCCAAGGCTTACTGAGCTTGTGTCAACATCCTCTGCGTCAACTATCTTGGCTTTGCCCAGCTGGTAGTCAAGCCAGAGGACCCTGTTTTCAAGTTTTTCCTGTTCTTCCTTGGCTGCGTGGTATTCAGCGTTTTCACTGAGGTCGCCGAATCCTCTGGCCTCTTCAAGTTTGGCGGCTATCTCGGCTCTTCCGTCTCCGCGCAGTGCTATGAGCTCTGCTTTGAGTTTGTCGTATCCTTCGCGTGTCATAATAACTTTGTCATCGTATGCCTTTGTTGCTGCCATGTGACCAAACACCACCTAGTCGAAATACTCCTGTGCGCAGAGCATTTTAGCAGAAAGAGTTATAAATATCAATTATTATTGTACGTAAAAAACATTATTAAGTGTTTTTTATAAAAATATTAAAAAAGAAGTATGTTTTTGTCAGAAAAAACGTTGATAGCAGTGAACAGATTAAAAAATACACATTTTGAAAGAAAAAAGATCGATCTCGAAAAGTGATCCGATACCGGTCCTGCCACGATCATCATTCAGTCAGACAGAGCACTGTGCTTACTTTTTTCGGACCAGAGCTTCTCAGCTGTATCAGCCCAAAGGACCGATCGCTGCCTGCACTTTGAAGTAAGTTCTCTTACCTTCTCAGGTTTAACGATGTATGTTGATGTAGCCCCGGTTGCTTCAACCATTGAGTTCAGTGAGTCAGGATTGTCCAGGAGAGGGCAAGGGCGCAGATGGTTTTCGTTAAAGGGCTGATTTTGTCTGTACTGCATGAAGAGCGGTGATCGGTAAGCCTCCAGGAGGCTTTTATCCTTTATGTTTGAGTCAGCGTAGTGAATAAAGGCACAGGGCTCAATGTCGCCGTTGGCGTTTATGTGCAGATATCTTCTGCCGCCTGCTATGCAGCCCTTAACATATTCACCGTCGTTCCAGAAATCCATGGTGAATATTGGTTTTGTCTTTCTGAACTTTCGGATCTGCCTGTACATGTACTCTCGCTGTTCTGCCGAAACCATCAGTTCGGTCAATGCATTCTCTCCTATTGGGATGTACGTGAAGAACCAGGCAAACTTTGCCCCCATCTCGACCATGTAGTCGAAAAATTCTTCGTTTCCTACTGAGCCGATGTTTTTGCTTGTATAGCAGCACGAGATCCCGAAAAGAAGTTTTTTCTCCTTAAGAAGCTTCATGGCACTTACAACGGTATGGTAGGTGCCCTTGCCCCTCCTGAAATCGGTTTCATCTTCGAATCCCTCAATGCTCAATGCCGGAACAAAATTTTTCACCTCAAGCATTTTATCTGCAAAAGGAGGATCGATCAGTGTTGCATTTGTGAAGGCGAGGAAAAGGCAGTCATCATGTTTTCTGCAGATGCTGATGATGTCGTCCTTCCTTATCAGTGGTTCTCCTCCGCTGAAAAGGTATGTGTATGTTCCGAGTTCTTTGCCCTGTCGGATGATATTGTCAAGTATATCGGTCTCAAGGTTCATTGAGCAGCCGTAATCTGCAGCCCAACAGCCTTTACAGTGCAGGTTGCACGCGCTTGTAGGATCCACAAGTATAGCCCACGGCACGTTGCAGTTATATTTTTTCTCGTTTTTTGCGCGTTTGCTGAATCCCAGGATAGCTGAGTGCAGTAAAAAATTTCTGAAGATCCTTTTTCTCACTTCGGGGTCGATGTCTGAATAGAGGCTTTTGATAAATTGGAACCATATGCTTTGCGGGTCAGAGGCAATTTTTTCAAGTCCCTGATATGCGGCAGAATAGATCCTTTTTCTGTCAAACTTTTTCACCCATTTTACAACTTTGGGGATATTTCTTTCCGGATCCCCCTCCAGATATGAAAGTACAACATTGGCTTCCAGGCTTTCAACATGTTCCTTCATGTTAAATGTCATAGCGCTCACTCCTTTGCATCTGCACCCGACAGTAAATAGGCAAGGCAGACTCCAACCGAATAAGGACTTCGACACTATCATTCATGTAAATTTTATTCCTTACTGAAGCGATAGTCAAACTTGGTGTATAATTTTACTCATTATCACTTATCAGAACTGCTTGACAATTACTCTAAGTAGATGTATAAACGCTCACAATCAACTTAATTATTGAACAGCGATGATAGGGATAGTAAGGGACAAAAAAGCATCTCAGAGACGGGATCCCGGCTTTGCCGGCGCTGGAAGATCTCGGTTGCCTTGTCTTTGAAAACCACCCTTGAGCTGATGCCGAAGCTGGCGTTTAAACAGATAAGGCATCAGGGTGCGCCCTGTACAGCGCGAATGAGGGCAAGTCTTTTACAGGCCTGGCCGAAGTGGAGTGGAACCGCGGAATATACCGCCTCCTGTCAAAGTACAGGGGCGGTATTTATTTTTTTAGGAGGGATCTGAGATGGGAGTTATCCAAAGATACGCAAGCCTTCTTCCCGTAACTGACAAAACGCCGCAAATAACATTGGGCGAAGGGAACACGCCGTTGGTATATCTTGAGGGTATAAGCAAAGAACTGGAGATAGATCTCTGGGGAAAACTTGAGGGCTGCAACCCCTCAGGTTCATTCAAAGACAGAGGGATGGTCATGGCGGTTGCGAAGGCACTCGAATCCGGCGCAAAAGCCCTCGTCTGTGCTTCTACCGGCAATACTTCGGCCTCTGCGGCAGCATACGCAGCCGCAGCCCAGATACCCTGTTATGTGCTCCTGCCGGCAGGCAAAGTTGCCCTTGGAAAACTTGCACAGGCGCTGATGTATGGAGCCGAAGTCATAGCAGTAAAAGGGAATTTTGACAGAGCGCTTGAAATGGCAAGGGAAGCTGCAGAAGAAAAAGGCTATGCCATAGTCAACTCGGTAAACCCCTACCGTCTGTGGGGTCAGAGGAGCGGCGCCTGGGAGGTCTGTGAGGATCTCGGAGCGGCTCCCGACTGGCATGCCATACCTGTTGGCAATGCAGGCAACATCAGTGCTTACTGGGCAGGTTACAGGCAGTATGAGGAGATCGGAAAAATCAAGGCACTGCCTAAAATGATGGGCTTCCAGGCAGCGGGAGCTGCACCTCTTGTAACAGGCAAGCCGTGTCCTGAACCTGAGACGATCGCTACCGCTATCCGTATCGGAAATCCGGTAAGCGCTAATCTGGCCAAAGATGCAGTAAAGGAATCAAGCGGAGAATTCAACTCTGTTACAGATGAAGAGATCCTTTCTGCCCAGTATTTCCTTTCATCGAAAGGCGGGATATTTGCAGAACCCGCATCATGCGCCCCACTGGCAGGACTTGTAAAACTTAAAAAACTCGGACGGCTCCCAAAGGGCATCAGAGTAGTAATGGTGCTTACAGGCAATGGCCTCAAAGATCCGGATACAGCCATGTCGCAGGTTGGGAGGCCAATAGAGATAGGCGACACGCTTGCAGAACTTCTGGAGGTGATGAAAGGTTGAATCCTCTGATAACACTGAGAGTCCCGGCTACCAGCGCCAATCTGGGATCCGGTTTTGACACTATAGGCATGGCGGTTTCCCTTTACAACATATTCAAGGTAATTGAGCTGTTGCCGGAAAAGCAATACAAGATAGAAGCGCATGGAGAGGGAGCTAAAGAACTTTCAGATCCGGCCGCGAACCTTGTTGTCAGGGCTTACGAAGTCGCCTGTGAAAGATGGGGAGTCAAAGGTCCGGGATTTTCACTCTGGTGCCATAATATCATCCCCCTCTGCCGGGGACTTGGCAGTTCTGCCGGAGCTGTAGTTGCAGGTGTTCTGATAGCAAAATACCTGACAGGCCATGAAGCAGGAGAAGCTGACCTGCTGCAGCTGATGACCCAGATCGAAGGTCACCCCGACAACGTTGCTCCCTGTTTCCTGGGAGGTATGGTAGTCAGCTGCTGGGATGGAGAAAACCTGAGGTATGTTAGCCTCCCGGCTCTTCCTGCGGAGGTGCTGTGCGTTGTTGCAGTTCCGGATGAAAGAGTAAAAACGTCTGATGCAAGAAAAGCCCTTCCCAAACAGGTCCCGTTTGAGGACGCAGTATTCAATCTGGGAAGAGCAGCTTTGCTTACTGCAGCCTGGGCAACAGGCAAATGGGACTATCTCAAATGGGGTATGGACGACAGGCTGCACCAGCAGTACAGAAGCAAGCTCTTTAAGGGCGGAGAAGTTATTTTTTCCAGGGTACGTGAACTGCCCGAATGTCTGAGTGTCGCAATAAGCGGCTCAGGACCTTCAGTTATTGCTCTTGTCAACGGACCTACGCAAAGGGTCGCCGAGACAATGTGCAAGACATTTACTGAACATGGCGTAAGATCGCAGTTCTTTGTTCTTGACAGCAGTGCTCAGGGACCCCAGATCACTGTTGACATGGGGCTGAAAGATGCTATTGAAAAGGTATGGGGGAATAATTAATGGATCATGCAGGTCTTCCTCTTACAGTTTTAAAATTTGGAGGCTCGTCAGTTGCAGGCCCCGAAAGGATGAGGCATGTCGCCCAGATCGTAAAGAAAGTTCGTGACAGCGGATATAGGGTCGCAGTTGTAGTTTCAGCTATGGGCAACATGACAGATGACCTTCTTGCTCTTGCCAAAGATGTTGCGAACACCAGCAACGGACGTGAGATGGATCAGCTGCTTGCGACAGGTGAGCAGCAAAGTGTTGCGTTGCTGGCTTTAGCCATACAGAAATTCGGTATTCCGGCACAGTCTTTTACAGCCCTGCAGGCCGGGATAAAAGCCAAGGGTTTTCCCATGGAAGGCAGGATATACAGCATTGAGCCCAAAAACGTTGAAAAAGCATTGAACGAAGGGATCGTTGCTGTTATCACAGGATTTCAGGCCATTACAGATACCGGCGATGTTATAACTCTGGGAAGGGGAGGCTCAGACCTTTCTGCAGTTGCGCTGGCAGGGGCGCTGGGAGCCGAATCCTGTCAGCTGCTTAAAGATGTTAAGGGAATAATGTCAGGAGACCCGCGCGTGGTGAATAAGCCCATGAAGATAGAACGGATAGGCTTTGAAGAGTGTATGGAGATGGCAGTCCAGGGAGCCAACGTTCTTCAGGCCCGCAGTGTAGAAATGGCCGCTCGCTATGAGATCCCGCTTTATGTCGGTTCCAGCTTTACAGAAGAGGAGGGCACTTGGGTGATGAGTAATCCGGTTACAGAAGGTCTTGTAATAAAAGCAGTTGTCCACGATTCACAGGTCGCAAAAGTTGTTTTGCTGGGAGTTCCTGATATCCCCGGCGTCGCTGCACGACTTTTCAGCAGCCTGGCGGAAAATGGTGTCGGCGCTGAAATGATAATCCAGAACAACATGAGAGGCGGAGTAAACGATATAGGTTTTCTCGTCAAAAAAGCAAATTTAGAAACAGCCATCCAGGTCTCACGTCAAATATGCAGGGAGATAGAAGCTCAGGGAGTTTCTTTTGATACAGAAATTGCAAGAGTAACGATAGTAGGTGCCGGTATTGCCAACCATCCCGAGATACCCTCAAAGATGTTCACTGTTCTGGCAGAAGAGGGGATAAATATTGAAATGATAGCTTCAACGGCACTTGCACTTACCTGCATAGTCGGTTCAAACAGGGCGGAAGATGCCGTTAAGGCGCTCCATGAACAATTTATTGAGGAGGCTTCTTTTTAATGGACAGGATCAGATCGGTAGCTGTCCTGGGGGCAACCGGACTCGTGGGCAGGGAGATGATCAAGACTCTTGAACAGAGGGATTATCCTGTCTCAAAACTCATACCTATCGCATCGCCAAGGTCTGCAGGAAGCAAGATCGTCTTCAGAGGAGAAGAAATTACTGTCGAAGCAGTATCTGAAGAGTCTTTTAAAAATATCGACATTGCTCTCTTCTCAGCAGGAGGATCGACCTCCAGAAAATGGGCTCCTGTTGCTGTTGACTCAGGTGCAGTGGTCATCGACAACAGCTCTGCATGGAGAATGGACCCCGATGTCCCGCTGGTCGTTCCCGAGATAAATCCAGATGATGCCGTCGGACACAAAGGTATAATAGCAAACCCGAACTGTTCGACCATCCAGGCAGTAGTGGCGCTATGGCCCCTTCATAAAGAAGCCGGACTCAGGTATGTAAACATAAGCACATACCAGTCTGTTGCAGGTACAGGAATAAAAGCGGTCGAGACACTCAAAAATGAAGCAGAAGCTCTTCTCGCCGGAAAAGAGATCCCCGACGGAGGCGTCTATCCTCACCAGATAGCATTCAACCTTCTCCCTCACATAGGCGTCTTTGATGATGAAGGCATATCTGAAGAGGAATGGAAGATGGTAAATGAATCGCGGAAGATAATGCATCTTCCGGAACTCATGGTGAGCGGCATCACAGTGCGGGTGCCGATATTCCGTTGCCACGGAGAGAGCGTGACTGCCCAGTTCGAAATGGAACTTGCCCCGGAAAAGGCAAAGGAGATCCTTCGTAACGCTGCGGGCGTAGTTGTTTTGGACGATCCCAAAAATGCGGTCTATCCGATGCCGATAACAGGAGCGGGTAAAGACGCGGTCTATGTCGGCAGAATAAGGAAAGACACGGGGTTGGAAAAAGCGATCTCAATGTGGGTCGTATCTGATAATCTTCGTAAAGGCGCGGCTCTTAACGCAGTACAGATAGCAGAGTTACTGTAAGACATATCAACAGCTGAAGCAGATCGAAAGAGTGAGAGGCCCCTGACTTTTATAAAAAAGAAGGGCCTCTCTTTGTTTTTTTACCTTATAAGCGTATCATTTTTTTGGAAGCAGTCGAGACAGACCTCTTTGCCGCATTGGATCCTGAGCCAGGGTTCCGCAGTAAGCTCACCACAAAGGGTGCATTTTTTAGATATGTATATACGGGCTTTTGGCGGGAGATCAAACGGAGCTTCTTTGACATCAAAGATCTCTTCTCCCTCGGAATTAAGCATGAAGTTTATCTTTTCTTCCGGGGTACTGAAATCCAGATCCTTCAGTACGAGACGAAAGTTTTTTCCTGTCTGTCTGTTGAAAAATGAAAAGGCCTGTTTGCCTCTCATTCGGAAAATAAGATTGCCCTTGCCTGCGCTGCACCCCAGGATGGACTGTATAGCGTCCACGCTGCATGAATCATTTTCAGCGACACATACGATCTCCTCATCCTTTGACGATCCTTCTGTTTCCAGAAGTTCCATCGCGTAGTGAGCGGCTGATACACCTATCAGCAGTCCTCCGCATGTGTGTCCATGAAAATGGGCCGCCTTTTCAAGCATTGTTTTTTTATCCAAGAGGATCAGCTCCTTTTATTCATAGTGTAGGTCATTATGATAGCATCTTGCCTGCTGAAGTAGTAATATTAAGAAATAGGGTATGATCACCCGAACAAGTCCGACAAAGAAAACAACATTCACACAACTGAGGAGTGCTGATATTGGTAAACGACATCTTTGAAAGATCGCTTGAAATGCATAAAAAACTCAAAGGAAAACTGAACATTGAATGCCGTGGCCCCATCGATACCATGGAAGACCTCGCACTGGTCTACACGCCGGGAGTTGCAGAACCATGCAGGAAGATAGAAAACGACCCTGATGCCCTCTGGGACCTGACAATAAAAAATAACCTGGTAGCCGTGATAACAGACGGCACAGCGGTGCTTGGGCTGGGAGACATTGGTCCCGCGGCTTCAATGCCTGTAATGGAAGGCAAAAGCTGTCTTTTTAAAAGGTTTGCAGGGATCGACTCAATACCGCTAGCCGTGAGTACGAAAGATGTGGATGATTTCGTTGATACAGTCTCAAAGATCGCTGTTTCGTTCGGAGGGATAAATCTCGAGGATATCTCTGCTCCACGGTGCTTTGAAATTGAAAGGAAGCTCCAGGAAAAGCTTGATATCCCGGTATTTCATGACGATCAGCACGGGACAGCCGTGATCGCACTGGCTGCTTATAAAAACGCTCTAAAACTTACCGGCCGGACCATAGAGGGAGCCAGGCTCGTCATAAACGGAGCCGGAGCCGCAGGAAGCTCAATTGCAAGGTATTTCCTCTCAGCGGGAGCAGTCGACGTAATAGTGTGTGATATTCATGGTGCTCTTTGCTCAGGTTATACCAAAGGCATGACCGGAGCACAGGAGGAGCTTGCCGCCATTACAAATCCAACAGGCGCAAAGGGTCCTCTGGCTGAAGTCATAGAGGGCGCAGACGCATTTCTCGGAGTTTCAAGGCCGGGGCTGCTGACCCAGGATATGGTCAGAAGAATGGCAAAGGATCCGGTAATATTTGCTATGGCAAATCCTACACCTGAAATATTCCCTGAAGAAGCGCTGGCGGCAGGAGCCGCTGTAGTTGCTACAGGAAGGAGCGACTTTCCAAACCAGGTCAACAACTGTCTTGGATTCCCCGGGATATTCAGAGGAGCGTTGGATGTCAGGGCGAGAAGGATCAATGAAGAGATGAAACTTGCAGCATCATCAGCCCTTGCAGAACTTGTAAGCGATGAAGAACTTTCAAAAAACTACATAATCCCATCTGCTCTTGATCCAAGAGTAGTGCCCGCAGTTGCTGAAGCTGTTGCCAAAGCCGCACTGAGGACAGGAGTTGCCAGGATAAACTTAAACGGGAGTGATAAGTTTGTTTGTAAAATTTGATAAAGCACAGGGACTGCTGAAAAGATATGGAAGTCCTCTCTACGTTTACAGCGAGAGCATCCTTAGACAAAGGTGCCGTGACCTGCTCGATGGCTTTCACGGAAGGATAAAACCGAGTTTTTCCGCTAAGGCCAACACGAACCTCTCTTTACTGAAGATCATTCACGAAGAGGGGCTGGGTGCCGATGCGATGTCACCCGGAGAGATCTTTGTGCTGCAGAACGCCGGCTTTGCTCCCGAAGAGATCTTTTACATAGGCAACAACGTCTCATGTGAAGAAATGAGTTACTGTATAGAAAGAGGGATACTTGTAAGTGTCGATTCACTATCCCAGCTTGATCAGTTCGGCCAGATCGATCCGGGAGGAAAGGTCGCTGTAAGGTTCAACCCGGGCATGGGAGCGGGACACTGTGAAAAAGTAATAACAGCAGGGCATAAGACTAAGTTTGGTATCCAGTCTGAATTTTACCCGGAAGTAAAAAAAATCATTGAAAAATATGACCTTAAGCTCGTCGGGATAAACCAGCACATAGGATCTCTGTTCCTGGATGCTGAGCCATATGTTAACGCGGCAAACTCACTTTTATGCCTGATATCCGAAAATTTCCCGGGGCTGGAATTCATTGATTTTGGGGGAGGTTTCGGAGTTCCCTACAAACCGGGAGAAAAAAGGCTCGACCTCAATGAACTGTCTGAAAGGCTTTTTGAGACTATAGATCTTTTCCTTGAAAAATACGACAACAAAGATGTTCATTTTAAATGCGAACCAGGCAGGTATATATCAGCTGAATGCGGACTTCTTCTGGGGACCGTACATGCCGTAAAAAAGAATTACGCAAAATATTACGTCGGCACTGACATTGGTTTCAATGTAATGATGAGACATGTGCTCTATGATTCATATCATGAAATTGAAGTTCTCTCAGACAAAAAAGCGGTCAACGACATAAACAATGCAACTATTGTCGGAAATATATGTGAAAGCGGAGACATACTGGCTATGGACAGAAATATCGGACCTGTTTC
Organism: Synergistota bacterium; assembly: GCA_034331105.1. Classification (GTDB taxonomy): domain Bacteria; phylum Synergistota; class Synergistia; order Synergistales; family Synergistaceae; genus Caenicola. The sequence goes on along the minus strand of JAXQGB010000015.1, from coordinate 329,825 downwards.
AGAGGGCGACATAATTGCCGTAAAGAATGCCGGGGCTTATGGTTATTCGATGGCTTCAAACTATAACTGCAGGCTTCGTCCTGCAGAAGTCCTTATGGCCGAGGACGGATCCGTCAGGCTTATTAGGAAGGCGGATACAATTGAAAGCCTGATGAATAATTTTTAGCATTATTGACAATGCGCCACCATCTTTAGGAGGTTTCCGGATGTACTCTGATGAAAAAGTCTTTAACAAAATGGTGGAAAGGCGCCGTGATTTCCACAGGTATCCTGAGACCGGCTGGGCCGAGTTCAGGACAACATCGAAAATAGCAGAGACACTGACAGATGTCGGAATGGACATCCGGTTTGCCGGAGAATTTGTTGAAATGGAGCACGTCCTGGGCCGCAACGCTGACATAGAAGCTCAGATAGGAAGAGCTGTAAGCCAGGGTGCATCTCCGGAGATGATAGAAAAGATGAAGGGGCTGACAGGCCTGACAGCAGAAATAGAAACGGGCAGGCCGGGACCGGTAACCGCAATAAGGTTTGACATTGACTGTGTAGATACCACTGAAACAGAAGGATCTACACACTTGCCGAGGCAGCTTGGTTTCAATTCAGTTAACCCCAACTGTATGCACGCCTGCGCTCACGACGGCCACACAGCTGTTGGAATGACACTTGCGGAAGAGCTCTTTTCTGAGAGGTCTTCGCTGAAAGGCAAAGTTCGCTTCATATTCCAGCCTGCGGAGGAAGGTGCCAGAGGCGGATATGCTTTTGTAAAGTCCGGAGCAGTTGATGACGTAGACTACTTCCTTACCCTCCATCTTGGGCTCGGCAATCCAACGGGAACAGTTTTTGGAGGAACTGATGGGTTTCTCTATTCTACAAAAATTGACGCGGACTATAAGGGCGTGGGAGCCCATGCAGGAGCAGAACCGCAAAAAGGCAAAAACGCACTTCTTGCTGCCGCCTCGGCAGCACTCAGCATCCATGGCATTGCTCCCTCTCCGGACGGGCTGACTCGTACCAATGTAGGGGTGCTTAATGCCGGAGACGGAAGAAACGTCGTCCCCCCGAAAGCACACATGAAAATTGAGACAAGGGGTGCCACAGAAGATGCGGCAGTATACATTTACCGGGCAGTTATGAGAATACTCCACGGTGCCGCGGAAATGTACGATGTCAAACTCACAACGCAGAAATGCGGGGAAGCTATAAGCGCGAGCAGTGACCGGGATTTTGCAAAAATCGTAATGGAGGCTGCCGCTTCTGTCTGCGGAGTAAACAGCACCGACCTGATACAGCCAATGGCAGGAAGCGATGACGCCTGCTGGATGATGAAAAAAGTCCAGGACAACGGCGGAAAGGCTACCTACATAGGCATAGGCGCTGATACAAAAGCCGGGCACCATAACGACCATTTTGATTTTGACGAGAATGCGATGCGCATTGCATTTGGCGTGTTGTATAGAACTGTTTTTATGCTAAACGGCAGGTAGGGGTGGCGCTACAATTGTGAAGCTGCGACGGGATCAGTCGCGTGAAGCCGTAGTGAAGCAGTTGTGAAACCGGTCAAACTATAGTCAAACAATCGTAGGAGCCAGGGTCAGGGTCGGAGAATTGCGGTGTGGACCATGCCGCGAAGAATTTGCAGCCTCTGGGCTGCGGAGAATTTGCTCGCTTCGCATCGCGGAGAATTGCGGCCAAGGTCCGCGGAGGTTCAAAACCGTCGGTCATCCCAGGCATTTGCCCTAATCTCCGTCGTTCCCGAATGATACAATCGGGAATCCAGCGGCTTTTGTTGGGGTCTTAAAATGCTAGTCATAGCAAGAACCTAGAGAGGCTGGATCCGACCGGGGCATTCGGGGACGACGTGAATGTGGCACAAGGTCTAATTCACCGCGACGCCCCATGTCGCAAATTCTCCGCCGGATAAATCACCCGGCAAATTCTCCGCGGCTTGAAAAGCCACAAATTCCGCCTGCCTTAAACAACTGCTTCCCAACTGCTTCCCGCGACCGTTTTTGTCGCAGCTTCCCGCCTGGACGAAATTTCCAGGCAGTTTAACGCGGCGCATAAAGCGCCGCTATCTAAGGGTGCAGACCTTGCCATCAGCCCCAGTAATTACTATCCTGTCTTTTGCTATCGCAGGGGAGGTAAGGACATCAGCGTCGAACGGGGCTCTCCAGACGACGTTTCCGGTCTTTCCGTCAAGGCATACAAGAACATCACTGTTGGTCCCGAAAAATATTTTTCCCGAGAATCCGGCAGGAGATGAAAATACCGACTCATTAGCCTTATATTTCCAAACAACAGTTCCGGTCATGGCGTCAAGGGAGGTTACCCATCCCATTATGTTGCCGAATACGACTTTTCCATCCTCTACAAGAGGTGATGTCTCAATCTGCGCTTTTGAGTCATAGTTCCATATTACAGCCTGGTGTTTGATCCTTGCGCAGTATATCTTGCCGTCCTGGCTTGTGAAGTAGAGATGCCCATCTTTGACAGCAGGTGCTGAAACGATAGGTCCTCCGACGATCGCGCGCCATTTTAGGGTACCTGAGGCTGCGTCAAGAGCGAAAAGTTTGCCTTCGTTATTTCCTACGTAGACCACTCCGCCTGAGACAACAGGTGAACCCTGAACTGCACGTTCAGTCTGGTATCTCCATTTCTGCCAGCCGGTCTTGATGTTGACCGCGTAGACAAACCCGTCGTTAGATCCGAAATAGACAACACCGTCAGCAACTGCGGGTGAAGAATGGATACTGTTGTGAGTGGTGAACCTCCATATCATTTTCCCTGTTCCGGCGTCCAGGCAGTACATCCTGCTGTCGTAGCTTCCAACGAAGACCTTGCCGTCAATGATCGCAGGTGAAGATACCACCCAGTTGCCGGTTGGGAAGGTCCAGTTTATTTTCCCGGAATAGAGATCCATCGAGTAAACGTTGCCATTGTTGGATCCAAAAATTATTGAGTTCTTAAATATGGCAGGAGAAGATCTGACTGCGTCAGGGATCTTTACAGTCCAATCTTTTCTGCCTGTAAAATCTATCTTGGCTGTATTATGATCGACATTTCCGGTCCTTTGGCTGTTATCGCGAAACATCGGCCAATCCTGCGCAAAAGCAGGGATCTGTATTGCAAGTGTAAGAAACAGCATGGCTGCTAAAATACTCAGCTTTTTACGATCCAATCTGATCGCCCCCCTTAATTTATTTGATTAGCTTAATCTTTTTTGCGATATTGTCTATCGTTAAAAAGAATGATTGATAAAAAGGTGCTTTTTCGGTTAAAATATACTGTTGACTGAAGGAGTGAAATAGATGATCCTCGACAAGTTCCGCAATTTTAGCATAATAGCCCATGTCAACCATGGAAAATCAACGCTGGCAGACAGACTGCTGGAAGAGACTGGTACGATAGAAGGGCGCAACATGAAGGCCCAGCTGCTTGATATGCTTGATCTCGAAAGAGAGAGGGGCATAACGATCAAGCTTGTCCCTGTAAGGATGAACTACAAGGCTAAAGACGGGCAGGAATATGTGCTTAACCTCATAGATACTCCAGGTCACGTTGATTTCACATATGAGGTCTCCCGTTCACTTGCAGCGTGCGAGGGGGCAGTTTTGGTAGTCGACGCAGCACAGGGTGTGGAAGCTCAGACTGTTGCAAACAGTTATCTCGCAATAGATCTTAACCTTGAAATAATCCCAATATTAAACAAGATAGACCTTCCTTCTGCCCAGCCGGACAGAGTAAAAAAAGAGATAGAGGATATCATAGGGATAAACGCAGCCGACGCCGTCAGCGTAAGCGCAAAGACAGGTGAGGGCATAGCGGATCTTCTGGAGCGTATAGTCCGTGATGTGCCGCCTCCGAACGGCGACCCCGACGCGCCTTTGCAGGCTCTTATCTTTGATTCGGTCTATGACAACTACAAAGGCGTCATATGCTACGTCAGGGTGGTCAACGGGACCCTCCAGGCCGGGAAAAACATCAGGTTCATGTCCACAGGGCGCGACTACGAATTGGACGAAGTTGGGATGTTCAGACCGGACATGGTCAAGGTTTCTGAGATCGGCCCCGGAGAAGTCGGATACCTGGCTGCAAGCGTAAAGACGATAGCTGAGGCGCGCGTAGGTGATACCATAACAGAGTCAAGGCGTCCTGCAGCAAGCCCCCTGCCTGGTTACAGAAAAGTAAAACCTGTTGTCTTCTGTGGTTTTTACCCGGTTGAGAGGGAAGATATAAACCAGCTGAGGGAAGCACTTGAAAAACTGCAGATAAACGATTCGGCTCTCAGCTTTGAACCGGAAAATTCCGCCGCACTTGGGTTCGGTTTCCGCTGTGGATTCCTTGGGCTTCTGCATATGGAGATAGCAAAAGAGAGATTGAGCCGAGAATTTGGGGTAGATCTTGTTGCTACAGCTCCAAACGTCGTATATCAGATCGTGCTGACCAATCAGAGCATAATGGAAGCACATAAGCCATCAGATTTCCCTGATCAGGTAAAAATTGAAGAGATAAGGGAACCTTACATAAAGCTGACGATATTTATCCCCGAGCAGTTTGTGGGAGCAGCGATGCAGCTATGCCAGGAAAAAAGAGGTACATATGTCGGCATGGACTACATAACCCCGGAAAGGGTAAGGCTTACATATGACATGCCTTTGGCGGAATTCATACTTGATTTCCATGACAGGCTGAAATCCTGCACAAAGGGCTATGCGTCGCTTGACTATGACCATATTGGCTTCAAGGCAGCCGACCTTGTGAAGGTCGATCTCCTTCTGCAGGATGAACCTGTGGACGCCTTTTCATTCATATGTCACACGGATCAGGCATACCACAGGGGACATGCGGTAGTAGGAAAGCTTAAGGAACTCATCCCGAGGCAGCTTTTTGAGATACCTGTACAGGCGGCGGTAGGCAAAAAAGTCATTGTGAGAATGAACATAAAGGCAGTAAGGAAAGATGTCCTTGCCAAGTGCTACGGAGGGGACATAACAAGAAAACGGAAACTCCTAGAAAAGCAAAAAGAGGGTAAGAAACGCATGAAGCAGGTGGGCAGAGTCTCCATCCCACAGGAAGCCTTCCTTGCGTTTATGGATGTCACAAAAGCAGAGGATAAATAATGACCCAAAGCACTGACCCTTTTGAGCCTCCCGCAGGGGGGCTCTCTCTTTACATTCATGTTCCTTTTTGCGAGAGAAAATGCCCTTACTGTGCATTTGAGAGCAAGGTACCCTCGGAGGGAGAGGGGGATCTGTGGCTTGAAATGCTGAGCAAAGAGCTCAAGTGGTGGGAAAAACGCATAGGAAAACCCTCTCTGGCAACATGCTACATCGGAGGAGGGACTCCTACCGTTATTACAGGCCCTCAGTGGCTCAGGCTGGCAGAGATCATAGACAGCCATTTCGTATTTGAGCCGGATGCAGAAGTTACCGTGGAAGCCAATCCAAACTCCTTAAAGGCAGATCACCTGCTCTTCTGGCGTGACTGGAGGGTCTCACGGGTAAGCATCGGAGTCCAAAGTTTTGACGATGCCGAACTGCTCCAGCTGGGCAGGCTTCACAGCGCCGCTCAGGCATACGAAGCGATATCTGCTTCCCTTGCATCTGGTTTTTCTGTCAACTCAGATTTCATATTCGGACTTCCGGGACAGACCTTCAGAAATTGGTCCAGGACCCTCAGCCAGGCGGTAAGGTCAGGAATAAACCATATCTCTTTATATCAGCTTTCGCTGGAACCAGGCACTCCTTGGGAGTCAATGCCTGAACAGGATCTTTCTGACGGTTATTTGCCCTATAGGTGGGCCCAGTGGTATATGCCTCGGAAAGGTTATAATCAATATGAAATTGCAAATTTTGCCAAAGAGGGGCATGAGAGCAGGCACAATATCAACTACTGGGCAGAAGGGGATTATCTTGGGGTAGGTCCGGGCGCATCAGGCTTTCTTAAGGGCTGGCGATACAAAAATATATCCGGGATCACTGAATATTCCAAGTCGCTTGACCGGGGCGGAAGCGCTATAGCTTCAGGCGAAAGGCTCATTGGAGAAAAAAAGGCATCGGAAGCAGCAGTCCTTGCTTTAAGGATGTCAAAAGGAATAGACAGGGAAAGATTTTCCTGTAAGTATGGGATCTCGGAAGAGAAGAAGATAGTTGAAAAACTTAGTCTGTTTCCAGAAGATCTTTACGAAATTTCGGAAAAAAGGATATCTCTTTCATCAAAAGGCATGAGGGTCGCAAACAGGATCTGGTCTGAACTGGTTTGATTCTTATCCTGTGTACTTTATAATGTTTTGTGCAGATGGCCGGGAATAATTTCATTGTCTCTTGCAGCAGTGTTTATTTTTGATATTTAATGATCATATATTTTCTATTAGCCGTCAGGAGGGATTCTCCTTGAAAGAAAAGATCCAGAACGCTATGCGCAACATACCATCAATGGACAGGCTGCTTTCAATGCCCTGGATCGGGAAATATGAAGCAGAGATAGGCCGTGATACAGTGAAATCGATCATTTCAGAGGTGCTTGACGACCAAAGGGAGAAAATATTCAAAGATCCTGACGTGGCCTTTGATACAGAAAAGATCGCATCTGAAGCAGAGAAGAGGCTGAAAGCCAGAGCGCATAAAAGCCTGAGACCGGTCGTCAATGCTACCGGAGTGGTACTTCATACCAATCTGGGCAGGTCCCTTCTTGCCCAAGAGGCTCTTGAAGCAGTGGTAAGCGCAGCAGAGAACTATTCCACCCTGGAATATTCTCCGGAAACCGGATCAAGGGGGCACAGGAACGACCACGTAGAGTGGCTCCTTTGCCGTCTCACCGGCGCAGAGGCGGCAATAGTGGTCAACAACAACGCCGCGGCTGTCATACTTTGCCTTGGTGCACTTGCAAAAGAGAAGGAGACCGTAATATCAAGGGGAGAACTTGTAGAAATAGGCGGTTCATTCAGAATACCGGAGATAATGGCTCTTTCGGGCAGTAAAATGGTCGAAGTAGGGACCACTAACATGACTCATCTCAGCGACTTCGAAACAGCGATTTCTGAAGATACTGCAATGATACTTAAAGTTCACCCGTCTAACTTCAGCATAGAGGGGTTTACTTCTTCTGTGCCCCGTGAAGAACTTGCAAAACTTGCCCATGACAATAACATTATTTTTATGGAAGACCTTGGAAGCGGAATGCTTACAGAACCTCATATCACTTACGGGAAAGCGGATCCGACAGTCAGATCATGCATAGAAGCAGGTGTGGACCTGGTGACTTTTTCAGGAGACAAGCTTTTGGGAGGTCCGCAGATAGGAGCAATAGCAGGATCTGCGCGGCTGGTCGATAAATTGAGAAAATATCCGCTTCTCAGGGCGCTGAGGGTGGACAAGATGACACTCGCCGCATTTGAGGCTACGCTGAGGCTCTACCTAAAGGGAGAAACGGGATCTATCCCTACGCTCAGAATGATAAACAGGGATGCTGAAGATATGAAGAGGCAGGCACTGAGGTTCAAAAGGAAGCTTTCCGGACTGCTTAACAGGACCAGGCTTCGCTCAGTATTCCTTGACGTAGTTGCGGTAAAGGATACTGTCGGGGGAGGTTCTTTCCCTGGATCCGAGCTTCCCGGTTTCGCTGTTTCACTTAAGCTTCCCGAACTTGGAAGCGCCGGAAAACTTGCAGAAAAACTCAGGTCTTTTGAAATCCCCGTAATAGCCGGCGCAGCCGATGACCAGGTCTTGTTCCACGTGCGCACCCTTTCAGAAAAAGACGAAAAGCGGATAATCGACGGATTCAGAGAGATGTTTTCACTAAACCGGGGAAAGGCTGAAAGCATTGACTAACAGGGAATACCCCTTCGTTTTAGGCACAGCAGGGCATATCGACCATGGCAAAACAGCCATAGTAAGAGCGCTCTCAGGGGTGGACTGCGACCGTCTCCTGGAGGAAAAAAAGAGAGGGATGACGATCGAGCTGGGGTTCGCCCCTCTTGACCTCCCGTCCGGAAAGACAATAAGCATAATCGACGTTCCCGGACATGAAAAATTTATAAGGCAGATGGTTGCAGGTGCGGCAGGTATCGACGCCGTAATGCTTGTAATAGCTGCCGATGACGGAGTAATGCCTCAGACAAGGGAACATCTTGAGATACTGACTCTCCTGGGTATCCGGAACGGCATAGCGGTCATCAACAAGATAGACCTGGTTGATGAAGAAATGCTGGAGCTGGCTAAGGATGAGATATATTCTCTGACTGCAGGGACTTTTCTCGAAGGAAAGCCGCTGATACCTGTCTCTGCGCTTACAGGGAGAGGCATACCGGACCTTTTGTCAGAGATAGAAGGGATGGTCCTCTCTGGAAAGCAGAGAGACCGGAACGGAGCATTCTTTATGCCGGTGGACAGGGCATTCCACATCTCCGGTTTTGGTACTGTTCTTACGGGTACAGCGATGAAGGGATCTGTGTCAGAAGGTGACGATGTCCAGATCATGCCGTCCGGATTGGCCTCCAAGGTGAGGTCACTTCAGGTCCACGGTGAAAACGTAGAAGCCGCATATGCCGGTCAGAGGGTTGCCATCAACATTTCCGGAACATCACTGGATAAAGTAAAAAGAGGGGATGCTCTAACAGCAGCTGGAAGCTTTTTTGCAACAGGCTGCATTGATGTTCATGTAAAAGTACTGAGTTCCTTCAGCGAACCTGTGGAGCACTGGCAGAGGCTGAGGCTCCACGTCGGGACCACAGATACGATCGCCAGGATCTCGCTCCTTGACAGGGAGAGGATATTACCGGGGGAATCTGCACCTGCTCAGTTGCTGCCCGAAGATGAGATAACAGTCTCTCATGATGCTCATTTCATCCTCAGGACATACAGCCCGTTAAGAACTATAGCGGGAGGAAGGGTCCTTCTTCCTGCAGGAGAAAGGCCAAAGAGCAAAATATCAAAAGCATCTCTGATATCTTTCTTGAATAAAATCTCAGAGAGCGAAAACGAAAAGGATCGTTTTGCTTCTCTCCTTGACTACAAAGGCATCCTGAAGGCCAGGGAAGCCTTCCTGTTGCTTGGAACGGATAAATCCCTCCTTGAGAGCATCGTATCGAGCCTTGAGGCTAAGGGCCGCATAGCAACGATAAAATCAGGAGAGACGACGTACATTTCTTCAGAAAAAATAAATTTTCTTAAGGGGGCCCTGGGATCAGAACTGAAAAGATTCCACGGGGAACATCCTGAGCGAAAAGGTATGGAGATTGAAGAAATCTCAAAGTGTCTTATGATCAACGACGTTCGTTTCGTCAAAGAATTGCTCAGGATCTTTCTGAGAGACCAATGGCTAGTTTTGGATGGAGACAGATACAGGCTTTCAGATTTTGAACCATTTGATGAAGCCAAATTTTATACAGAGGTCTCAAAGCTCAGGGAACTTGCGAACACCGCGGGATACGCGATGCATTCAGTGGAAGAAGCAAGATCTGCACTTGGTATATCTGAAAAAGAAATGACCAGGATGATCACCTATCTGAAAGAGCGTAATGATCTGAGCATCATTGGAGAAGGCTACCTTCTCTTTTCGACCATTGAGGATGACCTGAGGAAAAAGCTTGCCGGGATCGATGGTGAGATCACTTTGGCGGGAGTGCGTGATATAACGAACAGCAGCAGAAAATACATCCTTCCTTTGCTTGAATATTTCGACAGTAAGGGAGTCACCCGGAGGGTGGGTGACAAAAGGCTGCTTCTAAAAAGAAAAGACTGAGTTGATGTTTTAAAGTTTTGTGCTGTTATAGACTTGATTGTTTCAATTAGTAAATGTTATTAAAAACTTGATATTTATCTGAATTTGATGTACAATAGTCCGACTATGGGTCGGAGGTGAAGTGTATGGCGCAAACTTTAGATACTATTAGAGAACTAGTGCGTCTGCACAAAGGATCCCGAATTTTTTACAGGGCCGCGAATGGCCGTAGAAAAGTCGAAGAGCGAAACGGGATCATTCAGGAAACATATCCAAGTCTTTTCACTGTCTACATCGAATCTCAGCAAAGCACAGTCTCCTTCAGTTATGCGGATCTTCTGACCAGAGAGGTCGAAGTGCAGCTGGAATCAAGCGGGGAGAATCTTTTCTAAAATAAGAAAAAACATGCCCTGGCAAAAGCCAGGGCATGTTTTTTATGGAGACAGATTTTTAGCAGAGGTGATAGTTCTGAAAGAATTGCTGATCAGCCCAATAAAAATCAACGTGACACTTAGAGTGCTTTCTCAGAGGCCTGATGGCTACCATGAAATTATTTCTTTGTTTTGGAAGAAAAAAGGGACAGAGGGGTTGACAATTCAACCTCATGACGATGAAAATATAGGTGATATTTTAAGAACAGAGGGTATGGAAATCTGCGGAGAAAATATACTTGTCCGGACGTTGAAATGGGCCAGGTCAAAATGTTCTAATATACCTCCGCTGCAAATGTGCCTGAAAAAAGAATATCCTACCGGAAGCGGGGTAGGCGCGGGTAGCGGCAATGCAGCGGCACTGCTGTGGTGGCTCAACACAAACTATGGGCTGGACATCGAAAACGGCCCGGTTTCCCAGATCGGAGCAGATGTCCCTTTTCTTGCAGGGAAGGCTGATCTGGCGATCGTAGGCGGACTTGGGGAAAAGATGGAGCCTTTGGCCGGGACACCGGATCTGAAATGGCTTCTTGTGTTTCCGAGATGGAGATCTGATACCTCATCTGCATATATGGAAATAGACAGATCAAGAAAGAATAATAAAACCGAACATCGTTACGAAGGATGCAGGGAAGATATACTTGCGATATTTGAAAAATTAAGCTCAAAAGAGAAGATAGGCCTTCTGCACAATGATTTTCTGGAAGCATTGTCAAAGAAGCACTCAGAGTACCGTGCAGCTTTTGATATTGCCGAAAAGTCAGGCTCACTTGCCTGGGGGTTATCCGGCAGCGGAAGCGCACTCTTTATGATATTCATGGACAGCTTCTCTCTTAATAATGCAAAACAATTTTTAGAACGGGAAGAATGGATCATAAAAACAACGGAATTGGAGTGATGCTCAATGAGAGGGCAGAGAACAGAAAGACTTGTAAGACTGGCGGCCAAGTTTATGCTTACTCCTTCCAAACTTGTCTCCCTGACAGATCTGGCAGGCAAATTTAACGTATCAAAAACTGTTATCAGCGATGACGTTGAAGTGATCAATTCTGCAATGACTGCTGAAGGATTCGGCCAGATGCAGGTAGATCGGGGACGCAGCGGCGGTGCCCGGTTCATACCTCTCTGTACAGGGGAATACAGGACAAAGATGCTTCAGGGGATAGCGGAAACACTTGCAGACAAAGAGAGGTATCTGCCCGGAGGACTTATCTATTACAGCGACCTTATCTTTAATCCTGAAATTGCACTCTCCCTGGGGTACGCGATGTCTTCGCTCTTTGCAGGATCCCGCCCCGATGTGGTAATGACTTCTGAGGTAAAAGGAATACCGATCGCAATGTTTGCAGCATACGCAATGGGAGTTCCTCTGGCAGTCTGCCGCTTCAGAAACAGACCAAGTGACGGATCCGCAGTAGGCGTCCATTATCCGACCGCCAACGGTGATGTCAAAACAATGTACATCGGCACAAGACAGCTGAAAAGAGGATGCCGGGTCCTTGTTGTTGATGACTTCATGAGAGGCGGAAGTACAGCTGCGGGAATGCTTCTGATGGCGAAGCAATTTGATGCAGAGGTCGTTGGAATTGGCATCTTTATTGCTTCAGAAGAACCTGAAAACAAAGCCGTTCCCGCCTACAGGTCATTACTGACTCTTTCCCACAAGGACGGAAAAGCGACTCTTTTTGTGACACCGGAAAAATAAATTAAAATTTCATTTGACGTAATTCCATTCTTGGCGTAGAATCTTACGCCGGAAGGGAGGTGACCATGTCATGGGGATCAAGATAAACCTTGATGAGTGTATAGGTTGTGGAGTATGCGCTCAGCTTTGCCCGGTAGTTTTTAAGCTTGATGAAGACGAAGGAAAGGGCATGGTTATTTCTCAGGAAATTACTGACTGTGCCAAAGAGGCCGCAGACAGCTGTCCTGTATCAGCAATAACGATAGATTAACAAACGCGGGCCCATAGCTCAATTGGTTAGAGCTCCCGGCTCATAACCGGATGGTTTCAGGTTCGATTCCTGATGGGCCCACCATCAAAAATATCAGCCCTTAAATACGAGGCTGTTCATAGTGATCAAAAGCCCTGCTTAGTAAGCAGGGCTTTTGATGTCCATGGCATTATTATCTTTGGCCTGATCCTAGAGCGGCGGTTCCTTTGTCCATTCATAATGGAGCATAGGGATCCCTTCTTCAGCCTCTATCCTGTCGATGCCCAGTATCCCGCCTCCCGGCATCTGGAAGTAGCCGGGGATCTCCGTGGGATAAATGACCTTTCTCGTCAAGGTGTCCGGTGCGTCGGCATCAGTGATCTCAAGCAATATTTCATTTGAACCGGAAACGGACCCTGCATACTGGACCAGGATAGCATTTGTTCCTACATCTGCTGTTATTGTTGTCTGGAATCCGATAAACTGATATTCGTGATCGGAAAGCTCTTTTGTCCATTTCTTCTCAGGATGACCGGGGCCGGATGAATGTAACAGCCAGGCAAGGGAAGACGTGACCGGTTCATAGATCAATCCTGCAGAAAATTGTCTGAGATCGATGTCATCCCTGTCTGACCTTATGGAAACAGCCTCCGGGATAGCAGAATAAGTCTCTATTCCGTTATCATCAGTTTGAGTGTTCTGAAGTTCGGTTCTCCCGGTGAAATCAATGTAGAAATGGGATCCTTCCGGTCCCTCGATCCTAGCAGTGATGGGGGCTTCTATAACCATAGTTATCCGTTCCCGGTAGTCCCCGCCTTTAAAAATAAAATCCATAGGAGCTGCTTTTTCAAAGGCAGTGGCCGGACTTTCGGCAAATAAAAAGATCAGGAGCAAAGTCATTATTATTTTTCTCATAATATAAGTGTAACATATCAAATATCCCCAATAAAGGAATTATGCGGTAAGAGATCGGAAAAAGTAAGAAACTGAGGCGATCCGGGAGTTCTAAAACTACAAAAACAGGCGTGCCCGGTAAGGATCGGGCACGCCTGTTAGCTTCGGAAGATCTTATTTGTCCAGAAGTTTTGTTATGAGTCTTGTAAATTTTTTTCCATCCTCGACCGGCTCTCCTTCGCAAATAGCAGCAAGACCCATCAGGACATTTGCCCACTCTGCGACGTCGGCATTTCCTTTTTCGGTCTCAGAAGCTATTTTCTTAATGAGAGGGTGTGAAGGATTTACCTCAAGGACTTTCTTTTCCTCCGGCACTTCCTGTCCCATGCTGCGGAAGAAGTTCCTCATCTGAGGAGATATGGGTTCTCCCTTCTGTACGAAGCAGGCAGGGGAGTCGACCAGTCTTGTGGATATTTTTACATCTTCCACCATATTGACGAGAGATTCCTTGAGCTTTGAGATGAATCCCGTTTTTTCGAGCTCCTCTTTTCCCTCTGCACTTTCGAACTCGCTTCCCTCCGGCAGTGCTATCTCTTCCTGTGATACTGACACGAATTCATATTCATCGAATTTTCTTGCATGGTTGACCCATATCTCGTCAACAGCATCTCCCAGCAGAAGGACTTCTATGTTTTTCTTTTTAAATCCTTCGATCTTTGGTGAGATCTCAAGGTTTTTGACCGGTCCGCCTGTGATGTAGTATATATTTTTCTGTCCTTCCGCCATCCTCGCAACGTAATCTTCCAGAGTGGTTTTTTCACCCCTGGAGCTGTCAAGAAGGCATATTTTCATTATCTGTTCACGATTTTTAGTATCGGATATTATACCTTCCTTGAGGACCATTCCGAATATCTGCCAGAATTTTTTATACTCGTCAGGGCGGTCTGTTTTCATTTTTTTGAGCGAGTCAAGCACCTTGCGTGTAATACTGCTTTTTATCATCGCAGTCTGCCTGTCCTGCTGGAGTATTTCGCGGGAGATGTTCAGAGAAAGGTCTTCGGAATCTACAACGCCCTTGATAAAACGCAGGTACTCCGGGATAAGCTCACGGCAGTCGCTCATGATGAAGATGCGGCGTATGTAGAGCTGAACTCCGTGCTTTCCTTCCTGGAAAAAAAGGTCGACCGGGGGACGGGAGGGGATATAGAGCAGAGCTCGGAATTCACTGGAACCTTCTGCTTTGTAGCTGATGCGATCCGTCGGGTCTTCCCAGTCATGAGTCAGGTGGCGGTAGAATTCTTTGTACTCGTCCTCGCTTACCTCACTCTCCGGCCTTGTCCACAAAGCCTTCATGGAGTTTACCGGCTCATTTTTCGCTTCCTCTTTTTTCTCTTCTGATTTGTCTTCAAGATAGATAGGGTAGGTGACAAAATCAGAGTACTGTTTGATAATTCCTCTCAAAGTCCATTCTGAGAGATAATCTTTTGAGGTTTCGTTGTCCTTATCTCTTTCTTTCATGTGTAGGGTTATTGTTGTGCCGTTCGATCCGCGGCTTCCTTCGCTTATCGTATATGTTCCTTCGCCTTCAGATTCCCATGTCCAGCTCTTGTCAGATCCCGCCTTTTTTGTTTCGACGGTGACTTTGTCAGCGGCAATGAAACTGGAATAAAAGCCCACACCAAATTGTCCTATCAGATCGCCGTTCTTTGAAGACGCGGCTTCCTGCATAGCTTTTACGAATTCTTTAGTACCGCTTCTTGCAATGGTGCCGAGGTATGAGACCAGGTCCTCCCGCTCCATCCCAATGCCGTTGTCACTCACTGTCAGGGTCTTCGAATCTTTGTCTATCTCGATCCTGATCTCGCCGTCTTTTGCCAGATCTGAAAGATCTGTGTTGCTCAGGCTTTCGATCCTCAGCTTATCCAGCGCGTCTGATGCGTTGGAGATAAGTTCCCTCAGAAAAATATCCGGATTGGAGTAGACGGAGTTGATCATCAACTCAAGGACTTGCTTTGCTTCGCTTTGAAATTCATGTTTCTCGATATTCTGTGACATTCAAAATCCTCCCTGATCTTATTGTTTGATTTAAGAAAAGTTGTCCGGGGCAGCGGTTTGTTGCCGCATTGTCCGAAGCCCCGAAGATTTTACATTATTTGCCGGTTTGGATCAGCGAACGCACCTTCATGTAATCAGAGATCATTCAACATGGATCACAAGGTCATTGCCCTGGTTCTCGACTTTTATTCTTGAACCTTCTGCAGCTTCACCGCTTATTATAAGGCGCGCGATCTGCGTCTCAAGCTTTTTCTGCAGATATCTTTTCAGTGGTCTTGCTCCGTAGACCGGATCATAGCCGTTTCTGGCTGCGATGTTCAGCGCTTCCGGCGCAACTTCAAGAATGATATTCCTCTCCTTCAGCCTATCTTGAAGACTCTGCAGCAGAAGTTTCACTATCTCGGTTATCTCATCCATCCTCAACGGCTTGAAAAAGATTATCTCGTCGACTCTGTTCAGGAATTCCGGCCTGAACTTGCTTCTCAATGCAGACATTACTTCGGCTCTTGTGTTTTCGGATATATCGCCTGTTGAGGCGTCCATTCCGTTGATCAGATCCTGTGCTCCGATGTTGCTTGTCATGATTATTACACAGTTTTTGAAATTTACAGTCCTTCCGTGGCTGTCAGTTGCACGCCCGTCGTCAAGTATCTGAAGCAGTATGTTGAAAACGTCCGGATGCGCTTTTTCTATCTCGTCGAAAAGTACCACCGAATATGGGTGTCTTCTTACCGCTTCTGTAAGCTGGCCTCCCTCGTCATAGCCGACATATCCCGGAGGGGCTCCTACTAATCTGGAAACAGAGTGTTTCTCCATGTATTCAGACATGTCTATTCTTACGATATTTTCTTCCGAGTCAAAGAGCGATTCAGCAAGTGCCCTTGCAAGCTCTGTTTTACCTACTCCTGTCGGGCCCAGAAAAATGAAGGAACCAATCGGTCTTTTGGGATCCTTAATTCCTGAACGGGCCCTTAGTACAGCGTCAGCTACGAGTTCCACAGCCTCGTTTTGTCCAATGACTCTTTGGTGCAGTTCGGAATCCAGATGGAGCAGTTTTTCTTTTTCTCCCTCTATCAGCTTTGTGACAGGTATACCTGTCCACTTAGCTATTATCTCAGCGATCTCCTCGTCTGTTACTTCTTCCCTAAGTAAGCGGGTACCGCCCGAAGTTAGTGCTTTTTCTTCCTCACCGATCTTTTTTTCAAGGTCGGGGAGAGTGCCGTGACGCAACTGAGCAGCTTTGTTCAGGTCATACTCTCTTTCTGCCTTTTCTATCTCATGTCTGACTTTTTCAATTTCTTCACGCATAGTCCTAAGTTTTGAAATATTTTGTTTTTCAGTCTCATACTGAGCGCGAAGGGTGTTTGCCTTTTCCTTCAGATCTGCAAGTTCCTTCTGAAGAGTTTCAAGACGGTCTTTACTTGCCTTGTCCTTCTCGTTTTTCAACGCGGCCTCTTCGATCTCCAGCTGCATTACACGTCGTGATACATCGTCCAGTTCAGCAGGCATGGAATCGATGTCTGTCCTTATCATCGCGCATGCCTCGTCTACCAGGTCGATGGCCTTGTCAGGAAGGAACCTGTCAGAAATATACCGGTTTGAAAGGATCGCAGCTGCCACAAGGGCGTTGTCCTGTATCCTCACTCCGTGATGGAGTTGGAAACGTTCTTTGAGCCCTCTCAGTATCGAGATAGTATCTTCAACGTCAGGAGCCTCGACCAGGACGGGTTGGAACCTTCTTTCAAGTGCAGCGTCTTTCTCAATGTAGTTCCTGTATTCCTCCAAAGTTGTTGCGCCTATGCAGTGAAGCTCCCCGCGTGCAAGCATTGGTTTGAGCATGTTGCCCGCGTCAATAGCACCTTCAGCCTTTCCTGCGCCTACTATTGTATGGAGTTCGTCAATGAAAAGGATGACCTGTCCTTCGCTCTTTTTTACTTCATTAAGGACTGCCTTGAGCCTTTCTTCGAATTCCCCCCTGTATTTTGCACCTGCAAGCAGCGAACCCATATCAAGTGCAAAAATTGAGCGATCCTTCAGCCCCTCAGGGACATCTCCCCTGTGGATCCTCATTGCAAGACCTTCAACTATAGCCGTTTTGCCCACCCCGGGCTCTCCTATCAGGACAGGGTTGTTTTTTGTTTTCCTGCTCAGTATCCTGATTACTCTTCTGATCTCTTCGTCGCGGCCGATTACAGGATCAAGCTTATTGTCTTTGGCGGCCCTTACAAGGTCTATTCCATATTTTTCCAGGACCTCATAAGTGTCCTCGGGATTGTCTGTAGTTACTCTCTGGTTGCCTCTGACTTCACACAAAGTTTTCAAAAATCCGTCCTTAGTAAGTCCAAAGGTCGCAAAAACCTTTGTTGACGGGGAAGAAGCTCCCTCTGAAAGCATCGCGAGGAAAATATGTTCCACAGAGATGTACTCGTCCTTAAGCTTCTCAGCTTCTTCATCGGCATTGACTATCAACTGCGAAAGTCTCTGTGATACGAATATCTTGCCTGCCTCCTGGCCTGCGCCGGATACTCTCGGTCTTTTTCTGAGGTCTATCTCCAAAGCGTTCCTTATATTTTCAGCCGGGAGTCCCATCCTGCCAATAAGTTTTGGGATCAGTCCGTTTTCCTGGCTTATAAGCGCAAGAGCCAGGTGTTCGCTGTCTACCTCCTGGTGACCATGTTTTATTGCAATGTTCTGAGCATCGTAAAAAGCTTCTTGTGATTTCTGTGTTAGTTTATTCATATTCATAATTATCCCTCCGGTAAAAACATATTAACCATTACTGACCATTCTTTGATATTATATAGGTCAGATAAAATCAAACAATGCCTGAATAGAAAAATTACAGTAGATTACAAACAAATATTTTGGATAATGGTCTATTATCTAAAAATTACCAACGATTACTTTGATTTGCGTAAAATGTTATTGTGGTTCAAAAAAAATGCTGATATTTCAGCAAAATAGGTAATATATGGGAAATATTTAGTCAAATGTGCTTGACAAGTGTCAAATATAAGTTTAAAGTTGCATGGTCGGAGTAGATCCGATTACAATATTTCCTGTTGGGAGGCAACACATTGAAAAGCAACGGTACAGTAAAATGGTTCAACGCAACTAAGGGTTATGGATTTATCACCACAGATGAAGGCAATGATGTCTTTGTACATTTCAGCGCCATCCAGGGCGACGGCTTCAAGACCCTTGATGAAGGTCAGAAGGTATCCTTCGAGATCACACAGGGCAGCAAAGGCCCCCAGGCTTCTGACGTCGAGAAGATCTAGCCTAGGCTAGATAGAGTATTTCTTTATTAATTAAGGAAATAAACTATTGGAGGAAGACAGCGAGGAAACTCGTTGTCTTCCTTTTTATTGCCTGGTTTTTAGAAATGTCTTTACAATGTCACTATAAAGAACCCCTTATAAACGATCTGACTTTTGTTATAGGGTAGAATGAGAATATTTGCGAGAAAAGAGAAACTGCAAATTTTATGCGGCTTCTCTTTTGTGTAAATTACCCCTTGCAGAAAACACACCATTTCGTCTATTGTTGACTGGTGTTTTGATCGAAGCGTTTTAAAATTAGAATTTTTCGAGGAGGCTGTACCATGTCCCTTTTAAAAGATAAAAAACTATCTGTGGAAAAGCTCAGAAGAACGACCGATATTGAGTCCCTTGGTTTCAGGACGACCAAATCGATCGGCAGGCTGGAAGGCCTTGTCGGACAGGAAAGAGCCGTGCACGCTGTAAGCTTTGGCCTGTCGGTGCAGAGCAAGGGCTATAATATTTTCATGGTAGGTGAACCCGGAAGCGGCAGAACAACTTACGCAATGAAGGAACTCACAAACTGTGCTGCCAGTATGCCTGCTCCTGACGACTGGGTCTATGTATATAACTTTGACGAGCCTGGCACGCCGCTTGCGGTCAGTCTGCCTGCCGGCAAAGGAAAAGAACTTTCAAAGGATGCAGAAAACGCAGTTGAAGATCTCAAATCTGTTCTTGCAAAGGCTTTTGACAACAATGAATTTGAGGATAACAAAGCCCAACTTGTAAAGTCGTTCCAGGAAGAAGTAAACAAATATATGGAAGATCTTCGTAAATGGGCTGAGGAAAAACATTTTGCAATAAAACGCACTCCTCAGGGTTTTGTAAACCTTCCGATGATATTTGCTCCTCCTGTGAAAGAGACAGATGAAAAGGCAGCCAAAACAGAGAACGCCTCGGAAGCAACAGAAGAGACAGATGCCAAAAATCCTGAGCCTGCCCTAAGGGAAATGCAGCAGGAAGAATTCGAGGCCCTTTCTGAAGAAGAACAGGAGAGGCTGCAAAAAGCATCAGAAGAAATATCCCAAAAAACTCTTGAGACACTGAGATCTATAAGAGAGAGGGAGAAAGACCTCAAAGAAAAGATCAAGGAGCTCGAAGGCCAGATATGCAGGAATGCTATCGGCCCCATCCTTTCAGAGTTAAGGGCTAAATATTCACCTAATAAAAAACTTGAGGTATGGTTCGACGATTTTACAGAAGATCTTGTTGCCAACTTCAATGCGTTCCTTGCCGCTGCGCGCGACGAAGCAGCAGAAGTTGATTTCACCCGATATGAAGTCAATTCATTTGTTTCCAATAACCCAAATGAGGGAGCTCCGGTCATAAGGGAGACAAATCCCATCTATTATAACCTGGTTGGAAAAGTCGAGTACGAAAGTCGACAGGGAAATCTCTACACCGACTTCAGGAGGATCACACCCGGGGCCATGCATAAAGCCAACGGAGGGTTCCTGCTTCTTGAGGCTGAGGAACTTTTAAGGCAGTTCATGTCATGGGACGCATTAAAACGCGTCCTGCGCTGCAGGGAGCTCTTTATTGAAAACCTTGGTGAGCAGCTGGGTTACATACCTGTATCATCGCTTAGGCCGGAACCGATCCCCATTGACATGAAAGTAGTGGTCGTGGGCACTCCATACCTCTATTACCTGCTTAACATCTACGATCCTGAGTTCCAGAAGATATTCAAGATAAAAGCGGACTTCGATACAGAAATGCCCAGAACAAAGGAGTCAGAAATGCAGCTTGCCCAGTTTATTGCGGGATTTGTTGAGCATGAGGGGAAGCTTAATTTTACAGTCACCGCTGTTGGTGAAGTTATCGAATGGGCATCTCGCCTGGTCGAGAACCAGAACAAACTTTGCACTCAGTTCAACAAAATAGCTGAGATACTTGTTGAAGCAACTGCCTGGGCAAGAATGGACGGCAAGAAACAGGTCGGACTGTCACACGTCAGAAAAGCACTGGAAGAAAAGACCTTCCGTTCCAACCTTCTCGAAGATAAAATTCGCGAAGCTTACAACGAAGGCGTAATAAAGATAGACACAAAAGGCTCCGTCGTCGGACAGATAAACGGCCTGACAGTAGCCCAGCTTGTAGATCATAGCTTCGGTTCACCTGTCAGGATTACAGCCAACGTATTCATGGGGCAGGAGGGCATAGTAAACATCGAGCGTGAGGTCAATATGACGGGTCCGATACACAACAAGGGACTTCTCATACTTTCAAGCTACCTGGGCCGCAAATATGCGCAGGACTTCCCTCTTTCTATGACCGCAAGAATTGCATTTGAACAGACCTACGGGGGTGTCGAGGGAGACAGTGCTTCGTCAACGGAACTTTACTGCATGCTTTCTGCTCTCTCAGGTATCCCTTTAAAGCAGAGCATTGCCGTAACAGGATCTGTTGACCAGTTTGGCAATATACAGCCCATAGGCGGGGTCAACGAGAAAATAGAAGGATTCTTCAGTTACTGTAAGGTCTTCGGACTGACAGGCGAGCAGGGTGTAATGATACCGCATCAGAACGAGCAGCATCTCATGCTCAGCCACGAAGTGCTTGAGGCGGTCAGGAAAGGTAAATTCCACATTTGGAGTGTCAAGACCATCGATGAGGGAATAGAGATACTGACAAACGTAAAGGCCGGCACTCCTGACGAAAAAGGTGAATTTAAGGCGGATACGATACACGCTAAGGTAAAGACTTGCCTTGAGGCATGGATAGAGCGCTCCTTCAAACACAAAAAGAAAATGCAGGATAAAGTAGATCCGCCGGAAGACAAGAAGAAGTCAAAGGATAAGAAAAAACGCATAAAATTTGAGGAAACAGATCAGTGAAGAAACCGCACCATTCAAAAGAGATCCTGGATGCCTTTGAGAGGCACTGGGGCAATGAGGGCAGGCCTTCTCCCGAACTGAAGCACGAAGAACCGCTTGACGGCCTTATGCTGACGTTGCTGTCACAAAACACCAACGATAAAAACCGGGACAAGGCTTTTGAAAAACTCAAAACCGAATATCCTAAGTGGGACAGGGTAGCCGATGCGCCTCTTGAAAAGGTGGTCGACCTCATAAGGGTAGCCGGTCTCGGAGAGACAAAAGCTACGCGCATGAAACAGATACTTGCTATATTGAAAGATAAATTCGGGAGGCATTCCATTAGCGATCTGCACAAGTGGAAAGCCGATGAAGCGAGGAATTTCCTGGTATCCCTTCCGGGAGTGGGAGTTAAGACGGCGGCCTGCGTTCTGGTCTTTGATCTTGATATGCCCGCCTTCCCGGTCGACACTCATGTAGCAAGGATAAGCCGCAGGCTTGGCTGGGCACCGGAAAAAATGGCGCCGGACAAGATACAGGAATATCTTGAAAGCACACTTCCTCCCGAACGTTTCAGGGGAGCTCATTTAAACATTATCGAGCACGGCAGAGGAATATGTTCAGCCAGAAAACCGGACTGCAAAAACTGCTATGCAGAAAAATGGTGCGAATTCTCGAAAAGTTAAATTAGTATTGTAATACTTGATCATATGGTAAAACGAGCATAGGGTAATTTATTTAGCTGAAATAAGCTTCATTATCATAGCGAGATCCCGAGGAGGATAACATATGTCAAGATTATTCCCAGAGCCTGTTACCAGCCTTCCAGAAGTTGATATGCCTTTTTCTAATTATCATGCATATCTTTCTCAGGGAGAGGATCACCAAATAATTTTTATGCAGTTTAATGAAGATATTGATTTGCCAGAACACTCTCACGAATGCCAGTGGGGCATCGTGCTGGAGGGCAAGATTGAATTAACGATAAATGGTGTAAAAAATATTTTTACTAAAGGTGACAGATACTTTATTGAAAAAGATGTAAAACATTCCGGTAAAATTTATGCTGGCTATGCCGATGTCACTTTTTTTAATCAAAAGGATAGGTACAATATAAAACTTAAAGCGTAAAAATGAACAGTTTATGGACACTTGAAGCAAAGAATGGAGAATAAGTCCGCTATACTTATCCAGCCATCCAAGAGCGGAGCAGTATTTTGCTGGTACAGGATCGCACAATATTCCAGCTCTTAAATTCAATTCTCGAAAAGCCTTGACGGATGAACATTTGTTGGTATAATACTTCTGTTTGCCGGGATGGCGGAAAGGTAGACGCACGGGACTTAAAATCCTGTCATAAGCACTGAGACTAGTGCAAAGATATCATAAAAGAAGTCTGGGACTGCTGAAATGGCAGTCCTTTTTCTTTTATCAAAATACTTGCAAGATTGAAATAGTTTTATTGCAATGGATGCAACAAGGGTATGTTTTAGTAACGCTGTTGCAAAAAGAGTTGAAGACAAAGATGAATAATGACCCATTGAATATAATTAGAAAAAATTAAAAAGACGAATAGGAATATTATTAACAGTAAAATAGTGAAGAGTTTGCTGTCTTCAAAGGAAGAAAGAGACAAGGTTTCCTAGGTCTGGTTACAGGTCAGGCTGTTAATGGTCTGATGACCAGAAGATGGATTTAATTTAATTCAATATTTAGCTAAGATTTAGGCAAGTTTTGAATTAGAGACCAACTGGAGGGGGGAGGGAAGATAAAGATATACTATTCATATACTATAGTATAACTATGGTTATACTATTCATAGACTATAGATAACTACAGTTAGATATGGATATAGCTATAGTTAATCTATGTTATGTATAGATGTGATATAGGTCTACATATGATACTGTAGTATGAATAGGTGTACTGTACATAACTGCTTTAGAGATGATATATATCCTATATAAGGTCTTTAAAGATAAAGACTCTAAATGGTCTATCATAAGGACTTAAAGAACAGTATGAATAGTCTCACCTTATGTATATCATTTGATCTACACCTCTTTCAGATAAAGACTCAAATACATAACTATAAGTAATACCATAGTACCACCCTAGCCTGTAGTAGGAGCAATAGGTTATCCAATCAACAATCTCCAAGGATAGTCTACCTACTATGGGCTTTTTTTTGCATCATGTCCTATAATATTTAATAAAGTGTTGCACTTATTACCTTAGTAACCCTTCATTAAGTGTTATATAGTCTTAAAAGCAGTAGTAGTCTACCCATTTCCTTTAGATGCTATTTAGAGACAATCCTATGGGTGTAAGTTATTCATAGGTGCAAATGAATCCAACCAAGGTAACTTCTTTCAACGTGGTGCATCCAGAGTTGTCTGGGGATGTTACAGGAGGGTATGGATAGGTCAGGTTAACTGAAGTGTAACTGAGGTCATGAACAGTGCTGCTTAGGTGTGCCCATGAAGTGTTGATATAACTGCTCCTTTGCAATAGATGCCATTTAGAGACAATCTGAGGGGCGTAAGTTATTCACAGGTGTATATTTTTATTCCAACTTGGGTAAGTTTGTGTTACGTGGTTGAGCTAGGTGTGACTGTGGTGTAACTGTGGTGACTAGGGTAGGTCAGGAATGTTTTGGTAGAAAAAATCATATACCTCGAAATTCGCCTCGGGATGCGTAGTACCCCCTTGCCGACCCATTGCAGCATTCCATTTTATATTTGCCGTGACAGGCTGTCATGTTTCAGTCCTGGATTCATGAAGTATCACCCACGGACCGAGCTGCATTGCAACAAAAGATTGCAACAACCTATGGTAAACCGTTAGTATTACTACATATGCACGGGTTATGTAATCCTGTTACATCTTCAAAGTGTGAGTTCGATAATTTCTTTACACAAAGTTTATTGAAATCTATATAGAAATTTAATGCTTAGAGATAAACTATTGCTATGGCTAATTAGTTGGTAACATTTTTCTATTTTTTCTCTGTCTTTTTTTACAATATCAACTCAACTTAATGAAAAATGCTTAGCAATATATAACATCACTTGTGATATATTTCTGGTCGTGAAAACAAATTAAAATAGAAAAAAAATTGATTTATCTAGATATAGCAGTGTATTAACTAGAATACTTGCGTTAAAGCTATTGTTTTTCATAAGGATAAAATTATAAATAAAATAATTGTAAAATAGCTTTTAGTATGTATTATGAGGAGAGTGTAATAACTAACCACATAACAAAATATGGAAGAGGTGTGTAATGATAATGGCTATAATGACGGATATGGACAGTGGCTTACAGTCTTTAGAGGCAAGGCGAATGCTTCATGTGATAGAGTACATTCGTGGTTCGCTAGGTGATGAAGTGCCTCTTGCTTACATCAGTGGCTTCTTATACGTGGCTGTAAGGGAAGCACTGGGAGAACCAGTTGAGGTGTTAAGTATAGCTAAAGCTCTGGAAATACAGGAGTCTAAAGCATCACGCTTAGTATCTGCCCTTGCTCCTACAGGAAAAAGTGGGAAGAAAGGTTTTGGTTTTGTGAATAAAACCGAAGATATGTATGACCAAAGAAGAAAGTATGTGACCATAACTCCAAAAGGCAGAGCTTTTCTGCATGGTCTCTTGGAGATATTGCAAGGGGGAGTGAACAGTAATGCCTAGACTCTTGGATGGGATGAGTACCACAGAAATCAAGCGATATCTTCACGCACTAGAATACACTCGTGGTACATTAGGGGATGATATTCCGATTGCTTACGTGAGTGGACTCTTGTATATAGCTGTAAGGGAATCGCTCGGTGAACCAATTGAAGTGCTGGGCATGGTCAAAGCTCTCGACATCAACGAAGCTAAAGCATCACGTTTGGTATCTTACCTGTCAGCAAAAAAGCAGAGAGGTAAGCAAGGACTAGGGTATGTTGAAAAGGTAGAGGACTCTTACGACCAAAGGAAAAAATACGTGTTCCTCACACCCAAGGCAAAAGCTTTTTTACATGGACTCACCGAAATTATGCAAGGAAGGATGGATAATTAATGCCTAAACTCTTGGAAGGGATGCCTAGTGGAATCAGACCTCGTGGTGATAAGTTCCAGTGGACAACTTCCCACAAGGGTGAACGCATGAGTGGAACTGCCGACAGCATGGAAGAAGCTGTAAGGGATAGAGCTAAAGCTTTGCAGAGCCTACTCTCTGTAGTGCGTGACCCTAGAAAGTCCAAGATGTCACTGAAGAAAGCAGTGGATGGCGCAGTGGCTAACAAGTGGGCAGGTACACCTGCTGAAGAGACAGCACTGAAGAATGCTAGAGCCTGTATAAAGTTCTTTGGTGCTGATATCTTGGTCGAGGATATTGATGAGGAACTGATAGATGAGTTCAGAGATGCACTGAGGGCTGAAGGGAACACATCTGCGACCATCAACAGGAAGACCTCGGCACTCTCAGTGATACTCAAGTTTGCCTTTACTCGCAAGGGTATGAGCAGATTGCCTCTCATCGGTAGACTACGTGAGAACAACACTCACGAGAGGTATGTATCCGATGAAGAAGAGCGACAGCTCATACATCATTTCCTCATGTGGGGCAAGAGGGAACATGCACTTACCGTAATAATACTTGTGGATACTGGGATGCGTTCTGGTGAACTGTTCTCACTAAGGCGTTCAGCTATTGATTGGGACAGAGGACAACATGGTACTATAAATCTTTGGAAACAAAACACCAAGACCAAAAGGTCAAGGGTTGTTCCTCTTACTGAGAGAGCATCCAAGGCACTGAGGGAACTGGCAGATATGAGGTCAGAAGTCGAGGATGATGACCCAAGAGTCCTGCCTTATGACAGGTACTGGCTGAACCATGCATGGCTGAGAGTCAGAGACCTGATGGGTCTCAGTGAGTGTGAGGTCTTCACTCCTCACCTTCTCAGACATACTTATTGCTCACGACTGGCAAAGGCAGGTGTTCCGCTGCAGAAAATTGCCTATCTTGCAGGACATACATCCATCAAGACCACGATGCGATATGCTCACCTGTCACCCTTAGACTGTGATGGAGTTCTCGATGTCCTCGACAGAGTCAAAGACATTCCCTCTATTGACAGGGAGCAAGAGGTGGTGTAAGATACCCCTCGTTGTTCCACTGCTTTGGGCGTGTGGTGGAACGGTATACACAAGGGACTTAAAATCCCTCGGCGTAAGCCTTACGGGTTCGAATCCCGTCACGCCCACCATGTTGCAAAAGATGTTGCAATAAGTTGCAAAGGTTTACGACAATTAATATAGCAAGGCAGTAATACCAATGCTTTACGATGTCTAAACGGGACTTAAAATCCTGCGAACGCAAGTTCGTGCGGGTTCGAATCCCGCTCTCGGCACCAGTTATGCACCAATTCAAATCGCGGGGTGGAGCAGTACGGCAGCTCGTCGGGCTCATAACCCGAAGGTCACAGGTTCAAATCCTGTCCCCGCAACCATTTTAAAACATTTAAGGGATAAACCCTGGTTATGACCGGATCGGCAGAAAATGCTGATCCGGTTTTTCTCTTTTCATTCTGTCAAATTCCTTCAAACCAAAACTATAACGTAAGCGTCAAATATCCCGGACCTGGATAACGTCCAGAAATCAGGGATATTCGACGCTTACGATTTTAATAATAATTACTATTGATTTACATAGGCGATAATACCTTGTATTGGTCGAATTTACTTATACAATTAAGAGTTACAATGTTAGTATGTATAATTTACTCTTTGCTTTTCAGTACTTGATCATATATTTATTCTCTAGGACTCAGGTTGGTTTTTATAGAGGACAAAGTTTTATTTGCAATGTAATTTTATAAAGAGAAGGTGCCTAATGAAGCTCAATTACCGGTTAATCAAAACATATTTAACTGTTGTTTGTGCAGCGGTATTTACTGTAGGACTTATAACCGCCGGAGCAGATTGTGCTGAAATACTTACTCTTGAAAAACTATTAATAATTTCGCGTGAAGCCAATCCACTTATTCTTGCTGCCAATGCCCGCGTACGTCAGCAAGAGGGACGCCTGGTAAAAACACGGTCAGACCAGATGCCTCAGATCTACGGGACGTATGGCTACGAAAAGCTGAACAATGCGCCTTATGTCCCCGCCTTTGCTAATGACAGGATAACCCAGATCGGAATTGTACCCATGGGATACGAAGAAACATACCGAGTTGCTTTGAACCTGACCCAGGTACTTTACAGCGGCGGAACCCTTTCAGCACGCACAAAAGCAGAAAGAATGCTTGTGACTGCCAGAAATACAGAGCTGGATCGTACTGTCCAGCAGGTTGGAAATGGAGTCCGCAGAGCCTTTTACGAGCTGCAAAAATCGATTTCCGGCGTTCAGGTTGCGACGGAAGCCCTGGATCTTGCCAAGGAACATCTCAGACAGGTAGAGATTTTTTATCGCACAGGTGCGGTAGCCAAGAACGAGGTTTTAAGGGTCCGGGTCTCGGTTTCTTCGTCCCAGCTTGACTTGATTCGGGCAGAAAGCAAGGTCAAGGTGGCTTGGAAGCAGCTTGAAAGAATAACAGGGCAGTCACTTGAAGAAAATTACACAGTTGCTGCAGGAGGTTTCGATCTGGAGAACTTTACTGTGCCTGAAGATCCTCTGCGGAGAGCTTTGGAGATGAGACCGGAACTGAAAGGACTTGATGCGACCAGAAATGCCGCACTCCAGACAGTTAAGGCAGTCAAGGGACAGATCATGCCGCAGGTCAAACTTTCTGCACAGGCCCTTATTGCTGATGATGAGATATTCCCTTCAGAAGAGGATGAATGGAGAGTCGGAATTTTTGCTGAGCTCAGGCTGTTCGATTCCGGCAAAGTCCATGGACAGATCGTAGAAGCAAAGGCAGCAGCTGAAGAATTATTATATCGAATTGAAGATTTGAAGCGCGAGATCGGGCTCGATGTATCCAAGGCAAGCGTAAACCTTGATTCAGCTATCCAGATGGTCAAAGTCGCGGAAGATTCAGTAGCCCAGTCCGAGGAGGATTACCGTATAGCCATGAAGCGTTATCAGAATCAGATGGGGACAAATATTGACGTGCTGGATGCCCGCCTTGCTATGACAGATACGAGAAACGCAAGGACAAATGCGGTTGCGGAAGCCAGGACTGCCTATGCTGACCTGCTTTATGCCATGGGTGAATTTTAAGAATAAATTTGAATTTTCACTGCTGAGGGGAGAACAACTATAAATGCCTAAACCTGAATTACAAAATGCAACACAACCCAAAAGGAAAAGAAAGATCATTATCAGCCTTGCTATTGCAGCTGTTGTACTGACAGCAGCAGTTGCGGGCTGGATGATCCTGAAGCCCTCAAATAATCGGGAAGGATTTGTCAGCGGCAATGGCCGCATTGAGGCAACTGAGATAAACATTGCGACAAAACTCGGAGGACGAGTGGTAGAGATCATGGCAAACGAAGGTGATTTTGTAAAAAGCGGGCAGCTGTTGGCAAAGATGCAGGTCGAGGTGCTTGAGGCACAGCGCAATGAAGCTATTGCCCAGAAGGCGCAAGCAATAGCTGCGGTCGTCGGAGCCGAAGCCCAGGTTGCCGTGCGAAAAAGTGATGTTGCTACGGCAGGGGCTGTTGTCAGACAGCGCAAAAGCGAACTGGACGGAGTTCAGAAACGTTATGTGCGTTCTAAAGCTCTGATGGATGAAAATGTAATATCGGTACAGGAATTCGACAATATAACCTCAGAATTTGAGGGCCAAAAGTCTCAGCTTGTTTCTGCCCAGTCCCAGGTCATAGCTGCCAGGGCAGTTGTAAATGCAGCAGAGGCGCAGGTCGTCAACGCCAGATCCGGTGTTGCTGCCGCACAGGCAACAGTTGCCCGTATAGAGGCTGATATAGAAGACTGCCATTTGAAGGCTCCGCGTGACGGCCGCATACAATTCCGCGTTGCCCAGCCCGGAGAAGTGCTGCCTGCAGGAGGGACCGTACTCAGCCTGGTTGACCTCAGTGATGTATATATGACTTTTTTCCTTCCTGAGACAGTGGCAGGTCAGGTCGCACTTGGGAGCGACGTTCGAATAATACTTGATGCGGCACCTGATAAAGTCATCCCTGCTCAGGTCTCCTTTGTCGCGAGTGTGGCACAGTTCACACCAAAAACGGTGGAGACAGCAAGTGAAAGGCAGAAGCTGATGTTCAGGGTCAAAGCAAGAATTTCTCCTGAATTGCTGAATAAACACTTAACAATGGTAAAAACCGGACTTCCGGGTGTAGCGTGGATCAAATTAAATTCCGAGGATGAATGGCCGTCAGATCTGGAGATCAAGGTGAAAGAATGATCCCGGAGCCGAAGGCATCTTCCTCTGTTGCGACCCTGACTGATATTTCGCAGAGTTACGGGAAAAAACTTGCGCTGGATAATGTTTCATTAAACATTCCGGCAGGCTGCATGGTTGGATTGATAGGGCCAGACGGAGTAGGCAAGTCAACGATGCTGTCCCTCATTTCAGGCGCAAGGGTAATTCAGCAGGGGCAGATAACGGTGCTGGAAGGGGATATGTCCAGCAAGCGTCATCGTGATGACGTCTGCAACCGTATCGCATACATGCCGCAGGGACTAGGAAAAAACCTTGCTCCGACCCTGTCTGTCGAGGAGAATCTTCAGTTTTTTGGCAGGCTGTTTGGTCATGACGCAGATGAACGCCGCCGCCGCATAGATGAGTTGTGCCGAAGTACCGGCCTTACAGACTTTATGGATCGCCCGGCAGGTAAGTTGTCCGGTGGGATGAGGCAGAAGCTTGGACTTTGCTGTGCACTGATACATGATCCCGACTTCCTAATTCTGGATGAACCGACTACCGGTGTCGATCCACTTGCACGTTCGCAGTTCTGGGATCTGATCAACCGCATACGAGGCGATAGCCAAGGAATGAGCGTGATCGTTGCAACTGCATATATGGACGAGGCCCAGCGTTTCGACTGGCTTATTGCTATGGATTCCGGGAAGATCCTGGCAACAGGAACACCTGACGAACTTCTTGAGCGAACTAGATCCCGTTCGCTGGACGAAGCCTTCATTGCCCTGCTCCCAGAGGAAAAACGCAAGGGCTACAGCGAGATCGTCATCCCGCCTTTTGTCAGGGACGAAAATTCTGAAACTGCCATTGATGCAGTCGATCTCACAATGCGCTTTGGCAAGTTCGTTGCCGTTGATCACGTAAGCCTGAAGATCACCCGCGGGGAAATATTCGGATTCCTTGGCTCAAACGGCTGCGGCAAAACGACCACTATGAAAATGCTCACCGGATTGCTGCAGCCTTCAGAAGGTCGGGCCTCTCTTTTTGGACACAAAGTCAGTGCGAAAAACATAGATACTCGGCGCCGCGTAGGTTACATGTCCCAGCTCTTTTCCCTCTATACAGAACTATCCGTTCGCCAGAACCTTATACTTCATGCAAGACTTTTTAAAGTTCAGAAAGATAAGATCCCCGGCCGGGTAGACGAAATGGTAAAGCGCTTTGGTCTGGGAGAAGTTCTCGATGCGATGCCGGATAATCTGCCCCTGGGGATCCGCCAGCGTCTTTCACTTGCTGTGGCAATGGTGCATAAACCTGAACTGCTTATCCTTGACGAACCTACCTCAGGGGTCGATCCGATCGCACGCGACACTATGTGGCAATTAATGATAGACCTTTCAAGAAACGACCATGTCACGATATTTGTCTCCACACATTTTATGAATGAAGCAGAACGATGTGACCGGATATCCCTCATGCACTCGGGAAAGGTCCTTGTCACTGACGTACCTGCTGACCTCATACGGAAGCGAAGTGCTGCGACCCTGGAAGAGGCTTTTATCAGTTACCTGAAAGAAGCTGATTCAGATGACGAGGCTGTTCTTTCTGCCTCTGTCACAAAAAAGCGACCGGCTAAAAATCCTGACCATAATGACAGCGGCCCGGGAAATAATAAATGGTTCAACTGGAAACGTGCCTGGAGCTACTGTATTCGCGAATCACTTGAAATAATGCGTGATCCTGTACGTGGAGTTATGGCACTGTTTGGAACTATTATCCTCATGTTTGTCATCGGATACGGCATAAGCCTGGATGTAGAAAACTTAACTTACGCGGTTCTTGACCGTGACCAGACGGTGCTGAGCCAGAATTATTCACTGAACCTTTCAGGATCAGGATACTTCATAGAGTATCCCCCTATAGCAAATTACGAGGAACTGGAACGGCGCATGAGATCAGGAGAACTCAACATGGCCATTGAAATACCTCCTAATTTTTCCCGCGATGTGAAACATGGAAAAAATGTACAGATAGGGGCATGGGTGGATGGAGCCATGCCTATGCGTGCAGAGACAGTAGGAGGTTATGTACAGGGCATGCACCAGAATTGGCTGGAGGAGACGGCAATGAGACAGCCCCTGCAGACAGCGGGAGGGCATTCAGCAGTGATCGAAACCAGGTTTCGCTACAATCCCGACGTAAAGAGCCTTCCGTCAATGATACCGGCTGTCATTCCAATGCTGCTCCTTATGATCCCTGCAATGCTCACAGCGCTGTCGGTCGTAAGAGAGAAAGAGATGGGATCAATTCTCAACCTTTATGTGACACCTGTAAGCCGTGCCGAATTCCTCATAGGAAAACAGCTGCCGTATATAGCCATAGCAATGCTTAACTTCGTAATGATGACTCTGCTGGCTGTAACGGTATTTAACGTTCCGATAAAGGGCAGCCTGATGGCAATGACAATAGGAACACTCTTTTTTGTCACATTTTCCACAGGCATTGGCCTCTTTTCTTCAACGTTAACGAAGAGCCAGATCGCAGCTATGTTCATGTCAATAATTATTACCATGATCCCGGCTATCCAGTATGCAGGAATGATAAATCCTGTCTCCTCCCTTGATGGGATAGGATTTTATGTCGGACACATCTATCCGGCGACCTACTACATTAGCATTTGCAGGGGAGTGTTCAATAAAGCTTTGGGTTTCTCCAGCCTGTATCCCTATTTGTTTTATATTTTAATCTCTGTACCGGTCATAATGACCCTTTCGATATTGCTTCTTAAGAAACAGGAGTCCTGAAAATGCCAAGTCTGAAACATATTTATCGTCTGGGGATTAAAGAACTTTGGAGCCTCGCGCGTGACCCAATGATGCTGTTTCTGATCATCTTCATGTTTACCGGTCAGATATACATCGCTGCGACTCTGATGCCAGAGACACTGAACAATGTTTCTATTGCCTTTGTCGATGAGGATGATTCCGCGCTTTCAAACCGCATCATTTCCGCCTTCTACCCACCGCAATTTATTTCTCCTGTGCTGATCCCCCTTTCAGCGGTAGATCCCGGACTGGATGCCGGCGAATACACATTTGTACTGGATATCCCTCCGGATTTTCAGAACGACCTTATTGCAGGAAAATCACCGGCAATTCAGCTTAACGTGGATGCAACCCGTATGACTCAGGCATTTACAGGCAGCGGTTATATCCAGCAGGTGATCTTCGGAGAGGTCAGTGAGTTTGTTCAGGGCTACAGAATAATCACAGAACCAAAGGTAAGCCTTGCACTTCGCATGCGTTACAACCCTAATCTCGAACAGTCCTGGTTCGGAGCTTTGTCAGAAATTATCAATGGCCTCACCATGCTCTCGATCATACTTGCAGGAGCCGCCCTTATCCGTGAACGTGAACACGGCACGATCGAGCATCTGCTCGTAATGCCTGTCACGCCAATAGAAATAATGCTGTCCAAGATTTGGTCTATGGGCCTGGTCGTTATAATCAGCGCAGGAATATCGCTGACAGTCGTTGTACAGGGTATTTTAAACATTCCTGTCCAAGGCTCTGTTTTGCTCTTCCTCTGTGCAGCAGCGCTCTGTGTA
The DNA here is from genome assembly GCA_034331105.1 of Synergistota bacterium. Classification (GTDB taxonomy): domain Bacteria; phylum Synergistota; class Synergistia; order Synergistales; family Synergistaceae; genus Caenicola. The sequence continues at coordinate 296,733 of JAXQGB010000015.1, read as the reverse complement.
GTTGCCACGACTTCAATGGGAATTTTTATGGCCACTGTGGCGCGCTCAATGCCCCAGTTCGGGATGCTTTCTCTGTTGGTACTGCTGCCGTTGCAGCTGCTTTCAGGAGGGCAGACCCCCCGGGAGAGCATGCCGGAGTTTGTTCAGAAAATTATGTTGGCCGCGCCAAGCACACACTTCGTTGCTGCCGGACAGGGAATACTTTTCAGGGGTGCGGGTATTGAGGATGTATGGATAAATTTTCTTGCTATGGCTGTGATAGCGGCTGTATTCTTCATGATCGCTCTGAATAGATTCCGTAAAACCATCAGCCTGATGGCTTAGTAAACCCTTCTCTCTCTGAAGTCCAACATTAAAAAGCGGTCCTGTCGGATTTAGATATGATCAGTCATTGAATCCATGTTAGCGGAGCAGACGATTTTGCGATAGACGAACTTTTTGAATATTTCAATTTTTATTTGCTGTTTTTTGACTAAAATTTATTTTGTTGTTATGATATGAAAATATGTTAGTGGCATTATATGTATACTGCTAAATAAGGGGTTGGTTTATGGGTGACGAAGGAAGATGTTCTCAGAGGGAAATGTCATGAAATTCAGGGAAATGTCAAAAAGACCTGGGGCAGGATCACTGATGATGAAGTGATCCTGATCGACGGAGAAAGAATTAGACCATTCTATTGACAGCCACGAGTAACATGAAAATGTTTCGAATTGTACCATAATTAAAATACTGATCAAAAAAGGATGGAATGATAAAATGATTATACTGCCCAAGCTTCCATACGAAAAAGATGCGCTGGAACCTCATATAAGTTCTAGGACTTTGGATTTTCATTACGGCAAGCACCACAATGCATATGTTGAAAACCTGAACAAACTCATTGAAGGCACTGAATTTTCGCAGGAAACCCTTGAAAGCATAATAAAAAATACTTCAGGCAGGGATGACAAAACAGCTGTTTTCAACAACGCCGCACAGGTCTGGAATCACACCTTCTATTGGCATTCGATCAAGCCTGCAGGAGGCGGTATTCCTTATGGCCCTTTGGCGGAGAAGATCGATCTTGATTTTGGAAGCTACGAGATATTTGCCAAAAAACTTAAGGATACGGCTCTAGGTCAGTTTGGAAGCGGTTGGGCCTGGCTTGTTCAAAAAGACGGTAAACTGGAAATAATCAAAACTTCCAACGCAGACACACCCATCGCTAAAGACGTTAAGCCCCTTTTAACGGTAGACGTATGGGAGCACGCATATTATCTGGATTACCAGAACAAACGCGCAGATTATCTGGATTCATTTATTAAAAACCTGATAAACTGGGATTTTGTGAACGCCAACCTGATCGCTTGAATGAAATAGTAAAATCGAAGTTTCTAAGATAATCAGAAATGTAAGACTAAAAGCAACTTTCTGGTGTTTTTTGGGCGATAATTTATGTGTTTCGTCCTACAAAGATAAGCGTAATAAGGTCGTTTCAGTTAGTATCGGGTGCAACAAGTGGACAGCGTCTACCTTTTTAAATTCTACAGAGTCTTGAATATTATCATTCAGAACAGCGAGGCCAGTCGAAGGGTCGATCTCTTCAGACTGTTTTTCGCTGTATTGTTTTCTCATAATTATTTTCACCCTCTCATTATTAGACGGGATGACTTTTTCCTTGATGAGTTATGACATGGCGATATTGCTGATCAACAACACAGTTATTTCTGGGTGTTGCTTTATTCAGGAAACTGAGTTAAAATCTTCTGCGTGACGCGGGGAAACGCACACAAGCCGTATTTTTTAGACAGGCAGATTTAGACAGGGCCGAAAATCGCAACAAGGCCTGAAAGCCGATCGAACTTTAAAAAATGAACTATGCATTGCAAAAAATCGATTGGTAATCGTTGTTTATACATTCTGCTTACAGGCTTAAATCGGGTGATCAGAACTCTTGCTCAAGAGGACTGACTAACGGGTAGCTTGATGAAGTCATGGAGCCTACGGACTATGTTAAGGTTGAAAAGATTTTGATCCCGCTAACATTTTTGGCGCTGTAGCTCAGCTGGCTAGAGCATTCGGTTCATACCCGACAGGTCACCGGTTCAAATCCAGTCAGCGCCACCAATTTTAAATCAAAACCTCCGATATCGTTCGGAGGTTTTCTTGTTTTTTGGCCTTGATCAAGAAGACAGCATTACAAAAAACAAAAAGATTTGTAAGCATCAAGTATCCCGGATCCCCGGACTCGATCCAGGTCCGGAATATTTGACTTTTACGATCAATGAAAATTTGCCCGGCTGTTAAATTTGTTCCTAAAAATCGCATGTCTTAATCCAACTTGACAAAAAAAATTAAAAACTTAAAATGAAGACATATTATTCATTAATATAAAAATGAAGAAATAACAATCATTAAAGGAGGAAGATTTATGAAAACTGTTGCAGTATTAGGTGCAGGCAATTCAGGCAGGGCATTAGCAGCTGATTCGGCACTTGCCGGGCACCCGGTCAGGCTTTTTGAGTTTGAGGAGTATGCGCAGTCTTTGGATGCATTAAAGCAGACCAATAAAATTGAAATAGAAGGTACTCAGACTAACGCTAAGAAATTTTATCGAGCTGGTATCGGGAATTTAGATCTTGTTACTACGAAAATCGAAAAAGCTATGAAGGGTGCCGACATAATTGCGATATCAGTACAGGCCGTAGGTTTTGAAAGGCTTTTCAGAGAAATGGTCCCCTTTTTGGAGGACGGTCAAGTTGTTACGATCTACCCTGATAATTACGGCTCGCTGATTCTCCGCAGAGTGATGAGAGAGATGAAGTGTGATAAGAAAATTATTGTGGGTGGCTGGTCTAGCCTTCCGTACGGCGCGCGCGTGCTGGATCACGGCCCTATCAACAAAGTAGGATTGTCATACAGAGCAGTAAGTCTGCGAGGAGATTCTCTGCCAAGTTGCGATAGAGATAAATTTATGGATACGATGAAGGAATTTGCTCCTATGGATTCCGTCACTATGATCCAGGGGGACACAGTGCTTGATATAGGTTTTTGTAATGTCAACCCGATCCTTCATGTTCCGGCAGTTATCCTTAATACCGGCGCAATAGATAACTGGGGGAAAATTGATCATGTCGGTCATAAAGATGTTTATTACTGCATATATCACTACGGTTTTTCAGAGAATGTCTCCAAGGTACAGTACGCACTTTATAAAGAAGAAGTCGCAATAGCCAAAGCCCTTGGAGTTGGGATCGAAGATTATCCGGAAAAAATATTTTTCTCACGTCTTAGTTTGTTGGGACAGGAATTCATGGGTGAGGGATATACGACACCGCTTGATGAAAACATGCCTGATATTATTAAGATGGTCTACAACAAAAACGAAAGATTTACTTTGAAGAGCCGTTACATTACGGAAGATATTCCTGTTGGGTGCAAGATATACAGAGAACTGGCGCATTTGTGCGGAGTTCCGACACCAATTATTGACAGTATGATCATCCTTGCAAGCACCATGAACGAGGAAAATTATTTTGAAAAGGGGTTCGACTTAGCATATTTAGGTATAGCAGGGTTAAACAAAGATCAAATGCACGCATATCTCAGAGAAGGAAAGATATAAATTTGGAGGACCGATATCCGGGGAGGGTGATATTGAAAACAAAAGTTAAGAGCGTTGTCGTGTATTTTCCATTCTGACTAAGAAGAACAAAGGAGGTATATCACGTGAATATCAAAAAGAATAAGGTCATTGCAATCGTGCTGCAGGTTTTCATTGTTATTGTAATTTTTGCTTCAGTAGCATATGCAAAACCGGTAGTTCTAAGAGTTTCAGGAACATCTCCAATTGGTTACCGTGGTACCCAGAGTTTATTTGACATCAAGGCCGAGGTTGAAAAAGCGACGGAAGGCAGAGTAACATTTAAGGTGTTCCCAGCTAATCAGCTTGGAGATGCTTCCCAAGTATTTACAGAAGTAAAACGCGGAACTATTGAAATGGCATTGATGTTTATTCCAAGCCAGTATGACAAAATATTTGAAATAGGTTCACTTCCATATCTTGCGGACAGTTATTCACAGATGGAAAAACTTCTTGGACCAGGCGGATATGTCTATAAACTTATGGACAAGGCCCTTGATAAACAGGGCATGAAGTATCTTGGAACATATGCCGACGGCTTCTGCGGCATAGGCTCGACAAAATTGCCTGACAATCCGAGCGATCCAACTGTATCCAAGGGTAATTCGCTGTGCCGCATACCGGCAATGTCAGCTTACAAATATGCAGCTGAAGGACTTGGATATAAGACCACGACCATACCATGGTCCGATACTTTCAGTGCAGCCCAGACAGGAGTCTGCGATGCATGGCTGGGGGCATCGCCGCAGATAAATTACCAGGTAATGGGCGATGTAATAAAGTACTACATGCCATACAATGTTGTTTTTGACCAGTCCGGATACATCATCAACAAAAAAGTATGGGATTCCATTTCAGAGGCAGACCGCAAAATAATTGAAAAGGCTGTCAATAATGAAGTCAGAAAAAGTTTTGCATCGTGTGAAGCTGAAGATGTTAAATATATGAAAATGCTTGAAGAAAAAGGCGTCAAAGTAATTAAATTTAACGATAAAGAATTCAAGACAATGGTCGCGCATGTACGAGGATATGCATGGCCGAAACTTGAAGGCACATTTGGTAAAGAAGTATTCGACGGACTGAAAAAAGAAATTAAATAACGATCATTTTAAAGGAAACCGCTGCGGATTTGGTCTGCCGCGGTTTCCCTTTTATAAAAGGGAGGTGCTGTTCTCTTGAGTGAAAAAAGAATTCAAGACAGCCTGTTTTGGAAATTTTTGCTGGTCGTACAGAGGACGGTGATGATAGTTGCCAGTTTTGCCATAGTCATCATAATGTCCCTCTGGGCCATCCTGAGATATATATTTCACACCGATATGTATGGAATGGAGGAAGTTGTAGTCATGGTCGCCTTTTGGCTCTACTTCATGGCCAACTCCTATGCGGTATACGAAAAAAGCCACGTCAAAGCGGACATACTTCCTTCAATGCTCGGGGGCAGAGCTCAGAATTATATAAAACCGGTTCTGTACGCCTTAATGTTTTTTGCAAGCGTATTGTATTCGATATGGTCATTTGACACAGTACGTTTCAGCTATATAGAAAAACCCATAACAATGGCACTTCAGATACCCTTCTGGGTAGGGCATCTTTCAATATTCGTTGGATTTGTTCTCAGTGCATTTTATTCAGGAGTTTACTTTATTCAGTCTCTTCTGGAAGCAATAAAGACACTAAAGGACAAAGATTATTCTTCAGGCGTAAACGAAGATACCTTCGTTCTATAGAAAAGGTGATATTATGTCTGTTTTTTTATATATTTCAGTATTTTTAATAATATTCTTGTTGCTGTCAGGACTGCCCGTGCCCTTCTGCTTCATGCTGACGACAGCATTTCTGATTTTTGTGTTAGGCTATGACCCGTCATTTCTGATCCCTTACAGCTACAATCAAATGTCCTCTATGGTCCTTCTGTGCATTCCCATGTTCATACTGGTAGGAGGCTTGATGGACAAGAGCGGCATTGGGGAGTCCCTTATTGATTTCGTAGATATTTTTGTCGGAAAAATCAAGGGAAGTACCGGTGCTGTTGCAGTGATCGCCTGTGCTGTATTCGGTTCTATTTCCGGAAGCTGTGCGGCGACTTTATCCTGCATAGGTTCAATTATGTATCCGAGGCTTAAAGCTCACAGGTATCCGGATGGCTACGCAAGCGCACTTGTAGCATGTGCGGCGCCGCTTGGGCTGCTTATTCCGCCAAGTTCGCAAATGATACTCTTTGCATGGGTCGGACAGCAATCCGTACTGGCATGTTTTCTTGCCACGCTGGCGCCAGGTCTGCTCCTTACCTTTTTGTTATGTGTAATTAATTTTGTAATAATAAGAAAAGATCCGAATGTATTGTCCGGCTCTGAGGCATTTACAGGTAAACCGCTGAAATTATCTACAAGGGCATTCTGTGCAATGCCGTCACTTTTCATGCCCGTAATAGTTCTTGGCGGGATCTACGGTGGTTTTATGACGCCGACAGAGGCGTCCGCAATTGCTGTTCTGTATTCTATACCGGTTGGTTTCTTTATATATAAGGGCCTGAACAAGTCCAACATTCTTGGCGTAGTTATTGAAACTGCGGCGACTACCGGAGTAGTAATGATAATGATGTTCTGTATCATGCTCCTAAGCAGGATATACATAATGGAAGGCGTTCCCTCTATGATCCTGCAGCAGCTTTACCGCGTTTCAACAAATAAATATGCAATTCTTTTCCTCCTGAATATATTTATGATCATCATAGGAATGATAATGGATGACGTAAGTGCGATGCTGCTTTGCACTCCGATCCTCCTTCCAGTGATGACACAGATAGGGATCCACCCAATACATTTTGCCGGAATAATAGGTGTAAACCTCGGGATGGGCAACCTCACACCTCCAACTGCACCAACGCTTTATTTTGGGGCGCGCATGGCGAATGTACCCGTCTCCAAAAGCCTCAAGCCTGCGATGATCTTCCTGATATTTGCGTGGTTGCCAGTGCTTCTTGCGGTGACATATATTCCATCCATGGCGCTCTATCTGCCCAGGCTTATTCTGGGGGGAGCTTTCTAATAACTGATTGGATCCAGATTAACTCCTGATCATGAAAACAATAACTCCCAACGGGATCTACATGTTTGATTCTCCTGAAAGTGCTAATTTTCTTTGATTGTGCGAAAATAACTTTGTCAAAATCCATACTATTCTACGGGGGAATTATGATGCCGGACAAATCTGTTCTAGATAAACTTCAGGATAGTGCGTCGTCTCTGACAAACAAGCAAAAACAATTGGGGAGTTATATTATTGCCAATTACAGAATAGCTGCGTTCATGAATCTGCGTGATTTGGCAAGAAACGCAGGGGTCAGCGAATCGACAGTAATACGCCTGGTCTCAAATATGGGTTATTCAAGATTTTTTGATTTTCAGAAAGCTTTGCAGGAAGTTATAAGGAAACATATTTCTAACCTTGAAACATTGGAAAAGTATGAAGTGCCTGAAGGCAAAAAAAGAGGAATACTTCATGATGTTGTAGCCTTGGAGCAGTCGATCATATCTGAAATGCTTGAAAAAATTGACATTGAAGTTTTTGACAGAGCTGTAGAATTGCTTTTTTCAAAAAAATACATAGTACTGCTTGGTTCCGGGGGAGACGAAGTTGTTGTTAACTATGCAAGTAAATTTCTGAGGCTATTCAGAGATGGGATCATTGATTTGTCAATTTATGATGATATCAAGCTTGTTCACTGTATGAATACCTGTACGCGTGACAATGCTGTCGTGCTGGCATACAGCTCGCCCAGATATTACAAAAGAGCGTTAAATCTTGCTTCCGATCTGCGGGATAAAAATATCGAAATAATCGGAGTTACAGACAGCGGCCTGTCTCCTCTTGCAGCACTATCCGATCTGCTTTTTGTAACTCCAATGAGGTACATAACAATGATCGACCCGTTATGTCCCATGATGGCACTTACACATGCCTTAATTACAGGTCTTGTGGCTAAAAATCCGGAGAAGGCACGTGAAAGGATAGCAATATATTATGGATATACAAAACGCCGTGACCTATGCGTGAGGAACGATATTGCTATAAACATTAATTTAAACGAATGAGGGGGTAAATTATGTCCAAATATAGTATTCCTAACAGCAGAATGAAAAATATAACTATGAGCGGTGGAATAAGGGAAATACTATCAAGGGCCAATGAGCTGGAGTCTCAGGGTCGAAGCATAATCCATATGGAAATTGGACGCCCTGATTTTGACTCTCCTGTTTGTGCCAAAGAAGCAGCCCGTATTGCCCTGGACTCCGGGGACGTACATTACACCGAGATCGCAGGGACCTATGAACTCCGCAAAGCTATCGCACAAAAATATTCAAGGGATAACGGTTTCTTTGTGGACGAAAATACAAATGTCATTGTTACAGCAGGGTCTATTGAAGCGATAATGATTTCGCTGATTTCATTGCTGGAGCCGGGCGATGAAGTTATAGTTCCTTCACCTTTTTTTCCTGCTTACGCAGATCAGATATCGCTTGCCGGACTTATCCTGAAGACGGTACCGTGTTCAATGGACAACTCTTTCTGTCTGAAAATAGAAGATCTGGAGTCAGCAATAACAGCCAGGACAAAACTTTTAATAATAAATACCCCCAATAACCCATCAGGGGCAGTATTATCACGTGACGACCTGGTTAAAATCGCAGCTCTGTCCGTCAAAAATGATTTTTGGGTCATATCCGATGAGAGTTATGAAAAATTTTTGTACGAGGGAGAACATATCAGCATAGCAAGCCTCCCGGGAATGAAAGAGAGAACAATAACAGTTTCCTCTTCTTCCAAGACATGGTCGATGACGGGCTGGCGTGTAGGATGGGGCATATTCCCCGATAAATTATCCCCGTATGCAAATAAAGTGCACCAGAATTTTAGTACATGTGCAAATTCGTTTGCCCAGGCAGGGGTCGCCGCTGCACTGATAAATGGAGATAATGACGTAGTCAAAATGGTTGCAGAATATAAGCTTCGCAGAGACCTGGCTATGGAGTGGATGAAAAAGATCAAATCTCTGGAATGTCGTATGCCTAAAGGGGCATTCTATCTCTTTCCGAATATAGAAAAAATAGGAATGAATGGATTTGATTTTTGCAGCCTGCTTCTAGAAGAAGCAGGAGTGGCTGCCGTTCCGGGTGAGATTTTTTACGCACCTGGTTTTTTCCGTATCGCTTATTGCCGCGGACTGGAAGAAATCAATGAAGGTATGTCCCGTATTGCGGACTTGCTCAACAGGATCTAGGTTCTTCTAATTTGTTTTTAATTTTCACAACAAAAACTTAAATTCTTATCTACTGCGTCCCAAAAGTGATCGATGTAATTAATAATACTTTCTTCGTCTTATCTGTAGATCGTGGTAAGGAGGCCGCACAATGTACTCAAAGGAAATATACTCAACGTTGATTGATTTATGCAAGATCCCTAGTGTTTCTTTAGATCAGAATTATGAAAATAAAGCGGCTCAGTTAATTTACTGTAGATTTGCAGAGAGGAAATATTTTAAGAAAAATCCTGACCATTTAAAGCTTGTTGAGGTTGAAGGAGATCTGATCCACCGGAATTTTGTTTTCGCTGTTATTAAAACAGAAGAAAACATTAGTGACACCGTCATATTAACCGGACACTTTGATGTGGTGGAAGCTGACGGGCCATTGAAAGATTTCATGTTCGATCCGGAACGTTGTACAGAGGAGATAGCGAAAACAGAACTTACAGGGGCAGCAAGGATCGATGCAGACAGCGGTAACTGGCTGTTTGGGCGCGGTGTTGCAGACATGAAATCAGGAATTGCAGCAGCCCTTGGGTATGGCTACAGGTTGGCAGATGGGACATCTAAAGTACCTGTCAATGTCGCATTTATTTTTGTTCCCGACGAAGAAAATGACTCACGTGGAATGCTTGGCGCTATGGCCTGGCTAGGTAGATTTGAAAGCGAAATGTCATTGAATTTTATTGCATGTGTCAATACTGAACCGTCAGTTGCCCCTGTTCTTGGGGGAGAGACTGCCCCTTCTATTTATCTTGGCAGTATAGGAAAGATCAATCCATTTATGTATGTAATGGGAAAGAGGATGCACCTAGGTGAATATTACAAAGGTGTGAGTGCCGCTCTAATTTCTTCTTATCTTAATTTGAACATAGAGGGCAACCTGGAACTTGCGGATGTAAGCGGGGGCACAACATATCTCCCAGTCGGCTGTCATGTAATAAAAAACATTGGTCAAAAATATGGAGCATCAATTGCGGACAGAGTTTTTATTCTGTATGGCTATTTGCCCGCAAAGAAATACCCCGATCAGATAATCGAAGAACTTGCCGATATAGCAGAGAAGTCATTAAAACAATGTTTTGTACATATTGACCGTATAAAGCATAAATATATTAAAAATGAAGATGATATTGCTGTTTATGATCCAAAGGTGATTTTGTTCTCCGAATTAAAGTCAATGTACATTTCAAAATTTGGTGATGCCTCAGAGCAAAAAATCAATTTTTTACTGGCTGCCCAGGATGAAGATTCTGACGGACGTTCCCGTGCTCTGGAAATAGTAACTGAAATGGTGGACAGCCTGTCCATCCAAGGTCCGTGTATCATCGTCGGATATATGTTCCCGTGTTATCCATTTATAGAAAATCGCGAAGACAACAAGAATGACATTTCCATAAGGCAGATAGCTTGTGATCTGGTCGAATACGGGCGTAAAAAATACGGCAGGAATATTAATATACATGAGTTTTTTGAAGGGGCTTCAGATCTTAGTTATTGTGGTCTGAGGGGGCGAGCAAAGAAATATTCTGCTTATTTTGAAAATGTACCGGGTTGGGGCAGACTATACGGATGGCCTGTTTCAGATATGGAAAAATATGATTTTCCTGTTATTAATATTGGGCCGTTTGGCAGGGATATTCATAAGTTTACAGAAAGAGTTGATCTGGAATATGCAATTTCAATATTGCCGGATTTTCTTGATTTCGTTGTCAAGGGGATCTGCCACAGAATTTTGGGCAGCGAAAAAAACTAATATTCCTTGCTTTGCATTTTGAATTTTGGTCAGGTGTAATAATATGCATCTTACAAAATATAAATTTGAAGCATTTATTACATGGGACTGACACGCTGGTTTTTTCAAATGGTACAATGGTTACGCCGGTTTCAAATTTAGTTCGCAATTTTGCACTCCTCTGTCAACTGCACAGCTTCTCCTAATGTATAGCTGTTCACTCTACCATTCAGCAATGCCTCATTGACCTGCAAACGTTATGTGTATTCGATCATATTGACCGGTGCCTGTCGTATGTATGGATTACTTTTGTGAAGTATCCCAATCAGCCTTACACGCCTAGATAATTAAATATTTGACTATGGGTCCCAAAACGAGCCTCTTTTCCATTTGGAGCCCTTAATACTGAATTGATCTATACAGCAAATGCTTTCTTTGCATGATGCGGGCCATTCATCAGGATGTTGTGCGTGGAGTGTACCTAATTGCGAACTATATTCTGCACTATCAATTATTTTTGAAAACCAACCATATTTATCTTATTTTTATACAAACTGTAAAAATCATTACACAATATTTATATGGATATCTGTATTATTTTAAATGATATTAATATGCAGGGGGATTTATGATGTTTTTTAAAAAGAGCGAATACATCATAGTAACAGGTTCGGGGCGTTTTGGTTCCGCGATAGCTGATTCGCTCTCTCTCAGCGGATTTGACGTAACTGTTATAGACAAAGACGAAAAATCTTTTAGCCACCTCTCATCATCGTACGGCGGATTTCAATCAGTCGGAGACGCAGCAGACATTGATGTCCTGCGTACAGCAGGGATCGAGAGGGCAAGCATGTTGATCGCCTGTACTAACAACGATAATGTTAACAGCCTCATAGCGCAGATCGCCAGCAGGATTTTCAATGTCAAAAGAGTCTTTGCCCGTTTAGGTGAAAAGGATAAAGTAGATCTTATTCTGGGTCACAATATTGTTCCTATTTGTCCGTTCGAACTTTCTCTGGAGGACTTTTGGAAAAAAAGCGGGGTTTCAAGGGAGGAAGAACATAAATGAAAATTGTAATCGCAGGAGGGGCTACAGAATCCGAATTTCTCGCTGAAATGCTGATCCGAAAAGGCCACACAACAGTGCTTATAAATGAAGACAAAAACTTTTGTGATTTAATGGCCTCTAAATTTAAGGAGTTAATGGTAATAATAGGCGACCCCAGAAATTTGTCTGTATTATTTGAAGCTGAGATAGAAAGATTTGACATAATGATCTCTCTTTGCAGTGAAGATGCCGACAATCTTTCTATATGCCAGATGGGGAAGAAAATGCTCGGAATTGAAAAAAATTTGTGTTCTGTTACAAACCCTAAAAATGTACAAATTTTTACAAAACTTGGTGTTGATCATGTAGTAAGTTCAGCTTACCTGATTGCAGAAATGCTGAAAAATGCAGCCGTTCTTGAAAACATGATCCAAGCCCTGCCAATAGAAGAAGGAAAAATTGTTTTAGGCGAGATAATAGTAAGTCCGGGGAGTCCTGCTGCGAACAAATATGTTAAAGAAATTAAGGAAATTCCAGAGGACAGCATAATATCATGTGTTATCAGAGATTCAGGAATAATTATACCTAAGGGTAATACTATGATCCTGCCAGGAGATAAACTGATAATGTTATCTTCCTCTAAGGCAGCAGAAGCTTCTGAGTTTGCTTTGTCCGGAAGAAAGTGACAACTTGAATTACATTGACAGAACATTTTCATTAAAAACAATACTTGGCAGCATAGGTAAACTGTGGATGTTGGCAGGCTTCGTAATTTTGCTGCCTTTGTTCACGCTTTTTTTCTTTCCGGAAGAATTCAATATGGCAAACTGTTTTATAGTACCGGGAGTAATGACAATACTGATCGGTTATCTTACTAATTTGCTTTTGTTGCAAAAAAGAAAAGAACGACTCAAAAAAAATGATGAGGCAGTAATTGTTTTTTTAGGTTGGCTGTCAGTAATTTTTGCAGGATCTCTGCCATTTGTCTTATCAGGAGAGTATTCCTTTTCACAGTCAGTATTTGAGGCTGCAAGCGGTTTTAGTACCACAGGGCTTTCCGTTGTGAATGTTGATAATGCTCCAAAAATATTTCTTATGTATCGCAGTATCACGCTCTTTTTTGGTGGAATTGGGCTGATCCTTGTAGTCACAAGTATTTTGCCTGATATTTACAGTATGCGCTTATATACGGCTGAAGGACATACAGATCTTATGATGCCAAATCTGGCACACTCTGTGCGTACTGTAATTTTGATCTATGTCGGTTACGCAACAGCCGGTACAGTGCTATATTATCTGTGTGGAATGGGATTTTTTGATTCGCTGAACCACTCGATGTCAGCGATCTCGACTGGGGGTTTTTCGACTAAGTCAGCAAGCATAGGATATTATGATGATCCGAAAATAGAGCTTGTAACTGAAATACTGATGATTTTGGGTGCAACCGGATTTCTTGTCCACCTCCTGCTGTTGAAAGGAAAATTCAGGGTACTATTCAAGCATTGTGAAATCATGCTGACTATCCTTTTGATATCTTTGTGCACACCGGTTTGTGCTTTTCTTATGCTTAGCGAATTTTCAGGCAATCTGTCTTTTGCCGTCAGGCAATCGTTATTCCAGGTCATTTCAGCTTTGACCACTACGGGTTTTCAAACGGTCCCTTCTTTTCAAAGTACAAGCCCGCCATTGATGTTTATGTTTACTCTGCTGATGCTTATTGGTGGGGGAGCCGGATCTACTGCAGGCGGTATTAAACAGTTCAGGATCTGGATAATGATGAAACAAATATGGTGGAATATTCAGTTAAAATTCGGAGACAGACACATAGTAAGAATTAATAAAATTGAACGTATGGGAGTCAGAGAAATAATTAGTCCGGAATATCTTAATGAGGTCAATGTTTTTGTAGTCATATATTTATTAATTTTTCTTTTAGGATCTTTTGTTTTGATGCTTTGTGGCCATAGCATTGGCGATTCTATGTTCGAATTCGCTTCTGCGCTTGGTACAGTCGGATTTTCTGCCGGTCTTGCTTCTTCGTCTGCGCCTCAGGTCGTTCTTTGGACATCAACGATTGGAATGATCTTAGGCAGATTGGAAATTTTCGTGATACTTATGGCAGCGATAAGGATAAAAAGCGGAATAAAAAAACCATTCAGGAGATGAATATGACGAGACTCAACGATGTGCAATTTAGCGAAGATCCCCATGTTAATGACTTGTTAAAGTCTTTGACAATAATAATCCTCGCCACTCTGATTTCTTCAACACTTTACGACATAGGGCTCCGTGTTGAGAATATTCTCATGATATACGCAGTTTCTATTCTAATAATAGTGACCGAAACACAAAAACTGCTTTGGGGAGTCCTGTCCGCAGTCTTATGTCTGCTATTGTTTAATTTTTTCTTTACGGAACCTCGTTACACATTGATGATGGATGATGCAAACCACTACGCTTCCCTTGCAATATTTCTTGCCGCAGCCTTTTTGGTCAGTACTCTTACCACCAAACTTAAAAACCAGGTTGAAATTTCTCGTAAAAATGAGGAAATGACAAACAAACTATATAAAATGGCAAGCGGCTATCTGAATCTTTCAGATAAAGATGAACTGGTGAGGTATAGTCAAAATTGCATAACTGGCCTTGTTGGTAAGGAATGCAGGATATATTTGGCTGAAGAAGCAAAAGAATCTTTTGAGGAATTACGCTGGTGTTTCGGAAATTCTATCCCTTGCGGATTTCGCGAAGTTAAGTTTCGCAGCAGTGATAAAAGGTGGCTGCCAATTAAAAGCAGCCATAACACAGTAGGTGTGTTGGAAATTCACATGGAAGGGAAGGAACTTTCAAAAGAAGAGGCATTGTGTTTGCATACGGCGATGAGCCAAACTGCCCTTGCCCTTGAACATAACATTATGAGACAGACAGAAGAGGAAAACCGTTTGGAGATAGAAAAAGAAAAACTCAGGAGCAATCTGTTAAGAAGCGTTTCGCATGACATAAGGACGCCGCTGACATCAATAGCCGGAAGTGCCTCATTTCTCGCAGATAGCTTTGAAACGCTAGATAAAGAAAGTACAAAATCACTCCTTTGTGATATAGAGAGAGATGCTTCATGGCTAAACGACATGGTATCAAATTTACTAAACCTCACCAGGATCCAGGACGGAAAGATTCCAATAAGAAGGAGCAATGAGGTCGTTGATGATGTTATCAATGCGGCAGTTGAACATTCCAGCAAGCATTTGGGTTCACACCGTCTTTCAGTTGAAAAACCCAAAGACATCATGCTTGTCCCGATGGACGGTCAATTGATAACACAGGTTCTTGTAAATCTTTTGGACAATGCACTGAAACACACTGATCCGGAAAGTTCGATAATTGTCAGAGTTAAAGCAAGAAAAAACAAAGCGGTCTTTGACGTTATTGATGATGGACCTGGCATACCGAAAGATCTGAAGGAAAACATATTTGATAATTTTGTGACAGGAAGTGCCGGCAGTGGGGATATGGCAAGGGGAACCGGACTCGGGCTTTCTATTGCAAAATCCATAGTTGAAGCTCACGGAGGCACTATAAGCGTTAAGAATCGCCCCTCTGGCGGCACGGTTTTCTCTTTTTGGCTTCCTTGTGAAGGGGTGAAAGAAAATGATTGACATCCTTATCATTGAGGACGATAAAAGTATTCAAAACTTTCTCAAAGTTGCGCTCAGAACACATGGTTACGCATGTTCAATAGCCCCAAATGGGCTTTCAGGTATTTCAGTCTTTCTTTCTGAAAGGCCATCTCTTGTGATTTTAGATCTTGGTTTGCCGGACATAGATGGAGCAGAAGTTCTTAAACAGATACGCGACGCATCGGAAGTTCCTGTAATAATTGTTTCAGCCAGAGGAGAAGAAGGAGAAAAGGTTAAAGCACTTGACATGGGAGCAGATGATTATATTACAAAACCATTTTATATCAACGAACTTCTTGCAAGAATAAGGGTGGCATTAAGACACAAAAAAAATGAATTGGAATCAAAAAAGGTGTTTGAATCCGGCCAGCTGAAAATTGATTTCGAACGCAGAGAAGTTTTTGTTAACGAAGCACAGGTGCACTTGACTCCGATCGAGTATAAAATACTCTCGCTCCTGGTTGAAAATTCTGGAAAAGTGCTTACCCACAGGCACATACAAAAAGAAGTCTGGGGAACGGCAACTGCTGATGATTACCAGACGCTCAGAGTTTTTATGGCAAACATAAGAAGAAAGATCGATAACGATGGGCCGGGGCATCGACTAATAACGACAGAAGTAGGAGTTGGCTATAAATTCAGCGAAAATGCAGGATAAGAATGAATTGGCAAAATAATAACCGGCGCAGATACATCAATAAAAACAGATCTTTGCTGCAAATGCTTATCTTTCCCTATGTAATAATAGAGATGGCATATCACAGAGTTAAAATATAATCAGGACACTGACGAAAGCAATGATCCAACAGTATTTATGAAAAGACTGAAAGATCTGGAGGTGTTTTTATGAAGGTTGGACGTGCCGCTGTAATTTCTTTGTTATTGCTGATAATTGCAGTGGGAGCAATGAACCTTGCGGAAGCTTCAGGGAACAGATTGGAAGGTATGGTCACCGATCAGAATGGAGTTCCGATAAGGGGTGTCAAAGTCAATACATGGGATGGCAAAACCTTAAGACAGGCTGTTTCTGATCGGGAAGGTAAATTTTATGTTTCTGACATTGTTCCGGGAACTTTCTTTGCAGTACGCCTGACGCGATCCAAGTGCGAAACAGTACGCATGGGAGGACTGCGGTTCCCTGACAAGGAGGACCTGTCCCTGACAGCCGAATTTGTTCAAATACATGCAGGATCGGATCATATTGTAAAGCTTCCTTCCAACCCTTCGACCGGTTATTCATGGACAGCTATAGTAAATGGCCGGGAAAATATCCTTTCTTTAAAAGAAAAAATAATGGAGCAGCAGGATGATAAAAGCGAAGCCGGAGGGCAAATGAAGGGACGTCCCGGAAATGAAATATGGAAGTTCAATGCGCTCACCGCAGGGAGATCAGACCTTCTCCTTGCATACAGGAGATCCTGGGAAGGATCTGTCGCTCCCCTCAGATACCACATCTGCTCAGTGACGGTGAGGTAGACGGGATGACCTCGTTCTCTCCCGGCGTAGCAGATCCGGGTCTCAAATGACAAAGCGTGATCCAAAAAACTTCAGCAAGTTTAAATATTCCAAACATATTAAAAGGCAGCCCCTTAAAAAGGCTGCCTTTTAATTTTAAAGCTTTCTTCTGCATTTATTGATCTGCAGCTTCATCAATGTTTTTCAAAAAGAGATCAGAATAGGTTGATTCAACTTATTGATGAGGAACAGTCTTCTTCCGTAAGCACGCTATCAATGAATATTTTAGCGATCAACGGATCGAACTGTCTCCCGGAATTTCTCCTTATTTCTTCTATCGCCTGTTCTTTGGACATAGCCTTTCGATATACCCTGTCCTCAGTCATGGCGTCGTACGCGTCTGCGACGGCCAATATCCTTGAAAGCAGCGGGATGTCTTCTCCCTTAAGACCCTTAGGATATCCGGAGCCATCCCATCTTTCATGGTGTGCCAGTATGTAGTCTGCTATCCTTGCCAGCTTATGGGAAGCCATTGCTATCCTGTATCCGATCTCCGGATGCCTCTTCATTACGACCCATTCATCTTCAGTAAGCATTCCGGGTTTGTTCAGTATCTTGTCGTCTATACCAATTTTGCCTATGTCGTGGAGCATGCCAAGCAGCTGGAGCTCGCCAAGGTCCTTCTCCATAAGGTTGAGCATCCTCCCCACCCTTGTTGAGAGTTCGGAAAGGCGCTCGGCGTGCCTTTCGGTCTCCTGTGACTTTTCGTAGACCGTTGTCATGATAGAGTTTATTATGTCGCTGTATGAGCTTTGCTGCGAGAACAGCTTCCTGTTTCTCATATACTCGTTGGCTGTCTTAAGCGCTTCTTCTGCCGGCTGAAGCTCATCAGATATAGTTGCGTATCCCATCGATATGTTGATCTCGGGGGACTTCGACCGGTTGTTCTCATTGTAGCTCTTGCATTCGTTCTTGATGCTGTCAAGGAGTTCATGTGCCTGATCTTTGCCCGTCATGGGCATGATGATGCCGAATTCATCCCCGCCGATCCTTGCGATCGTGTCTTCTTCACGGCAGCAGTTTCTTATCATCCATGAAGATTTTACGATCACCAGGTCTCCCTCATGCTGTCCGAAAGCCTCGTTGATGAGGTGAAGACCGTTGATGTCAGCCACCAGGACAGTTATAGGCAAATTTTCTTCCCTGTTCATCTCAGACAGTTTTTTCTCAAAATACTGCCTGTTGTAGAGGTCGGTCAGACGGTCATGATCATTAATGTAGCAGATCTCTTCCTCTTTTTTCTTGAGGTTTGTTATGTCGATGATGATACCCTCAATGGCTTCCACGCTTCCGTCGCTTCTGTAGACGCCCTGACCCGTCTCAAGCACCCATTTGCTTTCTCCCGATGCGGTAGTGATAGCGTATTCGCTTTTAAAAGCCTTATGCAGGGCAAGTACCCGTTCCCATTCAAGCCAGAGCATTTGCTTATATTCTTCTTTAATAAGGTCGCTGAAGGGAAGAGTCTTGCTGCTAACAAGGTCTTCCGGCCTGTATCCGGTCAGTTCGAAGCATCCGTCTGATACAAAGAGCATGGTCCACTCAGGATCGTAGAGACACCGGTATGCCATTCCCGGCAGGTTGGCAAGAAGTACCGACTTGCTCCTTTCGCTTTCCTCAAGAGCCTGTTTTGCAAGCTCCCTTTCATTGATGTCCTGTACTATCCACATATGGAGCCTGTCATCTTCTTTTGATTCTATAAGGGCTGCAACATCAAGACTTATCCATGAATATTGCCCGTCTGCTTTTTGCACCCTCTTGTTAAGGGAGTATTCATTTGTCTCCCCACGGATAAATCTTTCGTATTTTTCAACGTTAAGGGGCAAATCTTCCGGATGTGTGATCTTTTTCCAGTCACAGTCCTTCAATTGTTCCTTCGTCCATCCGATGATCTTTTCAAATGTCGGGTTTACCACAGAGAAGTTGCCGAACGTGTTCCCTGCCGCTATGCCGACCGGGATCCTCTGAAAAACGTTATCAAGCAGGGTCTCGCTCTCTTCGAGTTTTTCTCCGATAGTCTGTATGCGGACATTTTTGATTATGATCATGTAACCTGCGAGAAGAAGTATAAATAGCGCCAGGACAGTCATAGTCGAACTTAAAACTCTCTTCATTGCCTCTGCCCTAAGTGCTTTAGTGTAATAATCTATGCCAATAACAGCTACGGCATCACTTTTTGTTTTATCCGGTACAGGGGCATATACGCTCGTTATCTCTCCGTCATTGTGGACATAGCCATCGAGAGAGGGTGTGCCCCCCTCAAAAAACTGCAATACGCGATCTTCTTTTTCAGGGGGAAATATAGCTGTTCCTGAGGCTCCATCGACTTTTTCCTGGTTTGCAGAACCAACAAGGTAATGCGGTTTTCCGTTTATTTTTGAAAGAAGGTATGCAGATGAAACCTGGGGGACAGTGTCCTCTATCTTTTGTAAGCTCTTTTTTAAAAATATATAACGGTCATTATGTTCCGGGTCGTTGGTTTGATGCAGGGAAGATATCTGGTCATGAGATATAAAAGCCCCTGTTGATTCCGCCAGTATTACGGCATAAGACAACTCCCTGGACATATATTCTTTCCAGGTGCTGTAGACGTGGTTAGCCGCAAAAATAAAAAATATCAAAGAAGCCGCCAAAAAATATTTATTGAAAGCACTGTTGTTCAAGCGCAAAGATCCAAACATCTTATTGAACATGAATGAAATCACCTAAGTTGTTTTTATGATGGTGATATATTGAAGAAACCACTAAATTATATTACAAAAAGGAGATTGTGAACAGTGCATCAAAGTTCGGTGAGTGATTTATTCACCTGTTTACGGCTGTACATTTTCATGTCTGCCTTGTGTAGGGCTTCCTCAAGTGAAGTTTCGGTGTCTGTTACGGTCGAAAAACCCATAGATATGTTGATTGCCAAATCATCTTTGTCTGAATTGTAATCGTTGAAAGTCTCCGATATCCTTTCGATGACGAACATTGCTCCTTTGCTGTCTGCTCCCGGGAGTATCACAGCAAATTCGTCTCCGCCTATCCTGGCGATAAAGTCTTCTTTGCGCAAAGAAGACTGGATGAGCTGCGCAGTTTTTTTAGTACTTCATCACCCATTGAATGGCCATAAGTATCGTTTATCTTTTTCAGTTGATCAAGGTCGCACATAAGGAGCGAGAGTGGCCTATGCCGGCTCGCCTGAGATCTCTCCAGCATAGCATCGAAAAAGGCTCTGTTCGGAATACCTGTAAGATGATCGTGGAGACTTAAATGTACAAGTTCCTTTTCTTTTTCTATTCTTTGGTCGATATTTCTGGTGTTGCAGATAAGGATATCCTTGCCGTTCACGTCGTTTGTTTTTGAAATAGTTACTCCGTACCAGTGAAAAGAACCATCTCTGTGCATTATTTTAAAAGTACGGTATTTATTATTGTCATCTATAAATAGCGTGCCGAATGAATCTTTTTCAGACTCAGTTTTCTCGGTCATAAAAAAATCTGCAGCGTTTTTATTTATGATCTCATCAGCATTGAAACCGCATATTCTTTCGCAGTTGGGTGAGACATAATTTATCTTTCCATCAATGTCCACAGTCAGGATCATATCTGCAGCATTTTCTAAGTAGGTCCTCAATTTTGTCTCGCTGAGTCTCAATTTTTCTTCCATTTCTTTTTTTGCGCTGATATCTTCACTGATGCACATTATCACGTCGTTTCCGTCACCAAAAACATCTGCGCCGGATGCGGAGACAGTAGCATGATATGTCGTACCGTCTTTTCTTTTGTGAATAGTGTCAAAAGTATAACGAACTTCTGAGAGGTCGGCGAATCCCTGCCTTATCGCATTTTCATCAAGAAGATATTCCCAGTCCCATGAATGGAGATCAGTTATCTCGTCTTGTGAGTACCCGATCATTTCACAAAAACGATCATTGGACTCTATAACTTTGTGATCCTGTCCAATGATTACGATCCCGAGGTTGGCGTTGTCGACCAGGTTGCATATTAGTTTGAAACGCCTGTTGAGCAGGCTTTCTCGCTTTCTGAATTCTGTAATGTTAACAAAAATGGCATAAGCTCCTATGGTCCTCTCGTTATCTTTGATGGGGCCAATTTTTGCCTCAAGGATGCAGGGTTCCTTTTCTTTAAGGGAGTTAAGGGTGATTTCCATCATCAATACATTGTCATCTATCACAGATAAAAAGCTTTTCCTGTCATCCTCGTCACGTATAAGGTCAAAAATATTTCTTATTTCTGATGAGGATGAATAATTTTGGGCAATGTCCATAAAAGGCATGTTAGATTTGACGATATTCAGTTCAGTGTCAAGAAGGACTATTGCATCCTGAGTGAAAGTGAACATAGAGTCATAGGCTGAAGTGACAAAAGAGTTTTCTTTGTGTTGGTCATGCAGATTGCGATCCATATTGTTTATCTTCCTTTTTGCCGCCGTATAATCGTTTACTATAAAATACAGTACTTGAAGAACAACGTCAACAGTAAACACCGCATAAAAAATAAAACATGATCAGTTAATGATATAGAGAATAGTTTTAGTTATACTTTTATCGTTCTAAAAGAAAAAACATTACAAAAAACCATAATACTATTCAAAGTAAGCATCTCGGTATTTTTTTGTTAGAGACCTCTATGACCTATAAAAAGGAAGAAAAACTGCAGAGAGTTATTGCAGAAACAGCCATTTTTATTTTTCGAAACGCCTTCACAAAATCCACACAAAATCCACACATTTCTGTCATAAAATATGGAAGTAATATCAGATACAGGTGAAGAATGGCATGTAGATTTTGATCGTATGTGCCATTTATCGCTTTGGTGCAAAGGGGTGTTTTGAAGATGAAGTCAAGAATAATTTCTATCGCAGTTATGATATGCCTGTTTGCTGTACCTGCGGTACATGCGGCACCTTATCCGGGACACAGGCCCGGACATCATCCCGGACCTCCGCCAAGACCTATATTCCGACCTTACTACCGCCCGGGATATTACAATTATCCCCGCTACAGGAACTATAGGCGCTACAATAACAATGACATATGGATAAGCATCGGAACAGGACTGCTCATAGGAGCAATGGTTTCAAACATGAACAGGACACCGCAGTATTATCCGTCTGCAAGTGTCCCTTATTCAAGCCCAAGCAGAAACGACTACTCCTATTCCAACAGTTATGAGCGTGAAAGACAGATCAGCGATGTCAAAGCCCGGATAAGTCAAAACGCAAAAACAGAGGCAGCCCGTGCTTCCAAAATGGCTTCGGAGTTTGGGGCAGAGCAGACAGCGGCGCTTCTTGCGAAAACATGGGATGGAGAGGGAAAGAGGACTGATATTGACTCAAGAAGTGGACTGCAGGTCTTGAAAGTAGACGGTTTCTATGACGGCAGCCAGATTTCTTACACTTTTCTTCCGGAAAACAGAAAAGTTTACGTCCGCATATCAGTTCCCGAATATTCACTTTCAGCGGAGGAGAGCGATTACTATTCCGGGCCCTCAGGCCATTCGGCACCGGCTCCTTCTGAGGGAGTCCGTCAGGTACCTGTAGTCCCGAACTACGCTCCTGCTGCGATGACCGTATCTGATCAGGGAAGTACCCTGCAATACGCCGGGTTTGAGCTTGAAAGAACGATGCGAAGCCCTTCCGGACATATGATCATTAGGGAAGTCGGCAAGGGAACTGCGGCATACTATGCCGGCATAAGGCCGGGAGATGTATTGCTGAAGGTTGATGTGTATGAAACAAGGAACTTCGACTCAGTCTGGTTAAGTGACTACATTTCAAACAGGCACCAGTCAAGGTCACTGATAACACTATTGATCTCCCGAAACGGAGCAGAGAAAAAATTTGAGATCCAGCTTTAAAATTGAAACACAGTAACTGCCTGGTTTTATAATATAAACGGGCAGAACAGCATAAAGGATGGGAGGTCTGTAAAGGACTTCTCATCTTTTTTATCCTGAATTTTCAGATATTGCCAGATAAAAATGAAAAAGTGAGAGAAATATGGTATCCTAAAAGACGGTAATGCATTTTTACATCAAGGAAGTTTATAATAGATGCGTCTGAATAATTAAGCCGGAACGATAAGGGGTCTAGACAGAAGGCAAAAACAACTGGCTTTTCCCTGTTGAGAACAGGAGAATATATTATGCTGTACGATGAAGCGAAAAGGATCAACGAAGAGATCAGGGAACTATGTAAAGACTCGAAGCATCCTTCGAGGACTATGGCCAAAGAGGTATTGAGGGCTCTGAATTCTGAGCTTGAAAAGATCCGCAAAAGGTCAAAAGGCGGTGGCGGCGGAGGCAGATTTTCCACCGGAAGCATGGATCAGGCGCAGATCTTCAATATGGAAAAGCTCAAAAGCTTTGACGTGCCGGCCAAGTATGAAAAGCAATTGCTCAAGGCTCTGGAAAAAGCCAAAGAGTACGCCGGGATAGAAGACTGATAATACACAAAAGTAATTTATGTCTTTGATCCGAAATTATTAACATAAGAGGCATCCCCTTTGGGGTGCCTCTTATGCTTGGTCGTGGTCTTCTGACCTGATGATCATTTCATGTGCTTGATAAAAGTCCTGTACATGATGTAAACATAAGTCACAAGGAATACCAGCCACAGTAACAGCGTGTGGTCAATAAAAAAACTTGCGAAATAAGTGCCTATCAATATGCCAAAAACGAGGACCGTAGTTTTAAGGAAGAAGTAGTCCCAGAACGTATATCTGTTGGCTGCTTTGATGATCCTGTCAATGAATCCAAACATGCCAGTCCCTCCCTGAATGCAGATCGATTCCCCAGTTTGTTTATTTTACCTCTTAGAAATCAGTAATTACATCGGGCATTACTCGTATCTTTAATTTTCATTGTTATTCCAATACATGAAAGATCAAAAATTTTCTTTGTAAAAAAGACATTAAGTAGAACTCTTTAGGTGATGCTACAATTATGCTAAGTATGATCCTTAAATTCTGCAACATGGAAAAGATGGCAGAATAGCGATGTCAAATATCAGATCAAAAACAAAATTTATAGCCCGGGCGTTATTTTTAATTTCCATTATCATTGTTATTTGCTGTGGCTTTGATACTGCGCAAATAGAAGGAAATACTGTTTCCGGTGCCGGTACATTATCATCTGATCCCTCTTTTGGTGTCATGAAAAAAAACAACATCCTGTGGCTGAAGATAGTCAAGAGCGATCATGAACTTCATGTAATGAATGACAATGAAGTGATAAAGACCTACGGTATTGCGACCGGGAAAAATACCGGGCAGAAAGAACGTGTTGGAGATCTCAGGACTCCTGAAGGCAATTTTGAAGTCCGACAGATCCAGAATTCATCCGGCTGGCAGCATGACTTCAAAGACGGCAAAGGAATGATCAAAGGTGCATATGGTCCCTGGTTTATCCGTTTAAAATGCGGATGGAAAGGAATAGGTATCCACGGCACGCATGATCCGGCTTCAATTGGAAAGAGTGTCACGGATGGATGCATCAGGCTCAAGAATTCTGATTTATCAGACTTGAAGAATAATTATATTACTTTGTCAATGAAAGTTTTAATAGTAAAGTAAGTTGCCGATAATCGCTTTAAAAAAAATAGATTTCCCCAAACGAATACATATAGATACTTTTACTTATTCAGTATTTGTAATAAACTATACTAGAGTTTTGTTTAAAGTTGACAGATTTACAACATGGTCACAGCACCAAGGTTTTCGAAAAATGTACTTACATGACCTGCAGCAAATCCTACCCTAAATGGCGACAGACAGAGTTCTGCGGAAAAAATGAAGTCTCACGAACAGGGGAGATGTATGGATGGCATCCAGGATTGCGGTAATCAACGATCCCTTGATGGATCAAAAGTTGCTCAACGATTTATCTTCTAGCTTTTTAATTACCGTGGTCTCTGATGCGACAGAGGCTATGCGCCTGACCAGAACTTCAACTGATTTAGACCTGATAGTTTTCGATATGGACATGAAGCGCTGCGATCCTTTTCGCTTCCTTCAAGACCTTTACTCTGAGCCGGGATCCGACAGTATCCAAAAAATTATTATTGCCGATTTAAAAAAGAACTATGATTTGATCATTGAAGACGTAGACAAATCGAAGCCCGGAACTGTAGATTTTTTGAATAAACCCATAGACAACTCCATTTTAAAGGCAAGGATAGAACTCCATCTTCAAATGGCCAACATAAAGCGCATGCTTAATGAAAGGACAGATGAGAGCAGTCTGGCATTAAACACAATATTGGAAGAGGCGCCTATAGGTATAGTCCTCTCTTACGGTGATGAGCCATCACGTGACTTAGAAAACGACCCTGCCATAATCAACAGAATGTTTGAAAAAATTACAGGTCGAACAAGGAAGGATCTTCTCCAAGAAGGATGGGCAAAAATAACGCATCCGGACGACAGGGACAAAGATATTGACCTTTTCAATGATCTTCTCTCCGGAAAAATAAAAGGATATTCAATGGAGAAAAGATTCATAAGACCGGATGGATCAGTAGTATGGGTCGATATGACAGTAGCTTACCTGAAACTTAAAAACAACACAAATTACGACCACATCTGCCTCGCTCAGGATATTACGGCAAGAAAAATGGCAGAAGATCAATTGCGTGAGAGCGAGCGCAGCAAATCTGTCCTTCTTTCAAACATCCCGGGGATGGCTTACAGGTGCAATTATGATGATGATTGGACTATGCAGTTCGTATCTGCAGGTTGTTACGAGCTTACCGGCTACACTCCGGAAAACTTTTTGCAAAACAGGGACATAGGGTTGAACGACATAACACTGCCGAAATATTATGAAGCGATCGGTCACGATTGGTGCCGTGCTCTGGAGGACAGACTGCCTTTCAGAATGGAATACGAGATCAAAACGGCATCGGGAGAAATGAAATGGGTCCATGAGACCGGTCAGGGAATTTTCGACGAGAATGGGGATGTCGTTGCCCTCGAGGGCATAATTGTAGACATAACCAACCGAAAAGAACAGGAGTTAAGACTAAAGCATATCAGCGAGCATGACCCGATAACAGGGCTCTATAACAGAACGTATTTCAAAAATATGCTGTCGAACATCATATGCTGCGGTGAATATGCCAACCAGGCCCTCCTTCTTTTGAATATTAAAAAGATCAACGCTATAAGCCTGACTTATGGATATTCCTTCAGCGAAAAAACGATCACCGAGCTGGCGCACAAATTGTCCTCTGTCACAAAATTCAACGTGAAGCTGTTCCATATTTCGTTTGAACGTTTTGTTTTGTATGTTTCAGGTTTTAAGAGGGATTTTGAGCTTATATCTCTCTGTCATTCTGTCTTTGACCTGATGTCGTCTGATCCCATAACCAATTCCCTTGGCTGCGGGATAGGCATACTCAAGATAAATAATAAAGAATGCGATCCGGAAACGATCCTAAAAAACCTTTCGGCAGCTGCCGAAAGGGCAGGCGATGGCAGTTTGTTCAGTTACTCTTTCTTTGATGGAAAAATGGAAGATAAATTGCAGCGTGAGACTGAGATCAAAAAAGAACTGCTCTCATTTTCAGATGAAAACTCAAACATATATATCGATTACCAGCCTCTTGTATCCCTTGATAACGGCAAGGTATCAGGATTTGAGGCATTGGCGAGAATGAGGAGCGCTAAACTTGGAATAGTTCCGCCGCTTGAATTTATACCACTTGTTGAGGAGATGCAGATCATCGTGCCAATGGGCATCTTCATCATAAAGACCTCGTGTGAGTTTTTAAAAGAGCTTGCAGTTGCAGGATTCAATGATATAAGTGTCGCAGTCAATGTCTCCGCTATACAGGTACTTGATTTCGGTTTTGTGCAGAATGTGTTGGATATTATTAAAGAAACAGGAGTAGACCCGAAAAATCTTACCATGGAAATTACAGAATCTGTCTTTACAGATAATTTTGATCTGATAAACCTTAGGCTTGGCAAGCTTCAGGAGATAGGCATATCCGTATCTATTGACGATTTTGGAACAGGCTATTCATCCCTTTCGCGTGAAAGTGAGTTAAATGTCGATTATATAAAAATCGACAAGTTTTTCATTGATAAACTGGAGTTCCTGAACATGCAAGAAGCCATAACATGCGACATAATATCAATGGCCCACAAGATGGGACATCTTGTGGTGGCAGAGGGTGTTGAAACAGAGAAACAGAAGCAGTACCTTGTTGACCATAAGTGCGATTTTATGCAGGGATTCCTTTTCAGCAGACCGGTAAACTCTGACTCTGCCATTGAACTTCTTAAAAAAACAAACAGCGCAGACAGGGCTTAGGGCAACCGGAGGAAAATATGAAGATAAACATCCAAGACGTCCGCGATCCAGGCGATCAAATTCTTGGTTTTCTGCATTTCCTTTTTCATAGAATACTAATATGAAAAATTCCCTGGGTGGTAGAATCTCAGGAAAATCGTTTCAGAAAGGGCAGGTAATTCTTATGCACGTTTCTGGTGATCATATAAAAGCGCGCTCCCTGCGCTTTTTCATTTTTTTGCTTGTCATTGCAGCATTTCACGTTTTTCCTTCAATTTCCGGTGCTCAGGTACGCATAGAAGAAAAGGTCGGAAAACTGCTGGTAAATGAATTTGACCCTGAACGAATAACGGTACAGGCTACCGGAGGAGGAAGTTTCCTCTATGCCAAAGCGACAGGGGTAGTCATTGAGGGTGTAAGGATAGAGAGCGTTTCATTGTATGCAATGATGAAAGAACCGCCAAAGGAAATTAATGAGGATGATAAAGATCATAAATACAAACTTGCAGACCTGATCCACTATTCAAGGGGCGAAGTAGTCCTACTTGAAAAGGATTTTACTGATTATACTAGCAAAGAGATCGAAGACATCAAGGGTTTCAAAAACCTTAAATGCGATTTTTCAAAGAACGGGATAAGGGTCTCAGGATCATACGTTGCTACTTTCCTCTTCACCTTCAACATAAGGATGGAGGTCCTTTCAAAACTTGCTTTTGATGAAAGAGGGCTCAACCTTACAGACACGACGCTCTATGTTGCCGGTGTGAAGCAGCCGGAATACATAACAGCACAGATCATTGACCGTATAAATCCTCTCATTGGAAGAGAGAAGATCCCCTTCCCGGTCCGCATAACCGATATAAATTTTGCAGATGACAGGATAGTCATAACAGGAAACCCCAAGCCTCTGAAAGATGCAAATGTCTGGAACTATACAAAATTTTAAAATATTCCCGGGATATGGTATCCCTGGATATTTTATTATTAACTGCGTAATAAGAGATGCAATTTCTCAGCGGAGGTGTTTGTATGAAAGCGGTTCAGATAGGAGCAGGACTGGTGGGCAGTATTATTGCTGCCGACATGGGCAGGAGCTTCGATGTAACTGTAGTTGATCTCAACGAAAACGCGCTTTCTTCGATAAGGGAGGATCACCCCAAAATTACAACAGCTGTCTGTTCCTGTACGGATTCGGTCTGCCTTTCCCAGTTGGTTAGGGATGCAGATATCGTGACTGCAGGAGTTCCAGGAAAATTCGGAAGAAAAATGATGGAGATCGTCATAAAGTCGGGCAAAAATATGGCTGACATCTCTTTCATGCCGGAGGATTTCGAAGAGCTTGACGGACTGGCAAAGGAACACGGAGTCACTGTGGTCCCCGACATGGGAGTCGCGCCGGGCATGTCCAACTTCCTCATCGGTAGGGGAGCTCATCTTCTGGATGATGTGGAAAACGCAGTGATATACGTGGGAGGGATCCCTCATAAGCCTGTTGCGCCATTCAATTACCAGATCACTTGGTCCGCTGCGGATGTAATAGAGGAATATACACGTCCCGCAAGGTATGTAAAGGACTATAAGCCGGTAGTATGCGAGGCGATGGGGGAGCTTTACGAGAAGGAATTCCCAAAAGCAGGCCTCCTTGAGACATTCATCACTGACGGTCTCCGTTCCCTGATAAAGAATATAAAGGCAAAAAACATGGAAGAGCGCACGATGAGATGGCCTGGACACGTGGCGCAGATGCGCCTGCTTCGCGAGATGGGCCTCTTTGACGAAGAAAAACGCATCCTTGGGGGCGTTGAAGCTGTCCCCCGTGAAATCGCCTGCGACCTTCTCTTTCCAATGTGGAAGATGGAGCCGGAGAATGGAGACAGGGACCTTACCATAATGCAGGTCGAAGTCTCAGGATACAAAGGAAGGGATTTTATAACGTACACATGGGACCTTTGGGACATCTTTGACGAGAAGAGCTGGAAAAACTCAATGGGACGGTGCACAGGTTTTTCATGCTCGATTTTCGCACAAGCTATCGTCAAAGGACTGATAAAAGAAAAAGGCGTCATTGCGCCCGAAAAGCTTGCCGCATCCGACGAGCTCTATGATTTTGTTATGACCGAACAGAGAAACCGTGGGATCAACTATAAGGAGAGCATAAATATTTATAAGAATGCAAGATAAAGACTGCCCAAACTGCCGAAGTAGGGAATCGATCAAAAACAGAAATGCAGTTTCCGGAAAAAAGAAGGCACTCAAATAAATATGCAAAAAGATATAAAAAAATGGCTTCGACGGAGGATCGAAGCCATTTTGTATGTCTTTTTCAGTCCTGTTTCTCAATCACAAGGAATATGCTTGAGTCGTCCACTTCAAATATCTGCCAGTGACAGTCCGTAGATCGTCCGATCTTTTCAAGGTCGGCTATGGAATGCGTGGTGGCACGGAAACCGTCTTTGCAAATGATGACTCCATTTTTTGTCTTCTCCATATCAAGCTCTCCGATCAAACCTTTTCTTGCCTGTTCCTGAAACCACGCAACCCTTTGTTCCCAGAAATTTGGGTGATAAGTGCTGAAATAGGCTTTGCCCCCTTTTTTAAGGGTTTTTATAACTTTCCCGGCAAAGGCCTCCGGGACCTCTGCTCTTACAGCGGAGAGACCATTCTGCAGACACAGCACTGCGTCGAAACAGCTGTCATAGTCAATATCGTGGACGTCCATAGTCAGGAACGCAGTATTTGGGGTGTTTTTAAGATATTCTTCTCCAAAAAATACGTTGTCGCGGGATATCTCTATACCGGTAATACTCTTAACATATGGAGCAAGCTCTTTCATTATGCGACCGTACCCGGCCGCAAGCTCAAGAACGATGTCAGTCTTTTTCAAACGGTCACGTACAAAGGCTATCTCCCGTTCAAGGTACAGGGATACCCTGGGTATCGCAGTGTCATAGACCTGCCATAGCTTTTTGGCGTTTAAGCTCTGCGCATAATAGTTTTTTCTCATTTTATTCCTGCCTGTTCTGCTGTCACGATGAGAATGCTAGCGGATGAAATTGGTGAAGACTCTTTTTTTCTCGTCCGGCATGGGAACTGTCTTTTTGCCCTCGTTGATGACCTTTATCAGCCATGCCATCGCCCCAGCGGTTTTACGGATGGTCTGCACGCCCTCCAGATCCTGCATCATCTCCCCCTCTGACCTTCCATATACGACAGTCCAGTATTGGGAAGGCGGAGTGACAGTCTGTGCAAGGTTAAGGTAGTTGTTGAGCTGGTGCAGTGTGTCTATGCCCCCTGTACGCCTTACCGCAGTTACTGCCGTTGCTACCTTGTATTTGAAATGTCCGGAACTTGAATAGAACAGCCTGTCCAGGAATGATTTCATCGTACCGGCTATCCCGGCGTAATAAGTGGGGGAAGCAATTATAAATCCGTCTGCCTCGCGTATCTTTGCGGCCGCTTCGTTGACCGGGTCGTCTTTGAAAACACATTCATTGTTCTCTGATCCGGCACAATATCCGCAGGCTGTGCAGCCATGTATCGCTAAATGGCCTATGTTTATTATCTCGGTTTCTATGCCACCCTTTTTCAGCTCTTCCGCCATGAGCTTCAGGGCAGAAGCCGTGTTTCCGTCTTTTCTCGGGCTGCCGTTCAATGCTATTACTTTCATCATGATCACTCCTTATTCTTTGTTTATATCTGTTTGCTGTTTATTAAAGTGTTTTCCAAACACCCGGACTATGTCCCCGTAGCATCAGGTCCCTTTAGGATTGTTGACTTCGCAGTTGCTGTTTTTCATAGCGCCTGTAGCTGCAATGACCTTTTCGGGCGAGTCGGCTCCATCCCTGACTGCTTCTGCGATCATTTTTTCTGTTACCTTTGAACAGTAGCAGACGTATTCCCCGTTGTCACAATTATTTTTTACCTTTTTCT
Organism: Synergistota bacterium; assembly: GCA_034331105.1. Classification (GTDB taxonomy): domain Bacteria; phylum Synergistota; class Synergistia; order Synergistales; family Synergistaceae; genus Caenicola. The sequence goes on along the minus strand of JAXQGB010000015.1, from coordinate 265,600 downwards.
TTTTTGGTTTGGGATAAGGCAATTCATTGCAGGTCGCCCTGACAAGTTTTGTCAGATACTCCCTGTCGTCAGTTGATGTTATTAGAAATGATGGTTTTGCGCCATTATAAGCCGGAGCCTCGCACACTTCCTTAAGAAACCCTCGTCCGGCATCTGTTTTCTTAAGAAAAAACTGCCCGTCACAGACCAGCCCTATAACTTTGGAATCGCAGTAGAGAGCATATTCGCCGAACATTTTCCTGTAAGTTATTATGCCGGCGTCTCTCAGTTGATCGGTAAGATAGACCATGAATTCTTCTGTTGTTGACATTGGATGCTCCACCCCTTCTTACCGGTAATGTCTCAAGATCGGTCAACGATAAAATTATGATATCACGTCTATAAAATAAAGAAATAGAAAGGTTCAGAAACTAGAGTTTAATATATGCTTATTAAAATTAGAAGCTTGATTTTTGGCAAAAAGGATGTATAAATTAAAGGGGATATAGTAAATAAGTTGAAAAAATAAGATTTGATTATTCCTGCCAGGTAAATCAATATAAGGAGATGTTGAAGATGACAAAATTTAAAAATATCGTTATCGAATTTTTAATATTTACTTTTATGTTCGTTATCACCATACCTCAAGCGGGGGCCTCATCAACATCTTATCAAAATACGAAAGAGGCAGCTCGCGAAGCAGTCTGGAAAGTCATCACGTCAGGACAGGGAAGTTCTGCAACTGTGGCAGTGATGGACGGTGGAAAAATAGTCTATTCTGAAGGGTTTGGTGCTGCTGACAGAAAGGCAGGCAGAGTCGTAGACAGATCAACACGGTTCAACATCGGCTCAACAAGCAAAATGTTTGTTGCTGTTTCTGTTCTTCTGCTTGTTGACGAGGGAAAGGTCAACCTCGACGATCCTGTCGTGAAATACATCCCTGAATTTGAAATGAAGGACCAGAGGTACAGGGAAATAACTGTAAGGATGCTCTTCAACCACTCTTCCGGCCTGCCGGGATCGACTTTTCTCTTTGGATATGATCCTGAAGGTGAACCTTACGAGATGTTGCTTGAAAGGATGAAGAGATCGAACCTGAAGCATGACCCTGGCGCTGTGGGGATCTACTGCAATGACGGATTCACCCTTGCAGAGATGATCGTCGAAAGGGTCTCCGGCCAGAAATTTTTAAATTTCCTTGAAAAGAGGGTCTTTCAGCCTCTTGGAATGAAGGACACCGGTGCAAGCATAGGTGAGTCGGCGGGAAACATCTCAAATTTTTATGATCCTGAAACTGGGAAGAAATATCCTCCTGAAGTGATCCTTGTACACGCCGCAGGAGGCCTCTCTTCGACTGCTGAGGATCTTTGCAGATTTGGCGACAGCTTCTCCCCGGGAGGGAAAAAAATACTATCCCAAAGCTCCATCGAAGAAATACTCAAAAGCCAGCCGACACCTTTTTCAGCAGGGCTTCGCGGACAGGTAATAATGGACTCTTTTGGCTGGGACTATTCTTTGCTTCCGTCATATGAGGAAAACGGCATAAAAGTATATTCAAAGGGCGGAGGCACCGGAGCTTACTCCACCGGACTGCAGGTATTACCTGAGCAGAGGCTTGTTGTTGCGGCAAGCATATCAGGAAAGCTGAACGGCGAAGCAGTCACAAGACCTGTCCTGAATGCTCTTATGAAGGATAAGGGACTTCCTGTCCCCGAAGAGAGGAAAAAAGAAAAGCCCGTTGACCCGGAGATCATCCCGTCCGAGCTTTCTGCCTTTCAGGGCCTCTATGCGAACGGCGGATCCTTTGTCAGGATCAGGTTTAACAAGGAGAGAAAGAAAATGGAGGTTTTGCAGCTGCTGCCCGAAGGGGATGAAGTCCCGGCGGGAAAAGAGGGGCCTGTGCTGATGTCCTTTGTCTATAACGGAGGCTCTTTCTACTCGTTTGAAAAAGATTTGCGGGGATACTTTATAAGAAATCGGGATACTTCATGCTTTATTGCCGAGAAAGACCCCTTTTATGGAATTGACAATTTAATGTTCCAGAAAGTATCAGAGGAGGAAGAACCAAAGAAACTTTTGGCGGATATGAAGGATAAAATATGGCTTATCAGAAATCTGACGTCTTCGATCCAGTTATACAGGGAGACAGCTATGGTATCTTCAGATACATACAGTGAGTTGCCCGGATACCTGACCTTTATGAGCCCGCTAAGAGTCGAGGATGACCACAGTGCAACATATGCTGCGCCTCTTTTCCGGGACCAGTCGGAACTTGAGATATTCGAAAGCGATGGTACTTTATGGGTCAAATCAGGAATATTTCTTTTCTCTGATGCCGAAAAGACCAAGGTTTTAAAGAGTGGCCGGAACTCGGTGATGATAGGTGAAAAGGGATACAATGAATGGTACAGGACAGGCAGCGGTTCTATCCTTTCATTCGAAAAACCCGAAAAGGACAGGGTAATGGTTTTGACAGAGGAGTCAGAAAGGCTTGCTCTCTTCGACAGCATTACCGACGATGGAGAGGTCTATGTGCCTGAAGGCAGCTATGTTGTCTGCATAGGACAACCCGGAGACATGTTCACCGTTAACGTAAAATAAGAGCAATTACAGCAGAAAAAAGCGGCTGCCCGAGAAGGCAGCCGCTTTGTGGTTTATATGAATGACTTGCGGTTAGATCACTATGCTTCCCTTAAGTTTTCCAAATACGTTGCAGGTCGCGTCTACCTCTATCTTTGATCCTTTTTTAAGATCTTTGATCTCAAATACTGCCTGTTCTGTTTTTGGATCGGTCTGGGATTTGAGGACCCTCTCTTCCATTACCTTTCCATCGACAGAGACCACTATTTTGCTTATATAGTGTTTTACAGTATTTTTGACCGGATGGACGATCGAGACATCCAGAGCAGATGCCGTTTCATCCCATTTAAGCTCCATTTTTTCTGCAGGATGGGCAAAAACCGGGGTACAGGCCAGGATCACTGCTGCGAGAACTAAAAGAGATATCAATGCTTTTTTCATGCTGAAAATTCCTCCTAATAAATATATTTAACCTAGATAAAGCATGTATATGATCCCATGTGTCAACCCGAAAGTTACAGCTCCTATACCGCACCAGCGGTGGACCCTCAGCACGGCAGGCCCTTTGATGATCTTTCTGAGACTAGGTCCAAAAAAACCTGTAAAGCCTGCGACAGTCATAAGTATCCCTGCCAGCATCCCTGAGATCCTAAAAGCCTCTATCATGAGCATCGCTCCTTAAATAATAACCGTCTATATTTTGAAGGAAAACACTAAATGGTCTGTTCTAGTATTCATTATAAATTATAACTGATTTTGTCGCATATATGCGACGGAGAATTTGCAGCAAATTTCATGCTGCGGTGAATTTGTGGGGTGGATCGAGCCACGGAGAATTTGCGAGCAGAGCACTCGCGGTGAATTTGCGGCCAAAGGCCGCGGAGGATTGGACTTTAATAACCGTCTTCCCCGAGTGCATGTATCGGGGGTCCAGTGTCTCTAGATCCTGTCTGTAACTTACTCTTTAGAATCTAACCCCAAGCCGCTGGATTCCCGATTTAAGCATTCGGGAACGACGGTGATTTTAGGTCGTGGGTTAGGTTCTTACAATTGCTTGCCAACACCTTGCCGGTTTTAACAACCGCTTCACTACTGCTCCATTGTTTCACGGTTGTTTAAACAATTCTCTCAGTTCGTCAATATCATCCTCGCTTATCACCCTGATCCCGTTTTGAATGAGCAAAGATGCGGTTATGCCTGAGCCGGGGATCTTTTTACCGCTGAAAGTTCCGTCGTAGATCATAGAAGATCCGCATGAGGGGCTGTTTTGTTTAAGTATAGCCATGTCAACTTTAAGAAGCCGGGCAAGCCTGAGCGTCTCATCTGCTCCTTTTTGAAAATTGTCCGTATTGTCCTTGCCGTTTTTTTCAAATACTCTTCCTTCCCTGATCTCATCCGGTTCCCTTGGCGTGGGCAGCCCCCCAAGCTGTTCGGGGCATACAGGTATAAGGTCGTGATTCGCGGTCAGCGAGGCTATCTTTTCGTTGAGGCAGCCTCCGCCGCAGTATCGTGAATTTATTCCGAGCAGACAGGCACTGACAAGTATTTTCAATAATATCCCCCATTTCGTATTTATACATAATAGTATACTACCCCCCCTTTTTTTACGATGGTTAAACAGAGGTAAATGCGGGCGAAGATTGCATCCGCCGGATCCCCGATAGGTTCACTCAGGGACGACGTCAAGGGCATGGGTAAAGCCCCAGATCGGGTTCCCGGCTCGAGCCCATACCGGGATGACGGAGAGGGAGGTCCATACCGGGATGACGTGGAGGGAGGCATTCCACTCAGCCAGGATGCAAATTCCCCCGCTCTTCGCCCCCGCCCCTCACTAACGTTTGATTACTGTTTGACAACTGTTTGACCGTTCCTACCACCGCTTCACGCAGCATGCGTTTGCGCAGTTTCACAATGGTTACGCTTATTTATTGAAGAGTGTATACTATAAACAAAATGTCACGTTAATATGGTATGGGGGTAATAACTATGGAGTATATAGATTTTGGAAAAACAGGGTTAAGGGTATCCCGCTTTGGCCTGGGCTGCATGAGATTCCCCAGTGACGAAGAAGATGCCGTCAGGATGGTCAGGCACGCGATCGACAGCGGAGTCAACTACATAGATACCGCGTATACATATCCAGGGAGTGAGCAAATAGTCGGAAAAGCGCTTAAGAATGGTTACAGGGAAAAAGTATGCCTTGTTACAAAATGCCCGGTTGCCATGTCTTCATGTCAGAAAGATATGGAAAGATATCTCGACGAGCAGCTGAAGAGGCTCCAGACAGATTATGCAGACATATATCTGCTCCATAACCTGAGCCCAGCGGTATGGGAAAAAGTTAAAAAATACGACGGAGCGGACTTTCTCGACAAAGCTGCAATAAAGGGGAAGATACTCCATAAGGGGTTCTCGCTTCACAACAGCTTCGAAGCCTTTAAAGAGATAATAGATTACTATCCCTGGGACATGACGCAGATACAGCTGAATATTCTTGATGAAAAGAATCAGGCCGGCGGTGTAGAAGGGCTTCGTTACGCTTCATCAAAAGGACTTCCTGTAACTGTGATGGAACCATTGAGGGGAGGCTCCCTGCTGAAGGATGCTCCAAAGACCGTTCTGGGTCTGGTCGAGGGATACCATGAAAAACGATCCCTTGCAGAATGGTGTTTCAGATGGCTTTATGACCAGGAAGAAGTCTCTGTTGTCCTGAGCGGAACAAGCAATATGGAACAGCTTGAGGATAATTTGAGGATCTTCAGCGATTCTGCGCCGGGCGTAATGAGCAAAGAGGACAAAGATCTTGTCTCCATGATCGCAAAGGAGTACGGAAGCAGTGTCACCATACCCTGCACTGACTGCAAATATTGCATGCCCTGTTCTCACGGTGTGATGATAACGGCCGTTTTTACACTTTATAACAAGTATCGGAATACTTTGGACGGATCGGTAAAAGATCATTACAGGGAGGTATTTTTCAAACCGGGGAGGGGTGCAGACAAATGTGTTTCATGTGGTGTCTGCGAGCTTCATTGCCCGCAGGGACTCAAAATAAGGGAGCTTCTTGCAAAAGCGCATGATGAACTTCTCAATTAGCAAATTCCAAAATTTATTGATGATGCAGGAAATCAAGAAAAGGGGATGAAAAAGAAATGAAAGGTAAATTTAGGCTGCAGGATGACCTTGTCTACAAGATGCCGGTCCATTTTGGAGGAGAACCTTTTTACCCCGTACGTACTGTTTACGGAGACATGACCTCTGTCTCTGTCAGTTTTGAGACTGATGAGGAAGTGCTTTCAAAATTGATCCCGGAAGATTTCGATATTATAAGCCCCACGGTCAATGTTCAGTTTGCCGAATGCCGTGATGTAGACTGGATGTCAGGGGGAGAATACAGACTGATCCAGGCAGGAGTTCCTGTCAGATATGTTAAAAATTCAGATGTGCTCGATGGAGAGTATGTCCTTGTTATCTGGGAAAACAAAGCATGTCCGATAATCGGCGGAAGAGAAGAGGATGGAATGCCGAAGATATATGCTGATATCTCCTCATTAAGGCATTACGGAGACCATTGGTTTTCTGCCGCCAGTTACGAATGCAATACTTTCTTGAAGATCGACCTGAACAGGGAGAGAGAGCTGGAAGAAGAAGAGCTTAAACTGCTGAACGAACATTCAAAAATAAATTATTTTGCATGGAGATATATCCCGCAACTTGGCAAAGGCGGAGCTGCACTGAGCCATGCGACACTTTATCCCCAGGAGGTAACATTTGAAAAGGCCTGGATGGGAGAGGGTAAGATCGAATGGCAGAAGTTTGGTCTGGAAATGAACATGCTGCAGTTCAAAATAATAAATTCGATGTCAGAACTGCCGGTGCATAAATATTCAAAGGCGCTGATGATGAAAGGGGCTGCAAGGCTGAACGTAGGTGATTCAAGGTCTTTAGGGTAAGAGCAGCTAATACATAACATAAATTTCCGGTTGGCTGAATGTTGAGATATGCGGAAGCGGATCGCGGGACTTTCCTCATTTGGAAGCATACCATAGCATCCTACGAAGATGTCCGCCGAAAATTCTGATGATCATTATCGAAAGGAGCATGTCATGAGCGGATATTTTGAACATAAAGTTGCGGCAGTGACCGGCGCAGCCTCAGGGCTTGGCCTTGGCATCACGGAAGAACTCCTTAAAAGAGGCGCTGATGCGGTCTTCATGGGCGACTTCAATGAAGAAGGGCTCAAGCGCGAATCAGATAGGCTGAACACCCAATATCCCGGCAAGGTTTTTCCTGTACTTACTGATGTCACGAAACTCGAACAGGTCCAAAAACTCATATCAGATGCAAAAGAACATTCAGGCAACCTCGACATAGTTTTTAACAACGCAGGAACGGGCCTAACTCTGCCCACAGAAAAGATCACCTTTGACATGTGGAAGTTCATTATCGATCTGAACCTGATGGGGGTCATTCATGGTACCTATACCGCTATTCCCATAATGAGGGAGCAGGGGTTCGGCCACATAGTCAACACAGGATCCATCGCAGGAAAGATCCCTGTTCCTTACCAGGCTGTTTACGCAGCTACCAAGAGCGCAGTGATATCGATGACAGAATCTCTCCAGTATGAACTGGAAAACGAAGGACTCAACTTCAGCGTTTTTTGTCCGGCGAATGTACGCACCGCGATTTTTGGCGGTATAACACCTCCAGCTGACTCAGTAAGCGTAGAAGATGCCGTGGAATATATATTCTCTGAGATAGAAAAGGGTTCTCTTGTGATCGTCTTCCCTGAGTCTGCAAGGTCTGCAGACTATCTTTACAGGGAAAAGAGGGATGAGTTTGACAAACTGATGAAGCAGCTTGCCGACGAGAGGCGGGAGAACTACCGGACCAAAGGCACATACTGTTAAAAGACTGTACTTGCATAAATCGATCCTTCAAAAGCCCGGCGTTTTATTTCAGCCGGAACCGGCCCTGAGGAGGTTTTGGACATGTTTGGCGGGTGGTCTTCAAAAAAGGCTGATATTCCAATAGACCTTGTAATACTTATGATCGCCGGCCTGACCATGGTCATAGCCGGGCTTTTGCTTTTTCCTGTTTATTCCGGCCTGCTGCCGTACTATGAAAACGGCCTGTACGGACTTCTGATATTCATATATGCACTTCAAATAACTGTGCTGGGCAAGACCCCTTTCGGGGACGTTCCCCAAAGACCGCTTGCCCTCCTTATCCTGGGTATCATCATTGCCTGTGTCGGAATAATTACATGCTTTATACCGGATATATTGAAAAATATCCCCAGAAAAATACTTTTCATATGTTTTGGTCCGGGAGGGATACTTCTTCTACTGCAGATGTTTCTTTCAAAAGATAAATTTGCCCTTTGGAAAGAGAAGGGGGGGATATTCAATTTACTTGCGGTCAATTGCGCCGCGGTCTATTCGATGTCTGTATTTATTTCCCTTCTTCTTATCGATAAAAATATAATGGCAGGCAGCCTTACAGCCTTTTCAGTCCTGTTTTATGGAATTTTGATCCTTTCCCTGACCGCCGTTCTTTTCAGGATATACAAACTTTATCCCGCAGCTGCGAAGAGGCCGTCGGGTGTGGTGCAGCTCTCCGACGACCGTACCGTTATTCTTATAACGGGAGTTTTGATGGTCTTGCTCGGGATCCTGCTTGTGCCTGTAACTATAGGCCTGCTGCCATTTTCGGGAAGCGCACAGCTGGGCCTCCTTGTTGTCATAATGTCCATTCAGATGGTAGCATTCGGCAATACTCCTATCAGGTCGTTTTCAAGAACATGGCCTCTTGTCTGGCTTGGACTCTTTTTTGGGGCAATGGGCATAATTTCGTGCATCATCCCCTGGATACTCGTACCAACTCTTACTTTCATCATTGCCCTTCTTAATATTGGAGGGGGAACGATCCCGATCATAAAAATGTTTTTCTCAAAAACACAGGATAAAAGAATTGACAGAGGTCCGGTCCCGACGGTGATCAAAAGACTTTTCATGACCCAGATGACGCTGAACATACTTTCGATAGTTTTCGGAACATCGATGCTGATAAAAAATCTGATCCCCGGACCGGTAATTGGAGTGGTACTTACCGCAAACGGAATTGTGCTGCTATACCTTCTCTCTATCCTTGCCAGAATAGATGAGATGAATAAAGCCTTGGTATAGCCTAAGTGTTCATGCTCTTGATTTAGCAAGATAACAATGTTATATATTATTGCAGAACATTTTAGAGAGTCTAATTTGATAGTAGGGGGGAGTCGTAATGTTCAGGCGTGCGATAGTCGCATCCGATTTTTCAAAGGAATCAATGGCACTGGTCAACTCTTCGGGAGGCCTTAAAGGATTTGGAACGGCAGAGATATTGCTGCTGCAGTTCTGGGGAACTCTTGATGTCCTTGGAGTGGACAGTTTTTACAAACCAACTGTCTTCGAAGATTTTGAAAAGAACCTACAGAAACAGAAAGCTGCACTTGAAGGACAGGGATTCAAAGTTGAAACCAGAGTGCTGGAAGGTCTTTCAGCATCTCAGGTAAACAAGATCGCGATCGATGAAAACTACTCCTTGATAAGCGTGGGATCTGACAGGTATATTTTCAGCTCGATGGCAAACGAACTAATACACAACGCACAGAGACCGACCTACATATTCAAGTCTGCTAACGGAAAATCGGCAGAAGTCCATGGCAGGCGGGAACTTTCAGATGGAGCAGCAGACCATGTGCTTTTTGCTACAGACTTCTCAAAGAACTCAGAGGTAGCATTCAATTATCTCGTCGAGATGATACCTTTGATAAAAAATAAGATATCACTTATCCACATCCAGGATGAATACAGGATAACGCCTTACCTTGACGACAAGATAGAAGAGTTCAACAGGATAGATTCAGGCAGGCTCGAAGCAATGAAAAAGGTGCTTCTGGATAAGGGATGTCCGGATGTTGAGACGGTACTGAAATATGGATCGCCCTCTTCGGAGATACTGAAAAGCGTAAAGGAACTCTCTGCAGAGATGGTCATTATGGGAAGCCAGGGCCGTGGTTTCGTAAATGAATTTTTCCTTGGAAGCGTCAGCCACAACATTGCGCGCGAGTCACCTGTTCCTGTACTGCTTATCCCTGTTAAAAGACAGTAATTTTTAAAATTTTGAACGATCATCTTATAGGGGAGAGCCTGAATAAATGCGGCTCTCCCCCGGTTTTTTATGTTTGTGAATGACTGCTCACGAGCATATCACATTGGGAAAATTTTCCTAAAAGTCAATTGAAGCAGGTGCATCGAACATCCTTTTGATGGATAATATACCTGCGTTGTCTGAAAAAGTCCCGTGTGCTTATAAAGCAAAATTTCAGTGCGATGTAGATGAATGATCCCGGAGGTTTTTTATATGTTTGATATCGTTGTTGTTGAATGTGAGGTCCGTGAACTCCATATGTTGATGGGCGAAGTGGGCATTGTGCGTTTTGGCGATCCCAAATGCAATTATGCGGAGGAGAAGGAGCTTACCGATCTCATCGGAGATGCCGATGCAGTAGTGTGTACCGCCAGAGGCAAGTTCACCAGGAATGTGATAGCTTCAGCCAAAAATCTTAAAATTATCGCAAAGTGCGGCTCTGTGCCGAACAATATAGACGTGGAAGCGGCAACAGAGTATGGAGTTGCTGTTACCTATACCCCCGGCGCCAACAAGGTCAGTGTTGCCGAACATGCCCTTACGCTGATGATGGCCCTCCTCAAGCTTATGCCGAAGTCGGCGGAGATCCAGAAGACAGGCGGATGGAAGAGCGAATCCCTTCAGGCGTCGGAGCTTACGGGAAAGACTGTGGGAATAATAGGGCTTGGAGCTGCCGGCTCAAGCCTTGCGGAAATGCTCAAGCCCTTCAAAGTGGAACTTCTCTGCTTCGACCCCTATGCTGACACCGAGAGGATCACGCAGGCCGGGGCAAGGGCCGTGGACATGGATACCCTTCTGGAGCATAGCGATGTCGTTTCACTGCATTGCCAGCTTTGTGATGAGACCCGCGGGTTCATTGACGGCGAAAAACTCAAAAAAATGAAAAAGAGCGCATATCTTGTAAACACGGCGAGAGGCGCACTGGTCGACGAAGCGGCCCTTGTCCGAGCTCTGCGTGAAAAATGGATCGCAGGAGCCGGGATAGATGTTTACAGCGTGGAACCTACTTCAAAGGACAACCCGCTCTTTGCTTTGGACAACGTTATCTGTACACCTCACCTCGCAGGATGGACAAATGAATGCCTTGCAAGGGAGACACAGGGAACATCGGATTCCGTCATACAGATACTCAAAGGGCTGACACCGGACAGCCTCCTAAACCCGGAGTATGTAAAAAATCTCAAGCAGAAACATTAGTTGAGAAGATCAGTTCGCAAAAGATGCCGGATCTTTTTTCCTCCAATGAGGAATCAGCGGATCCGGTTTTTTTCAGTCATGCCGTTTCCAAAAATTATTTGTAAATAAGTTTAATTTATTGGGTTTTTTTATTCAGATAAGGTATAATTACGCTAACAGAGTAAAGAGATATCATTTATTGCTTAGCAAAGAGCCACAGACAAGCATCTCCTGGAAGGAGGGATCAAGATGTTTGAGAAATTCATTGTCGCAACAGATATCTCGAAAGACTTCTCTATTTCCATGTCCTGTATCGGCGGACTGAAACCATTCGGAGCCAAGAAATGCCTGCTGCTCCAGTTCCGGGACCTCGGTGAGATAATCGATTTCTCAGGTGTATACTCCAACGAACTTCTTTACGAGTATGAAAAGATGCTTTCAAGGCAAAAGAGACAGATCGAAAAAGAGGGATTTGAAGTCGAAACCAGGATCCTCCCCGGTTTCTCTCCGGCCCAGATAAACAGGATCTGCGAGGAAGAGGGTTACTCTCTTACTGTAGTAGCATCAAGGAAATATTCCTCGTCCGGAGAGATATTCTTTGGTAGGATCGCAAACGACCTGATTCACTCAACACAGTATCCTGTGCTGCAGATAAGGACCGAAGATCCTGAAGGAGTGACAGAGGAAGATGACTCTGAGAGGAACTTACTTGACATCAGCAGCCACGTCCTCTATCCCACAGATTTCTCAGATAACGCTGATATGGCTTTCAGGTATATAAAAGAAATGGCAGCCGGCAGCGTTCAAAAGATCACGCTCCTGCATGTGCAGGACAAATCAAGGCTCAGTCCGCATCTTGAAAGCAGGATCGAAGAATTCAACAGGCTTGACGAAGCAAGGCTTAAGGGCATGAAAGATATGCTTGAAAGGGAAGGCAAAGCCGAAGTGGAAACAGTTGTGAAATATGGTTCCCCGTCGCTTGAAATACTGAGAATTGCAGAAGATCTGGACGTAAAGCTTGTTGTGATGGGAAGCCAGGGCAGAGGATACGTCAAAGAGTTTTTCCTCGGAAGCGTCAGTCAGAACATTGCAAGACTGAGCCCCTCTTCAGTGCTTCTGATACCTTCCAGACGCTGACAAGATCAGCTTATCCAACAAGGGGAGGGAGAAAGCTGTGTTTAAAAAGTTCATTGTAGCTACCGACCTGTCTGATGACTCTCTTGAACTCATCGGATGTGTAGGGAGACTGAAAGCCTACGGTGCGCAAAAATGTCTTCTGATCCAATACAGGACCGTGGATGAGGTCATCGACTACACAAGGGGACAATCTAACCTTTCTCTTCACAAATACGAAGAGGTCTTCAAAGAAAACCAGCAAAATCTTGTCGAAGAGGGCTTTGAAGTAGAGACAAGGGTACTTGCAGGGTATCCTGCGACCGAGATCAACAAGATAGCTGTTGCAGAAGATCATTCGCTGATAGTTGTGGGAGCGCGAAGGCGCACCTCATCCGGAGAACTCTATTTCAGTACTCTGGCTAACGATCTTATGCACGCTGTCTCAAAGCCGCTGATGATAATGAGACCCAGAAGGACCGACATAACTGAAAAAGACGGAAGGGTCATCATAGATGGCTGTGAAGTTGCACAGCACCTTCTTTATCCTACCGATTTTTCTGAAAATGCGGATATTGCCTTCACAAAGATCCTTGAAATGGCCCCGGGGAATGCCAAGAAAGTAACTCTCCTGCATGTGCAGGATGCCGCAAAAATAAGCCCTCACCTGGATGACAAGGTGGAAGAATTCAACCGCCTGGACAAAGCAAGGCTGGAAGGCATGAAAAAACTGCTCCAGGACAGAGGAGATATCGAAGTTGACGTAATAGTAAAATATGGTTCCCCCGCTGTGGAGATAATAAATACGATCGATGAAGGAAGCATACCGCTTGTTGTAATGGGCAGCCAGGGCAGGGGATACGTCAAGGAATTCTTCCTTGGAAGCGTAAGTGCAAACGTGGCCAGAAAGGCTCATTCCTCAGTTCTTCTCATACCGACGAAACGGTGAGAAAGTATCAGGTAGGATGATATCTGACCGGCTAAGAACAGAAATGGCAGCTTTTTCTTATGCTGCCATTTTTATGTGTGATGAAGTAAAATATTAAGTAATGATGCTTTGTTGAACTGTATCGTTAGGTTGGTGACGAAAATGCAAAACAAAAAACTGCTTAAAAAGATCAACATATGGGTTTTTATAATCCCATTTTTTATAATTTCTATTCTTTTTTCAATTGGGACATATTCTTCCGTAGAGCGCAAAATAAGTGAAAACTATGATCGCTTTAAAGAGGATGCCATTGATGTTGCGCGCAATTATTCCTACAGTCTGAAAAAATCAGTGGCAGCTAGCAGGATCATTAATCAGCTTCTTGAAGAAAAACTCATAGCAGCAAGCAAAACTGTAATGCTGGACAGCGGACGGTTTTCACAGGCTGAAGTAAAAGCACTTGCAGCATCCCTGAACGTTGATCAGATATGTGTTTATAATAAAAATGGAGTGATCGCCTACTCTAACATTGACAGTTACGTAGGCTGGAAAGCCGAGGAAGGACACCCTGTACATAATTTTATAAAAAGCGGTAAAAAGGAAGCAATGGATGAGATAAGGGCAGATTCGGTTTCAGGAGAATACTACAAGTATGCATATTACAGACTTCTGTCAGGAGAATTCGTCCAGATAGGCATCTCCGCAGGAGATGTAAAAAAAATCTTAGGCGGATTTGAAATATCGACATTGTTGGAAGAACTTAACGAAGATCCAAACATGGACCAGGTTAGTTTGATCAACATGGACCAAATCATTGTGGAGAGCTCAAAACAAGAATCTAAAGGCACAAAAATAGATATTCCCGAGGCGGCTCTTTCGATAAGTGAAGGGAAAGAGATAAGCTATGTTGATAGATCGGGGGAAGAAGTACTCTACAACTCCTTTATTCCCCTTATTGATAAAGGAGCAGTTGTGGGTGCCCTTTTTGTAAGCTCACAGCAAAGAGAAGCAGCCTATTTTGCGGCAGAAGAACTGAAGAACAGCATTTGGCTGCTGGCAACTGTTTTTATTGCTACCGGCGGAATAATGCTGATGGTCTACAGGAACGGCCGGAATTATCTCAGGCTTGCTTATTATGACACCAACACAGAACTTCCCAACCAGGAATCACTCAAGTATTTCCTAGAGAATCTTTTGAGACAGAAAAAGTGGAGAGGAGCGATCTTTATGCTCAACTTCAGCCATCTTGCAAATCTGTCGCTTCTCTATGGTTATGAATACTCTGATAAAGTTTTTACGGAAATAGCAGAAAAGGTCAAAGAGAAATTTGACGATGACGGGATAACATTCAGGATAGCAAGCGACCGCCTGGTCATATACTCTCAAGACTTCAGCACGAATGATTCTTTGGCACGGGCGCTGGAGAGCGTGAAGGAACTTTTCAAAAAAGAGACCTTTTCCGACCAGAATATTTATATGCCGGTGGAAATAGGAATAGCTGAACTGGGAGAAGAGGAAGATCCCACACGTATACTCAAAAAAGCCCTGATCGCAATGAGCAGGGCAAAAGAGGACGGCCTCGTGACCTACCAGTATTTCAACTCTGAGATGGAAGCTGCGATAGAAAGGGAAGACCTCATCGAAAAAGAGATCATTCGTGCAATAGATGATGAAAATAACGGCAGGGAAGGGGGTATATTTGCACTCTTCCAGCCTCAGGTCGAAGCAGGCACAGGAAAAGTAACGGGTTTTGAGACGCTTGCAAGAATGAAATCCCATACGCTGGGCAGCGTGTCACCGGTTGAATTCATTGAAATAGCGGAGAAGAAAAGGCTGATCACACCTTTGACAAAGCTGATCATGAAAAAGACTTCAATATTTATAAAGACGATGAAGGAGAGATCAGGCCGGGGAGTCCGTGTAGCTGTCAATATATCAGGAGCAGACCTAATGCGCTCAGATTTTATCGAGGACATGACCGGACTAATAGATAGTTTGGGCATCGAAAAAAGCGACCTCGAATTTGAGATAACAGAGTCACTCTTTATGGACGACTTTGTAATGGCCAATGAAAAACTGGAGATATTACGCAACGCAGGGATACTCATATCGCTTGACGATTTCGGAACGGGGTTCTCCTCCCTTTCAAGGCTGCGCGACCTTAACGTTGATATAGTCAAAATTGACAAGATGTTTGTCGACAACATACTTGTGAAAAAGGAAGATGAGCTGATAATTCCGGACATCATCTCAATGGCGCACAAAACAGGCCTTAAGGTAATAGCCGAAGGGGTGGAGACCGAAGCTCAGAGGAATTATCTTGTCGATGCTGAGTGCGATACGATCCAGGGCTACTTCTTCAGCAAGCCCCTAGCCACTGAAGAAGCTGTGGCTTTTTGCAGCCTTTAGGCTGCGGAGAATTTAAGGGCTGTGGCTTTCCAAGCCACGGGGAATTTGCAAGTAATGCACTCGCGGTGAATTTGCAGCAAGAATCACGCTGCGGAGAATTTGCATCGCTTAGCATCGCGGTGAATTGCGGCCAAAGGCCGCGGAGGTTCTAAATCACCTTCGTTCCGACATTGGTCTTACTCTCCGTCATCCCGATATGCCGCTGAACCGGGATCCATATGTTTTGGTATTTATGTCCACTTAGAAATCGGAAAATCAAAAGAATGGGCCCCGGCTCACGGCCAGAGAGCCAACGAGTTACGAGTTGCGCGAATCGGCTGGTAGTTACACCAAGTACATACCGGGGAGACGTGGAAGAGGTGCACCCCAAGATTCTAAACCCGTATCCCCAATCTCGAAACGCACTCGAAATAGTTCGGGCACTAAGGATAATTTAAAAGTTTTCCTGACGGAAAACGGTGCTCTCACGATTTAAGCACTCGGGGACGACGTCAAGGGGTTAGTTCTTTTGAGTCCAAACGACTGTTTGCCTATAGCTTGACAAAGTTTGACCATTGTCTGACTGCAAGAGAAACAATTGCTTCACCATCGATTCACGCGACAGCTTTTGTCGCAGCTTCACGCAGGAAGCACTCTCCTGCCGTTTCACCATTGTAGCGCCGCAAATTCACCGCGACTGGTTTCGTCGCAAATCCCCAGAGTAGATCAGATCCGACCCAGAGCCTGATTTTTTTCTTCTTTTGTTTTTTCGTAGTCTTCCAGATCGAAAACAGCATATTGGTTTTTGCCCGACCTTTTAGCAATGTACATAGCGAAGTCAGCATATTCTATTAGATCGTAAATGTCTGTTGTGTCTTCGCCGTAACATGCCATACCCGCGCTTACCGACAGGGGTATGTCGCCGCCTTCTGTCTTGATAGGCCCAAAAAGTATGTGGCTTCTGATAAGTTCCCATATATGTGCCATTTCATCTGTTACGTCCCCTGTTATCCGGTGAGCGAAGAAGCCGAATTCGTCACCAGATATCCTCATTTTGACAGAGCCCTCTATGGGTATCGCCTGAAGCCTGTTTGCAAATTCGATCAGGTACATATCACCTATCTGATGCCCGTGTGTGTCGTTGACTTTTTTGAAATCGTCGATGTCGATGAATACGAAGATGCCCCTCTCATTTGGGGCCGATGCTATCGTATGCTCGATCTCGGCACGGTACTGGTAACGGCTTACAAGACCCGTAAGTGCATCCTTGACCAGCCTGTTGTTTAGCTCCTTGTTAAGTACCTGGAGCTTTGCCCGCTCCCTTTGCAGTACCCTCTCCGTGTTTACAAGCCTGTTGTTTAGCATCTGGATCTGTTCGAAGTTCATCTGGACCATTTCCTTGTCGAGCATCTGTATCTCCCCTGAGCTGATGTTGAAGGCAGAGACAAGGTCGCGGAGAAGCCTTTTCATTGTTGTATTTTCGCTGATCTGCAGGAACGAATCATCATCGATCCCGAATACTATCTTTCTCTTGCCGGCGGTCGATATGTGGAGCCTGATGGGCAATCCCTTGTCTTTCAGTGTGAAGATCGGGAGGTCTTCTATATTCGTCCCACGGATCCCTGTAAGAATGTCATTGATCCTCTCCTTTTCAGCATCATTGAATATTCCTGATAGAGGCACATTGAGCCTTGAAATGAGATAGGGAGGTTCGCTCAGCCTGATCTCATTGATGATCCCGTCAGTATCTGTATATACCAGTAAGCTGATCAAATCCTTTTTCCTGCTGCCTTTTCCGCAATTACCCTTTGAGCCCACTCAAGAAGCTGTTGTGCATCCTCTGCATATACGTCTACATTCCACTTTTCCCATATTTTCTCGGTAGATTTGAAAGCCATCCCGCCGACTGCGATCATAACCTTCGGGTAGAGCTCCCTGATGGAATCGACTATTTCTTTGCAGAGCACAAGATGGGGAGGCATGGTCACAGAGAGCGCGATCAGGTCTGGCCTGTTTTCTTCTATTGAGTTAAGGATATTCCCCCTGGGAACAGCAGCGCCAAGATATATCGTGTCCCAGCCGTTATATTCGAAGAGGTCGGATATCATCCTTACGCCCATCTCGTGGAGTTCGCTCCCCACAGCGGAAGAGAGAAGAAGATATCCGTTCTTTTCTGTTTTCGAATATATTAAAGGATAGAATTGCGACATGGCTGTCTGTGTTGCTGAGGTTATATAGTGTTCCTTGTCCACGGATATCTTGTTTTTGTGCCATAGTTCGCCTACGTCGTGCATTGCGCTTTCAAGTATCTTGTATATTTCTTCAAGCTTTGCGCCCGATTTCAGAGTGTCGCTGATATAGTCCATCGCTTTCTTTGTGTCGTTGTTCAGCAGTGTTTCCAGATATTTCTTTTTTATCTCGAAGTGTTCAGTCATACTAAAGTCTTCGGACTCCGAATACTCATCGCAGTCCCTGACAGTGGCCTCTATAGCAAGGTCGATGAACCCTGCGGCCTTTTCCTTTTCATAAAAAAAAGGGTCTTCCAGCACTGCCGACTTCATAACTGAGAAGTGTCCGGTCATCTGATCACGGATCCTCTCCCTGCTGAGGCCTTTCATCAGATGGCAGAGCAGCCTGTAAAGCCAGATCGAGTACTCAGTGAATATCTTTTCATCCCCTAGTCTTACCGCGGCATCAAGGTATCCCAGATTGTAGAGGATGTCGTTGTACATCATTCTCTTCTGCCTGTTGTCGTACTCGTCTGCAAGCTTCGGATCTGCTTCAAAATGCCTCTCATATATTTTTTTTGAAAGGATGATAATTTCCTCAGGAAGATCCTGGAATATTAGGGACATCATTTCCACCATCTTTCGTGAAATCGAGATATTCATGTAAAGCCGGTCATGAAGATGACGCTGATCAGTTGTAAAGACTGGCAAGCATCGGCGAGCAGTCGTATGGTACAGCTGAGATATTCATACCGCTGGAATCTATTGCAAATCAATTGGTAATCAATGGTAAATCGATTGTTGGGACCTAAAACCATTTCTCCGTCTCCCCTGTATGCTGTTGTCGGGAGAACACCGTTTTCCGCCAGGAAAACTTTTTTAATTGACCTTGGTGCTCGAACGATTTCGAATGCGCTTTGAGATGCCGGGGCCCAGTGGCTCTAAATCCAGGTTATTACTTGTTTTTTAGAACCAAAATAAAAGCCGCGAGATTCCCGATTTAAGCATTCGGGAACGACGAAGAGGGGCCAAATCTTCAATGAATTATGGACCAATTCACCGCTGAAGGATTCATTCAACGAATTCTCCTCAGCCTAAAGGCTGTAAATTCACCGCGAGTGTTTTTCTCGCAAATTCTCCGTGGCTATACAGCCACAGTCCTTTTATAAACAACAGGGGTATCATAACCTGCGAATCTTTTGCCGTCTGCTTCCAGCAGTTCCTTGACCTCGAACCCCTTTTCGGAGACCCTCAGGCTGAAACGGAATACCTTTCCGGGTCCAAAGCTGCTGACATTCTCTCCGTAGTATTCATCATTGTTTTTTTCAAGGATCAGCGGCTCAAACCTTGGAGAGACCCTAAGATCCCTGAAATCCATCCTGATCGAATCGTTGCTTCCAGTGAAATTTTCCGTTTTGATAGCTTCCGGCAGATCATACGAGGTGAGCCTGACAGTATTTTTATCGACATTTTCATAGAGGAATAGGTAGTGTTTGTCGATGATCCGGTCGCCCATGTCGAAGTAGCTTTCTTCGATGACAAAGCCGCCCTTAAGCTCTTCCGGAGTGTTTGATATCAAATGCCCGCATGGGGTGATGACGTGTTTAGCAGCCGGGTGGATTCTTATGCCTCCCTCCTCTTCATTCCTGATCTGTTCCTCGTTGGTGAATGTTCCTGAGAGCATTCTGATTATTTCCATCTGAGATGGTCACCTCTCACTTATTTTGATTTTTTGGGGAGCGAAAAAACCACCACTAGGAACATTTTGAATTTTTCAAGTGCGAAAACAGCATGCGGCTTGCCTGCGGGCATAAGGACGCTCTCTCCCTTGTGCAGCACGAAGGGCTTTCCGTCTATTGTTATCCTGCCCTCTCCGTCAAGGGCTGTGATCATTGCGTCTCCATGGGATGAATGGGTGCTTATCTCCTCGCCCTTGTCAAAGGCGAAGATCGTAAGGTTTTGTGCATCGTTTTGTGAAATAGTCCTGCTGACTACCTGACCTGGAAGGTATTCCACCTGATCTGCAAGAGTAAAAATTTCTTCGACAGGGATGTTTTTTATATATCTGACCATTTGACCCGCTCCTCGTGATCATTTTTTTCTTCGTGCACACTTCATGTCATGCTGTAAATCGGGTGTATCAGCCTACCTTAATATAATTATATCTTTATATCAGCTTCAATAACATGTATCATTTTACTGACTGAAAATTGGGTATGGAATTTATTTCAGAGATGTGCTAATCTTCGCAAACGGAGATGGTGCTGTTTGTACAAATTCAGTAATATTATGAAAAAGTACGCATATATCCTTCTGACGTCCCTGATAATTTTTCAGACGGCTGTTGTTCTTTTGTCCGGTCACAATCTCAGGTACAGCCTTGGCCCAAGCTCCTCAAAAATAATGATGAACAGCATAGAAACATCTTCTGCCGCAGTAAATCCAACCATGAGACAGACACTTTCCAGGCTTTACAGATCCCTGAATTCACTTCTAAACGCTAATCAGTCCTTTTATACATTAAAGAGAGATCTGCTTGACTATTCCTCATTTCGTCCCTTACCCAACATCCTTGATAAAGGCAACATTACATTGGAGAGGGAACACCTTTTCCTGCCTGTTTTGGATCTTGTCCTTCTGATTTAGACCGACTTCTCCTTTTTAAGCTTTCAAAACCTCAGGTAAGTTTCAAACATCAGGGCTGTCTTGCACAGCTCTTGTTCTGACAGGAAAGTTAGGGGGAAGCAACTGATGCCGCATTTGCACATGGGGCTCGATATAGGTTCAACTACGGCAAAAGCTGTACTATTGGACGAAAGAGACAGGCTCGTCCACAGCAGGTACTGCCGGCATTTTTCTGATGTTCGTACAACAGTCTATGAAATTTTTAACGAAATAAGGCATAGTTTTAAAAATACCGCGATAACACTTGAGATAGCCGGCTCGGGAGGCATGGGGATCGCGGAGGAGATGAAACTTCCTTTTACTCAGGAACTTATTGCCTGTTCTGCATCAGTGAACAGGTTTATCCCTCAGGCTAACGTATGCATAGAACTTGGCGGCGAAGATGCCAAACTTACATATTTTGACGAAAGCGGAGCCGACCAGAGGATGAACGAGACCTGTGCAGGCGGGACAGGTGCTTTTCTTGACCACATGGCCCTCCTTATGGGAACGGACCCCGCCGGGCTCAACGAACTCGTATCGAAGTCCAGAATGATATATCCAATAGCGTCGCGCTGCGGTGTCTTTGCAAAGACCGATGTTCAGTCCCTGATGAAAGAGGGGGCGGAAAGAGCCGACATCGCAGCCTCAATATTCCAGGCTGTCGTAAATCAGACTATAAGCGGTCTTGCATGCGGAAGAAGGATCGTAGGGAATGTTGCATTCCTTGGAGGTCCTCTCTATTTTCTCCCGGAACTGAGAAAAAGGTTTTCAGAAACGCTGAGGCTATTGCCGATCCAGTCCATATCACCGGAAAACTCTCACCTCTTTGTTGCCCTGGGTGCTGCGTTGCTTGGAAAAAAGAATGATGAAGTTACGGTCTATGAACTGGACCGCAGGTCTGTGACCTATTTCTCTCCACTGAAGATGGCTTGCGGTTCTGACCTCCCGCCGCTCTTTTCCGACCCGGAGGACAAAATAGAATTTGAAAAGAGGCACAGCAAAGCCTCTGCCCAAAGAAGACCGATCGGATCCGCTTCTGGGCCTGCCTATCTTGGAATAGACGTGGGATCGACGACGACTAAGGCCGTGCTGACAGACGGTGATGGAAATTTGCTTTTCTCCGATTACAGGATGCGGGGCGGAAGCGAGCCTATACATACGGTCAGGGAGATCATTCTTGATCTCTATTCTCAGATGCCTGAGGGGCTTTTCATAAAAAACAGCTGCGTGACAGGGTACGGAGAAAAACTTATCCAGTCAGCATTCGGGATAGATATCGGTGAGATAGAGACTGTTGCCCATACAATGGCGGCAAAGCAGATCGACCCTGCTGTGGATTTTATCATCGACATAGGCGGACAGGACATGAAATGCCTGAAGATAGAGAAGGGAAGCATCAGGCAGATATTCCTCAATGAAGCCTGTTCTTCGGGATGCGGCTCGTTCCTTCAGAATTTTGCCGAATCCCTTGGCATGGATATGGATGAGTTCGTATCGAGTGCGGAAAGGTCCCTCTCTCCTGTTGATCTGGGCTCAAGATGCACTGTCTTCATGAACTCCAAAGTGAGGCAGGCGCAAAAAGAGGGAGCAGCGATAGAGGATATTTCAGCAGGCCTCGTCTATTCAGTCGTACGCAACGCCCTCTATAAAGTCTTGAAGATCAGAAAGATGGAGGATATCGGCGAACATATAGTGGTGCAGGGCGGAACATTTAAGAACAATGCCCTTTTGAGGGCTTTCGAGAAAATTACCGGGCGTGATGTCCTGCGGCCGGAAATATCGGAGTTCATGGGCGCATATGGAGCTGCGCTCGTATCAAAGGATCGGGAAGGCGCCGAAAAAAGTTCGTTGATTTCAAAAGACTCGCTACTCTCCTTCGATTCCAAGTCAGACACAAAGCGCTGTTCAGGCTGCGGGAACAATTGTCTTCTGACAGTCACTGTCTTCAATGGGGAGCGCAGACATGTCACCGGAAACATGTGCTCGAATGGGGAGAACGTCGGGCAGGCAAGGCCTGAACTTCCGCCCAACCTTTACAGCGAAAAGTATAAACGGCTCTTTGACTATTATGTGCCTATAGAAGAAGGAGATGCCCCAAGGGGAACCATCAGCATTCCAAGGGTGCTTAACATGTATGAGAATTATCCCTTCTGGTTCACCCTTTTCACCGATCTGGGATTCAGGGTCGAACTCTCTTCCGGGCGCCCTGACGGATCTCTTGCGATCGACACTATCCCATCCCAGACACTTTGCTTCCCAGCCAAGCTGGTCCACCGCCACGTGCAGGAACTGCTCGACAGGGGAGCCGAATTGATTTTTTATCCCGGAATACAGCAGGAAAAAAAGGAGTACAGGGATGCAGACGATTCCTTCAACTGCCCCGTCGTAGCGGGCTACCCCGATGTCGCAGGACTGAATGTTGATGGGCTGATCTCAGGCAAAGTCAGCTACATCCACAGCTTCTTTCCGATAGATTCACCTGAAAAAATGGCCGGGAACCTAGTAAGAGAGTTCAGGCGTCAAGGCGTGACTTATGATGAAGCAACGAAGGCCCTCAAAAAAGCGTATGGGGCGCAGGAGGAATTTAAAAAAGATATAGGAGCGATGGGTGATAGAGCTGTCAGGTATATCAAGGAGAGGGGGATAATCGGTGTAGTTCTGGCGGGACACCCGTATCACCTGGACACTGAAGTGAACCACGGCATTCCCGAACTTATCAATGGATACAACGTTGCGGTCCTAACAGAGGATTCAGTCGCCGAAAGACCGATCGGCGCAGAGACCGGCAAAGGGCTGAAAGTGATCGATCAGTGGGTGTACCATTCGCGGCTTTACAGGACTGCATATGTGGTGGCAAACGACCCTGATTTCAGCAGGATCGAAATGGTCCAGCTGAACTCATTCGGCTGCGGGCTGGATGCGATAAGCGCAGATCAGGCTGCGAAGATCCTTGAAAAAGAAGGGCGGCTCCACACTCTGCTGAAGATAGACGAGAGTACAAACAACGGGGCAGTGAGGATAAGGATACGCTCACTTCTTGCCGCCGTAACGATGAAAGAAGCTTTTTCTGGAGAAGCCGGCAAGTCTGAAATTCCAAACATTGCTCATGTCAGCCCTGTCTCAGGAAAAAGGACGATACTTTGTCCGCCGCTCTCACAATATCACTTCCAGTTTCTTGAACCGATAATGAGGGCGGAGGGCCATGACTTCAGGGTTCTGCCCGAAGGCGGCAGGGAGTCGGTCGAGCTGGGGCTGAATTATGTCAATAACGACGCATGTTACCCCGCAATGATAGTGGTCGGGCAATTTCTGAATGCGCTCAAAAGCGGCGAATTCGATCTCCACAATACTGATTGCTTCTATGCACAGACAGGCGGATCCTGCAGGGCAAGCAATTATGTGCCCCTTTTAAGAAGGGCGCTTGACGATGCAGGCTTTGAAGATGTGAGGGTCCTGGCAGTCAATTCTCAGGGGAAAAACTCTGTAAACTTTCGTCTGCCTCCAAAGGTGATATTTCGGACAGCGAAAGCAATGGTCTACGGCGACCTGCTTATGAGGCTCCTCTTGGGGACCAGGCCCTATGAACTGAGACCGGGAGAAGCAACGGAAGTATACAATGCATGGTCATCCAGATATAAAGATGCGATCAAAAACGGCAGCGGACGTGACTTCAGTTCGGTAGTGCGTGAGACTGTCGCTGATTTTAACAGGATCCCGGTAAGCGGAACAGAAAAGCCCAAAGTTGGAATAGTGGGGGAGATACTGGTCAAATACCACTCAGGCGCGAACGAGCGCCTTGTTGACCTTATAGAGTCAAGCGGGGGAGAGGCTGTCCTGACTGATATAGCTTCATTCCTGCTTTACTGTCTATTTGATCCGGTCTACAGGTACAGGTCTCTCTCCGGAAGTTTTTGTTCCGCTATAAAGGGAAGAGCTGCCATCGCAGCGATAGAGATCATCCGCAAGCCGGTAAAGGATGCCCTGAGGGGTACCAGGTTCGGATGCCTCCACGACATATACGCAATGGCTGATAAGGCTTCCTCTGTTGTTTCCTGCGCGAACCAGGCAGGCGAAGGATGGCTTCTTACTGCAGAGATGATCTCGTTGATCGAAAGCGGGGTCAAAAAAATTATATGTGTCCAGCCTTTTGCATGCCTTCCCAACCATATAACCGGAAAGGGCGTGATAAAGGAACTGAGGCGCCGCTACAGCGGGACCAGCCTATTAGCCCTTGATTACGACTCCGGAACAAGTTCGGTTAACCAGAGGAACAGGATCCGGCTGCTTATGTCCTGATCGAAGGGCAAGGGGTCAACAGTAGACAGAACTGTCTGTCCAGTTACGCTCCAATTCTTCGAGCCTTTTGAGCGCCTTTGGACCAAGCTGTTCCGCAACCTGTATCAGAAGCGTGTTAATAAGACCGATCGGTATGAGAAGCGAGTCGATGTGGGCGATGTGGGCGCAGGGAGATACTATGCACATGTCTGCGGCCTTTGCAAGCGGACTGAAAGGGGAGTCGGTGATCGCCGCCGTAAAGAATTTTCTCTTTTTCGCAAGGGCGATGCACTCAACGGTTTGCCTTGTATAGCGCGGATAGCTTATACCTATCACGATGCTGTTATCGGGAGCCGCCACAAGGTGGTTCCCGATCGTATCTGTGGTGGGAATAAATACATTTGAAAAAAACCAGGAGAGGTAGTATTCCATATATACAGCCAGAGATCTTGTGCTTCGCAGGCCGACTATGTAGATTGCCTCCGAGGCGCATATTTTTGCGGCAAGGGTTATTATGGATCCGTCATCTACTGTTGAGAGTGCTCCCCGCGCCTGCTCAAGGTCGCTGTTTATGATCCTCGCGATCAGACCGCCTGTCTGAGGCTGAAGTTTGTGTGTCTGGAGACGGCCAAGGGTCGAAAGCTGATCTTTTGCCTCTTCCTGCAGTGACTTAATAAAATCCGGAAAACTTGAAAATCCAAGGTTTGAAGCCATCCTGATAACCGAAGCTTCGCTTGATCCTGCGTTTTTGCCGAGCTGGAGCGCGGTCAGGAAGATCGATTCAAGTTTATTCTTTAACATATATTCTGCTATCTTTCTCTGAGCAGGCGGAAGGCTGCCCAGATTATTCTCAACGTTTCTCCAGCCCATGATCGTCCCTCCTAAGAGTATTGAAGATTATACATTACAGACAGCCCTAATTTCAGTCGAAAAATAAAACATCCTAACTTTATCATAAATAATGCCGAATTTGATACTGTTGATTAGCAGCTTCCACAAAAAAATAAAACTAATTAAGAGTTGACAAAAAAAATGATATAAGGTATAAAAAACTGAAGGAAATCCTTCATGTGCTAATGCGCTGTCACAGGTGAATACTGTAAGAATTTAAAGCAATTGCAAGCATTATTCTTTTTTTGACCAAAGCATTTCTTTATTGTACCATCTTACCTGTTTATAAGCATTATGATTTATTTCCTTCAATTTATGACGGGAGGTAGAAAACAGGATGTTACAGCACTCATTTCCCCGAAGTTTCAAAGCAAACTACATCGAAGCGGACCATGGAGAAGGTATCTACATATATGATACCGAGGGCAAAAAATATCTTGACGGATGCTGCGGTGCCCTGATCTCAAATCTTGGTCACTGCAACAAGGAAATCATTGATGCAGTCAAGGCTCAGTATGAGAAGATCGAATTTGCACATCCATCACGCTGGCGCTGCTCGATAGTTGAAGAAGCAGCATCTGCTGTTGCAGAAACAGCACCGGGTGACCTGGACCAAGTTTGGTTCGTGAGCGGCGGAAGCGAAGCAATAGAATCAGCTGTCAAACTGGCCAGACAGTACTTTGTTGAAAGAGACGGACCTGCCACGAGCAAACATCTGACGATCGGCCGTTGGAATTCTTACCACGGGAGCACGATAGGTACTATGGCCATAGCCGGATCCATGGCTCGCCGCAGAGTATTTTCACCGCTCTTCAGGGAATCACCCAAAATTGCTGCCGCTTATTGTTACCGCTGTGAGTTCGGAGCTGAATATCCCTCATGCGGTATGATGTGTGCAAAACATCTTGAAAAAATGATAAAGATAATAGGCCCCCAGTATGTTTCGTCCTTCATCGCGGAGCCTCTGGTGGGTTCAACAGTCGGTGCGATAACGCCGCCTGATGAATACTGGCCGATGATAAGGGAGATATGCAGCAGATACGACGTTATCCTGATCGCTGATGAAGTTATGACCGGATGCGGAAGGACAGGGAAAAACTTCGCGGTCGATCACTGGAATGTAGTGCCTGATATCATCGCGACTGCAAAAGGATTGGCCGCCGGCTATGTACCTACAGGGGGCATAATCGCAAGAAACTTCCTTGTCGATGCCATCAAGAACGGCAGCGGTTCATTCATGCATGGCCACACCTATAACGGAAATCCGATCAGCTCTGCCGCTGTATGCGCAGTTTTTAAGTACATGAAAGAACACAAACTGGTTGAGAACTCTGCAAGAATGGGGGAGATACTTGGAGCAGGAGTGAAAAAGATCGCAGCAGAAAACCCGATCGTGGGCGACGTAAGAGGCAAAGGCCTTATGTGGGGATTTGAACTGGTTAAGGACAAAGCTACCAGAGAGCCCTTTGAAAAAACCGGAGCAGCAAATGTTGCCACGAAGGAATGCGTGGACAGGGGTCTGATCATTTATCCGGGTTCAGGTCAGGTAGACGGGCTTCTGGGAGATAATTTCCTTGTCGCGCCTCCTCTTATCATCAACGAGGAACAGGTGGGCGAGCTCCTTGAAAAACTGGCAGCAGGCCTGGATGCTGCTGCGAAAAAGCTTGTCTGATAATTTGGTTCTACTGTCGTTAAGACAGGTACTTCATAGCATATCTTCAAAACTATTATTCAGGGAGGTATAAGTATCATGAAGAAGAGAAATATTATTGCACTCGGAATTATCGCAGTTATACTTTTTGCAGGGATCGCTTCTGCAATGACCTTTATCACGATAGGCTCAGGCGGTGTCGGCGGAACATACTACCCGTTGGGTGGAGTAATGGCTGAACTGCTGACAAAGGGCGGTTTGGACATCAAGGCAACATCGCGCTCTACAGCTGCATCCAAGGAGAACTGCCGTCTTGTAGCATCAGACAAGGCCCAGATCGGCATGACCATGGGTTCGACACTGTACCAGGCATACACTGGAACTGAAGCTTTCCAGCAGGACGGGAAACTTCCGCTTCTTACCCTCATGAATATGTATGCCGCGCCTCAGCACCTTGTAACGACAACAAAAACAGGCATCAAAACATTCGCTGACCTCAAGGGCAAGAAAATATCACTCGGTGCCCCTGGCGGAGGAGACCAGCTTCTTTCCATGATGATCCTTGAAGCCGCAGGATGGGATCCTGACAAGGATATCAACAAGCAGCAGCTCACTCAGCCCGAAGCCGTAACAGCACTTAAGGACGGGAATATCGATGCAGCTTTCTTCAACTTTGCAGCTCCCGGATCAGCGATCATGGAGATCGCGGCTGTACGTGACGTAGTTTTGATATCTCTTCCCGACGATGTTATCGATAAGGTCACAAAAAAGCACCAGTTCCTCCTGAAATACACCATCGAAAAGGGAACCTACACAAAACAGGATAAGCCCTGCAAGACTGTGGCTGATGCCAACTTCCTTGTCGTAAACGGGAAAATGACAGAAAAAGTTGCATATGATACTCTGAAGACTTTCATTGACAAAAAAGATGAACTTATGAAAGTCACTCCGCATGCAGTCCACTTTGTTCCCCAAAAGGCATCTGTAGGGATCATTCCGTTCCACCCAGGAGCGATCAAATACTTTAAGGAACAGGGAATAGCAGTTAAGTAGGTTGCCCCAACACATAGTTCGATCTCAACGGGGGGCATTTGCTCCCCGTTGATGTTAGAAGCCTTACATTTTGGGAGGTTTGTCATATGTCATGTGAACAGGGTCTGCGTAAAGCAGAAGATATCGAAAAGTTGGACATCGTTCCGGAGATAGTTGAAGATCCTGATGAGAGTAAAAAACGAAGACTATCCGGCTGGCAGTTCTACCTTGTTGCCGGGATAGCAATAACAGCTTCCTGTTTCCACCTTTACACAGCGGCATTCGGTCTTTTTGCGGCAATGACACAGAGAGCGTGGCACTGGATGTTCATGGGCGCGCTTCTCTTCCTTATATACCCCGCGTCTCAGAAAAAAAGCAATAAGCTTAAAATTAGCATCTTTGACTGGATCCCTGCGATATTGATAGTCGTAGGCTGCGCCAATATACTGCTGAATTACGACGCGATAGCGGCCCGTGAAGGTTCGGCGATACCCTCTGACATCTACCTTGGCGTGATCATGATAGTGCTGGTAATAGAAGGTGCGCGAAGATCTCTGGGCTGGCCGCTTCCTATAGTTGCGATACTTGCTCTCGCTTACGGAGTATTTGGGCCTTATATGCCGGGTATCCTTGCACACGCGGGTTTTTCATATGAAGAACTGGCCCCGTTCATGTACCTTCGTACCGATGGTATTTTTGGAGTTCGTCTGGGAGTTTCAGCCTCGTTCATCTTCCTCTTCGTCCTCTTCGGTTCATTCCTCAGCACCTCAGGAGCAGGACAGTTCTTTATCGACCTTGCCGTCGGACTTGCGGGAAAGAGCCAGGGAGGACCGGGGAAGGCGGCAGTAACTGCCAGCGGTTTTATGGGAATGGTCTCCGGAAGCTCATGCGGAAATGCTGTCACGACAGGAGCGTTTACTATCCCTCTGATGAAACATTCGGGTTACTCTCCCGAGTTTGCAGGAGCTATAGTTGCGGCAGCCTCCACAGGAGGGCAGGTCATGCCGCCTGTAATGGGAGCCGCTGCCTTCATAATGGCGCAGTTCCTGGGAGTATCCTACTGGGAAATAGTTATTGGTGCAGCGATCCCTGCAACTCTCTATTTTATTTCGATAGGCGCAATGGTCCATTTCAGGGCTGGAAAAAAGCGTATGCCCAGACTCACAGATGAACAGCTTCCAAAAGTCAGGAAGGTCATCCGCCAGGGATGGTTTCTTCTCCTTCCGATAGTGCTGCTTGTTGCATTCCTTGCTTTCGGCTACTCCCCGACGA
Organism: Synergistota bacterium; assembly: GCA_034331105.1. Taxonomy (GTDB): domain Bacteria; phylum Synergistota; class Synergistia; order Synergistales; family Synergistaceae; genus Caenicola. The sequence continues at coordinate 236,223 of JAXQGB010000015.1, read as the reverse complement.
TGGCGGTCTTTTGGTCGATCATTTCGCTTGTAGCGGCTTCCTGGTTTGGAGACAAAGAGCACAGGATGACCCCGAGGAGGATCATAGACGCTATGATATCCGGCGGCACCGGAGCTGTAGATGTAGCCGCGGCATGTGCATGTTCAGGCATTGTGATCGGCGTTATCGCGATCACAGGGTTGGGACTGGCGTTCTCATCATTCGTTCTTAGCATGTCTCAGGGAATACTTCCGCTCGCACTTATACTCACTATGATAGGGTCCATAATACTTGGTATGGGAGTACCTACAACTGCACAGTATATTATTACGTCAACGCTCGCGGCACCGGCTCTGGCGCAGATGGGAGTTCCCATGTTCTCTGCTCACCTTTTCTGTCTGTATTTCGGAGTGCTTGCAGACGTAACACCTCCCGTAGCGCTTGCAACTTATGCTGCTGCCGGAATTGCAAAGTCAGAACCTCTGAAAACCGGATTTACAGCTCTTCTGGTGGCAGCTGCAGGATTTATAGTGCCATATATGTTCATATACAATCCCGGTCTTCTGCTGCAGGGGGGCGCCGTTCATATAGTGCTTGCTAGCCTGACCGCGCTCATTGCAGTCATTGGTCTCTCAGCTGCAGTTCAGGGATATCTGATAGATGACCTGAATCCGATAGAGCGCCTGCTGCTTGTGGCAGTTCCCTTCCTGATAATCTATCCAACTATGATAAGCAATCTCATAGGAGCTGGGATAGTAATAGCTGTTTACGCGAAACAAAAGGGCTTTGGTAAGAAAAAAAATAAACTTGAAGGAGGGACCGTATGATGACCAAGAAGATTATCAAACCGGTTGTCTCTGCGCAAGAAGCAGTGAAATGCATCAAACAGGGCGACACGATAATGGTTGGGGGATTCAACTACGGGGGAATACCCTACACGCTTGTCGATGCGCTATTTGAAGCCGGAACAGATCAGCTGACCATGATCGCTAACGATACCGCATATGAAAATGTGGGGCATGGAAAACTGGTCGCCGCAGGCAGGATAAAGAAAGTAATTGCATCCCATGTCGGTCTCAACAAAAAAACCGGCGAGTATTTCAATTCAGGCAAAATGGAACTTGAACTCTCGCCTCAGGGGACTTTCGTTGAGCGTATAAGGGCAGGCGGATTCGGCCTCGGTGGTTTTCTTACTCCTACAGGAGTGGGTACTATCGTTGAAGAGGGCAAGCAGGTACTCGAAGTAAACGGAAGAAAATTCATCCTGGAGCTTCCACTAAGGGCCGACGTATCCCTGGTGAGAGCGTACAAGGCTGACCGTATGGGCAACCTCATATACAAAGGTACCAACCAGAACTTCAACCCGGCTATGGCAACAGCCGCGGAGATCGTTATAGCTGAGGTCGACTCAGTGGTAGACGTTGGAGAGCTCGATCCTAACGAAATAGTAACACAAGGGATCCTTGTCGATATGATAGTAGTGAAAGGAGGTTCATACTATGCTTCCAGAACTTGATGAATGCATTATAAAGGAACGGATCGCCAAACGGATAGCACTGGAATTTTCAGAAGGACAGGTAGTGAACCTTGGAATAGGTATACCGACACTTGTTTCAGACTATATTCCCGAAGGTGTCCACATAATCTTTCAGGCTGAAAACGGAGCTATCGGCATCGGTCCTGCTCCGGCGGAACCCGATCTCAGATGTATTGGAGCCGGCGGGCGCATAATTTCGATGCTTCCGGGGGGAAGTTTTTTTGCCAGCGATACAAGTTTCGGGCTTATAAGAGGAGGACATGTCGACGCAACGGTACTTGGAACGCTTGAGGTAAATCAGACTGGAGACATCGCGAACTGGGTGATACCGGGCAAGAGTGTTCCGGGGATGGGCGGCGCGATGGACCTTGTCGTAGGAGCAAAAAAAGTATACATAGCAACGACACATACCACTAAAAAGGGCGAGGCCAAGATACTGAAACAATGCAGACTTCCCCTTACGGCAGTAGGGGTCGCAAGCATGATAATTACTGAATTCGCAGTATTTTCAATAGCTGACGGAAAAATGACGCTGATCGAAAAAGCGCCCGAAGTGACACTTGAACAGATCAGGGAGCATACCGAGGCTGAGTTTGATGTGGCTGATCCGCTCCCCCCGATAAAGGGAATGGAGGTCGCATGAAATGGCTAAAGCAGTAATATTGAGCGCCAGCAGGACAGCAGGCGGAAAATTCGGAGGACAGTTCTCTAAACTTTCTGCAGTGGATCTTGGGGCAGCTGCCTTAAAAGAGACTATTCTCCGTTCTGGCGCATCCGCTGATTCCGTCGAAGAAGTAATTATGGGAAATGGCTGGCAGGCAGGCGTCGGGGCAAACCCGGCCAGGAATGCCATGTTCAAAGCGGGGATAGACCAGTCCGTGTCGGCATTCACTGTAAATATCCGCTGCGGTTCCGGGCTGCGCACTATAATGCTCGCTGCTGACAGGATTCGCCTGGGAGATGCCCACACGATACTGGCAGGAGGAATGGAGAGTGCGACCAATACTCCCTTCATACTCAGGGATGCCAGATGGGGCATGAGGATGGGTGAGAAAAAGGCCGAAGACGTTCTTCATGCAGATGGATTTATCTGCCCTCTGGCAGGCCGCCTCATGGGTGAGATCACAGAGGATGTTGTGATCCAGGAATTTTCGATCACACGCCAGGAACAGGATGAATTCTCTTATTACAGCCATATGAAAGCTGTCGATGCCATAGAAAAAGGGCTTTTTAAGGACGAGATAGTGCCGGTGATCCTGAAGGACAGGAAGAAGGGAGAGCTTATCTTAGACACAGATGAGATCCCCAGGAAAGATACCTCGATAGAATCACTTGCAAAGCTGCCCGTGATCTTCAAAAAGGACGGCACTATCACAGCAGGTTCAAGCTCTGCACTGTGTGATGCGGGAAGCGCTGTAATGGTCGCCGGCGACGATTGGGCCAAAGCGCAGGGCCTCAGTCCCATCGCCGAAATATTAAGTTACTCGGCGGCAGCAGTTGACGCTGAACATTTTCCCATCGCGCCTGTAAAGGCTATGGACATTGCGTTGAAAAAAGCAGGTATGACCATGGATGACATGGAACTCATTGAGATAAATGAAGCATTTGCGGCACAGGTAATTGCATGTCACCGTAAAATGCCATTTGATATGGAACGCCTGAATGTCCACGGAGGTGCGATAGCTCTTGGACATCCCATCGGAGCAAGCGGTGCCAAGATACTGACGACCCTCCTGTACGCACTGAAGCAGCAGGGCAAAAGTGTCGGCATGGCCAGCGCCTGTATAGGCGGAGGCCAGGGTGTGGCAATGGTCGTAAGACTGGTCTGATAAGCGAAGGACCCAATAGAAAAGAAGAGATCTTTATCGCAGAGTTCAAGCTGCTAATGACAAAGTACCAAGCACGAGGATAACTGCACATGATATGCCCCCTGCCGGATAAAAAACGGCAGGGGGCATATCTTAAAAAGGGCACGACCTTAGGTCTGGCTGGGAAGGACTCCCATTTCTTTGACGAGCGAGATCGTTTTTGCTAGTCTATCGTTCTTCCGCCATCAATATAGATCGTCTGTCCGGTTATGTAGGAGCCACCCGAAGATGACAGGAAAAGGACAACGGCTGCTATTTCCTCAGGTTCTCCAAAACGCCCCAGAGGTATCCTGTCAAGAAGTTCCTTTTTTTTAGTTTCATCAGCGATCAGTCCGGCAGTCTGGCTGCTGGGCACGTAGCCGGGTGCCACTGCGTTTACTGTGATCCCATCTTCTGCCCATTCATTTGCAAGGACCTTGGTCATCTGGCTTATTCCGCCTTTTGCAGAAGCGTATATGGAGAGGTTTTTGTGTCCTCTGGCGGAAGATACTGATGCAGTGTTTATAATTCTTCCCCATTTGTTCTTTTTCATGATTTTAGCAGTTTCACAGGCAGTGAAAAAAGGTGCCTTCAGATCCGTCCTTATGAGGCTATCCCAGTCTTCCTCAGAGCATTCGACCGCCGGTTTGCGTATGGAAAAACCTGCGTGGTTGCAGAGTATATCGATCCCGCCAAGGACACCTGCTGTACGTGCAGCCAAATCTGCGATCATTGAAGTATCTGAAAGGTCGCATTGTATAAATTCAGCCCTGTTCCCATAAGGCCTGCATCTTTTCAGGACATTTTCAGCTTTTTGTTTGTCTCTGCCTGTGATGACCACATCAGCCCCGCACGCTGCAAATGCGAAGGCGAATTCAGCGCCCAATGTTCCTGTACCGCCAGTGAGCAAAACTTTTTTACCGGTGAAATCAAATAAATTCCTGTAATCCATCTTTTCATGTCGCCTTTCCTGGTCAATGAAATAGTAAATATGCGTGAAAATTTCTTTTCTCTCATTCTCTATACTGTTATTATATCCGAGTAAGTGTTTATAATTACCAGAAATTGATCGTTCGATATTTTTTTCCGCCATGGGAGGAAACCAGAAATGAAAATTGAATACTATATTTTTTCCGGGACCGGCAATACTCTCACTATAGCAAAGGAAGTCGGCAGAAGGCTTGAAGAAAAAGGAAATGAAGTCAACTTACATATGATAGGCAAGTACAATTCTTTCAGGATATCGGGGGAAAGTGTCATAGGCATTGCTTTCCCGATCGCTTTTTTCTCCTCATATCCTCTTGTTCTGAGATTCATCGCTTCACTGCCTGAGGGGAAGGGAAGAAAAATATTCATGACCGCGACGATGGGCGGCTCTGCTCTCGGGGCTGAGGGAAAATTCAGAAAGCTCGTCAGGCAAAAAGGCTATAAGCCTATTGGTTCAGAGTTGTTTGTGATGCCGGGCAACTACAACAACGGGGTGATCCCTGTTGAAAAAAATCAGGCGTTGGTCTCTGCGGCACTTGAGAAAGCAAGGTCTTTTGCCGATAAGCTGTCAGAGGGAAAAGCCTCCTGGAACCGCGGCATTCCTCTCATTCCGTCGATGTGGTACAAACTGGTTTCCGGAGGGAGATCACTCAGGTTCTTTTACAGGATGTTCCCGATAACGATTGATAATGATAAGTGCATGAAGTGCATGAGGTGTCTGGAAAACTGCCCTGTAGGAGCTATCGACAAGAAGGGGGAGTATCCATTTATCAACAAAAACCTCTGTGAGTCATGCCAGAGGTGTGTGGCCTTCTGTCCGGCCCATGCCATAGCAGTTCCGGGAAAACCGGCGGAGCAGTACAAAGCTATGGAGTTTGAAGAGTTTAAAGTATGATCAAGGCCTTTTGACAAAGATCCTGCAGCAGAAGATACCGTTCAGCCAGCCTGCAGGAACTGCAGCCAGCATGTACGGAAGCATAGGCCCTGCCGCAGGAAGAACGAAAATGACTATCACAGAAAAGATGAGAGCCGGCATAATGCGGTTTTTTCTTATTGGATCATGTTCATTGAAGGCCTCATATATATAAATCCTGAGACGAAAAAAGCCAGGAAAATGAGGAAGATTAGCCTTTTCGGCTCAGGATCAGGCTCATATAGCGACATAATAAGAAAATCTCTCAATTTTTATTTTTCTTCTATATCAGGTTCGAACTGCAGATCGTTTTCTATCGCACAGTCGTTGCATACGACCACGGTGTCACCATCCGGCGTGACAGCCTCGTGAAAGAGATCGCAGCATTCTTTCAGCGCTTTTCCGCACATAGCGCAAACCAACATTTCAATTCCTCCCTTTTTGATAAGTGTGATAAATCAATAATTTTTCAGCCGATCAGGATACACCAAAAGCTTCTTTACTTTTTTTTCCTGACAGAGTAACCGAAAGTGCCTAACTGTTTTCCCAGCGAGAAATATTTCCCGTGGCTCGTCGCAACTAAGCGGGCTTTTTCAAGGTGGAGTCTGCCATGGCTGTCGATAAGCCTTTCATCTGCGTTTACCGCAACAATTTTTGAAAGGAACATGTCATGCGTTCCGAGCCTGAGTACACGGTCTACGCGGCATTCCAGGCTCAGGGGACTTTCCTCTATCATTGGCGCGCTCACCTCTGAAGAAGGGATCGCAGTTATTGACGGCAGTGAAAATTTGTCTATGTCCCTTCCGGACTTTACGCCGCAATAATCGGCAGTCCATATCAGTGCCTCTGTGGTGAGGTTTATTACAAACTCTGAAGAAGCCGTTATCAGTTCGTGCGAGTAACGCTCCGGTCTGACTGATATGTAGGTCATTGCCGGATCGGAATTTACGATCCCGGTCCAGGCTACTGTTATGACATTGGGTCTTTCCATTGTACCGCACGAGACCATGACGGGCGGGATAGGATAAAGCATGGTTCCGGGCTTCCAGGTCACTTTTCCCAATTTATCTGCCCCTTTCGATGATTTGTTAGTTTGATCAGCAACAAAGTGTTTTGCCGCTTCTTATGCTCGCAATAATAGATTAACATAAACCCGGCTCATTTACTGTGCTTATCAGCTAAAAAAATGTACAATATAACGGGAGCGTGAGGGAATGAAGTTAGAAAAAGAGACTTTGCTGGAAAGCGGCCTGATATTGCCAGTACTCCTGTTGTTCCTTTGGTGGGCAGGTTCAAACGCCGGCTGGTGGAATGCCTTTCTTCTCCCTTCTCCGGAAAAAGTCATTGATTCTTTCGTCCTGTCGATCCAGAACGGCGAGCTGCAAAAGCACGTCTGGGCCAGCCTTGAGAGGATCATTATAGGATTCGGGCTCTCTGCGGCAATTGCGCTTTCACTGGCACTGATCTGCTCATGGTTCCAGCCCTTGCTGGTACAGATCGAGCCCACGCTGGAATTTTTGAGGCATATACCGCCCATGTCGGTCATTCCGATGCTTATCCTCTGGTTCGGGATAGGAGAAGCACCGAAGATAATACTTATAATCCTTGCGACATTTTTCCCTGTGTTTATGAACGCGCTTCAGGGCATAAGGGACAGCGATCCGAAATTGATCGAGGTAGCAACGGTATTCGGCTACAGAAAATGGCATCAGTTCAAATATGTCATTCTGCCGTCGGCGATACCCTCGATACTCACCGGACTTAGGCTTGGCCTTGGTTACAGCTGGCGCTCACTCGTGGCTGCGGAGCTTGTTGCGGCATCTTCAGGACTGGGTTATATGATACTTGATGCTGAACAGCTTTCCCGTTCAGACGTGGTCCTGATGGGCATATTTGTCATCGGAGCTCTGGGTGCCTTCCTGGACTACGGTTTTCTATGGGGCATAAATCGCTACCTGAAGCGGGGCATTGAAGCATGAGCTGGCTCAGTATTGTTGACCTGAAAAAAAAGTATGCGCTTAAAGATATGAACGTCGATGCCCTGAATGGCATCGATCTGGAAATAGAGCAAGGCGGCTTCATCGTAATAGTAGGAAGAAGCGGTTCAGGCAAGACCACACTGCTCAGGATACTGGCAGGTCTTGAACAGCAGACAGAGGGCAGGATCATCTTTAAAGGCAGGGTCTGCGATCAGGAACATCAGCTTCCCGTAGGGATGGTCTTTCAGGAACCCCGGCTTCTTCCCTGGCTTTCTGTCGAAAACAATATACTCTTCCCCTTTCATCCGGCTGGCAGGGCTAAAGATATGCATTCAAAGGCAACAGTCCTGTTGAAGATGCTTGGACTGGAGGAATATGGAAATGCGATGCCGCACCAGCTTTCCGGAGGGATGGCACAGAGGGTCGCCCTTGGAAGGGCACTGTCATGCGATCCGGAGATAGTGTTACTCGATGAACCTCTCGGGGCACTGGATTATTTCACCAGGAGGGCACTGCAGCGTGAACTTGCAAGGATATATATGGAGGGAGGCAAAACCTTCCTTATGGTGACACATGACGTTGGGGAGGCCCTCAGGCTCGGCACACGTGTTATCGTGCTGAAAAAGGGGAAGATCGAGGCCTCCATCCCGATAGAGCTTGAATATCCAAGGGACCGTCACTGTGAAACTTTTCAGGCACTGCTCGACGAAGTACTGATTGCTCTTGACGACCTGTAGGGGCATTGCGGCCAAAAATTCGGGCAAGCAGTCGGCAAGCAATGGGCAAGCAGTCGGCCAAGGGCAGGGGCGGAGAATTCGCGACGTTCGTCGCTGGAGAATTTGCAGCCTTTAGGCTGCGGAGAATTTGCCCGCTTCGCATCGCGGAGAATTGCGGCCCAAGGCCGCGGAGGTTCAAAATAAACGTCTTTATCGGTATTGACCTAACTCTCCGTCGTCCCCGAATGATCCAATCGGGAATCCAGCGGCTTATGTTTGGATCCTAAAAAGTCAGCAATAGCAAGGATTCAAAGCCACTGTATCCCCGATTTCGAAACGCACTCGAAATGGTTCGGGCACTAAGGTCAATTTAATAAGTTTTCCTGACGGAAAACAGCACCCTCCCGATAGATGCACTCGGGGAAGACTATAAAAATAATTCAGTCTATTATTAGATGATGAAGATTTGAGATTTTAAGGTTTCACGACTGCTCGCCTATTGCTTGCCCACGCTTGCCAACTGCTTGCCAGTCTTCACAACGGCTTCACGCGACCGTATTTGTCCCAGTTCCACAATTATCAAGAGGTGAAAAAGTTGAGTAAATAAAAGGGGATATCCGGATGAACACAAAAGAAATCATTAAAGGTCTTACCGAGGTAATATTGCCTGTTCCGAGGGGCGGTTTTGAATCATTTATCATTGGATGGCACATCGACGACAAAACCAGGGGAAGGACTGTCTTGATGGAGACGGGACCGGCTTCTTCCGTTCCTCAGCTTATAGAAGACCTGAAGCAGATAAATGCCGGAGCACCTGACTACCTCCTCTATACACATATCCATCTCGACCATTCGGGAGGAGCGGGACAGTTCCATCAGAAATTCCCCGGCACAAAGATAATAGCGCCGCTTAAAGGCCGTCCACACCTTGTAGATCCGGAAAGGCTCATACAGGGAAGCAGGGAGAACCTGGGCGACCTCTGTGATGTATACGGAATGCCGATATCCCTCCCTGAAGAGGCGCTCGCTGATCCAAATATTGAGCTGGACGGACTTAAAATAATTGATACTCCGGGTCATGCTCCCCATCACAGCTCTTACCTCTATGACCTGGACGGAGTCAGGATACTCTTCCCGGGAGAGGCTGCCGGATGTTATTTTGAGCTTCCCGACGGCTCTGTTTTCATGAGGCCGGCCACTCCGCACAAATTTTACTATGAAACTGCGATGGGTTCGCTCCAGAAGCTGATAGACCTTGGTGAAGTGGATCTCATCTGCTACCCGCATTCGGGCTGCAGCCGTGATCCAAAGAGACTTCTTGCGATGGCAAAGGAGCAGATGGCTTTCTGGAAGGATATTATTTCAGATCTTCCTGCTGATGCCGGAACGGAGGACGGAGTCAATGCTCTTCTTAAACATGATCCGGCCCTTGCGCAGATCGACAAGCTTCCCGAAAAGGACAGGGAAAGGGAAGCCTTTTTCCTGCGCCAGAGCGTTGACGGATATCTTGGTTATGTGAGAAGAAATGCCCACAGTTGAAACTTATTACAACATATCAGAGAAAGAAGAGAGGCTTTTCCGGCTCTATAAGGAAGGCGGAAACAGGACTGTTTTTATAGTACCGTCAGGGCTGGATAAAGATGCCATCCTGCACCTAATTTCCCGCAAGGGGTCATTTTTCGGTGCCAGGCCGGTCATATGGACATGGAGCGACCTCTACAGGGAGGTCTCCCAAATGTCGCAGTCGAGGCCAAAACGTGTAATAGATCCGCCTGACCATGACCTGATAATCTCATGGATACTGAAAAGGTTTCTGGAAGAAGATGAAGAACTTAGAAAAGAAATGCCTGAAGGTGTTTTTCACAGGGGGTTTTCAGAGGTGCTCGGTAATAACATAAGGGAACTGCTGACAGAGGGCATCTCACCGGAAGACCTCAGAGATAGGCTTTTTCAGGAAAACGGCCCGCCGGAAGCATCTCCCGGATACATACTTCTGAGGCTATACACTGATTATGTCGAATACCTCAAAGAAAACGAAATAGCAGACAGTGCGCAGACGGCAGCGCTAATAGAAGAATGTCTTCAAAGCGGATCATCCCTAAAGGCTGTTTCAGATCTCACCTTTGTGCTTGTCGGATTCCTGACTTTTACAGGAAGCCAGTCAAAACTCGTTAAAAAACTTCAGGAAATTGCTAAAACAATATTTATACTGCCCGAAACGGGACTTGAATCATTACATGATTCGATCGTTCAGGTCGGAGCAGAGTACAGGAACAGGCCTAAATGGCACTCGAAGATATTTGAACTGAAAGCAGGAGACTGCCAGCTGCAGTTTGATGCGACAGCAAGGGAGACGGCCCTCTGGGCACATGGCAAAGGGGCTTTCTCTGAACTGGGGCAATTAGATGATTTTGGTGACGTCGGACTGATGGTTACCACGAAGCACCTCCCTCTTATCGAAAATTCTCTTCAGAGATATAAGATACCGTTCAATGTTCAGGTTAGGGGTACTGTTGAGGATACACTCATAGGAGAACTGCCCAAAATTATGTGGAATGCCTTTGCTTCCGACTGGGAAAGAGAGACTACGGCATTCCTGCTTTCGAACCCTCTCCTAAGATCTCCCGGGTTTGACCTCTCTTCAGCCCTTTCAGCCTTTCCTGAAGGCAGCAGAGAGTGGAAAGCTCTGCTCAGGGGAAGGTCCCTGCATACATTTGAAAATATTGAAAAGTTATGCAGGCAGTTTTTAGCGGGAGGCACTCCTCAAGAGATACTGAAAATGTGGCTTGATTTTATCAATGGTCTTGATCTCCAGAGTGCCATAGGCAGCTTTATTGAGATCACGCCAAGCCTGGACGAAATATTGAAAGACATATCATCTTCGATCAAAGAGCTTGAGCAAAAGATAGAAATGCTGGAAGACATGAGCAAGGATATCGGCCCTGCTTCAAAGGTGCTGTTGAAGGGCTTGGAAGCTGTCAGCTACATACATGAGTGGGGGAAGAACGCCACCCTTCCGATAAGGCTCCCGCAAAGCCGTTCCCTGACTGTATACGCAGGGCTTCCTCCGGTGCTTACGACTCATAGGTACTGGATAATGACTGACGCAGACTACAACACATGGCCGGGGAAGCTCAGAGAATCCCCCCTCCTTGATAACGAAAGCAAGATCAGGTTCAATGAAAACCAGCCTTCTCAAGATGGCGCCGGACAACATCTTTCTCATATCCCAGAGCTGCACGAAGAAAGAGAGCAGAAGGAAGCCCTCTTCAGGAGGCTCATAGCAACTTCCCTTGAAGGGACAGTCATAACACGTTCCCTTACTGATCAGAGCGGACGCCCACTTGGAGGGTCGCAGTTTATAGAGCCTCTTTTTACTCCTCAAGAGGGACCGGGCAGGTGGGAGAGTATCGGGAGCATAGAATATAAGCCCTCCGATGTGATCCCCTCTGACGGGTCTTATTGGTTCAGCGGAGCGGAAGTTCCTCTTTCTGCGGGGAAAAAAGAGAGGGGCGAATTTCCCAGAACGGGGGAGGCATCGACCTCTGACCCTCTTGCTGTCTCTCTGAGCAACATCGATGAATGGAAGGAATGCCCCTACAGATACTGGTGCAGGACCAACATAAAGCTTCAGGACCACGACATTAAACTCTTTGACCACCTCAGGGCCGGTTCTCTTCTTCATTCAGTGTGGGAGCGTTCATGGAGAGAGTACCTTTCATCACCGCGGAGCTTTACTCTGATTTCAAAAGAAAAGTGGAAAAAAGCTTTATACGAATATTATCCCGAACTTATGACCGACCCAAGGCTGGAAAGGCATACTGACAGCCTGATGAAGCAGTTGGGCTCTGTAGCGGAACTTCTTGACAGCATTGAATGCTCTGAGGAGCTTAAAAAACGTACCAAGGCGGAACTTGAATACAAACTTCCTGAATATGGGATAAATGGTGTCATATTCAAAGGTCGGGCTGACAGGGTGGATTTTTTCAATGATGGTTTTGTTGTGATCGATTACAAGTCCAACAGGGCATATGACCACCGAAACGAACTTCAGCTGGCCGCATACTCTGTAATAATAAGCAAAACGACGGGAGAGAAGCCTCTGGGATACGGATGGATAGGACACAAAGACGCATCCTTTTATGGTTATTTTACCTCTGATGCAATGAGAAGTGCCTACCGTTCCAGAAAACCGAGAAGTGGAATTGAAGAATTTCTGGACCTCGCCGAAAAGACTATGGAAGATATGGCAGAGTCGTTAAAAACCGGTCTCTTTCCTGCAAATTATGAGTCTGCCATGTGCAGGTTCTGTGAATTTTTTGTTATATGCCGTAAAAGGGAAGGATACAGGGACGATCCGGAGAATGAAGATGTAAGGGGGTACGGGGATGATTCCTGATAGAGAAGAAGCTCTTTCCTCCATGTACGGCAACCTGAAGGGGCTGCCTGAACAGATAGAAGCTGTTACGAGTATGAGCCCGCTCACAGTCGTAAGCGCGGGTGCGGGAACGGGTAAGACCCAGACCCTTTCCCAGCGCTTTGCATGGCTTTTGGCGTCAGACGAAAAATGCATGGTTGATCAGATACTTGTCCTGACTTTTACCGAAAAAGCCGCAAGGGAGATGCACGGGAGGATAAAAGAGACACTGGTGCAATGGCACAACAGGTCCGAAAAGGAACTCCCGCATCTCAAAAACAGGATCCAGAGGATCGATGACGCCTATATTTCGACTATCCACTCTTTTGCAATGAAGATCATCAGGGAATCGGGACTGGTACTTAATATAGACCCAGGAGCATCAATAGTTTCAAAGCCTGTGGAAGAGCTCTGGTGGAGAACATTTTCCGAGATAATAGGCACGTTTTCGCTTCGCAGGATAAGGATGACAGTTTCGGAAAAATGGGTCAATAGGGCTGAAAACCTTTTCAGCGAGGAACATTTTAAAGACCTTGTGAATCATTACGGTCCGGAAAAACTGGCAGAAATATCCAGGAACGCCTCGGAGAAGCTTGGCAGCTTCGGAAGGACCCCCGACGACCTTTGGGACCAGTCGACGGAAGATCTGCTATCAGATGTTGAAAGCAGGGATCAGATATATGCGGAGATATGGGATACATGGCAGGAAAGAGTCTTTCCGGCTATAAGGAAAGAGCTAAGTGAGAAGCCGGGCAAGGGCCTGGCAAGACTAAGCGAGATAGAGTATGAGTATCGCGGAGCCCTGCCTGACATGAAAAAGTGCAGGAGGTTTGCTTTTGACCTTCTTGAAGAGGGAGTATCCAACCTCCAGTCATGTTCGAGAAAAATAATAGCATCTGCCAACGAGGCACTTGGCATGCCTTTGAAAGACTGGCGGGATCAAAATATAAAAGCTGTTGCGATGGCATTTCCTCCTTCGGAAAGGGAAACAGATCTGATGAGGCTGCTCTGCCGTACAAGCGCCCTCGGCTGGCAGTGCTGGGAGTCAAAAAGGCAAAAGGAGGGCATCCTTACAAACAACGACCTCATTAAATATGCCGGCGAGGTGCTTAGGAAGAGCCCCGACTACGGTGACAAATTCAAGCACATACTGGTGGACGAGTTCCAGGATACGGACGGACTGCAGGATGAGCTGCTGAAAGGGATATGGAAAGAGGATGTCAACACTCTTTTTATTGTTGGCGACATCAAACAGTCCATCTACCGTTTCCGCCACGCCAATCTGAAAATATTCCGGGAATACATAGACAAAGCCAGACGCCCTGACGGAAAGTGCTTTAAATACATAACGCTCGACAAAAGCTTCAGGACAAGGGACAAACTTGTAGAAAAGATCAACTCAGTCTTTGGTCCTGTATGGGCTGAAGGAATTGAAAAAGGTTCATCTATGGAATACGAGCCGTTAAGTTCTCCCTCATCCGAGGAATGGTGGATAGAGAGAAATGACAATCCCATCTCTCCGGAGTTTGAGGTGCTGATATCGAGACAGAAAAGAAGCTTTGATGAGAAAAAGAAAAAATATGTCAGGGAAGAGAAAATATACGATACAAGGGTCAGGCTCTACAGAGAGCTGGCGTCAAGGATCAAAGATATCCACGCATCAGGAAAACTCATATGGGACAAAAAGATAGATGAGGGAGAAAAGTTCAGGCCTGTAAAGTGGAGTGATTTCGCCCTGCTAGTTCCAAAAAGGACCTTCTATGAGGCCATCGAAGATGCTTTCGAGTCGGAGGATATACCATACGTTCTCTGCACACGGAGGGATTACTTTACGAGAGGGGAGATAGCGGATCTGGTGAATTTGATCTCGCTGCTAGCAGAACCGGATGATCCTTCATATCTTGCGGGCTGGATGGCTTCTCCTCTGAGCGGGATGCCTCCCGGACTCTCAGAAGAACTTCTTGCCAGGTCAAAGGCCGGCAGGGAGAACGGAGATCTCCTTCAGCTTAGTGATATTATTAAGAAGGAACATCCTGAACTGATCTCTTATCTGGAAGAGATGAAAAGAAAAGCTGAACTTAGGGGCGTTTCTGCGATCATCAGGGAACTGCTCTGTTCGCCTGAATTTCTGACCTCATACGAGCCGGAGCAGAGGAGACGCGTAAGAGCCAATATCTCTTATATGGCAGAGATAGCCGCTGAGTACGAAGTTTCACAGGGCAGGTCGCTCGCGGGGTGCGCAGAATATATGCGTTTTTCTGTCAAAGAATCAAAACAGCAGGAGGAACCCGAGACAACCGACGAAGGTCACGACGCAGTCAACGTCCTCACGATACATTCTGCGAAAGGGCTTGAGTATCCTGTCGTTGCACTGGGCGGAGTTGAGGACAGGCCCAAGGGCCCGCCTTCCGTTGACACCTCTGTGAGATATGGAGTGACAGCAAAACATATGCCGGATTTCCTTAAGGGCTCTGACAAAAAAGATGAACTGACTGTCTCCGGCATGTGGCATGAAGAAAGGGAGACCAGGGCGCTGCTGGAAGAGGATGAGCGTTTCTGGTATGTCGCATCTACAAGGGCAAGGGACAAACTGATCATTTGCGGTCTTACAAAAACCGACAGCAGCAGCGGAGAAGAATTGTCCCCGGCCGAGGACAGTTTCCTCGGTATGATAAGCAGTTCCCAGGAAGCAGGGGATAAATGGACGTTATGCTCCGAAGGGGAGATCGCCCCTTCTTATAAGAATAAAAAAAGAGCGTGCAGCGGATCAACAGAGTCAGCCAATATGCTCTATCCGAAAATAGTCTCTCCTGCAAAGCTTGCCAGACTGTCGGCCTCCGCCTATGCGATGCTTTCATGGTGCCCGACAGCATACAGGTTGGCTTACAGGCAGGGGAGGACCATGCAGTGGACATTGCGTGGCGGCGAGGGGACCGGCGGATCAGAGTTCGGAAGCCTTGCTCACTGGGTACTCTCAAAGTGGGATTTCTCCAATGATACTTTGTCAGATTGGCTTCCTGACGGTAAGAATGAGAGTGGATACGAAAAGGCCCTGAAAAATGTCCCGTACGAAGTCCGGGGAGAATTCAGATCAGCCCTTTCAAGGAAGCAGATAAGAGAAATACTCTCCGATTACGCAATGAGCGAGGAAGGCATAAGACTCTCAGCTTTTTCTTCTCAAAATGGAGAGATCAGATTATGGAGAGAGACTCCTTTCAGGGTCCTAGACGACGGTCTGCTGATGGTGGGATCTACGGACATTTTCTGGGAAGAAGCTGAACGCATATGCCTCAGGGACTGGAAAACAACCACTGAAGAGATAGCTCCAGGAGAATACTATGAAGAACAGCTGAAGTTCTATGCCTATGCAATGTATGTTTTCAGGAAAGAAAAGGGGCTTCCGGAGAAAATGATCGAGATAGGGATAAATTATCTCAGAAGTCCTTCTGAAAAAAAGAAAATAATTGAGATGTCCGCTGAAGCGCTGTCAAGCACAGGTGAAAAATTGCATAAAGCCGCAGTTTCAGCACTTTCGGATATTTTCGAGGCAAGATATGAACATTGTTCAAGATGCCCGTGGAGGGATATTTGTTCAAAAAAACATATTTAGCATTACTATAAACTGATAAAATTGATACAACGATTTAATTTATAATGAATTTAACGGCCAAGTATTTAATTTATTCTAATGTGTGAAAATTGACGCAATTAATTACAGAGGTTAAAATCACTTGGTATTTGTCTTATCGTAAGGCCCATGAATTATGAGGGGAGGTGAGTTTGTTGACAGAGAATTTGGCACAGGAAATACGTGAACAAGAGTCTCTGGCAAAGGCAATCATTGCTGAAGCAAAGGCTGAGGCGGCAAAGATCATCGCATCTGCCCAGGCAGATGCGGAACAGTCAATAAAGGATACCCGGCAGCAATGCCACAGGCAGTGGCGCGAATCTGTCGCAAATGCAGAAAAAGAGGCAGAACTGAAAGCCAGGGAGATACTGGAAAAAGGCCAGAAAGAAGCGCAGGAATGCTATGAGGACAGAAAGGCTTCTGCTGCTGAAGTGGCCGATTGGCTGGTGAAAGAGGTGATGACGACTTATGGCTCTTGCTGAGATGAGTAAGGCGCGGATAGCTGTTCATAGATCTGTTGCAGATGAGCTTGTGGGAAAATTACAGGCACTTGGCTGCTGCGAGTTCACAGGAGAGGCCGGCGGTGCGGTAGACAGTTCGGCAATGCTCCAGCTTCGAACCAGGCAGCGTAAGACAGACGAACTTCTCAGCGATGTAAGATTCACGGCGCGCCTTCTTGAACCACTTGAAATTAACAAGGGCAGTTCGATCGCAAGGATGTTGGGCGACATTCCCACTATTGGTTTTTCTGAGCTTGCGGAAAAAGCAGACGAAGATAAATTCAGGGCATTCGTTGCGGAACTAAGGGAAAAAGAAAGAAAAGCAACAGAGACGAGAGCTGAGATCTCCAGGCTCAAAGGTCTTCTTACACAATCAATGCTCCTTAATTCGATCAAATATCCTCTTGAATTTTTTACAACAGGTACAGAAATGATAGGCGGAGCTGTTTACACCATCCCCAAGTCATCTGTAGCGGGGTTTGTCTCAAAGCTTGGATCAGAACTTGGCGATTTTGTTGAATACCAGAAGCTTCCCGAAAATGAAAAAGACCCTGTTTCAACATTTGCAGTGCTTTTCAAAAAATCTGACCTGGAAAAAATACAGTCCATCGCTTCCGAATTTTCTGCAGGAAGGATCGACGTACCAAAAGATTTTGAACTGACTGCCGAAGAAGAACGCGTAAAGCTGACTTCGGAAATCGAAAAAGCAGAGAAGGAAGAAGCAGTACTCTGTGCGGAGATCGCATCAAAGGCGGAGGAAGGTCTTGATATGGCACGCTACTACGGGGATTACTGGAGCATACTCAGTGACAGGATCGGATCCATGATCTCGGGCGTACCGACAGATGATGTTTTTATCTGGTCTTTCTGGATGCCCAAGGATTGCCGGGGCATGGTAGAGAAAACTGTCCGCCCCTATGAGTCGCTCTCTGAATTTTCACTTATAGAACCTGATGAAGGGGAATTGCCCCCGACGCTGCTCAAAAATCCGGGCTGGTCATCTTCTATGGAACCCCTTACACTTATGTACGGCACTCCCACTTATGGCGGAGTAGATCCGACCTCTCTGATGGCTCCGTTCTTCTTTCTCTTTCTGGGAATGTGCTTCGGTGATGCGGGTTACGGCCTGGTACTAAGCGGGGTATTCGGGTACTTTATAGTAAAGCATCAGCTTTCACCTACCCTGCGCAAATTTTTTATCATGCTTACCATTGGCATGGTTTTCTCCGTCATTGTAGGAGCTCTTACAGGCTCCTGGTTCGGTGACAGTATTACTGCATTTCCGTTCCTCAGTGCGCTTGTGCCGATAAAGGATGCATTGCAGTTCATGGATCCGATGAACGATCCCATGACGCTGCTTACGATCTCGCTGGGCCTTGGGTTCATCCAGGTCATCTTTGGCCTTTTGATTGCCTTCAAGAACAGCTGGACAAACGGAGAACGCTTTGAGGCTCTGGCCGACCACGGCGGATGGATCCTGTTCTTGTGCGGGCTTCTGCTTACCGGGCTCAGTTCTTCCGGAATGCTGACAGGCACTTTGGCTGGAATTTCAAAATATATTGCCATTGCCGGAGCGCTGGTCCTTGTGGCAACGCAGGGAAGGACCAAATCAAACATAGCAGGAAAGCTTTTCTCCGGTGTTTTGAGTCTCTACAACGTGACAGGCTATCTCGGAGATGTGCTCAGCTACAGCAGACTGCTGGCCCTGGGACTGGGCTCTGCAGCAGTCGGAATGGTCATTAACCTGCTTGCGAAGCTTGTAGCAGGAACTCCCTATGTCGGAATACCGCTGGCCATACTGATATTTGTAATGGGGCACCTTTTCAGTATTGCGGTGAACCTTCTTGGGGCTTTTATCCACTCTCTGAGGCTCCAGTATGTGGAGTTCTTTGGGAAGTTTTACGACGCAAACGGGAAGGATTTTACCCCGCTGCGGAATGTGACGACTTTTGCACGCTTGTCAGAAGAAAAGCAATAAGTTTTATTTAATATAAACAACAAAATTAAGTATTTATTAACTGAGGAGGTAATAGTTCACTATGGAAACAATGCTCTCAACGATTTCCGAACAGCTGGGCCCGATGCTTGTAATACTTGGGGCAGCACTGGCAGTAGGTTTTGCAGGCTCAGGATCTGCATGGGGAATAGGCATAGCAAATGAAGCTGCTGCCGGGATCATGACTGAAGATCCAAAGAAATTCGGTTATGCGCTCGTCCTTCTTGCTCTTCCCGGAACACAGGGTATATATGGTCTGCTGGTAGCAGTCCTCTCCCTTCAGAAGGCAGGCCTTCTGGGAGCAGGGGATGTTTCCCTCACAGTCTGGCAGGGACTGGGTATCTGTTTTGCTTGCCTTCCCATCGCTATCTCCGGTTTCTATTCTGCTATCTGGCAGGGCAAATCTTCAGCTGCTTCGATCTTGATGATATCAAAACGTCCGGAACAGATAGGCAAAGCTGTCATCCTCCCGGCTATGTGTGAAACGTATGCAGTCTTTGGGCTTCTTGTCAGTATTTTGATGCTCAATGGCATAAAGCTTTAAAAAGAACGGGGGAAGACCATGTCTTTGGCCCAGATAACAGAAAAAATCAGAAGTGACGCCCAGCGCGAGGCCGATGAAATACTGGCTAAGGCCAGGGCCAAGGCTGAGCTTACAGCACAGAGAGCGGAAGAGGAAATCGACTCCATAAAATCTGGCTTTATTCGCCGTTTTGAAGTTGAGCGTCCTGAGATTTTCCGTCGCCGTGAAATAGTCGCGAATCTGGATGTCAAAAAGATGATGCTTCAATCCAGCCGTAATCTGATACAGGATGTTTTTGACCTGTCCCTTGAAAAGATGAGGATCATCGATAGGGATGATTACGTTAAACTCTGTGAAGTGCTTCTTAAATGCGCATTAACAACTAAAAAAGAAGAGATACAGATCTCACGTGAAGAAAAATACCTGGATCAGGCCTGGCTTGACGGTTTCAATAAGGAAAACGGAACGGAACTGGTATTTTCCGAGGATAAGCCTGATATTGCCGGGGGATTCATACTCACGAGAGGAAAGATAAGTACAAACTGCTCATGGGACATGCTTATTCAGATAGCTCAGGAAAAGCAGGAATCCGACGTCGTAAAACGTTTGTTCCCGTCAGAAGTGGAATGAGGGAGGTGGACTGATGTCAAGTCAAGGGGCATACGGTTATGCTGTTGCACGTATCCGCGCAATGGAGCATCGCCTTCTTGATTCCGGAGTTTTGCAGAGAATGATCGACGCTGAAGATTTTGCGTCCATCCTCAAGATACTTGGGGAGACATCATATTCCTCCGCGCTTACTTCCCAGACAAACGGGTCTGACTTTGACAAAGTTCTTGAAGCAGACCTTCACAGCATATATGAAGAGATCCGTACCTTCGTTCCTGACAAGGCGATAGTTGATATTATGAGGCTGCAGTATGACTTTCATAATGTGAAAGTTCTGCTGAAAAGCATGTTCAATGTCAGGACAGGAGGCAAAAAGAGGTGGGATCTGCTCACATCTCTGGGATCTTACCCTTTGGACGATATCATCATGAATGTCGAATCGGAAGAATACAGACTTCTTCCTTTCGGACTCAACACTCTGATCCCCAAATGCATAACGGTCTGGGAACAGAGCAAGGACGTTCTTGAAGTTGAGAGACTGATAGATAAGAGAATGTTCGAAGTGATGCTTGAGAAAGCTCATGAGCTGGACATGCCTGGGATAATAAGCTGGATCCGGACAAGGACCGACGGAGAGAATATACGGACCCTGCTGAGGCTCAAAAGGTTCAATTATGACGCGTCAAAAGCGCTTCCATTCCTTCACGAGGGCGGCACGATCGATGTCAACATGCTGGCATCCCTTATATCTGAACCGTTTGAAACCTGGGGCAGGGCTATTGAGTTCTCCGATTTCGGAAAAATAATAGGGGGCATTGATGCTTCCGGTGGTTATTCAGACCTCATCCTTTCACTGGAGAGGGTGCTGGATGACTGTTACATGGAGAAGATCGCGGCAGGAAGATACAGCCCTTCTGCTCCAGAGAACATTCCGGCCTACCTTTGGGCCAAGGAAATGGAAATAAAAAACATCAGGGTGATCACTGTTTCCAAAAGAAACAAAGGGGACAAGGACCATCTAAGGAGGCTTATGCGCCATGGCTACGTCTGATAAGGGTTCACCGATGGCAGCAGTCGGAAGCTATGACAGCATACTTCCATTCAAGGCAATAGGCCTTGATGTTGTTGAAATAACAGATGAGAACAGGGATTCTATCGGGGAGATCATGAACAGGTTTGCCATTAAGGGATACGCTGCCCTCTTTGTTGAGGAAGCCCTTTTCTCCAAGTACCAGCAAGCTGTTGATGAAGTCAACGAATCTACAGATATGTGCATAATTCCAGTACCCAACCAAAGCGGATCCATGGGAGTCGGCCTCAGTTCTATCAGACGCAACGTAGAGCGTGCTGTTGGCATGGATATCTTTGGTGTGAAATGATGAAAATGGAGGCGATGTGAGTGGCTACTCCTAATGCCATAGCAGGATTCATCGCAAAGATCTCCGGTCCGCTTGTCATTGCTAAAGGCATGGCCGGAGCCTGCATGTTCGACGTCGTAAGAGTCGGAGACGCAGGCCTTGTCGGTGAAATTATTGAACTGAAAGATGATACGGCTTCTGTTCAGGTATACGAAGAAACTTCCGGCCTGAAACCCGGAGAGCCTGTTGTCAGCACGGGGGAACCTTTGAGTGTTGAACTTGCGCCCGGACTGATAGAAGAGTTTTTCGACGGCATCCAGCGTCCGCTCGAAAGCATCGAAAAAACGGCAAACAGCCCGTACATACTTCGCGGAATAAGCGTTCCCGCGGTAAGCAGGACTAAAAAATGGAGTTTTGTCCCATGTATTGAAACCGGAGCTGAAGTCGCTGCCGGAGATTTCCTTGGTTCTGTCCAGGAGACCGTCCTTGTGGATCACAAAGTAATGGTCCCCCACGGGGTCAAAGGAAAGGTCAAAGAGATCAAACAGGGCGATTTCACTGTAGAAGAGACCATAGCTGTCATTACAGACGCAAAAGGTAATGACCACGAGATCAAACTCCTGCAGAGATGGCCTGTACGTAAACCACGTCCCGTAGTAAAGAGGCTTCCGCCGGAGATCCCGCTTACGACCGGTCAGAGGGTCGTAGATACATTTTTCCCGATAGCCAGGGGAGGAACGGCATGCGTTCCCGGTCCTTTCGGATCCGGAAAGACTGTTATACAGCATCAGCTTGCAAAGTGGGCTGACGCAGAAATAGTCGTCTACATCGGATGCGGAGAACGCGGAAACGAGATGACGGACGTTCTCCTTGAGTTCCCTGAACTTGAGGACCCCCGTTCGGGACAGCCTCTTATGAAGAGGACCCTGCTTATAGCAAATACTTCCAACATGCCTGTCGCTGCCCGTGAAGCTTCAATATACACGGGTATCACGATAGCGGAATATTTCCGTGACATGGGCTATTCCGTAGCTCTTATGGCCGACTCGACATCGCGCTGGGCTGAAGCTCTCCGTGAAATGTCAGGACGTCTTGAAGAGATGCCCGGAGAAGAAGGATACCCCGCTTACCTCGGAACGAGGCTTGCATCATTCTACGAAAGAGCAGGAAGGGCTATCTGTTTCGGAAGCGACGGAAGAGAAGGGGCCATCTCTGTTATCGGAGCGGTATCACCTCCCGGAGGAGACCTTTCGGAGCCGGTCACACAGAACACACTGCGCGTTACAAAGGTCTTCTGGGGACTTGATGCACAGCTGGCTTACCAGAGGCATTTCCCTGCTATCAACTGGCTTTCGAGCTACTCCCTCTACGCCCATACTCTGGGTGAACACTGGGATGCCATCTATGACGGAGAATGGAGCACATACAGGACTGAAGCGATGAGCCTGCTCGAAGACGAGGACAAGCTGAAGGAAATAGTTCGCCTTGTCGGTCTGGACGCCCTTTCCAAGGAAGAAAGAATGGTGCTCGAGACATCAAAATCAATAAGGGAAGACTTCCTGCACCAGAACTCATTCCACGAGATAGATACCTACGCATCTATGGACAAACAGTTCAAAATGCTCAGAAACATCCTCACTTTCCATCGTCTTGGAATGCAGGTACTTACCCGCGGAGGAATGCTTCGCTCAGTTATTGACCTTCCAATCAGGGAAGATATCGCGCGTATGAGATACATTGAAGAGAGCGACCTAAACAACCTGGACGTTCTTGAGACTACAATAAAGACTGAGCTGGGAAAACTGAGCGCTGCTGGAGGTGGCCTTGATGATGTTGCCTAAGGAGTATAAAACGATCTCCAACCTCTCCGGTCCGCTTATGGTGGTTGAAAAGATCGAAGATGTCAGCTATGACGAACTGGCGGAGATCCGTCTTGGCAATGGAGAGCGCAGGCGCGGAAGGGTCCTGGAGATATCAGAGACAAAAGCGCTTGTTCAGGTTTACGAAGGAAGCACGGGCATAGACGTCAACACGACACAGATAAGGTTTCTGGGCGACGTCCTTAAGCTGCCTGTCTCAAAAGACATGCTTGGACGAATATTCAACGGAAGGGGAGACCCCATAGACGGCGGTGCCCCCATAATTCCCGAAGCATACCTTGATGTCAACGGAGACCCTATCAACCCGTTCTCACGCGACTTCCCGTCAGAGTTCATCCAGACAGGCATCTCGACGATCGACGGAATGAACCCGCTTGTCAGGGGCCAAAAGCTGCCGATATTTTCCGGAAGCGGTATGCCTCATAACCAGATAGCAGCCCAGATAGCACGCCAGGCTACGGTCATCAGCGGACACGCTAATTTTGCCGTTGTATTCGCAGCCATGGGCATCACCTTTGAAGAGGCATCTTTCTTTATGGAAGACTTCAGGAAGACGGGAGCCCTCGAACGTACGGTAATGTTTGTAAACCTTGCAGACGACCCTGCGATCGAGCGTATTTCAACTCCGCGCCTTGCTCTTACAGCAGCTGAGTATCTCGCTTTTGAACAGGGCATGCACGTACTGGTAATACTTACTGACCTTACAAACTACTGCGAAGCGCTGCGAGAGATCTCAGCTGCCCGTAAAGAGGTCCCTGGCCGCCGCGGCTATCCGGGTTATCTATATACTGACCTTGCCACTATGTACGAGAGGGCAGGAAGGCTTCGCGGCAAAGAGGGATCGATCACCCAGCTCCCGATACTCACAATGCCTGAAGACGACAAGACACACCCCATCCCCGACCTTACTGGATACATCACTGAGGGGCAGATCATCCTGGCAAGAGGACTCCACCGTAAAGGGATATATCCGCCTGTCGATGTCATGCCGTCCCTTTCCCGTCTTAAGGACAAGGGAATAGGAAAAGGCAAGACCCGCGAGGATCATGCGGACCTGATGAACCAGCTGTTTGCTGCGTATTCAAGGGGTAAGGAAGCCAAAGAACTTGCAGTCATCCTCGGAGAGGGAGCCCTCTCTGATGAAGACAAGGCATTCGCCAAGTTTGCAGACCTGTTTGAAGACAAATATGTGCGCCAGGGAGAATATGAAAACAGGACCGTAGAGGAGACTCTGCTTCTTGGATGGGAACTCCTGACTATCGTTCCTACCAAGGAACTTAAGCGTGTGAGGGACGAGTATATCGATAAATATCTGAAGCCGCTGGTCGAAGCAAAAAAAGACGAGACGCTTGAGATCAAAGAAGCATAGGAGGGGGTGACCTCTAATGGCGAAGGCACTGAACGTCAACCCCAACCGGATGGAGCTTTCAAAGCTCAAAAGACAGCTTGTCGTAGCCAAGAGGGGGCACAAACTGCTTAAAGATAAGCAGGACGCACTCGTTAAGGCCTTTCTTGCGAAAGCGAAATTTGTCTGGGAACTCAGGCAGGAGATCGAAAAAGAGATCAGTTCCTGTTATGCGGGTTTCCTGCTTGCAAGAGCACAGACTCTGCCGGAAATGCTGGAACAGACCCTCATGAACGCAGGCGGGAACATGAGAGTAAATGTACATTTTATAAACATAATGAGTGTACGCGCCCCTTCGTTTGAGCTGCCTGAACAGAAAGTCGAGCTCAACTACGGCCTGGGCACTTCACCGGGAAGCCTTGACATTGCACTTGAGCAGTTTTTGAAACTTATGCCAAGGCTCGTAAAACTTGCCGCTGAAGAGAAAGCCCTGAGGTCAATGGCCCTTGAGATAGAGAGGACAAGGAGAAGGGTAAACGCACTTGAGCACGTAATGATCCCTTCGTTTGTTGAAGCGATCCACTCTATCTCAATGAAGCTCGAGGAAATGGAACGATCGACCCTTTCGAGACTGATGGTCATAAAGGAGATCGTCCGTTCCCACTAGCAGATAAATTATTTATCGATCTTGAAACATTCTAGCCCCGATATTAAAACCGCTTTCGCCGATCGCCGGTTTTTATATCGGGCTTTTTTTTAATCATCAGATAAAATCTGCTATACTTGTGTTGGGAGTACAAGATCCAGCCGCCGGCGCTATGCGCGGGAGGAAAGTCCGGGCTCCGCAGGGCGGGATGCAGGATAAAATCCTGCGGGTGTGAACTCAGGGAAAGTGCCACAGAAATATACCGCCTGCGAAAGCGGGTAAGGGTGAAAAGGTGGGGTAAGAGCCCACCGGCCGAAAGGGCGACCTTCGGGCCAGGCAAACCCCATCCGGAGCAAGGTCGAATAGGGGAGTGTGAAGCTGCCCGCTGACTCCCGGGTACGACCGCTAGAGTCCGTCTGCAAGGACGGAATTAGATAAATGGCTGGAGAGGACTTAGTCTTTTACAGAACCCGGCTTATTGAGTGCTCCCGTTTAAAGAGTGGCGACAGGTTTTAAAACCTGTCGCCACTCTTTTTTAATAAAAAACGCAATAAATTTAAAATATTAAGTTTTTTAGATTTTCCTTGTATGCATACACAGAGGAACCAATACGCGTTTTTATAATAAAGAAGCTATCAAAACCCTGTCACAATCAAACAATTCTAAGATTTTGATTCTATAGGACTAATTTAGATTATTGGATTAAATTTAAAAGTCTTGCTTTGTGATATCATTGGGTTTAATGTGGGACAAAGTGGTACAAAGTGGAGCAAAGTGGGTGATTTATCTATGCTGGTGGGAAGCTATAACCATAAACTTGATGGTAAGGGCAGAACGGTGTTGCCAGCTCGCTTCAGGGGAGAACTGGGTTCTTCCATCGTTGCGACTATCGGCATAGACCGCTGTATAGCGCTTTATCCTGTCAGCAGGTGGGAAGAGCTCATACTGAAGCTTAAAGATCTCTCTTCCTTCAAGAAAAAGACCCGCGATTTCAGAAGAGTTTTGCTCTCTATGGCCACAGAGCTGGAAATAGACGGTTCAGGGAGGGTTTTGATCCCTTCAGGGCTGAGGGAGTATGCAGGAGTAGATCAGGAAGTGACGCTAATCGGCCTTGAAGATCATCTCGAGGTATGGGACAGCATCAGATGGGAAGAACAGCGCAGCGGAGTCCTGATGGATTTCAGTGATCTCGCTGAGGACCTTGAAGGAATATGAAAGAACATGTCCCGGTAATGGTCAATGAGGTGCTTGAAGCACTCATGCCCTGGGAAGAGGTCGGGATAACGGTAGATGCGACATTGGGGCTGGGAGGGCATACCGGATTCATTCTAAATAACTGCACCGGTGCCTATGTCATAGGATTCGACCAGGACCCATACGCCAGAAAAATAGCTCAGGATAATCTGTCACGGTTTTCAGAAAGATTTGAAATTGAAGCTGACAACTTCAGGCACATTGAAAAGCTAAAAGAGAGACCGGGATGGACAGGTGCGTCAGCCGTACTCTTCGATCTGGGGGTCTCGAACATGCAGATCACAGAGTCAGACAGGGGTTTCTCTTTTCAGGAAGACGGTCCGCTGGATATGAGGATGGACGCCGCCGAGGGGACGAACAGCGAGCTTACTGCGAAGGAAATACTTGACTCTTGGTCAATTAAAGAGCTTACGGAAGCTTTCAGGAAGTATGGAGAAGAACAGTATGCTTACCAGATCGCCAGAGGCATCGTCAGAAACAGGGAAGCCGGAGAAAGCATCATCACTACAGGGGACCTTGTCGAGCTGATAAGGAAAATACTGCCCGCCCCGGTCCAGAGAAAAATGGGAGGTCATCCCGCAAGAAAGATCTTTCAGGCGCTGAGGATCGCGGTAAACGATGAAATGAATGCTCTTGAAGAAGCTCTGGATGGATCACTGAAGATACTTGCCCCCGGGGGGAAGATCATAACGATATCGTATCATTCGCTCGAAGACAGAATAGTTAAAACCAGATTCAGGAAGTGGCAGGAGGAAGGTTTAGGTCGGGCAAAACCAAGGAAAGCCATAACCCCCTCCGAGACCGAAATAGAAAGCAATTACAAATCAAGAAGCGCTAAGCTCAGGATCTTTGAATCAGAAACAGAAATTTCCAGGAAAGGTGACAAAGCCGATGCAATACACAGAATGCCGACATGAAAATGAAAG
The DNA here is from genome assembly GCA_034331105.1 of Synergistota bacterium. GTDB lineage: Bacteria > Synergistota > Synergistia > Synergistales > Synergistaceae > Caenicola. Next base: position 209,183 of record JAXQGB010000015.1, on the reverse strand, counting down.
ACCGCATTCATCTCTTTTCGTAATTTGTTTTTTATCTGTTTTTATATGCGCAGCTGCGCTTGGGACCCTGCGTCTTTACGGCTTGTATCTTGAACACCGGATTTCTGAGACTGCAGGAAGGATCGAAGCATGCAGGGAATCGAATCTCGACATGTCGAAAAAATATTCGGAACTGCTTTCACCGGCAAGGATATACAGCTATGCCCGAGAAGAGCTTGGCATGGTGAATGCTGAGGATATAAGGACAGTCAAAGTAGATAATTCTGACATCATGGTGGCTCAGGCGGTCGTATATCCTATGGAAGAAAAAACAGGCTTTCTTGATTACATCAATCCTTTTGTAAGGAAGGCACATGCCAAGAATTAAAAAGAATGAGCCCGAGAACATCAGACGGTCAAAGTCTGTGTGGAAGGCCGTATATTTAGTGCTGATAATCCTTGCGGCAGGTACGGCATGGATCCAGCTCAGACCCGACACAAGAGTCGTAAGGCAATCGCAGAGACAATACTGGGCAAGTGTGGCAGTCAGTGCATCCAGAGGGGAAATAAAAGACCGTAACGGGATCCCGCTGGCAGTCTCTGTACCTGCCACAAGTTTTTTTATAGACCCAAAGTACTGGGATCCTAAAAGTGCTGATCTGCTTTCAAAACCATTCGGCAAAAACGTAGCAAAGAAATTCTCCAAAGATCTTCCGGGCCGATTCCATTGGGTCATAAGGAATGTTCCAAAAGAAAAAGCAGATGCATTCTTAAAAAAAGAGATCCCGGGACTCTATACGATCAGCGAGAGGATAAGGGTCTATCCTCATGGAGAACTTGCATCACATGTTCTTGGTTACTGTGATATCGATGATTACGGACAGGCCGGAGTTGAGCTTGCCTGGAACCACATACTTTTCTCGCCTCCCAGGACACGATTTATGACAAGGGATTCCAAAGGAAAAACATTAGATATTATGGGTGGAAAATCAGGCGTCCTGAAAAACACCTCCGGCTCGATAAGTCTGACGATAGATTCACGGATACAGCAGATAATGGAATGGCGTCTGAGCGAGGGTGCAAAAACCGCAAAAGCTACATGGGGCGCAGGTGTCTGCGTAGATCCCAATACCGGAGAGGTCCTGGCTCTTGCAAGCTATCCGTCGTTGGATCCAAATGACAGGAAAAATCTTAAAGATCAAAATGCAGTAAGGAATAATGCAGTAGGAAGAGTGTTCGAACCCGGATCGATCTTTAAGCCCATTACAATGTCTATAGCGGTCGAAACAGCTGCTGCCAATAGGAACAGTACTTATAACTGCAGAGGTACCATGAGGCTGGCAGATAAGTCCATGAGCGAAGTCAACAAAAAAGCGCACGGGATCCAGGATCTTACGCATGTATTGATGAATTCCTGCAATATCGGGATGACTGTGATGTCTATGGGAGTCCCGAGGCATCAGGCATACGGAATGCTCAAACAGTTCGGTTTCGGTGAAAAAACAGAGATCGAGCTTGCTGGAGAGGAGTCGGGGCTTATCAAATCCCCGGAAGAGTGGCTTGGGACTGTTCCGGCGAACATTTTTATAGGTCAGGGGATCGCAGTCACTCCGCTGCAGGCGGTCATGGCTATCGGCAGCATAGCCAACGGCGGATCGCTGCTGAAACCTTATCTGATAGCCGAGGTCCGTGACAGCGATGGCAATGTGATACACAAAGGCGGACGCAGGGTCCGCTATCAGGTCATGTCGCCCAAGACCGCCGAGTTTATGAAGAACGCGATGAAAATGGTTGTAAGTGAAGGCGGAGGAAAACTAGCTTTTACTGATAAAGTTTCAATCTCAGGAAAGACAGGAACTGCCCAGATAGCATCCGGGGGCGGATATACAAAAGGACATTATGTTGCTTCTTTTGTGGGCTTCTGGCCGTCAGAAAAACCAAAGTATGTGATGATAATCAGTCTCGGTGAGCCGCAGGGGGCCAGGTATTACGGCGGTCAGATAGCGGCACCGATATTTAAAGCTATCGCTGAAGACATAGTGCAGGTATCTCCTCCGGAAAAAGATCTCATAAAAACCGAATTAAACTGATAGATCGGTGGTTATTGGCTGATAATCGATTTCTTGACTCTTTGAATAAATTGGCAATAAAATTGCGCTTTGGATCTGATGGAGGTGTATTTATATGAAATTAAGCTCTCTGGTTTCATTGTTGGAAAAAAGTCCTCTTGATGTAAGGATCCACAGCGCTTCAGATCCCCGATATATCTCTCTGGCTGAAGTGGATGATCTGGTTTCGGACAGCAGAAAAGTCACAAAGGGCTCTATTTTTGCCTGTGTGGGAGGCGAGCATTCCGACGGACATGACTTCGCTCATGCGGCAATTTCCTCAGGAGCAGCGGCCCTGCTTTGTGAACATCCCTTAAATGATATCGATATTCCGCAGCTGATCTGCCCTGATGTGAGGAGAAACATGGGCAGAGTCGCCTCTATACTGTATAGCGAACCTGTCTCCAGGCTTAAGATGATCGGGATAACCGGTACCAACGGCAAAACTACCTCGACTTTCATGACAAAGTCTATTCTGGAGAATTCCGGAATAAAGACAGGCCTGCTTGGGACAGTCTGGTGTGACGACGGGATCCTGAAGGAGGAAGCCGAGCATACCACACCGGAAGGTTCCGACCTCCAGGCCTGGCTCAACAGAATGGTCCTGAACGGATGCAGCGCCTGCGTAATGGAAGCTTCATCACACGCGATAAGCCAGGGGCGCATAGACGGGGTGCTCTATGACAGGGCAGGCTTTACCAATTTGACTGTAGATCATCTCAACTACCACCTGGATATGGGATCATACTTCGAAGTAAAAAGCAGCCTCTTCAAGAACTACATGAGAGGTGACTGGCGTGCGGCCGTAAACCTTGATGACCCATACGGAGAGCGTCTTTACCGGGAACTTGGAAAACGCTGCGTTGGATACAGTCTTGTGAACAATGGGGCGGATTTCTGCGCATGTGTAAAAAAAGTTTCGGTTGAGGGCATGGATGTAGAGATAAGAACACCCCATCAGAAAAACCCCATAGAGGCAAAACTTCCGCTTATTGGCTCCTACAATGTTATGAACGCCCTTCAGGCCCTCTCCCTTTCCTGGACATTTGGCATAGGATGTGAATCCGCGCTTGAGGGACTTGTCAAAATGAGACAGGTGCCGGGCCGACTTGAAAGATATCTTATTGAAGATAGCGGAACATGTGTAATAGATTTTGCGCATAACCCTGACGGTCTTGAAAAGATCCTTACAGCACTTAGGTCAATATGCGAGGGAAAACTGGCAGTTGTGTTCGGCGCAAGCGGAGAGAGCGATACAAGCAAGCGCCCTCTTATGGGAGAAACTGCCTCCAGGTTTGCTGACAAAGTGATCATAAGCTCAGATAATCCCAAAAGCGAGGATCCGGCAGATATTGCTGCTGAGATACTTGAGGGAGCCAAAAAACATGCTGCCGAATGCAGTGTCATTATTGACAGAAACCAGGCAGTTGATTTTGGCCTTGAAAACCTGAAGACCGGAGATATACTGCTGCTTGCCGGGAAAGGTCCGGAATCTTATCAGATACTGAAAGATGGGCCTGTCCCATATTCTGATAAAAATGCCATGGAGACATGGTGCAGCAAAAGGGGCAAAAAGTATATCTGATAATACTAGTATTTTCATCAGTACCTATCGAATGTAAAATCTGAAAACCTACATGTAAGCGGGGGTGTTTTTGTGAAAATAAGAGAATTGCTCGCAAGACTTGAAAAAAGCGACCTGAAATACAGGCTTTGGCAACCTGAGAACTGGAGCCCGGAAAACGACCCCGAAATTTCCCAATTGGTTTCAGACAGCAGAAAGGATCTTCGCGGATCGATATTTGCCTGCGTAAAGGGAGATCACAGCGACGGGCATGACTATGCTGAAAAAGCTTTTACATCGGGAGCTTCTGCCCTTCTGTGCGAACGGAAGCTTGACCTTCAGGTGCCGCAGATCATTTCAGAGGATATCAGGCGCAATATGGGGATAGTCGCATCGGTCCTTTATGACGAACCGGTAAAGAAGCTGACGATGATCGCGCTGACCGGTACAAACGGGAAAACCACATCTGCATTTATGACAAAATCGATCCTTGATCACGCGGGTATCAAAACAGGCCTCTTGGGTACCATATACTACGATGACGGAGATCAAATCGAAGATGCCGAACATACTACCCCTGAAGGTTCCGATCTGCAGCGCTGGCTCAGCAGGATGGTCAATAACGGCTGCAGCGCATGCGTAATGGAGACATCTTCCCACGCGATAGTTCAGGGAAGGATAGAAGGAGTCTCCTTTGACCGTGCAGGCTTTACTAACCTGACTGTAGACCATCTTGATTTCCATAAAGACATGGAATCCTACTATAAGGCGAAAAAGACCCTTTTTGAAAAATATATGCGAAACAACTGGATGGCTGCAGTAAACAGCGATGACAGCTATGGCCGGCGCCTCATAAGCGACCTTGGCAGCAGGGCGATCAGTTATGGAACAAGCGATAAAGATTCAAGGTTTTTTGCGGAGGTCAAGGGGACTTCGATCGAAGGCATGGATGTGGAAATAAGCACACCGGATTCAAAGATAGCCGTCGCCTCAAGGCTTCCTTTGCTGGGCGAGTACAACATCATGAATGCTCTCCAGGCTCTTTCGATATGCTGGTCACTGGGAGTCCGCGACAAAACTGCAATGGAGGGGTTGCTTTTGATGAAGCAGGTCCCCGGAAGGCTTGAACGCTACATAATATCAGGCTCTGGAACATGTGTGATCGATTTTGCCCACAGCCCGGACAGCCTCGAAAAAGTTCTTAAAACTCTCAGGAGCGTCTGTAAAGGGAAACTTTTCATTGTCTTTGGCGCCGGGGGCGACAGGGATAAAACAAAACGTCCCATAATGGGTGAGATAGCGGCAAAGCTGGCAGATTCTGTCATCATTACTTCGGACAACCCCAGAAGCGAAGATCCTGAAGTCATCGTTTCCGAAATAGAAGAGGGAGCGAAAAAACACACTTTCGAATACACCATTATAGTCGACAGGAAATCGGCGATATTTGAAGGTCTTAGCAGGACAGGTCCGGATGACATCCTCCTGATAGCGGGGAAGGGACCTGAACCATACCAGATCCTTAAAGACGGGCCGATACCATTCCTGGACAAAAACGTAATGTTCGAGTGGTGCAGGGAAAAAGGCAAAGAGGTGATCTGATGTCACAGTCCAGGGTTTCAGATGCCGCCTTATGGTCAGGCGGAATGCATTACGGGCCTGATATCCAGCTGTGCCGTTCATGGAAGAACGACAGCAGGGAAGTAGGTCCGGGAGATGCGTTTGTTGCATTAAAAGGTGAGAATACAGACGGGCATAATTTTGTGTATAAAGCAGTAGAAAGAGGGGCAAAGCTTCTGCTTGTAAATTCGAACAAGATAGAAGAACTCATGCTCATGGAACCCGACTATGGAGGGATCTCAGTAATAGCTGTTCCCGATACTGAAAAAGCGCTTGCAGAGATCGCCCGCGAATATCTCAAACTACAGGCGCCTAAGGTAATAGGAATAACGGGAAGCGTGGGAAAAACGACCACCAGGGAGCTGACAGTCAGTCTGCTGCAGCCGGGCAATAAGGTCCACAGCGCCATCAGAAGCTTTAATACCGTGATCGGATGCAGCCTGACGATACTTGCGATGCCTGAAGATACGGAGATATTGATCCTTGAGTTCGGAACTAACCATTTTGGAGAGATAAGGGATATGGTATCACTCTTTCCTCCCCATCTGGCAATTATTACCGAGGTCGCTCCTGCACACCTGGAAGGCTTCAAGGACATTGAAGGCGTCTTAAATGCAAAAATGGAGATATGCGGCTCAGAAAAACTTGAGATGATAATATATAACTCAGACAATGAGCTTCTAAAAAAAGAGTTGTCTTATAATTATAATAACATTAAAAGAATTGGAGTAGGAAGAAAAGAAGACAGTGGATTAAAGATCCTTGATTCTGTCGTCTCGTTGACAGGTGAAGGGGCTAATCTGATTTCTGCCTACGATCTCGGCGGAATACGCTTTGAACTGAAGACCGGGCTTTTCGGCGCGCAGCATTCGTATAACGTTGGCTATGCCTTTCTGGCAGCTAAGAGCTTCGGAGTGGAAATATCAGAAGCAGCGGAAATACTTTCGAAATTCATGCCGATCTCAGGAAGAGGAATATGTAAAAAACTGCCCCAAAATCAATGGGTGATAGACGAGGCATATAATGCCAATCCTCGTTCCATGATGGCAGCTATCGAAAACACCATGAACGTGGCAGAAAGTTCGGGGCTGGCAGCATATGCAGTACTTGGCGGGATGAGGGAACTTGGCGGAGCTTCGGCTCACTGGCACCGGGAGATACTAATGTCGGTCTCTGAATTCAGCAGGGTCATTCTTTTGGGAGAGGAATGGTTTGACTCAACGATCGAAATGCCGGCCAATGCAGAAAGGCACAGATCCTTCGAAGAGATAACAGGCCTTACCCGGACCGTATCCTTTCCCGATTCCGTGCTTTTGATCAAGGGTTCAAACTCATACGGACTTAAGAGGCTTGTGGCTCTTTTAACGGAGGGTTGATATGTATACTGAATTTGTTATGGTCCTTGCTTTATCTCTTTTTGCTGAAATATTTTTTCAGCAGTTGTGGATAAAGAAAATGCACAGGCTGAAAATAGAGCAGGTAACAAAGCTCTATGGCCCGTCGTGGCATGAAAAGACCAAAACGGGCACTCCGACAATGGGCGGAATAATCTTTGTTCCCGTTTTCCTGGTTTCCATATATGCAGGATCGTTCCTGAGCCCTTTCACAGAGATAAACACACTTTCAAAAATAGCACTTTATCCTGTTCTTGCGGCAGCGGTAGGCATCTGGGACGACTGGATCAAATATTCCAGGAGGTCAAGCGACGGCCTCAAAAGCATGGAAAAACTTGTTCTTCAGGTAATAGTCACAATTCCATGGGCTGTGTGGGTCACGCCTGACTCTATGCTGCTTTTTCCGACGGTCCTGATACCCCGGTATGTGGGGATAGGCCTCATTACTTTCACAGGAGTCGGACTTCAGAACGCGGTCAATGTAACGGATGGTCTTGACGGACTTGCTGCCGGGTCTGTGCTGATCTCGCTACTTGGAGCACTCTCTTTTCTGGGCGGTGAACCCTCCGTGATAATCTCGATAGGTTCGGCGGCAGGCATATGTTTAGGTTTTTTATGGCATAATTCGTTCCCGGCCAGTGTTTTTATGGGTGATGTAGGAGCTCACTTTTTTGCCGGTCTGCTTCTTTCCCTCTGCGTAGTGTCAGGGGCTTTTATTTTTATTATTCCTATTTCGTTCATATTCGGACTGGAGATAATTTCCGTCTTGCTGCAGATAATTTCAATAAGATCGTTCAACAAAAAAATATTTCTTATGAGCCCTGTCCATCACCATTTTGAAATGCTGGGGTGGAAAGAGACCCAGATAGTCACGCGTTTCTGGATAGTTCACGCGGCAGGTATGCTTATTTTGATGTCGCTGTTGTTTTTATTGTTATTTATGGTATAAGTACTTGTTTGGCATATAGCGAATTTGTTTGGTTGGAGGCTTCAATATGGAAAACGATACTTTATATAAGGGCAAAAAGATCTCTGTGATCGGTGCCGGCGTGAGCGGCAGATCACTGGCTGAACTTGCCAGAAAACTGGGAGCTGAAGTATTCGTCTCCGATCTCAAAAAGATAAATGAAGAGACTGTAAAAGCTTTTGAAGTTATGGGAATAGATTGGGAAGAGGAAGGAAATACGGAGAGAGTTCTTGCCTGTGACGAGATCATCCTCAGTTCAGGGATATCGCAGGATATACCCGTTTTAAAGCTCGCAGTCTCCAAAGGGATCCCTGTGACAGGAGAGCTGGATTTTGTCTATCCTTACATGTCCGGCAAAATAATAGCTGTGACAGGAAGCAACGGGAAGACGACGACAGCCTCCATGACGGGTTTTCTACTGGAAAGATCAGGAGCGGCTTCGATGACAGGCGGGAACATCGGAAACCCCGCAGCGAATGCAGCTTATAAGAAGAACGACTTTCTGGTGCTTGAACTCAGCAGTTTCCAGCTGAACAAGGTAAATAAATTCAAATGCGATATCGCCGTCGTTACCAACCTTGCACCGGATCACATCGACTGGCACGGTTCTTACGAAAAATACGTTGAAGCAAAGGCCAACATTATCAGGTCCCTCGTTCCGAACGGACATGCTATTTACCAGGAGAGGGATTCAAAAGTACTCAACGTGCCTCAGGGCATGGGTTATCCGCTGAGCTGGGGAAAGCCTGACGACAGCAGGAAAGGGATATATCTCGACAGGGAAAGCTCGGCTGCCTTCATATGTGTCAGTGAGGGAGAGATGCCGGTCAGGCTCTTTGGTTTCGACGCAGTAAAACTGCTTGGATCTCACAATATAGAAAACACTGCCATGGCATCGGCCGCCCTTTTGCTCCTGGGGCACGGATCGGCAGATCCCGCAGCCATCTCTGAATACCAGCCGCCAAAACATCGCTGCGCCTTTGCAGGATCTTTCAAAGGAATTACATTCGTTGACGATTCGAAAGGCACTAATGTAGCGGCAACTGTGACCGCAATGAGTTCTCTGGAAGGCAGCAAGGTGATAATTTTGGGAGGACAGGGCAAAGGCGAGGATTATGCGCCACTTGCTGAAGCGGTTTTAAAATATGCAAAAAGTGCTGTCCTGGTTGGAGAAGAAAAGGAAAAGATAGCATCTGCACTTGATGCGGCCGGATATAAAAGCTATACCATAGTATCGACCATGGAAGATGCTGTAGAGAGAGCATACAGGAACGCAGTGCCGGGAGATACAGTACTGTTGTCGCCCGCATGTACGAGTTGGGATATGTATCCCAACTACGGGGCGAGAGGAGACCATTTTTGTGAACTGGCAAAAGGAATTATTGAGAGAGATTCTTAAGTCATGAACGGCATGGAAGAGGTTAGGGATAATAAAAAGAAATTCAGGATCAACCCCTTTATCTGGGTCATCCCCCTGATTTTGAGCGGGGTAGGCATCCTCATGATAACTTCGACAACAAGCCCGAATTCTTTTACCCTAACAGGGACTCCCTTTCAGATGGGAATAAAACAGGCACAATGGCTCCTTATCGCGCTCAGCGGAATGTTTGTGGTCTTTGCTATCCCCCTGCGGTTCTGGTACAAATTGAGCACCCCCATACTGATACTGACCTGGCTTATGTGCTGGCTGCCTCTTATTCCGGGGGTAGGCATGAACGTAGGGGGGGCCAGCCGCTGGATAGATGTACCCGGATCATCTGTTTCGATCCAGCCGGGGGAACTGCTTTGCCTTGCGATCGCACTGCATCTTGCAAAGCTTCTTTCAAGATGGGACAAAGATCCGGGGAAAGCATTTTTATCAACGATAATACTTGTGGTGATAGCTGCGGTTCCGCTTTCACTGCAGCCTGACCTGGGAACGATAATATTGATATTTTTAGTCTCCATGGGGATGTATGTGGAAAGGATAGGCTGGAAGTGGCCTGTGGTCGCAGGCGGACTGCTTGGCGGATGTATTTTCCCGATGCTGATTTTTCTTGAGCCTTACAGAATGAGGAGAGTTTCAGCATTCCTGGATCCCTGGAGTGATCCGCTTGATAAAGGATTTCAGGCTATACAGGGACTTATTGCATTTTCCAATGGAGGATTTTGGGGCGCCGGGCTGGGGCATGGTTTTCAGAAACTCAACTATCTCCCTGCGGCATATACTGATTTTATTTATGCTGCGATAGGGGAAGAACTTGGCCTTATGGGCACTTTGGGCGTCATCGGACTTTTCGCTTTCTGGGTGAGCCAGACGAAAATGATCTACTACAGGGTTCCTGACGGCTTCAAGTCATCGCTAACATGGGGAGTCACTCTGACAGTAGTGATCCCGCTTGTAATAAACGTGGCTGGAGTGACAAAACTTATTCCTTTGACCGGCATGCCGCTTCCTTTTATCAGTTACGGCGGCACTTCTCTTTTGACCATGTGGTCCAGGATAGGAATAATACTCCGACTTGAAAAAGAGAGTTATCTTGGAAAGGGATAGGCCATGACTACCAGATTGCTTCTTGTAGCAGGAGGGACAGGCGGCCACATATGGCCGGCGATATCTTTCGGCCAATGGATCGGTAAAAACAAGTCCGAGGTCTCTGTCTCATATATTTGCGGGAGCCGCCCCCTGGAACTTGAGATATACAGTTCTGCAGGCATAGAGCCATTCAGGCTCCGGATCGAAGGTTCGCCCTTTTCCGGTCATGGCCTGGATAGGGTCAAAAGAACATACAGCCAGCTTTCTGCAGTAAAAGGATCTGTAAGCTTCCTCCGGTTTTCGGCTCCGGACTGTGTCCTCCTCTTTGGGGGATATGTTTCCTTTCCGATGCTTCTGGCCTGCAAGATCCTCAGGATACCGTTCGCGGTGCACGAACAGAATGCTTATGCAGGGAAGATCTCAAGGATAGCATCAAAGATGGGAGCAGAAATTTTTACAGGCTGGCGTGAATGTTTGCCTCTTCACTCTTCAAAATACACAAGAATTGGAGTGCCCGTAAGGGAATTTCCCAAAGTGCCTCCCAAGGATGCATGGAAGGAACTGGGATTGCCCGGGGAGCTTCCGGAGGGACCGAGGCTTCTGGTCTTTTCCGGTTCACTTGGAAGCGCTTCGATAAAGGATCTTGTAATGGATGTATCCTCGGAGGAAGATTTTAGGGGATGGACATTTATTCTTCCGGCGATCTCCGAAAAGGCTGAGAAAGTAAAAGAGAATGTATTTCTTCTGCCTAAGGTCTGGAAGACAGAACTTCTTTACAGTCTGGCGGACATGGCGACAGTCAGGGGCGGAGGATCAACTCTCACCGAGATCTCTGTCCTTGGGATACCATCTCTTGTGATACCATGGGAAGGTGCCGCTGACAATCACCAATATCACAACGCGGTCTCCTTTTCCTCAGAAAACAGAGCGATAATATGGGACGGCAGGGGAACAGGCAAGGATTTTGCCAAAAACCTGATGAGACTGTATGATATCCATTTGGATAAAAATAACATTGAACGAGGAAAACAGTATAATAGCGCAGGGCAGATATGCCGTGACTTATGGCTTGCGCTTTCTTCCTGTTATTGAAAGGAGAGTTATTTTTGGTACTTGTTACTGACAAAGACCTAAAAACGAAGAATATCCACCTGATGGGGATAGGCGGGGCAGGAATGAGCGGCCTGGCCATCCTGCTTGATCAGATCGGCGCCAGGGTCTCAGGGTGCGATATGATACAGACCTCATACATGAAGGGCCTGAAGAAAAGGAACATCCCCATAGAGATGGGACACGACGCAAAACATATAGATGATTTTATGCCCAACATCCTGGTCTATTCCAGCGCCATCCCCCAGGACCACTCGGAGATATTGAAGGCCTGGCAGCAAGGTATAACTGTATCCCGCAGGGCAGAGATCCTTAGCCTGATATTCAACTCGAGGAGAGGTGTCGGGATCGCCGGGACTCATGGTAAGACGACGACTTCCTCAATGATCTCGCTCATAGCGGAACTTGCAGATATGGACCCTACTGTGGCAATTGGAGGAGAGCTGGCTGACATAGGCACCAACGCCAAACTCGGGCAGGGAGAGTACATGGTCGCCGAGCTTGATGAAAGCGACCGTTCATTCGTATACTTCCACCCTGAGATAGCAGTTATAACAAATATTGACTGGGATCACAGGGACCACTACATGACATTCAAATCTGTGACCGACGCTTTTGCCGAATTTTTAGCCCACAGGAAAGAGGGCGGCAAAAACATAATCTGCATGGAAGACCCCGGTGTAAATACGCTCTGCTCGGATTACGGCATTTCTGACGGAGTGATCACATACGGATGGGGAACAGGCTGGGATTGGGGAGCGACAGAGGTCCGGCACAACGACGGCGGGGGTGTTTCCTATACGCTCAACATGAAGGGCGAGAGGATAGAAAGGATGATCCTTTCTGTTTCCGGAGAGCACAATGTGCTTAACTCTCTTGCGGCTTGCGCTGCCGCTCATGAGATGGGGATCCCCATTGAAAAGGTTAAAAACGCCCTCTCAGGGTTCAAAGGGGCAAAACGCCGTCTGCAGAAGATGGGAGAAGTCAGCGACATCCTTGTTTATGATGACTATGGACACCATCCCAGTGAGATCTGCGCGACACTCAGCACTGTGCGTAAAATATTCCCCAAAAGAAGGATAGTCACCGTTTTTCAGCCACATCGTTTCAGCAGGACAGCAGCGCTGTACAAAGAATTTGCAGATGCGCTTTCACTTGCAGACAGGGCATTTATACTCCCGGTGTACGGTTCCGACGAAATGCCGATCGAAGGAGTGACCTCCAAGATGATCTTCGATGCCGCATCAGAGGACAACAGGGCACACTATGAACTCTCCGGCAATTTTGACGACCTTGTCCGTTCCGTTTGTGTGACTGCCAGGAGCGGCGATGTTATCCTCACCATAGGCGCCGGGAGTGTAGGTACACTTGGTAAAAAAATATGCGAGACACTTGAACTTATGAGCAAAGAAGAGGGGATAGAGTGATTTGCAGAGGGATCATCTTCTAAAAGACCTGAATACATGGGGAGTAGGAGGCACCTGCAGGACGTATGACTCTCCAAGGACAGCTCAAGAAGCATCCGAGTCTGTCGCTGCAGCGTTAAAACAAGACCTCCGGCTCTATGTGCTTGGAGGGGGATCCAACGTGCTTGTATCCGATGGACCGATCAAAGCTGCGGTGGTCCATACCGAAAAACTCGATTTTATAAAACTGAGCAGGACAGAAAACGGCGAAAGCATTGACATAGAAGCAGGAGCCGGAGTGCCTGTCAAAAAGCTTCTTGCTCTCACAATAAAAGAAGGGCTGGGCGGCCTGGAGTTTTTGACCGGTATCCCGGGCACACTGGGCGGAGCTTTGTGGGGAAATGCCGGCGCTGACGGACACGGATTCAGCGGCCTTATCAAAGAGATCTCTGCTGTTGGCTGGAATGCCCGCACGATCAGGGTCGGCAAAGATCTGTTTGAATGGAAATATCGCTCATGTCCTGTAGACGAAAACATCGTAGCGCTTATTACCTCATGTGTGATCTCTTTGAAAACCACGCCGAAGGAAATGATCTTTAAAAATGTCAAAAGGTTTGCCGAAATGAAAAAGGGCCAGCCTCTGGGAAGAAAGACAGCAGGATGTGTGTTCAAAAACCCCCCGGGAATGTCGGCAGGCCGCCTCCTCGATGAATGCGGCTGCAAAGGTATGAGGGCAGGCGGGGCCGTGGTTTCGAATTCTCATGCTAATTTTATTGAAAATGACGGGGATGCCTCATCCCGGGACATATATGAACTTTGTGAGCTTTGCAGGAAGATGGTCCTGAAGCTGCACGGGGTAGATCTGGAATATGAAATTAAATTTCTTGGCAATTTCAAGAAGGACTAAAAAGAGGCTGAAAGTCCTTTTGCTTATTTTATCCCTCGCCGGCGGCATGCTTGCAGCTGCGGAGTCAAGGTATGCTATTTTCAGGCTTTATGGGATCGATATCGATCCGGGCGGGATCCTTTCCGAACAGGTCGTCTGGGGAACTGTAAAACCGCACCATGAAAAAGCATGGATCCTGTTCTGGCTCTCTAAGGAAGAATACTGCGAAAATATCGAAGCATATTACCCTGTCAACCTTAGGATGGAACTTGCCGGATGGGGAAAATTCAGACTTGAGGTACTGCCTCTTGAGCCTGCATTCAGAATGTACTGGGGCGGCAAATTCTGGTATGTTGCTGCTGACGGGAGGACTTGGCTAAGTTCGCTCAGGGAGAACGTATTCATAAGGTCTGAAAAGGCAGATGCTCTTCCGCTGCTCTCCTGGAGCACTGACAGGGCGACCCCGCTGGATCTTTCCGGGGATCACGGAAACGTTTTTTTCTCAAGCATGCCGATAGAGAAAGTATCACTTTGGTACGACAACCTCAAAGCGCTGGGGTGGTCAGAAAAGGTGAAATTTATCCAGGCCGGGTTCAGAGAGGGTAAAGATGTCGTCAGACTGATCTTTTATGATCAGGAAGGGAACAACGGGGCAAACATAATGCTTCTGGACGATCCAAAGGAATGGCAGACGGCCGGACTGGCTATCAAAAAAATATATCCTGATATTTCTAAAATTTCTTCTGAAGTCTTTATAGATACTACATACAAGGGTAAAATTCTAGTAAAAAATAAGGTACAATAAGAGTCGAAAATGTTTCTCATCAAGAAGAGAGGGGGCTATTTGATTGTTTAAGAAAGCCTCAGGTTATTCATCGGATCGAGAGCCCGAACTCCTTGCAGGACTTGACCTTGGTACCAGTAAGGTCACGGTCGTTGTTGCTGAAAGGGAGCATGGGAGTGAGGAAGCTCAGATCATCGGTGTCGGACAGGCTCCGTCAAATGGTATAAGGAAGGGACTGATCGTTAATCTTGACCAGGCTGTTCGCTCTGTAAGACAGGCAGTGAGCGACGCACAGAATATGGTCGGCCAGGATATTACGGAAGTTACTGTGGCTTTTGGCGGAGGTGAAGTGACCAGCATTCGCACAAAAGGTATGGTCTCCCTTGGCCGTACTCCACGTCCTGTTATGCAGCTCGACATTGAAAGAGTCATTGAAGCTGCTCAGGCCGATGTAGCAGTACCGGCGAACCAAAGTATACTGCACACGATCCCGGTCGAGTATTCACTTGACGGGAATGTAGGTATAGATGACCCGTTGGGCATGACGGCTATAAGGCTGGACATCCAGCTGCAGTCAGTGATAGTTCCCACATCAACGATCCAGAACGTTCTGAACTGCGTAGACAAGGCAGGACTGGATGTTTCGGGACTGGTGCTCAAGCCTCTTGCAGCGGCACTGGGAGTCATCTCCCCTGAAGAGGCCCTTGCCGGTGCTGTCGTTATAGATATTGGCGGCGGTACGACAGGAGTTGCGGTTTTCTCTGACGGCAGGCCCAAGCACCTTGGCCTGATATCAGTGGGCGGCGACCACATAACCAACGACATCGGAAGCGTACTTAAACTGCCGCTGAACAAAGCCGAAGAACTTAAAAGGGAAATATCTGTCTTCACCGGGCCTGAAGATCCGGAAGAGACAGTTGATTTTGTTTACAACAGCAGAAACTACAGCATTGCCAAGAAGGACCTGCATGAGATAGTCAGGTGCAGGATGGAGGAACTCTGTGAAGTCCTGATCCGCCCTCAGATAAGAGCAGCGGGCATTTCCATGCTCCCTGCCGGCGTAATATTGACAGGCGGAGTCTCTAAAACAGAGGGCATAGACGCTTTTGTGCTGGATGTTATGGACCTTCCTTCAAGAATATCCTCGCCCATTGATGCCAACAGGATGCCTCCCGGAAGGAACAGTCAGGAATACTCAGCTGTGGCGGGCATCATACGATACATTTTGGAAAGGGAGAGGGATCCTTTCCGCTACCTTGACAATCCGCTGATCCGTGGGGTATCCGGAGAAGATTCCGGCAGACCTTCCATAGTACCTGAAACAAGAGTCAGGATAAAGCTGGATGAAAACAACAAAGCTTCAGGTTCCGGCTTCAATCCGCTTGAAGGACTGAAAAATGCCTTCAAGGACCTGTTTTAGACATGACCCTGAATAATTAAAAGGGGGATTTTTTGTGGTCGATATGACTGAGATATTTCAGTTGGATAAATCAAATTACCCAACAAGGGAAGTAATAAAAGTCGTTGGTGTCGGGGGTGCCGGCAACAATGCGTTAAATCACATAATAAGGGGTGGACTCAACGGAGTTGAGTTTATCGCTGCAAACACTGATATGGCACATCTTGAACTCTCTGAGGCAAAGAGCAGGATCATTCTGGGCAAAGAGCTTACAAAAGGCCTTGGTGCAGGTTCTGACCCCGAGATCGGTTTCAAATCTGCACAGGAATCAAGAGAAGAAATAAGAGCGGCAGTTGAAGGTTCAGATATGGTTTTCGTTGCTGCAGGTATGGGCGGTGGAACAGGTACCGGAGCTGCTCCTGTAATAGCTTCTATTGCCAAGGAAGCCGATGCTCTTGTTGTAGCCGTGGTCACGCTTCCGTTTTCTTTTGAGGGAAAGCGCCGAATAGCACAGGCTGCACAGGGTGTTGCACAGCTGCGTGACAAAGTGGACGCGCTGATAATAATCCCAAACGACAGGCTTCTCAGCGTAACAGAGAAAAAAACAACGATAAATGATGCGTTCAGGATAGCTGACGGAGTACTGCACCAGGCTGTACAGGGAGTGACTGACCTTATCCTGCGTCCGGGCCTTGTCAATGTTGACTTTGCTGATGTGAGGACGATAATGTCCAACGCTGGTTCTGCGATAATGGGCATTGGAGAGGGCTACGGAGAGAAACGCGCCGCAACCGCTGCTTACAATGCGATCAACAGCCCGCTGATGGACACCAACATGAACGGGGCAAAGGGCATCCTCTTCAACATCACAGGCGGAGCGAATGTCGGCATACACGAGATCAACGAAGCAACAAGGATCATTACCGAAGCTGCGGACGAAAATGCCTTCATAATCTGGGGACATGTATTTGATCCCGAAATGGATGATTCCATACAGATAACAGTAATTGCGACCGGTTTTGACAATCATGTGAAAAAAGAAGTCTCAGCTGATCCGGGTTTTTCAAGAAAGGTCGACATATCAGCTGTAAAGCACCTCAACGCTTTCAGTTCGACCAGAAGCATTCCTCAGTCTAATGCCCAACAGTCTGCTGACCAGGCTGAGAAAAGATCCTCATTAAAATCCTTTTCTGTTCCGTTAACCAGAGAGAGTCTCACCGAGAAACCTGCCGAAGCGAGAGAAGAGAGCTTCGTCGGCGACCTCAAGAAAACAGCTGCAGAGGAAAAGATACAGCCCCAGCCATCTCTCTCTGCACAGGAACAGGACACGCCAACTGTTATAAGGATCACAAGGACAGCCCTGACACAGCCCACACAGACTCAGGACGAGGACATGTTCAAGGGAAGCGGTGCTCCTCTTGATCAATTTGATGTTCCTGCTTATTTAAGGCGGAGGCGTAAATCCTGAAAAATAAAAGAGAAGCAGGCTCTTGCACAGGTAAGATCACCGCATGGCAGAGCTGGAAAGAATATCGCATGGATGAAGAGTGCGTATCAGAGCTGCCCAGGGGAGGAGACCTTCCTTGGGCGCTCTTTTACCCGGCAGATTACTCCGTTGCGTCATCAAGCCTGGGATATCATTATATTTACAGGTCATTAAAGGAACTTGGCGTTTCTGTGGAACGTTTTTGCAATGACCCTGTGCCATTCCGATCGATAGAAGCGGATACTCTTCTCGAGCGTTTTCCTGTTATCACAGCAAGTGTTGCCTACGAAGGGAATGCCCAGATTTTTTTCAAGTGGCTTAACTCTGCCAATATACCGCTTCTATTTGAGGACAGGCTTTCAGGAAGCTATCCAATTATCGGGGCGGGGGGTGCAATGTCATACATCAATCCGCTCCTTCTTTCCGCTGTATGCGACTTTATTATTTTAGGAGATGCCCTTGATGCACTGCCATTCGCCGTCGAATCTCTGCGCAGGTATCTTGCCTCGGGGAACAGGGAAAAACTTCTTGATGAACTTGCGGAACATCCGTCGATATTAGTCCCGCCGCGACATATAAGGAATGGCAGCGTAACAGTAAAGAGAGTCCTTGCTAACGATCAGCCGCTTGATGCAGTCCATCCGATGAACAGTACCTGGCTGACCCCCAGAAGCTCATTTGGCAAGACACTGCTTGTAGAGCTGCAGAGAGGCTGTGTCCGAAACTGCAGTTACTGCACCCTCCCCGGATGCTTTGGGAAAATGAGGTACAGGGATTCAGGAATGATAAAAGAGAGGCTTGAAGAAATATTCTCACTATGCGAGGTGGAACAGGTCGGACTTGTTACACCTGAAGCGGGTGATCATCCTCAGATCGAAGATCTGCTGGATTTTCTTGAAAGCAAAAACAAGGGAGTTTCTTTCGCCTCACTGAGGATCGACCGGCTGACAGAAAAAATGCTCTCTGCCCTTAAAAGGGGAGGAAGACACAGCGTGACGGTCGCACCGGAAACAGGCAGCGATGAACTGCGTTTTTCGTGCGGCAAGAAATTCAGCAACGATACTATTCTGGAAAAATTGAAACTTGCAGCATCACTTGGAATAGATCAGGCAAAACTTTATTTCATGACAGGGCTGCCCGGTGAGACCAATGAAGATATCGAAGCCATAGCAGACCTGTCAGGGAGGATAATTGCAGAGACAGGACTGAATCTGATACTTTCAGTAAATCCCTTCGTGCCTAAACCCGGTACGGTATGGAGCGGGATGGAGTTTGAAGGTACAGCTGGGATAAGAAAGAAATATGGGATCCTGGTCCAGGCACTCACAAAAATCAAGAAGAAAAGGCCTCAGTTGAGGATGACAAGCCCCAAAGAGGCAGAAAGCGAGTTTTCACTTGCCTGGTACGGGTATAATGAGAGTGTGGCACTGGCAAAAAATAATGGGATTTCAAAAAAAGTACGTTTTGATCCTGCCGCCAGAGCGAAAACGCTGTTAGAATTAGAACGTCTATGGTAGTTCAATGGGGGTGACTGCATGATCACAAGAAGAACGAGGAATTATAAGGAAAAAAAGCCTATGGCTACGTTTGGACAGTTCATACTGCCGTTAACTGTAATAATGGCGGCCGCACTGCTTTTTTTCAGTGTAAAACTTTTTTTCTTCAATTCAAGCGAAACTGACGATGTAGTATTCAACGAGCAGGAAACTGCAAAACAGGAGTCAGTTCAGCCGACACAGAAAGAGGATCTTCCTGCTCAGGTCCCACTCGATCCGGCAGGACAGAAAAAGGTCTCGATAAAGCCTGCCCAGCCTGTAGATGTCAATAAGGAAGATCAGCAAAAAAAAGCATCAACTGAGACGGCACAAGTAAAAGCGGCAGCGAAACCGGCCGCAGCGCCCAAAGAAACCACAGCCCAAATCGAGAAGGTCCAACCTGCCTCTGTTAAGGAGCCCAGATGGGACGTCCAGATAGGGGCATTCGCATCAAAAGAAAACGCGCTCCAGCTGATACAAGATGTGAAGGCTAAGGGATATACAGCCTACATGACTGAAGATAAAAAAGACGGAGCCCCCTTTTACAAAGTGCGAGTAAAAAACCCGAAGACCGGAAGAGAAGAGGGCGCAGCTCTGTCAAAGAAACTGGAGCAGGATGGATATCCCTTTTTTCTTGTTGAGATAAAGTAGCCTTTGTAAAAAATATAAAGATACGAAAGGTCGCTGTTTTGATGTCTGGTTTTGTTAAAGAGGTCACGCCTCGCATGCAGGCCCTCCAGCATGTCGCTGAAGGGCTTTCCTTTCCTTGGCATTTGCGGACTGTCGATATGACTATTGATTCTGCCCTGGGGAAAAGAATATCCTGTGACGTTGAAGCCGAAGAACAATACCCACCGTTCACAAGAAGCCTCAGGGACGGTTTTGCGGTACAAAGTTCCGATGTAATGGCCGCGACTTCGGGCACTCCCACATTTTTAAATAAGACCGGAGATATCCCGATGGGTATTCTGCCTGACATTTCCATAAGACCGGGAGAGGCTGCAGGCATTCCTACAGGCGGCGTGCTTCCCGATGGATCGGATGCTGTTGTTATGCTCGAAAATACATCTCTTGCTGGGGGATGGGTGGAGGTAAGGGGCGCTGTACAGTCCGGTGAGAATGTAATACTTGCCGGAGAAGAGTTTCCCGCGGGACAAAAGATCATCTCAAAGGGCGATCTGGTAGATTTCAGAACAATGAGCATTCTTGCTACTCTGGGTATTAAAGCCGTTCCTGTGACAGAGCTTAAAATAAGCATCCTGAGTACAGGCGACGAAATAGTTCCTGTCGAGACGTACCCGCTTCCGCCCGGGAAAATAAGGGATGTGAACGGATGGTCTGTCAGATCACTTCTTTCCCGATATGGTTTTGATTCAGAATATAGGGGAATTCTCTCTGATGAGGGCGATCTTTTTGAGAAAACCGTAAAGGAAGAGGCAGCAGGTTGTGATGTTTTGGTGTTGAGCGGCGGTTCTTCGGTGGGGATCAGGGATCATTGCTCGAGGGTCCTTGAAAAACTTCCTGCACCGGGCCTGATGATACGTGGCATAAATATTGTCCCCGGAAAACCAACGCTCATTGCCGGCAGCCTTGCAGACAAAAAGCTTGTAGTCAGTCTTCCCGGGCATCCTCTTTCCTGTTTTACCGTAGCGTACGTTCTGCTGATCCCGTTGCTGCTGAAACTTATAGGCGCAGCCAACACAGGATATGGAATAAAAATGCAGCTGCCGATGTTGAGAGACCTTACAGCAAGGACCGGCCCCGAAGAGTTTGTCCCATGCAGGATGACCCTCGACGGGAGAATTGATCCGATCCTTGCCAAGTCAGGCTACGTCTCTTCACTTGCATCTGCAGACGGATTTATTAGAATACCCGAAGACCGCGAGACTATAAGAGCCGGAGAGACGGCGGAGGTATGGTTATGGTAGCCAGATACAGCGAACACATAGAGCTGCGAACAGCCATAGAAATGCTGAAAAAAGCATTTGGAGAACGGGCTGTAAAAAATACAACTGAAAAAAACATATCAGAGGCGCTTGGCTGTCTCCTGACTAAAGATATAACGGCACACAGGAACGTTCCGCATTATGCTGCCTCCGCTGTTGACGGATACGCAGTGGATGCATCCTCTACGATCGGCGCGTCACAGGCTACGCCGGTATCTTTGGAGCTTCCACGATATCAGTGGATGAACACCGGGGCTGACGTCCCTTACTGGGCGAATGCCGTCCTTATGGTAGAAGATTCTTCAATTGAGGGCGACGATCTTTTGATCTTTAAAAGCCTGACTCCTTCTGCCAATGTAAGGCCGCTTGGCGAAGATGTGATGGCAGGACAGATCATAGCAAGAGAGGGAGATACTGTTACACCCGCTCTGATCTCGCTCTTTTTATGCGCAGGAATAGAAAAAGTCCCGGTCTTTAAAAAGCCCAGAACGCTCTATATCCCGACCGGTGATGAGGTCATATCAAGGGGAAAATGGCTTTCAGATCCAAACCCCAAGTCCGGCACAGTAGCAGAGAGCAACTCACTCTTTATCGAAGCATCCTTCAGGGAATGGGGATTTGATGTGGACGTCTCCCCCGTAGTCCCCGACGATCCCGCCCTTCTGAAGGAAAAAGTTTCAGAAGGAGTGGATAATTATGATGTGGTGCTTGTTGGTGCAGGTTCAGCAAAAGGCCGCAGGGACCATACTCTGGAGGTCTTTGAAGATCTTGGAAAGGTGATCTTCAGGTGGATACGCATGAAACCCGGCAGGCCGGCAATGGCCGCGGAGATAAAGGGCAAGCCTGTTATTTGCCTTCCGGGGTTTCCCATGTCGACCACAGTGGTCCTGTGGAGTCTCGTATATCCGTTGCTCAACTTTCTTTCAGCGAGAGATGAAGACCCGGACCGTATGATAAAAGAAGCTGTCGGATGCAGGGAAACCTGGAATACCAAACTCCTCGTCCAGCATTCTTCGCCGGCAGGGATAGAGGAATGGCTTAGGGTCAAAACGGCTAAAGTCGGAGATACAATATATTCCTGGGCCCTTACTTCCGGAGCGAGCGTCCTTTGGGCGTTGGCAGAGGCAGACGGCATTGCTCTTCTTCCTGCTGCTGCCCTTGAATGTGAGAAGGGGACGGATGTCACAGTCTGGATGAAAAGAAAAGTTGAGCTGGACAGGAGAATACTCTTCCAGGGTTCTGACGACCCGGCTATACAGCTTTTGGTCACTCCGATCAGACGCAGGGGCGGAGATTTTGTATCACGGGCTGTAGGCAGCATGGGGGGGCTTGCCGCCCTGAGCAGGGGAGAGTGCCACATGGCTGCGGCACATCTTCTCGACGACAGGGACGGGACATACAACGACAGTTTTATCGAACGCTTTGCCAACGGGGCAAAATGGGAGCGGATCCCTGTCTTTTACAGGACGCAGGGGATAATAGTGCAGAAGGGCAATCCTAAAAAGATAAATACATTCGAACATCTCTGCGAAGGCGACAATGTGTTCTCAAACAGACAGCCCGGAGCAGGTACAAGGGTCCTCTTTGACCACCTTTTGAAAATGACAGGAACATCCCCTTCCGAGATAAAGGGCTATGAACAGCAGTGTACTACGCACATGGAAGCTGCAAACCGCGTCTTTACCGGTCTGGCAGATGCAACACTCGGAATAAAATCAGCGGCGGACGCTCTGGGGCTTGACTTCATACCGCTTGCAGAAGAGCCCTATGAACTTGTCATCCCTTCGGTCTACATGGACCATCCGGCAGTACAGGCCCTTCTGGACAGCCTTATGGAAAGGGAATGGAGAGAAACTGTTCAGGCTATGGGAGGCTACAGATGGACAGACTGATAGACGACTTCGGAAGAGATCTGAACTATGTCCGTATTTCGGTGACAGACAGATGCAATTACAGGTGTAAATACTGCATGCCCCAAGAGGGTGTTGAATTTCTGGATCACAGTGAGATAATGAGATACGAGGAAATATCCTTCCTCTGCAGAGTACTATGGGAGCTGGGGGTCAGGAAAGTAAGATTTACAGGAGGAGAACCTCTTGTGAGAAGAGGGCTTGTCAGCTTCCTTATGGAGCTCAACAAAGAGTTTCCGGAAATGAAGACGGCCCTGACGACCAATGCTTCTTTGCTTGGGCAGTATGCGGATGATCTGGCTAGGGCAAACCTGCACTCACTCAACATAAGCCTTGATACGCTTGACCCTGTAAAGTTTGCCGATGTGACAAGGGTTGGCAACATTGACAATGTCCTTTCGGGCATCAGGGCCGCTGTAAGGGCGGGAATAAGGAACATCAAACTCAACACCGTGCTGATAAGGGGTTTCAATGACGGCGAGATCGGAGAACTGCTGGCTTTCGCCAAAAGGGAGAAAGTCCTCCTTCGATTAATAGAATTTATGCCTCTTGAAGACGATGTTTGGAACGAAGAAGCATTTATAAGCGGGGAAGACATACTTAAGATGCTCCCTGAGGGCGATTCGTGGAAGGCTGAAAAGCCTCATTCCGACCAGGCCGGCCCTGCTAAATATTACAGGAATGAGAAGACAGGTGACTCGATAGGTATAATCACTGCTGTTTCAAACCATTTCTGTAAATACTGCAACCGCCTCAGGGTCTCAGCAACGGGAAAGCTGAGGACATGTCTTTTTGCTCCGGATGAGATCCCAATGAGACCGCTGATACTTAACTCGGACAGTGAAGGACTCAAAGAACTGATTCTTGAAAGCATAAAAAACAAACCGAGATGCTGGAGCGACGTCCGGGCCGGACACCAGCATATGTCCGGAATAGGGGGATAAACATGGGAGAATATACACACTTTGACAGTGACGGCAGGCCGGTTCTGGTAGATGTGAGCAATAAAAAGTTAACTTCGCGTACTGCCTGGGCTGAAGGATGGATAGACCTTCCGGATGCGATATACGAAAAAGTATCCGCCGGAAGCGTTAAAAAAGGAGATCCCTTCCTTATTGCCGAGCTTGCGGGTATCATGGGAGCAAAGAAGACTCCCGATCTCATCCCGTTGTGCCACACAATAAGGCTTGATAATGTAGTGGTCAAATGTGATCTGGCTGGAGGGACGAAGTCTGTCAGGATAACATGTGAAGCAACTGCGAACGAAGTGACAGGCGTTGAGATGGAGGCGCTGACGGGAGTTTCTGCCGCGGCTCTTTGTTTCTATGACATGTGCAAAGGGATAGATAAGGGCATGATCATAAGGGACATAAGGCTGATAAGGAAGACAGGCGGAAAAAGCGGCGAATGGAACGCTGAAGGAGTGTACAAGGTATGAGGATACTGAGACTTTACGCACCATCGCTTATTGGTGACCACACTCTTTGTTATGTCCATGCAAATTCTGCCGGGGAAAGCTGCGTGAACGAGGTCCCGATAGATATAACATGCGCGCCGGCAGGGGCTGATCTAACTTCAGAATATCACGCTGATAAAATGACGATAGTTCTTCCGTCGGACTCATTGCCCCGGGAGGGTGATTTTCTTGCTGCAGGAATAGGCGATACTCTTCTCAGATGGAGCAGTGCGGACAAAAAATTTGAAGTCTGTACCCCAGGTTTCCTGAGCGTTTCATCCCTGGTAAGCATATGGAAATCTATAAGGGCTGCTATCCTTACTGTAAGCGACAAAGGGAGCAGGGGAGAGAGGATAGACACAGCAGGGCCTGAATTGGAAAGATTAATTTCTGCCCAGGGTGCTGTTGTGGAAGATAAAAAGATAGTTCCTGACGAAAAAGAAGAAATTGCCTGCGCAGTAAGATCCTGGTGCAATGAGGGATATGACGTGGTGTTGACAACAGGCGGAACAGGACTTTCGCCAAGGGACGTTACGCCTGAGGCTCTAATGGACATAGCAGATAAAGTTGTACCCGGTTTTGGCGAGATGATGCGGATCAAGACCCTTGAATTTACAGAAAGAGCTTTTCTTACAAGAAGTGTTGCTGTGATCTGCCAAAAAACACTTGTGATAGCTTTTCCGGGAAGCCAGAGAGGAGCAAGGCAGTGTTTCGAGGCGATCGTGCCCGCCCTCAGGCATGGAATTGAAACCCTGGCAGGATGGGACAGCGAATGCGGAGGCCACTCACACAGCCATTAGGGTAATGATACGGATCATTTATAGTCAGACTGTTTATACGATACAGTAATCAGGAGGGGGTAGGGTATATGCATGATCCTTGCGACTCAGGCAAGATCAAAAGATGTGTGATAATAACAGGGATGTCCGGCGGAGGAAAATCTTCTGCT
Source organism: Synergistota bacterium (assembly GCA_034331105.1). GTDB lineage: Bacteria > Synergistota > Synergistia > Synergistales > Synergistaceae > Caenicola. The sequence continues at coordinate 184,172 of JAXQGB010000015.1, read as the reverse complement.
CTCAACGTGTTCGAGGATCAGGGTTTCTACGTTATCGACAACCTCCCTCCGACCCTCCTTCCACAGCTTCTTGACGTCCTTGAAGGACACCAGTCTGCTGCAAACCACGGAGTTGCAGCAGTGGTGGATGTGAGGGGCGAAGAGCTGTTAAACGATTTGGAGAAAGTGGTTTCAAGGCTTCGTGAAAAGGTCGAAAAGCTGGAGATCCTATTTGTTGACGCGACCGATGAGACTTTGGTGAGAAGATTTGAAACGACGAGAAGAAGGCATCCGCTCTCCCAAAACAAAACAATACTTGGCGGGCTTACATTGGAAAGAAAGCTTCTGGCACCGATAAGAAAGAGTGCAGACATAATCATAGACACATCAGGAATGAAATCAAACGAGTTCAGGATAAAGCTGCTTGAGATAATGGGGATGTCGTCAGACAAAACTTCTGTGATATTAAGCTCTTTCGGCTTTAAATACGGTATACCCCAAGACTCCGATTACGTGCTTGATGTACGTTTCCTGCCAAATCCAAACTACATTGAAGACCTTCATGCCCTTTCGGGAAAAGATTATGAAGTGCAGAAATATCTTTCCGGTTTTGAAAACCTGGATACTTTTATTGAAAAAGCTGAAAACCTGCTTGATTTTGTCTCATCAGTTTATAACAGCACAGGAAAGCAGCAGATCCACATTGCAATTGGCTGTACAGGCGGCAGGCACAGGTCTGTCGCAGTTTCCGAGATGCTTGCCGTTCATCTGAAAAGGAGAGGGAACAATCTGATCATTGACCACAGGGATATCGACAAGGGGAATTTGCTGTGAGTTCATTTTCAGCTATGCTTGTAATAATTGTGATCGCTGTTTCAGCACTATCTTTTTATGTGCTTTCAGGAAGGAGCAAACATCAACACAAAACAGCGTCCGGTCGCCACGGGATAATGACAAACGCCGTTGAATACAGGCTTTCCCTCGGTCCAAGAATAGTAACTATCGGAGGAGGCACAGGACTTTCAACGCTGTTGTCCGGTCTTAAAGGATTTTCTCGAAATATAACTGCAGTGGTCGCCGTAACTGATGAGGGAGGCAGCTCCGGTCGCCTCCGACAGGAATGGGGCATGCTTCCTCCGGGAGATATAAGGAACTGTATCGTAGCCCTTGCGGAGAATGACAGTTCTTTGAACAGACTGCTCAATTTCAGGTTCGACAGGGGAGAGCTGAAGGGACATAATCTTGGAAACTTGATCCTGCTGGCTACGACAGAGATGATGGGAGATTTTCAGCGTGCTGTCGAAGAACTTAATAAAATGCTTGCTATAAGAGGCCAGGTACTGCCCGTAACAACAGAAAACGTTACACTTAAAGGTGAAACAAAAGATGGCCGGATCGTAAAAGGGGAACTTGAAGTCTCCGATAACGGCAGTAATCTTGCCAAACTCTGGATAGAACCATGCAATGCACCTCCTCTTGAAGCAGTTAAAAAAGCACTGAATTCAGCAGATATTATAGTGCTCGGACCGGGAAGCCTCTTTACAAGTGTACTTCCAAACCTGTTGCTCAAAGAAATATCAGACCTTCTGAAAGATTCTCCTGTGCCCATAGTATATGTCGCCAACCTTGTAACACAGCCCAAAGAGACCGAAGGCATGAACATCCTTGCACACGTGGATTGGGTGGCAGGTGTTCTTGGCACTGTCCCGGATTATCTTCTGGCAAATCAGGCGCCGATACCGGAAGAATTTTTAAACAGGTACAGCAAAATAGGAGCAGAACCGCTATATCTTTCAAATGAAGAGGAAAAATATCTGGAGTCCCTCGGGACGACTGTTATATATGGAGATTTTGTCACGATCAAAAATGGAGCTTACCTAAGGCATAACGCACAGAACCTCTCGGAGGCGATAATAAGACTGACACGGGAAAACAGGGAGATCAAGGACTGAAAGGCATGGAACATTTGAGCTACAAGATCTGGGATGAATGGACTGCATTCCCGATCATTCCCCCTGTTGAAGATGAGATAGCAGGTATCCTGGATGGTTCGAACTGCAGGAAGACCGCGAGTGAATATGAGTTCACTTCAGGAAGGATCTTTGCTTTAAGAAGACTTTTGAAACTATGGGCGGATTCAGAATACCAGAGCATGGAGACGATAAGGATCATCTATGGCGAACAGCAGAAGAGCAGGCTTCGTTTCTCGCTGAATGCGGAACTTGCCGAAAAGATATTTGGCAGGATATCAAAATCTTCCCGTAAAAAAAGGAACTGGAACTGGGTCAGGGGGATGTGGGGAAGCTGCGGCGCTCTTTATGTGCCTAAAACAGGCTATCACCTCGTTCTTAGACCTCCGGTACGAAACGGAAGTGCCGAGAGACTCCAGAGCATACTGAAATCAGCCGGTTTCAGCGTAGGGATAAGGAAGAAAAGCCAGATGCGTGAGCTTATGCTGAGAGATCAACAGCAGATAGTTACTTTCCTTTCAAGAATGGGATTTGTAAAGACAGTTCTGGCTCTTGAGGAGACGGCAATATACAGGTCAATGAGAAGCCGCGCCAATAAGCTTGTAAACTGTGATTCTGCAAATATCAACAAAACACTTGAAGCGGCAGAAAGACAGATGAAATTGATAAGGGAGATGGAGGAGGCAGGCATTTTGGAAGAACTTCCTGATGAACTCAGGGAGCTTGTGTTCGCCAGGAAAAAAAATCCGAGCATTTCATTAAAAGAACTTGGACAAAATCTACCAAGACCTATTAGCAAAAGTACGGTAGAATATAGGTGGAGGAAGTGTGAAAATATACTGCATAAGCTGTTGAAGGGGGATGGTGCCCATGTATTTGGGAAAGGCAGACGTTAACACCTATGATAAAGGGGCGGGCAGGGAGTATCTTGTTTCAAACGGCCGCGGAGGTTATGGATTCTCGACGGTCATTGGAGCAAACACAAGAAGAGAACACGGGCTCCTTGTGGTCCGCCCAGAGGGAGAAACACAGCACTCTGTGCTGGTCAGCAAGATCGAAGAGACGATCTTCCACGAAAAGAAAAAGTACCAGCTTTCCACAAATCGATACAAAGACCTGGTCTATCCGGATGGATACAGATACCTCCAGGAATATCAAGGCAACCCATTTCCAAGCATGCTGTTTGTAATACACAGCATCCTCCTCAAAAAATCAATTTTTATGCCTCAGGGAAAAGCATGTACGATAGTCAAGTACGAACTTCTGGCTGCGCCGGATAAAATTCGCATTGATCTTCGTCCGCTGTTTGCACATAGGATCAATTCAGAAGTATGTCCGGAACCCGGCAAGGGAGAATTTGATCTCTTTTACAGGGAAAACTCCGCGATAGGAGTTGAGGGCAAAGGACGTAAAAGCTATTTTAAGGCAGTGTCAGGCACATGGGCATCAAAACCGCTATGGTACGAAAACCTTATATACGAGCAGGACGACATCCCTGAAACGCCGTCAGTCGATCATCTCTGGTCTCCCGGCTATGTAAGCAGTGACATGTCTGAGGGTGATGTGCTATATGTGATCCTCTCCGATGAACCGATAACGATGTCTATGGAAGATATACTTACTGTTGAAAAAGAGTGCTCCGAAAGATTTGAAAACATACTCGAACAGGCTAATCTCCCTGCTCTCAGCAGCGCTGAGCAGGACATGATAGCCGCTTCATACCACCTCATAGATGACAGGGATGATCCTGTTTCTCCGGTCTATACCGGCTATCCCTCAGTCGAGTTCAAGGCAAGGGATACCTTCGTGTCTCTGCCGGGGCTTACCCTTGCCACAGGCAGGGAAAAGATCGCTGCGAGAGCACTCCGGATCTGGGCAGATATTTGCAAAGAAAATAACTGGGTAATGCCGGAACGCATAGCTCCCGACAAAAGATGCGTATTTGAAGCCGCGGACAACGGACTTTGGTTCGTATATGCAGCAGATAAATACACTAAGCACGTCGGTTTCAAGGAAGAAGACGCGGACATCAGGGAAGCAGTGAGAAAGATAACGGACCGCTACATACCCGGTATCGATACTCTTGACCTTACCTGCGAAAAAAACCTGCTGCTCAAAGTGGACTCGGATGATCCGCTGAGACACTGGATGGACGCTGTTGCAGCAGGGGAGACTGTAGTGCACAGAAGAGGGTATCTCGTAGAAGTCAACGCGCTGTGGTACAACGCGCTTAAAGTCTCTGAAAAATTTGCCGATGCGGACAATGACATTCCTGCAAAAGAAAAATACGCAGAAATGGCTGAAAAATGCGCGGACTCTTTCCGCGAGATCTTCTGGAACAACGAGAAACAATGTCTCTATGACTGGATCGACCCCGCAGTTTCAGCCAAAGACACAGCCATCCGCCCAAATCAGATCTTAGCGGCTTCACTCTCTTACAGCCCACTGACAGACGACATGGCCGGAGGCGTGATAAGGATCTGCTGGGACGAACTCTACACGACCTACGGCCTGCGAACCCTTGATCCGAGACAAGATAAATTCAAGGGCAGGTCAGAGGGAAGGCTCGACCAGAGGATGAAGGCCCGCTTCCGCGGCATGGCATGGCCGTGGCTCCTTGGTGAGTTCATTTCGGCATTCCTTAAATATAACCCAACTAGGACAGACCTGGGGTGGATATTTATGCGTCCCTTCAACTCACACCTCAGGCACAGGTGCCTTGGAGGCATTGCGGAGTGTTTTGACGGTATGATGCCTTACAAACCCCATGGTGATGTGCTCAGTGCCATGGCTCTCGGAGAACTTTTGAGAGTTTTGCACGAAAATCTGCAATTTGATGAGTAAAACGGATTAAATCTGTTTGACTTTAAAGCTATAAGGTAGCACAATCAAATAAGAGCAAAAATTAATCTATGCTCTAATATTCACAAGTATTTGTGATAAAAATTTAAGGGGGCAATATTCATGGCAAAGTACAAGGTTGCAATCAACGGTTTTGGACGAATTGGGCGTCTTTCGCTCCGTTCTTTCTTCATGAACGGAAAGGACAATCTCTTTGAGGTCGTGGCAGTAAACGATCTTACCCCGCCGGCATCCCTTGCATATCTCCTGAAATATGACTCGGTGTTCCGCCGCTTCCCGGGGGAAGTTTCCGTTGAAGGAGACTATCTTGTTGTAAACGGCAATAAGATCAAGGCAGTGGCACAGCCGGATCCCGCAAAGCTTCCCTGGAAAGAGCTTGGTGTTGATCTCGTTATCGAAAGCACCGGCCGCTTTACCGACGCAGATGCGGCAAAGGCACACATAACGGCAGGAGCTAAAAAAGTAATAATCTCCGCACCTGCCAAAAACCAGGATGCCACGATAGTCATGGGAGTTAATGAAGGGATTTATGATCCTGCAAAGCATAACATCATCTCAAATGCTTCCTGCACAACGAACTGCCTTGCCCCTATCTGCAAAGTGCTTCAGGAGAAATTCGGCATAGTCGAGGGACTCATGAACACCATCCACTCTTACACAAACGATCAGGTAACACTCGATTTCCCGCACAAGACCCCTTCCAGGGGCAGGGCAGCGGCGCTTTCGATCATCCCCACTACGACAGGCGCTGCAAAGGCTATCTCAGAAGTTATGCCTGAACTTAAAGGTAAACTCAATGGATTTGCCCTGCGCGTACCGACCCCCGACGTCTCAGTAGTAGACCTCACAGTGACTCTTGAAAAACCAGTGACGGTAGATTCTGTCAACGCAGCAATGAAGGAATATGCGGAAGGCTCCCTTAAAGGCATCCTTGGATATGAACCGGAAGATCTGGTCTCAATGGACTTTGTCGGAGATCCGCGCTCCTCGATCTTTGCTCCCAGGCATACACTGGTCATGGGCGATAAAATGGTCAAGGTCCTTTCCTGGTATGACAATGAATGGGCCTACAGCAACAGGGTAATAGATCTGGCAGACTATATTTTCTCTAAGGGAATTTAAACCCTATGAAACTGAAAACTTTTTTGCCCGATGATATCATCGGAAAAAAGGTTTTGGTCAGGGTCGATTTCAATGTCCCCCTCGCTGATGGCAAAGTTGCCGATGCTACGAGGATCTGTGCTCATCTTCCGACCCTGAGAGCTCTCAAGGCAGCCGGGGCCAAAGTCGCACTTATTTCACACCTTGGCAGACCCAAGGGCAAAGCAGACCCTAAGTACTCGCTTGAGCCTGTTGGCGAAGAGCTTGCGAAGATAACCGGCTGGGATGTACGTTTTGTACCGGAATGCATCGGTCCTGATGTCCAAAAGGCGTCTGCAGAGTGGGGCAAAGAAGTCCTTCTTCTTGAAAACGTAAGGTTCCATCCTGAAGAAGAGAAAAACGACATGGAATTTGCAAAAAAACTGGCAGAGAACTTTGACATCTTTGTCATGGATGCATTCAGTGCGGCGCACAGGGCACATTCTTCTACAAGAGCAGTTGCCGAGGTACTCCCGTCGTTTGCCGGTCTTCTGATCGTGAAGGAAACAGAGATGCTGGGAGCAGTCCGTGATGACCCACAAAAGCCGTTTGTTCTGATACTTGGGGGCGCTAAGGTTTCCGACAAGATAGCAGTAGTTGAAAACATGCTGAAAAAAGTTGATACGATCCTGATAGGCGGAGGAATGGCATTTACTTTTTTCAAAGCAAAGGGTCTGGAAATTGGCAAGTCACTCTGTGAGACAGACAAGATCGAATTTGCTTCCAAAATGCTTGATCAGGCAGAAAAACTGGGAGTAAGAATGTTACTGCCGCTGGATATCCTGGCAGCAGACGAATTTAAGGCAGATTCTCACTATTCTCTGGTTGCTCCGGAAGCGATACCATCTGACAAAATGGGTCTCGATATAGGTCCTGAAACTATCAAAACCTTTACGGAGGTAATAACCTCTTCAAAGACCATACTCTGGAATGGGCCTATGGGAGTATTCGAGATGCCGGCCTTCTCAAAAGGGACAGAGGCGGTAGCTCAGGCTCTGGTAAAGGCAACAGAAATGGGCTCTTTCACCGTAGTTGGGGGAGGGGATTCCGCAGCTGCTATAGCCCAGTTCGGATATGAAGATAAGGTCTCTCATGTTTCTACAGGTGGTGGAGCAAGCCTTGAGTTCTTTGAAGGTAAAATACTGCCCGGAATAGAACCGTACGATATCACTGAGTAAAAAATAATAAAGCGGTTCCGGGAAAGTAAAGTCACCGGAGCCGCTTTTTTTATTAATTTAAGGAGGATCAGAAAAGATGCGCAGAAGATTTATTGCAGGAAACTGGAAAATGTTCAACGGACCGGCAGCGACCTCAGAGTTCATGTCAGCATTTGTGCCTAAGCTGGCCTCGTCCGAGGATATCGCCTCAAACATAAATAAGGGAATGATGGAAGTAGCGGTTTTTGCGCCGTTTGTATCCCTTGACTCGGCAATGAAAGGGAAAGAAGGTTCGCCGCTGATCGTTGGCGCTCAGAATATGCACTGGGAAAAACGCGGAGCCTTTACCGGTGAAGTTTCAGCGCCGATGCTTAAAGAACTGGGCTGTACCCATGTGATAATAGGACACAGTGAACGCCGTCATATATTTCATGAGACAAGTGAAGAACTTCACAAGAAGCTGCTGTCAGCTTTGGAGGAGCACCTCACGCCTGTTTTCTGTGTAGGAGAACTGTTGGAGGAACGTGAGTCGGGCAGCACTTTTGATGTGATCAGAAAGCAGCTCATGGCGGGACTTAAAGTCATGGACGGCAGCGATGTCGCAGATAAGATCATAGTTGCTTATGAGCCGGTCTGGGCTATTGGCACAGGCAAGACAGCAAGCAGTGAAGATGCTCAGGAAATCTGCGCATTCATCAGGAAATTGCTTGCAGATACATTCGGCGAAGGTGTCGCAGAAAAAACTGTCATATTATACGGCGGAAGCGTAAAACCGGAAAACACAGCATCGATACTTTCAATGAAAGATATAGACGGTGTACTTGTAGGCGGAGCATCACTAAAACCCGACAGCTTCCTTGGGATAGCGAAAGCTGCTGTAAGATAGCAATTCAATATTATTAATATTATAAGATATTGCAGAATAAGTTCATAAATTTAAATATAATAACGGAGTCGGTCTCCTTTAATTTGTTGACTGGCTCCGTTTATTTATAAGTATTTTCTTTTATAAAACGCACGCTTCCGGAAATTCGTGCGAAGATCATTTTATAACCTTCACATAAATAATTTTTTCCAGCCGTGCCGCCAAACCTATCCTTGGGGCATCCCCCCCAGCAGAGCCTGAGCCATCTGCAGTCAATACATTCATCTGAGAGTATGCTGCACTTGCTAATACCAAAGGGCCTGTTTTTCTCCATAAGGTCATAAAGATCTTCCTCGCATATATTTCCAAGCTTATATTGATCGAAAACATACCTGTCGCAGGAATAAAGATCGCCATTTGATTCCAGAACTGCAACATGACCGCATACTGCCTCATGAAGGCAAACTCCGGCTGGTTCTCCCAGCATGTTTCCTATTGTTGCTTCAAAAATCTGTATAAATTTTTTCCCTAAGTCGCGCGTGCTCCATATATCAAATATCCTGCATATAAACTCTCCATAAGCTTCAGGAGTTACGCTGCAGTCTGTTAACTCATGCTGTACAGCCCCGTCCACTACGGGCAGAAACTGCATATGATCAGAAATTCCTGAAATAAATTCGTACACTTCTTCAGGATATTGAGCATTGGCGGAATTCACAGTCGTAAGAGTGTTATACTCAACGCCGTATTTTTTTAACAGAGCCAATGCGTTCTTTGCCCCTGCAAAAGAGCCTTTTCCGCTTGCATCTTTCCTAAAAATGTCATTCAGATGTTTCGGGCCGTCTATGCTTACTCCGATCATAAAATTATTATCGCGAAAGAAACGGCACCAGCTTTCATCGATCAATGTGCCGTTTGTCTGAAGGTTATTGATTATATTACGGCCGTTGCCGTATTTTTTCTGCAGATAGACCGCACGCCTGAAAAAATCTATTCCGCAGAGCGTAGGCTCACCGCCATGCCATGCAAATTCAACTGCTGCGTCTTTGCCGTGGATGCGCAGATTTTGAACTATATATCTTGAAAGTATATCGTCACTCATAACCCCGCAGTGTTTTTTAAGGAGCACATCTTTACCGATATAATAACAATAGGCACAGCTGAAATTGCAAGCGGAACCCGTCGGCTTGGCCATTATTGCGTAGGTCCTCATTCTGTGCGGCACTTATGATTTTTTCTTTCCTATGAAAAGAGGAATAGTTGCTAAAAATATGAGCGTAAGTGATATGATTCCGGTAGAACAGCTGCCTGAGCGATCCGAAGTATTTTCCGAGATGCGGCTGAATTCTCTGCCTGTATCTTCGCCGATCTCATTTGCAACGGCAGCGTTCAACTCTGCGTTCAGTTCCATTAAAACTTTGGGGCTGCTTATCCTGAGATCATCTGCAATATTGTGCAATTCCTCTTGATCATTTTTCATGTCAAATATTTCCACATCGTTGTTTGCAAACAGATCGTAAATTGTTTCCGGCTTATTAAAGCCCTTCGGCTTGAAGTAGCGTGTGAATTTGTAACCGTCCTGGGTGATTATACCGCGGACTATGCCGCGTTTTTCAGAGTTCAGCGGCGCTTTGGTATAATCTGTCACGCTTGTATCAATGACGGATAATAGGCTGCATGCAACAAGCGCGTATTTTCTTGAATTATTGCCACTCCACTCGCGGTACGTGTTTTTTCTAAGAAGAGGCAAAAGATTTTTACCAGGCAGCCCTTTAGTTATCGCTGCTTTATCGGAATCCGAGGCCTTTGTCATATTTACAAAGGTCGTTGCAAGGTCAAGATGGCTTGTTATCTTATCTGTGCTTACGACCCGGTCTCCGATTGCATCGGGATGATAAATTATAAGAGGCACGTGAATATTATTTTCATACATGTTATTACCCTTGCCGTTCATGTGATGATCACCCTGAAGCTCACCATGGTCACTTGTCATGACTATAATGGTTTTGTCTGTCAGTCCCAAGGCATCAAGTTTATCAAGGATTTTGACTACCTCACTGTCGTTATCTTTGATACAGTTGTAGTAATAATCTCTGAAACGCTCCCAGTTGTCAGCTTCCGCAGGAATATAACCTACCTGTGTTCCCCATATTTTATAAAATTCCCCATGAGCCTGCACTCGTCCTGACGCATTAAAGGGTTCGTCATATGTGGAAGATATCGGCGCATCCGGATATTGAGCTTCATACAAGGTATTATCGGGCGCACGTTTTATTTCCATACCAAGACTGCCTGTGTCCTGTATATTTTCTCCTGGCGCATCAGTGTTGAAATACATAATATCGTGTGGATTGACAAGGTTTACAGCGAGGAAAAAAGGCTGCCCCCGTTCATTTTTTTCTATCCCTGTTGATTGCAGCCATTTTATAGCGTCTTCTGCTATAGCAGGATCTGTTGTGTAGCCTTCCTGCAGGCCTCCGGGAGTGTCACCGTTTGAATTCCAGTCTGAAAAACCATATACTTCAAGATCGTCTGTAGTATCGATTTCATCGTCGGATGTTTCGTTAACGCCATTGCCTGCAATATGTAATTTACCCTTGTAAGCAGTATAGTATCCTGCCTTGCGCATCATATCGCCGATTGTCGTTATGCCTGGGTCCATAGATTCAATATAATTCATTTCTATGTTATCAAACATTTTTGTATCTGTTATGTGTTTCCCGGTATATATAACTGAGCGCGAAGAGGTTGACATATTCGAGCAGGTGTAATGTTTTTCAAATGTCGTGCCCATGGTTTTAAGCCGCTCTCTGGCGTTAAAATCTGTGCCGGCCGGGTAAACGGGACCCATGTAACGTTCCTGATCTACAAGGATAAAAATGATGTTATAACCCTTGGCAGTTGCTGCTGCCGCATCTGCCGTTCCTCTTGACGCATTGAAGATCCCCAGCAGCGGAACCGTAACATCCGGCCCAAGAACAAAGTTCAATATTAAACATATCGTAAATCCAAACCCGCATCGTACAAGTATTTTTCTGATGCCTAGAGCGCTCATGGAGACACCTTCTTTTATGTTTGGGTTTTGAATTATTAGAATATTGAAATTATAACATAATATAATTAGGTTAATAAATGTGTTTACAAAAACATCAGCGGAGCGGCCGATTACCGGGAAATGTGACCAAGCGAAATCACCTGGCAAAGATGAAGAAATAGCGGGGGAGAGATTATGATTTAGCGGCATATCTGAGTAGTGCAGCACAGTGTGTGTGTAATTTCAAATTTGTCTTGTTGATTGCCTGCACAGCACGGTTTTTATCTTATTAGGTTCGGGCAGACATCCAAATCAATAAAGTAGAGAGTGTATCAAAATCAAAAAATAAACGACGTTTTACGCTTCAACATAATAATATTGCAAATTGATATTTATGTTATTAATATTATAGGACATAATATTTTATATTTAATGCTTGTTAGATAATTTGGTATTAAAATTTATATGCTAATATTTAGATGATAAAATATTTTAAACTGCCCTATAAAAACTTTGCATCCACGTATTTATGCGGATACCGGAAATGGCAAGACAGCAAACAGCGAAGATGCGCAGGAAGTATGCGCTTTCATCAGGGAATTGTTTGCCGGCGGCGCTTCGTTAAAACCCGACAGTTTCCTTGGGATAGCGAAAGCGGCTTTCCAATAAATAATAGACGGATCAAATTTACTCTTTATAATAGGCAAATAAAGGCCAATTAATTTATAGATCATCGATAAGTTGCAATATGCTAAAAATAGAGGGATACAGATTGGCCGGAGACTTGGATCAAGCATTTTTCAGTCTTTGGCCTTTTTATTTAAAGAAAGCAAAAAAAGAAGCCCCTCCAGGATCGACGGAGAGGGGCCTGACTTATCTAAACAGGAATGTTCATACCTCCGAAAAAACTTAATAATGAGGTTAAGTAAAAAACACGCACATAAAATTATTTTAGGATGATTCCCGGACTATTTTTGATTGAAAATAAACAACAAAAGAAAAAAGAGAGATAATTAAATGTTATTAATTTATAGGACAATAGTCAATTTTCACAATAACATTAAGGTAACATAAGATATATTATAGGACATAATAGAATTTAATTTATATATACTTCATTTTTTCTGGAATGACGCCCCTGACACCGCCGTTTGGAGACTCGGTATCCCCTGCATATCTTGGGATGAGGTGAACGTGGACATGCATGACAGATTGTCCTGATATTTTTCCGCAGTTCACCCCGATGTTGTAGCCTTCCGGCGAGTATATCTGATCGAGCATCGGCTTAGCCTCGTCAATTAGGTCAAAGATAGCCTCACGTTCTTCCTTCGTTATGTCAAAGAAGCTTTCAACGTGTCTTTTGGTTACGAATAACATGTGACCTTTATTGACGGGCATCTTGTCGAAGACAGCATAGACCAGTTCATTGTCCAGTATATAGTCATCGATTTCACAGAATATACATCTCATCTTCTATATTTCCTATATTTATTCGTCCTGATCCTGGAATTTAAGAGCAGGAGCGTCGCCCCAGAGCGAATCAAGCCTGTAGTAGTCCCGGCCTTCCCTGCTGAGGATGTTTACTACCAGGTGTCCTGCGTCCATAAGGCACCAGCGGCTGCTTCCTTCTCCCTCCACTTTGTGCGGAAGCTTCATTTCATCCAGCATTTCACTTGCTGTATCAAGGAGTGTTTTTGCGTGGAGATCGGAACGTGCTATTGCGACGATGAATGCCTCAGTGAAACCTGAAACTTCGCTCAGGTTGTGTACTGTGACTTCCAGTGCGTGTTTTTCGATCAGCGCATCTACAATTGGCTTGTAGGGCGCATAGAACTCTTCGATCGTTTTTGATGATGTCATCATATAAATATCCACCTCGCCTTCTTTGGAATTTTATCTAATTAAAGCAATCGAACCTTTGTAAAGACTATTGTGAGCTTATCTCTATCAGTTTGTCAATGCGGCTGATAAGTTGTTTACTGTCATGTCCTATAATAATTGAAGGGTAAAATGCCTGATTGTTTGACCTCACCAGGTTATTGGGTATGCCAAGGAGTTTGCCAAGTGTTTTGGCCGTTTTTATCACTTCAGGTTTGGCATTCAGAGGATATACAACGTTGCTGCTTCTGTAGTCGAAGTGCTTTGCATTTGCTGACATAACTACGTCTATGCCTATCTTCTGAAGTTTTGACGCCACTTCTGTACTCAACCCGGACTTCCCTGTGCCATTGAGGACACCTATGGATTCGGACATCGATCTGATAAGGCCCAGCAGCTCTTCATTGGACATAACAGTCTCTGCTTTTTTCTCTTCCGGTTTTTCTGCTCCGATCACTTCTCCATTTACTTTTGTCTCATCGGCTGCCGAGGAATATGATAAAGAGAGTCCTGCGAAATTGCTCGTGTTTTTGTTCTCTGTAATATCTCCTGAGATAAGCATTTCGATCGGTGCGTTCAGAAATTCATTCGCTGCCTTGGTGTCCCCCACCCAATAACTCAGATTATTGACGGTCGCAGCCTGTCCGTGTAGGGTGGAAAAGAATATGCGTTCTCTTCCGAGTTCGTTCTGTGCGAATCCTGCAAGCTGGATCGAGAGCGCGGGAGACATGTCAGTCTTAAAGAGTTTCATTGTCTGTGCTGTAAGTTCAGGTATTTTGACCAGGATCCTTGGGTCGTAGACCTTCTTTAAGAGCGCTTTGATGAACTGCTGCTGTCTGTGTACCCTTCCGATATCACCCAGGGCGTCCATCCTGAAACGGACATAGTGCAGAGCAGTCTTTCCGTCCATTACCTGTAGTCCGGGCTGTATGTTGATGTCAAGTTTTCCTGCCCTGTCGACGTACCGCATCCTTTTCTGAACGTCTATCTCTACTCCGCCAAGTATGTCTACTACTGCCGGAAAGCTGACATAATCTATGATCACATAATAAAGTATCGGCTGTCCCAGATATTTTTCAACTGTTGCCTTAAGCAGGTCAGGCCCCCCGTAGGCGAACGCGTGGTTAAGCTTCTGCACGCCGTGCCCGGGGATCTGTACCCTTGTATCCCTTGGCAGGGAGAGTATTCTCATGTTTTTATCATCTATGTCTATAGTTGCGAATAATACCGTGTCTGACCTTCTGGAGCCCTCAACATCATCCTCACCCATTATTAGGATGTTGAATCTTCCCTGTTCCTTTAGAGCTGCATACTGAGCGCTGCCGCTGTCTATCGAACTCTCAATGGTACCAAGGATGTCCTCAGATTTTGTGTGAAGTATAGAGTAGACTTTCAGACCGGCGCCTGCAGCAATGCCCAATATTGCCAGCAGCACGATCATGATTATAGATTTAGAATGTTTCAAAGGTGTTTACCTCCATGTTAATATCAAATATCTTTGTATAGGGAATACTTTTTGATAAAATGTTCAACCGAGGGAGGAACAAGGAATCTGATGCTTCTCTCTTTTCTTACCCGCTCTCTGAGTCCTGTGCTTGATATTGCCAGAAGAGGTATTTCAAGCGGAATTATCGCAGATCTCAACTCTTCGGGCAGTTCTTCCATTCTGGTATGAGTATATCCATGCCTGCTAACTGCAACAAATTTACATAGACTCATTATTTCTTCAGGGTTTTTCCAGGAGACTATGTCCAACACAGCATCAAGTCCTGTGATGAAGTAGAACTCAGTGTCAGAGTATTCAGGCATTGACTTGAGCTGTCTCAGGGTATCTATTGTGTAGCTTTTGCCGGCCTTGTCTATTTCTATCCTTGAAACAGAAAAGTATGGACAGTCGACCGTAGCTAAAACAGTCATCATGTATCTTTTACCAGCCGAAGAGACCCTCTCCCCTGCTTTGTGGGGAGGCTGGCCTGTCGGCACAAAAATTACTTCAGAAAGTCCGAACGCTGCGTGAGCTTCATCTGCAGCTCTGAGATGTCCGTAATGTATCGGGTCGAAGGTCCCGCCCATGATACCTATTCTTCTCTGACAGCTGTTTGTCATTTTCCTGCCTCTTTTGTCTTATTGGTTTTGGTCTGTGTCTGTATCTGTGACAGACTCATCTTCATCAGTTCCCTCGGGCTCCTCGAACTCGGAAGGATAATAATCAGGGTAGAAGATGAAATCCTTGGGCCCGATCGTTATCTGATCTCCTTCTTTTGCTCCTGCAGCCTCCAGGAGATCCTCAACTTTATACTTTCTCATCAGCATTGTAAATCTTGCAGCGTTTTCATCCTGGCTGAGGTCATAACGTTCAACAGCTTTCTCAAGACGATGGTGAAGGATCCTGAATCCTCCCCCATGAAGTGAGACGACCTGGATCTTGTTTCTTGTCCTTACCGGTGTCTTAATATCCTCTGCACTGTCAAGAGCATATAGCCTGACCTCGCTCCTGGGCCTGGGATTCTTTTCTGTAAAGTCTATTATATGCTTTACGAGTTCCGGTATGCCCTCTTCTGTCAGAGCGCTTACTGCACAAAAGTTGATCCCGACAGATCCAAAATGTTCTGACAGCCTGCTGATGAGTTCTTCATGGTTTTCCATTTCATCAAGCTTATTTGCGACTACAAAATATGGACGTTTGTCCAGATCCGGGTCATATGATCTCATCTCATTGCGGACAGTATCCAGCTCTTCGATAAGTTTATCAAATTCCTGGCATTCAAGGCTCAAAACGTGGATAAGCAGCCTGCTGCGGGCTATGTGCCTGAGAAACTGTATTCCGAGCCCTTTATTCATGTGTGCCCCCTCGATAAGTCCGGGGATGTCTGCTATTACTATCCTCTCATACCCTGTTGTAAGAACTCCCAGGTTCGGGGAAAGTGTGGTAAAAGGATAATTTGCGATCTTGGGCTGGGCGTTGGAAATAGCTGCCAGGATGCTTGATTTGCCTACGTTGGGAAGTCCGACAAGCCCTACGTCTGCAATAAGCCTCAGCTCAAGCCTTATTTCAGCTTCTTCGCCGAGATCGCCGTTCTCACAAAACCTGGGGGCTTTTCTGGCAGAACTGGAAAAATAGCGGTTTCCCCTTCCTCCCCTTCCTCCCCTTGCTGCAAGAAAACGGTCTCCCGGTTCTACAAGGTCAGCAATACCTTCGTTTGTCATGGCATCGTATACGATAGTACCGCAAGGCACTAAAACAACAGTGTCTTCGCCTATCGCCCCGTTTCTCGCGCTTCCCTTGCCATGTGTCCCGTTATTTCCCTTAATATTTCTTTGATATTCCAGATCAGCCAGTGTCTGAAGGTTGGTGGTGGCTTCAAAAATTATGCTTCCGCCTCTGCCTCCGTTGCCGCCGTCCGGTCCCCCGTTTGGCCTGCACCTTTCACGAAGGAAACTCATACAGCCGTTTCCTCCTCTGCCTGCCTTAACGGAAAGACGCATTGAATCAATAAATTTCATAATGTTACCCCGTCCCTAAAATACTATAAACGGGGGCCTTATATATAGGCCCCCGGAATCAAACTCAGAATTATTGTTGTTTAGAGCGTTTCAGGCTCAACAGTTACAAATTTGCGGTCTGCTCTGGTCAGGAAACGAACCTTACCTGTCGCAAGAGCGAAAAGTGTATAGTCGCGGCCTATTCCTACGTTTTGCCCGGGGTGGAATTTGGTGCCGCGCTGACGCACAATTATTGTTCCTGCGTTAACGAACTGGCCGTCACTGCGTTTTACGCCGAGATATTTGGGCTGACTGTCCCGGCCGTTAGTACTGCTTCCTTGACCTTTTTTATGTGCCATGACTTATAGAATACCTCCTCTTTAAGGTGCTGCTCTAGCCTGTGATACCGTCGAACTCGACAAGAGTATACTGTTGACGGTGTCCGCGGAATTTGCGATAGTTCTTCTTTCTGCGGTATTTGAAGACGATGACCTTGTCATCTTTGCCGTGCTCAAGGATCTTGGCTGTTACAACTGCTCCGTCAATATAAGGAGTGCCGATCACGGGTCCGTCATCCTTACCGAGAAGGATCACCTTATCAAAAGATACCTGCTCGCCTTCTTCGGCGTGGATCTTTTCAAGGCGTAGTTTGTCTCCTGCTGATACTCTGTACTGCTTACCGCCTGTTTCGATAACTGCATACATACTTATTTTTCCTCCCTCCGCTGCGTGTCAGGCAGCCTTATGGCTTTTATGACCTGCACCAAGCGTATTCTACAACCTCAGTATTATAGTTAAATTATGCGGATTAGTCAATAAGTGCCGCCCCACCCTGTCATTATCTTGCTGATCCATTCTGGCCGGTATTTAACAGTGATCTTGCATGCTCCAGCGCTTCATAGGAATTATCATCGCCTGCAAGCATCCTTGCAATTTCTTTTTCACGCTCTTCATCGCTTATCATAAAGATACTTGTCTCCTCCCCGTCTCTTTTTACGAGGAAATGTTGATCTGCCATGGAAGCTATTGCGGCCTCATGGGTGATAAGTATCGTCCTGCATCGTTTGGAGAGCTCTCTCAGCTTATGTCCTGCCAGTAACGCAGTCCTTCCTCCAAGCCCTGCTTCGACCTCATCAAAGACAAGGGTCCCGGGAAGCTGTTCATCTCCCAGCGAAAGCTGAAGTGCAATAAGTATCCTGCTGAGTTCACCTCCGGAAGCAGTCTTACCTACCGGCAGCGGAGGCTGGTCCGGCATGGTTAGTTTGAAAGAAACTGTTTCCGCGCCGTTTGAACGAAGTTTGTCCTGTTCCTCTATGTCAATTGAAAAGAGGGCATGTTCCATGGCAAGGTCACTGAGATGTCTGTTAACTCTTGAAGCAAGCTCAGCTGCTGCGGCTTTTCTCAATTTTCGAAGCTCTATCGCAAGGTTTTTTGTCCGTTTTTTCTTTTCTGCTGCATCCTTTTCCAGCTCTTCCAGCTCAATATGGCTTTCTTTTAACCATGCCATCTCATACTTTGCCTTCCCGGCATACTCCAAGAGCTGCCTGCAGTTGACCAGATCAAGCGAACGCTTTAGTTTTCTGAGCATGCCGATCTTTTTCTCAATACGTTCTTTTGCTTCTTCTATGTTTCCTTCCGCAGAAAGATCATGCAGCTCCGTTTGAAGCATTCTGGCTACAGACTGGGATGAGATCAGCATGTATTCGATGCTTTCCTTCCAGCCATCCTTCTTTGAAGGAGATGATTCGTATATGTCCCTGCCTATTGATTCAAGTTCTTCTATTATCCCTCCGCAGACGGTCCCGCCTGTGAGCCTTTCACTTATGGCGGCCAGCTTCTCTTTTATTTTCTCCTTTGATTCGAGCTCTTTCAGCTCGGCTTCCCATTTTCTTTCACTCTCTTCTTCGATCTCGAGAGCTTTTACCATATGCAGAACGGTTTCCGCGCCCTGGTAGAGTTCTTCTGTCTCTTCCCGCCTTTTTTTCAGCCTGACGATCCGGCGCTCTGTGGCTATTGTTTCACAGAAAGTCCTGTCAAGTTCTTTTTTTACCTGATCCAGAAGCTCTCCACCGCAGGAATCAACAAGGTCCAACTGTATCGCAGAGTCAATGAGTCCAAGCTGTGCAAACTGGCTCTGGATGACAAGTTCTTTTTCCATTGCTGAAGAGAGAAGGTTGAGTGATACAGGGTTGTTTTGCATCAGACTTCTGCCCCTGCCGCTGCGGCTGAACTGACGTCTGACGATGAGAGTGCCATCCTGGGGCTGGTATTCTTCATCAAGACCCGGTATCTGGTCGGTTGACAGGGTCATGAGAACGTCGGCGGATTCTTCCAGGGCATGAATGTAGTTCGTCTGAGCGCGTTTTCCGGCGATGAATTCCATTGCACGCACGAGGCTGCTCTTGCCTGAACCGCTTTCTCCGGTTATTACTATGAAGTCACCTTTGAGTGATAATTCGGCCGCTCTGATACCGCCGACTCCGCGGACACGGATCTCTTCGATCAATATCAGTCTCCCCCGTCAGTAATGCCGTTGAAACCCCAGCGGAGTTTCTCCCTGAGAAGGTCGTAGTAGCTCCTGTCCTTGAGCTGAATTATGTTGATATGAATGTCAGGATCCAGCATGGCTTCCAGATGGTCGTCGGGCAGCAGCTCGTAACATAGCTGTCCGTCCTGTGTGAGGATGAGGTTCCTGTTGTCTCCTTTTGGTGTCACATACGCCCTGTCCGTGCCGCTAAGGACTACGGGGCGAGCGTAAAGTGTATGTGCGCATATCGGCGCAAGAAGCATGCAGGGGACATGGGGCGGGACAATAGGGCCGCCTGCAGAAAGGGCATATGCAGTAGATCCGGTAGGAGTCGAGAGTATCAGTCCGTCAGCAAGGAAGAGTGAAAGTATCTCATCACCTACCCTGACTTCAAGGTCAATGACCCTGGCAAGGTTTCCTTTTGAAATAACGAGGTCGTTTAGTGCATGAAGCTCATAGACGATACGCTCACCCCTCCAGACGAGACCTTTGATCAGATGTCTCTGCTGAAGTGTGAAGTTGTTTTCAAGTATCGAGGTGATATCTTCCTTGGCGCATTCCGGGTCTCCGGTAGCAAGGAAGCCCAGCCTTCCCAAATTTATCCCGTAAAGGGGTATCGGGTATCCGAAAGTATATCTGGCAGCCCTCAGAAAAGTGCCGTCTCCGCCAAGTATGACAGCGAATTCAACATCATCTCTCCAGATATTGTCAGGAGTTTCAGGTATGCTGAGTGCAGATGCTTCATGCGGTGGAAGCATAAAATTGATCCCGCTCTCCCTGCCCCATGCAAAGAGTTTAGCTGCCAGTTTTATCGCTTCCGGTTTTTGTGTGTTGAAAAGAAGCCCGATGTTATTTGTTTTCATCTGATGTCCCCTGCCTTTACTGCGTAGCCTCGTGTGCTTCTTCGACCAGTTTCATAAAGTCTATATTAGCATGTTTCAATATTGTATTGCTCTTTTGCCCTAAAAGAAACAGGAATTCTATGTTGCCTTCCGGTCCCCTTATCGGGGAATAAGTAGCGTTAAAAATTGCAAGCCCTGTCTCAGTCTCAATAAATGACGCGAGATCCCTCAGTGTTTCCTCATGCAGCAGCGGGTCGTGGACTACTCCCCTTCCCACTTTTTCTCTTCCCACTTCGAACTGAGGCTTGACCAGAACGACCATCGTACCGTCGTCGGTTATTAATGCCTCAAGCGGTTTCAGAAGAAGCTTCAACGAGATGAAAGAGGCGTCAGATACGATCATATCGACCTTTTCACCGCCGATCATATCGGCGGTTAGATGGCGTGCGTTCGTCCTTTCCATTACGACGACCCTTGGGTCGTTTCTCAGCTTCCACGCAAGCTGTCCGTATCCGACGTCAACAGCGTATACCTTCTTTGCCCCTCTGGAAAGGAGTACATCGGTAAATCCTCCTGTCGAAGCCCCTACGTCGATACAGGTCAGGGCTGAAGGGTCCATATCAAAGTGATCCAGCGCCCTGATCAGTTTATGGGCTCCCCTGCTTACCCATTCCTTCTCAGGGGCATCCAGGCTGATGTTGGAATCAAAAGGTACCATTGATGCAGTTTTCTTTATCGTTATCCCATCAACTTGTACCCTTCCTTCTTCGATGTAGTTCTGGGCAAGGGTACGTGAAAGGACCATCTGTCTGTCTACGATCAGCTTATCAAGCCTGACAAGTTTTATTTTCATTTTACTCTCTTAATGGCGCTGATTATGTTTTCCGGCGTAAGTCCGCATTCGGTCCATTGCTCTGATCTTGTTGCATGCGAGATGTATCTGTCCGGTACGCCAATGTTGATGACAGTGCAGTTCGGATGGTTGTTGCATGCGTGATCCGTTATTGCCTTTCCGGATCCCCCGTTAAGGAAATTTTCTTCTGCTGTTACAACGATACTGTGCTCTTTAAGTATTTCAGAAATGCCGTCAATGTCTAAAGGTTTGATAAACCTAAGGTCGACTACAGTGGGTGTTATCCCTTCTTCTGCACGAAGTTTGTCAGCTGTTTTCAGCATGAGCTCAACGGTGCTGCCGACTCCGATAAGGCATACGTTTTTTCCGCCGGCCATGAGTTCGATCTTTCCCCATCCGGCAGGTATCCTTTCATGGCTGCCCTCAGCCGGAATGGATCGTGGCGCCTTCCCCCTGGGGTATCTGACAGCCATCGGGGATCCCATTTCAAGCCAGCCGTTAACAAAAAACATCAGGTCTGCAGCGTCTCTCGGTGCCGCAATGGTGATTCCCGGCATTGAACTGAGCCATGGTACATCAAGCAGTCCATGATGGGTCTCTCCATCCTCACCTACAAGCCCAGCCCTATCGATACCAATAAGAACGGGCAGTTTTGAAAGGCATATATCATGCATTACCTGGTCGACAGCTCTTTGAAGGAACGTAGAGTATATACAGACTGCGGGCCTCATGCCCCCTGCGGCCATTCCTGCCGCAAAGGTCAGCATATGTTCCTCCGCGATTCCGACATCGAAGAATCTGTCGGGAAATTTGTCTGCGAATCCGTTGAGCTTTGTCCCGTCTGTCATAGCTGCAGTGCAGACAGCAATACGCGGATCATTGCAGGCTGCATCTGTCAGGGTTCCGGACATCACTTCACTCCATGAAGGCAGTGAGCTCTGCTTGTGATTTTGCGGCGCATCAAGAGGAGTGTTCGGGCCGATCCCATGGAAGAATGGTGCGTTGTTCTCCGCTTCACAACACCCCTTGCCTTTTTTCGTGAGGACATGTATCAGCACCGGCTCCTTGTAATGCCTGGCAAGCCGGAAGACTTCCTCCATCTCCTCAATGTTATGTCCGTCAAAGGGCCCCCAGTAACTGATACCTAGTTCTTCAAATATGTTTGTCGGGAGGAGAAGTGACTTAAGTTTGGACTTGATCTTTTTGAGTGCATCCTCCAGTGCGTCTCCCCTCTTCAATGTATGGCACTGGTCCTTTATGAAATCTTTGACCTTAAGATATGTGGGGTTTACAGAGAGGCGGGCCAGATGTCCTGCCATGCCGCCTATCCTCGGGTTTATCGACATCTTGTTGTCATTAAGGACTATTATTATCTTTGTTTTGGTGCTTTCCACACAGTTGAGAGCCTCGAAAGAGACCCCGTTAAGAAGGGCCCCGTCTCCTATCACAGCTATAACTTCATGGTTCTTGCCGCTTATATCCCTTGCCTTGGCATACCCCATTGCTGCAGAAATGGACGTGCTGCTGTGTCCTGTGGTAAAAAAATCGTAGGAGCTTTCACCCATCCTGGGAAAGCCGGCGATCCCTCCCTTCGTTCTAAGTGTATGGAAGCGGTCCAACCTCTTTGTAAGTATTTTATAAGCGTATGACTGGTGTCCCACGTCAAAAATAATTTTATCCCTGTCGGGGTCGAAAGCTCTTAACAGGGCTACCGTGAGTTCCACAGCCCCCAGTGAGGAGGCAAGGTGTCCCCCGTTCTTCAGTGTTACCTGAAGTATCATTTCCCGTATCTCACAGCTTAGTTTATTCAGTTCACTGTAGGTGAGACCATTGAGACCTCTGAAATCCTTTGCTGATCCAAGTATGCTCATTTAGAATCTCTCCAAGTTTTTATTATTGAAATCAGGCAAAAAGCCTGCTTTATGGATGTCTGCCACTATCTTATCATGGCGTCATAATTTTCTTATTAAATTAATGGGTCCGCCTCAGGAGGTATTCCGTGAGTTCAGGAAGAAAGTCGTCCTCAGGAAAGATCTTCAGTATCGATTTCTTTGCAAGCATTGTCTCTTCTTCTGCCATTTTTGCGGCTGTTTTCATCCCGTATACTGAGACATGGGTGATCTTCCCCTGTTCAGCATCCTTTCCGGGCGTTTTGCCAAGCTCTTCAGCTGTGCTGTATACATCGAGGATATCATCTATTATCTGGAATGCTGAACCTATATGTGTTCCATACTCGTAGCAGCAGCTGAGGACATTTTCATCGTCTGTCCCGAGTGCTGCGCCTGCTGTTACCGCTGCCCTGATCAGCGTGCCGGTCTTGAGCGAGGCTATCTTTCTTACATATTCGGGGTCAGTGGCCGCAGGGGCCGTGTCCATATCAAGGACCTGCCCTCCGCATACGCCTGCCGGTCCTATAGCGCTGCTGAATATCTGCATCGCTCTCAGGAGCTTGTGAGGTTCGATGTTTTTGCTGTGGCAGAGGGGGAATTCAAGGGAAAGGGCAAGCAGTGCGTCGCCTGCTAGTACAGCGAGAGTTTCTCCAAAAACAGCATGGTTAGAAGGTTTTCCTCTCCTCATGTCGTCATCATCCATACATGGAAGGTCGTCATGGATCAGAGTCGCCGTGTGGAGCATCTCAAAGCCAAGTGCCAGCGGAAGGGCATCACGAAGATCACATCCGCATCTTTCTGCGGCAGCAAGGCAGAGTACAGGGCGCAGCCTCTTTCCTCCTGCGAAAAGGGAATAATCCATTGCCTGCCGGAGTTTTTCCGGAACGCTTCTGTTTCTAAGTTCTGAAGATACTTCGAGATACTCTTCGAAAAGATCCCTGTATTTTTGAAGTTCTTTTTTTACCCTCAGGTCTGCCTCAGTTTTGCCCATTATCAGGCATCCTCTTTCTTATGAGGGTCGAATGGGACTTCTCCGTCATCGGTCAGCAGTGCAACCTTCTGTTTTGCTTCTTCTAAATAAGCCCGGCATTCCCTTACCAGCACTATCCCCTTCTCAAATTCTGAAAGTGCATCTTCCAGAGGAAGGGCGTCTCCTTCGAGCTTGCGCAATATTTTGTCCAGTTCTGTCATTTTTTCGCTGAAGTTCATCTATTTTCCTCCAATACTTTTAGTTGCAAGATTTTCATATACTGTGATACAATGCACAGGTTGGATGTTCCAAGGTATAAGGGGGGAATAAAAATGTCCAGGTTATGTGATTGTTGCGGTCGCGGACCGACGACGGGAAATGCAGTTAGCCATTCTAACCGTCACACAAGGCGTCGTTGGCTCATAAATCTTCAGAGTGTACGCATTGATGTGGGCGGCGGAGAATCCCGTAAACTTCATATCTGCACGAAGTGCCTCCGTTCCGGTAAAGTACAGAGAGCCGTTTAGTAAACGGCTCTTTTTTTTTGTCACTCTTCCCTTTTTAATAGCCATTTTTCGCATCTGTTATCATATCCCGCGCCTCATCCTCGTCTACGAGGATCTCGCGCGGCTTTGACCCGTCTGCCGGACCGACGATACCCATCATTTCCATCATGTCTATCAGGCGTGATGCCCTCGAAAAACCTACCCTGAGCCTCCGCTGAAGACCGCTTGCAGATGCGATGCCTGTCGACATCACAGTGTCCACTGCATCTTCCAGAAGGTCGTCGTCAAATGCAGCGGCGTTGTCTATGCCGGATGGCCCGTTTCCCTGTTTGTCTATTTCAATAAAATCAGGAAGGCCGAAAAGATTTACAAGGTAGTTGAGCCAGACGCAAAGCACCTGTTCATCGACCCATGGGGACTGGATCCTTATCGGCTTTGGGTGTCTGGTCGAGAGGAAGAGCATATCTCCCTTTCCGAGCAGTTTTTCTGCCCCGGAACAGTCTATTATCGTCCTGGAATCGACGGAACTGGGAAGAGTAAAGGCTACCCTTGCCGGTATGTTCGCCTTGATAAGGCCTGTAATAACGTTTACAGAAGGCCTCTGTGTGGCAAGTATGAGATGAATGCCCGTGGCTCTTGCCATCTGGGCGAGGCGGCATATGTATTCTTCAACTTCCTTCGGAGCCGTCATCATAAGGTCTGCAAGTTCATCTACCACTATTACTATGTGCGGGAGCCTCTCCTTGGGTATGACCTTTTTGTTGAAATTTTCAAGATTCCTTACCCTTGCCTTTGCGAACATAGTGTAGCGGGATTCCATCTCTCTTATGGCCCATGCAAGGACATGGACAGCTTTCTTCGCGTCAGTCACCGGAGGTGTTAGAAGGTGTGGAAGCTTATCGTATATGGCCATTTCGACCCTCTTGGGGTCGACAAGGATCATCCTGAGCTCATCAGGTGCCCGCATTGAACATAGACCGACTATACAGGAGTTGATAAAAACGCTTTTCCCGGAGCCTGTCGTTCCTGCAACAAGAAGATGAGGAAGCTCCTCAAGGCCTGTGATGACAGAATCGCCGTTAACTGCTACCCCGAACGGCAGAGGCAGTGCCGCATCTGACTCCTGATAGGCAGGGTCTTCAATTATTGTCCTGAGAGGGATGCCCCTGCGCCTTGGGTTAGGGATCTCTATGCCTACGTATGGTTTTCCCGGTATAGGAGCCTCTATCCTTAAACTTGGCACCGCCATGGCAAGTGCGATGTCATTTGAAAGCACGGCGACCTTATTGACTTTGATGCCGGGGGCAAGCTGGATCCTGAACTGTATAACAGTAGGGCCGACAAGGATCTCTGCAAGTCTGGCATCAATGTTGAACTGTTTGAGAGCTTTAATTATCTTATCACCCAGGGGCATGGATTTTTCTTCGTCCATCTCTCCCTCATGAGATTCTTCTTTTCCAAATATTTCGATCGGCGGAGGGAAAACCCCCTGCTCCACTCCATCATATAAGGGATCTTCGTCCAGGTTGAATTCAGGGTCAAGGATCTGCTCGCTTGAATACACCGATTCTTCTGATCCCTGCAGGCCCAGACCTGTAACAGTTATCGGGGGCTGATCGATATCTTCTCCGGCCGGACCAAAGTAATCAGATCCTTCGTATTGAGAAATATTGATCGCGTCATCCCGGGACGTCTTTTCCGCTGAATGTTCGCCGGAGCCCTTTTCCTTCTTCCGGAAAAGATTAAAAAATGATGAACCGGGCAGTTTTATATTAGAAAATATAGGAATATTATAAAGTAATATTGAAATATATATAGAAAGAGCTCCTGCTATGAATGTGCCAAATGCTCCAAGCAAGGAGAATGCCTGTTTCGCAAAAGAAATTCCGAAATTCCCGGGAGAAAGCCAGATGGGATGGTTTGCATGATCTGATGTCATTGTATTTAGCCCGAGAAGCAGGGATGCCGTCAAAAACAAAAGCAGGGTGCCTGCAGATTGTCTTATGAGGTGTGGTACTTTTCTTGAAAGGAGCTTTGAAATGCTGAAATATAGCGCAAAAAGGATGGGTATTATAGAAGAACCGCCGACCGTTCCAAGGATCGCAGAAGAGATATTCTTTCCCAGTGTGCCGGTCCATGGGGTATAAAAAGATGCGGTAAGGTAAAGAGAAACCAGTACAAGGACAATGTATGCGAGCCTTGTCCATGCCCCGCTGCCTGTCAGTTTTGTTTTTGTTTTTGGCTGTCGCCCAGCTGGTTTTTCATCCTTCTTATTTGTTTTTCCGAAGATCATCTCAGGCTTCACTACCTCCTACAGTCATCCCTTCGATAAGCATCGATGGCTGTCCGTCAGTAACAGGTACCCCTTGTCCTGATTTTCCGCAGACACCTGGATCCATGTACAGGTCTTTTCCCAGTGAAATTATATTTTGCAGCACGTCGGGTCCGTTGCCCGTAAGTATTGCACCCTTTACAGGGTATGATATCTTTCCCTTATTAATTATATACGCTTCTGATACATAAAAGACAAAATCACCGGTAGTGGGGTTGACTTCCCCACCTCCCATTTTTTTGACAAGAAGTCCGCTCTCGGTCTGATCCAGCATTGACTCAAAGTCGGAATCCCCAGGAGCAAGAAGTGTGTTGCTCATCCTTGGCACAGGGATATTTCTGTATGACTGTCTCCGGCCATTCCCTGTGAGCGGCAGTCTTGACGCATTTGCAGAAAGAATGTCGGTCAGATAAGCCTTTAATACTCCATTTTCTATCAAAACGTTCCTTTTGGCAGGAGTTCCCTCGTCATCAAATCTGTATGAGCCGTAGAGGCACGGGATAGTAGGGTCATCTATCATCGTCACTGAATCGTGTGCCACTTTTTCTCCGATCTTGTCCCTGTATATTGAATGGTCCTTTTCTACTATATCAGCTTCCAGTCCATGTCCGCATGCTTCATGTATAACTGTTCCTCCTGCCGTTCCTGCCAGCAGTACCTTCATCTTTCCTGCAGGACATGGTTTTGCCTCAAGCATAAGAAGGGCTCTGTCGACTGCGGCGAAAGCGATCTTCTGCGGGTCTGAACCTGACCAGAAGTCAGGGTGCGGAACTGCCATGCAGCGTCTCTCCGATGCTGTCTGCAGTGTCCCGTTTTTTTCCGCAATTATCTGGACAGAAAAACTGCAGTATGTTCTGGTGTCCTCCGCGCAGACGCCGTCAGACCTTATTATCAGGACATTCCTCTTTGATATGCTGTATCTGAAAGCTGCTTGCCTTACATATTGGGAACTTTTTCTTATCTTAAGATCAAGCTCCTTCATATACCCGATCTCGGGAGGCGAGATATGTTCCTCCATCGTCAGGAGGGGTTCCCTGCCCTTTTCAGCATTAAGGGCTGATGTACCGAATGCAGATGCTTCAGTTTCAGAAATGATCTGTGATATGCCTGATACCGAGGTGCCGGGGGAATGGGAATAAAATGTTTTGTCCCCTGCAATGATCCTTGCTCCTGAACCGTCAGTGTTGGAGGATGAGAGTTCTTCTATCCTGCCGTCTTCGTAGTGAGCCGAGTGTGCAGTTCCGGCCTGAATAAAAACGTCAGCGTGCACTGCCCCTTTTTTATGCGTTTCGGCAAGTTTATGCCTGATAATTTCAATTTGTTTTTCCTGCATATTTTCTCTCCTGTCGGTCAGCTGATATTGATGATGTCTATTTCCAGTCCCTCATTCTTAAGGCCTTTAATGCACCCCATCATGTCTCCCAACAGTTCTGAAGGCGTGAAGACAGTTACCTCTCCTTTTTTGGGGTCGTCTGTCCTCAGGAGTCCGAGCCCTTCGCATGCATCTATGATCCAGCTGATATAGTATATATCCTTTTGCGGCACCTTAAGCGAGATCACGCTCAGTTGGGGCTTCACTCGGTCTTCTCCCTCTGTTTTTTCAGATGTTCCTCGTATGTCCTGCTGAATATGTGGTTTCCTTCCGGAGTTGCAAAGAAAAAAAGGTAATCTGTTTTCGCAGGCTTCAGGGCGCTCAACCATGAATCCTCCGAAGGTATTGATATCGGTCCCGGAGGCAGTCCGCTGTTCCTGTAAGTGTTGTAAGGAGAATCGATCTCCAGGTCTTTGTATGTAAGGCTTTTCTTTTTTATTCCCAGTTCGTTCCAGCAATAGATCACGGTCGCGCAGGACTGGAGGGGCATCAATTGATCTATCCTGTTTAAAAATATTCCGGCCAATATTGGGCGTTCCTCTTTTATCTTTGCCTCGCCCTCGACTATGGAAGCAAGTATCCCTCTCTGTGCAGTAAATGTCTTGTCTGCATTCTCCGGAAGGAACTTCCCTACCCTTTCCATCCAGAGCCTGGACGCCCTTTTTACTGTCTGTACCCCTACACTGTTGCCCGGAGCAAGGGAATATGTTTCAGGCAGTAAAAAAACTATCCTGTCCCGTGGGTCATCCGGCAGCAGGCCATGAAGTTCAGAAGGGAAATTCTCCTTTTCAGAGAGGGCCTTTAAAAGCCCGTCATCGCCCTCAGGCAGTCTCATTGCTGCGTTCATTGCACTGTACCTTGTCCCCGGTATTATCGTTACGTTGTGGGTCACCGGCCTGGCTGCCTTAAGTTGGTTCGCTACAGTAATTTCATCACCGGGGGAGATAAGGTATGTTCCCGGTTTGAGAGTTCTGTCGATCTCAAGTTTGATCATCCATTTGATAAGTTTATCTGAGTCCCTGACTACACCGGCCTCTTTCAGCGCTCTTGCGGCCTGTCCTGCAGACATGCCTCCTGTTATAGTTACTTCTATCTTTTTTGATGAATAGGCGAACATGTCAGGATACATGGCCGGTATAACAAAGCAAAGGAAACAGAAAAGTATCAAGGCTGTTACAGATGGTATAAGGTCACTTGTCCTGTTCGTCAAAAAATTCTCTCCTAACTCTCCACGGCTTGCCCAATTATTCAACAGACGGGCACACGTAGGAATTATACCTTTAATGACGAGAAGGTTAAATAGCGAAGTTGCCGGGAAACGATGGCCGAACTGCAGGAGATCCCATCCTGCGTGAAACTGCGGTGACTGCACCGCGTGAAGTTGTAAATACTGGCGAGCAATTGGCAAGCAGCCGTTAAAACCCGAAACCGAGCCCCTATTCCGTTTTCCCAGTAAGGGACTGAGCAGGGGCTTTAGGTTCTTGACTAATGGTTTAATTCACCGGCGGTTCTTATCCAGGTCTGCCCTTACAACGGTTTCACCATTGCTTCACCACAGCTTCACGCGACTTTATTTGTCGCAGTTTCACCATGATGATGTTTAACCATGTTTAAAAAAAATGCTTGACATTTATCGCTAAGGAGAGTATATATGTTAACCATTCAACGGGGACACAGGAAAGGAGCGCTTTGAATGAGGAGATCAGCATATCTTGTTTATACGGGCATTTCGTCATCTTCTCTCTCTTCCGGCGTTTCTTCCTCATGCGGCGGCTCTGGTTGTCATTGCCGGTCCCGAAACGTGTACCCGATGAATAGAGAAAATAACTAAATTTTCTAGAACATCAAGGCGTTTCAGGGACCGGAAGAAATTCTTCCGGTCCCTTTTTATTTAAAAAAATTTGATCATCATAATAAGGAGGAAAAATGAATGAACACGAAATATCTGCTTACCCCCGGCCCTGTGGAACTGCCGGCAGAAGTACTGAGGGCGGGTGCCCGTCCGCTGATAGGACATAGGTGTCCTGCTTTTTCAGAGCTCTTTACCGGGATCGAGAAGAAACTCCGGGAACTGTTAAAAAGTGAAGGTCCGGTAATAATACTTCCTTCCTCAGGTACGGGAGCTCTTGAATGCATGGCGGTCAACTTTCTTGAAAAGGGCGACAAATTCATTTCTATCTCATGCGGGGTCTTTGGCAACAGATTTCGTGAAATTGCATTGAGAACAGGTGCCGAAGGCATCAATATCGATGTCAGGTTCGGCGACCCGGTGACGCCGGCGATCGCGGCGGAAGCAGTTAAAAATAATCCCGGCTGTAAAGTTCTGATGATAACCCAGAATGAGACATCAACAGGAGTTGTAAATCCGATCAAAGAAATAATAGCGGCAATTCCCGAAAACGATCGCCCTCTGATACTGGTCGACGGTGTGAGTTCAGTCGGCGCAATGGAATGTTTTCCGCAGGAATGGGGTATCGATGCGATCGGCACAGCTTCACAAAAAGGCCTGCTTACACCTCCCGGACTCGGGCTGGTATGGCTTTCTGAAAAAGCATGGAATGCCCTTGAAGGAAAAACATGCCCCAGCTACAGCTACGACCTCAAGCTTCACAGAAAAGACCTGGAGGCGAAATCACCTGCAAACCCCTTTACTCCCCCGGTGTCTCTTTACTATGCCCTTGATGAGGCGCTTAATGAAATATTGGAAGTTGGGACAGGGGCCTGGTTCAAGTCAAGAAGAAAGTACGCCGATGCGCTGGCGGCCGGACTTGAAGCAATGGGCTTCGATCTTCTTGTCAAATGTCCTGAGGCCCGCTCACCGGGAGTTACAGCCTTCAAATATCCCGGAGGCGACACGGAGGCGGTCCGCAAAAAACTCCGCGCGATGGGGATAGAAACAGCCGGCGGACAGGGAAAACTTAAAGGAGAGCTTATCAGAGCCGCACATTACAACAACTGGGGATGGCCTGAACTCTGCATCATCCTGGGTTCGCTCTACGGAGCAGCTGATATGGCCCAGACCATGAAAAAAGACTTCCTGGCAGATGCCTGGAATGTATGGAACAGGGAGGACTGATCGTGATGGTTCAAAACCAAAAATGGAAAGTGCTGGTGGCTGAGGCTGTCGGTGAGGCTGGCCTTCAGATGCTCAGGGATGCTCCTGATATTGAACTTATAGAAGAAGTTGGCATGTCGCGTGAAAATCTGCTGAAGAAACTGCCCGAGATGGATGCAGTCCTTACCAGAAGCGGTACAAAGATGGACGAGGAAGCCCTCAACGCCGCGGTTAAGCTGAAGGTAGTGGCCCGTGCAGGCGTAGGCGTAGACAATGTAAATGTTCCTGTGGCGAGCCGCAAGGGAGTCGTTGTAATTAATGCACCTACCGGTAATACACTGGCAGCTGCAGAGCTGACGATGGCTCTTATGCTGGGGCTCGTACGAATGGTCCCTCAGGCATTCGGCTCCCTCAAGAGCGGTGAATGGGACAGAAAAAGATTCTCCGGCCACCAGCTCAGCGGAAAGAAGGTCCTCGTTCTTGGGCTTGGAAGGATAGGTGCCGCAGTTGCGCAGCGCTGCCGTGCTTTTGGAATGGACGTGATGGCATATGATCCGTACACTCCTAAAAAGAAGGCAGAATCACTCGGGATACCGATGAGGGAAGACCTTGCTGACGCGCTCTCGATCGCTGACGTTGTGACGCTCCACATGCCGCTGACATCTGACACCGCAAATCTGATCGATGAAAAAATGCTGAAGGCATTCAAAAAGGGAGCATATCTGATCAACTGCGCAAGAGGCGGCATTGTAGACGAAAAGGCCGCAGCCGATGCAGTAAGGGACGGAAGGCTTTCGGGGATCGCGTTTGACGTATATACTGCGGAGCCTCTGTGCAAGGACCACCCTTTCCTTGCCAAAGACATTGAAGACAGAATAGTTATCACTCCTCACCTTGGCGCAAGTACTGAAGAGGCACAGACAGAGGTGGCAAAGATCGCCGCAGAGAACATGATAGCGGCACTGCGTGGAGAACCATATGAGCATGCGGTGAACCTTCCCTTCCTGGAGCAGAAACTGAACAAAGCCCAGAAGGCGTTTCTCCAGCTTTCAAGGAAAATGGGCGTGCTTGGTGCCAAGCTTGCAGAAACGGAGTGCGGCGCTGTCCATAGCTGCCACATTATGCTGCGCGGAGATATGTTCAGCGAAGATGAACCAATGCCAAACAGGCTTTGCGCTTATAGCATCGCTGTACTTAAAGGCCTTTTTGAAGTCAGCCGCGGTCCGGAAGTTTCATACATGCTCGCTCCCCTGCTTGCGAAGGACAGCGGTCTGACCGTCGAAGAGAGCATCGGAGATCCCAAAACATATAAAAACACCGTGGAAGTAACTCTTGATGCCGAAAAGTGTAAAGTGTCGCTTATTGGTACCATCACTGAAGAGGGCCGTATGCGTATCGTAAAGGTAAACGAATATTGGCTCGACTTTGTTCCTAACGGCAAGTTGATACTTTTCCAGAATCACGACAGGCCCGGCGTAATAGGAAAGATCGGAAATATTCTCGGCGAAGCCAAGATCAACATTGCCAATTTTGCCCTTGGAAGAAAGGACAACAGCGGGCTTGCCCTTGGCGCGCTTGAGATAGACAGCGACATAGACGAATCGATCAGAAAAAAACTGGAAAAGAGCGGGGACATGCTCTGGCTCACCCTTATAGATTTTACGGAGGCTGAGTAATTTTTCTTGATCAATATCAAAGACTGGTAAGCGGCAGGCGGGAGAAATGCAGACATCAACAATTCTCCCCCTGCCGTTTTATTGTGAAACTGCATGGGATTTTTTGAAAGGCACGGTTCTTTTGCCGGTTGATTTAATGGAAGGGTCTGATCTATGATATCCTGGTCCCGGCCGGAGAGTCCAGAACTTTCTGACCGGGTTGAAAAGGATAAGTATCTTCCGGGGAGGATAAGAAAAAAATGCTGAACTACTATTGGCCTATAGGATTTATCGTTTTTTCAAATGTTCTGTATCACATCTGTTCAAAATCATTATCAGGAGGGGCAGATCCATACTTTTCGCTTCTTGTCACATACCTTATAGCAGCATCGATCTGTCTGGGCCTCTATCTCTATACCGGGAACTTCAAGGATATTTCCATTGACGTAAGAGGGATAAAATGGAACAGCATCCTGCTTGGCGCAGCCATAGTTTGCCTTGAACTTGGATTTATAATGATGTACAAGGTCGGATGGAACATCAGCATCGGATCACTGGTAGCCAATATTTGCCTTGCTGTCGCACTGGTACTGATAGGAGTTTTCTTTTACAGGGAAAACCTTAGTATGAACAACATCATCGGGATGATCCTCTGCATTTCAGGGTTGATATTTATCAACAGATAAAAAAATCGGAAGATAGTTATTTTTATATTTATCTGAAAAAGAAAAGGTCTGCCGGTCTTCGCCGGGCAGACCTTTAATTATTGGTTGTTCCTGGCGAAATTACTGCAGTGCCTTGTCAAGGATCTCAGTTGTCTTGTCTGCGTTAATACTTAACTGCTGAAGAGCATCTGACATACGGGCTTTGAAATCCGCGGCAAAAGTTTCGTCAGATACGCCGGGAAGATTTATCTTCACATTGTAAGCTGCGGCTTTTCCTGCAGCTTCTCCTATCAGTGCAGCGCTTCCTGCATCGCTTATCGTGTTTGTATTGCCGTTTTTTGCTGCCAGATAAGCCAGCTCAGTCATTTCTACGCAGGCTTCAAGAGTAAGAAGAGGGACCTCTGTGGCAAGTTTTGAAGCCTCTCCCATTGCTTTTTTGCGGATACACTTTTCTTCCTCTGTTGCCTTGGGCATTTTCATTGCTGCCATGAAAGTATTGAAGGATTCGGTGTCCCTGTTCATCAATTCCACGAACTTAAACCTCAGGGACTCGCTCTTGCCGACGACTTCCTCCATCAGCTGCCAGCTCTCTTTGTATTTTTCCTTTCCTATCGTAAGGTTGGCCACCATTGAAACAAGTGCTGAACCAAGAGAGGCGCAAAGGGCTGCTACGCTTCCTCCCCCGGGTGCCGGTGAATCCGAGGCAAGCTCGTCGAGAAATGCGCGTATTTCCATTCTTTCAAACTTCATATATATCCCCCCTCTATCCTTTTACAAGTCTGGTCAGATATTCATCGTCAGCTATAAACGGAACGGTGATGTGACCGTCGCTTCTCTTGCGGTTGAACTCCCCGACTGTTGAAAGCGCGTTTTCGTTCCTTGCCCATGCGCGTCTGGCAACTCCGCTGATAACATCCCAGCTCAAAGAGGCTTTGATTATGCTGTCTACCCTCTCGCTTCCGTCAAGCACAAGGCCGAAGCCGCCGTTTATCGATTTGCCTGTCCCGACTCCCCCGCCATTGTGCAGTGCTACCATGCTCATTCCCCTGGCGCAGTTTCCCGCAAAGCAGTGTATGGCCATCTCACCCATGACGTTGCTTCCGTCCTTTATGTTGGAGGTTTCGCGGTAGGGCGAATCGGTCCCGGATACGTCATGGTGGTCCCTTCCAAGCATTACAGGCCCTATCTCTCCTGTGCGGACCATTTCGTTGAACTTGAGTGCGATGCGCACCCTGCCCTCTTCGTCCTGATACAGTATCCTGCACTGTGTTCCGACCACCAGCTTATTCTTTTCCGCGTCCCTGATCCATGCCCAGTTGTCGTGATCCTGGAACCTCCGGCTGGGATCAATGCAGTCCATAGCAGCTTTGTCTGTCTTCCTTAGGTCTTCCGGATCACGGCTCAGGCAGCACCAGCGGAAGGGACCGTAGCCGTAGTCAAAAAGGAGCGGACCCATTATGTCTTCCACGTATGAGGGGAATATGAATCCCTCGTATGTGTCGACACCGTTTTTGGCTATCTCAGTCACGCCGGCGTCAAATACAGCCCTCATGAAGGAGTTGCCGTAGTCGAAGAAATATGTGCCTTTATCTGTAAGTGCCTTGATCAGTTCATAATGCTTCCTGAGAGTCTTGTCTACAAGCCGGCAGAACTCTTCCTTGTCCTCCGTCAGCAGCCTTGTCCTCTCTTCAAACGAAATGCCCTGCGGGCAGTATCCGCCGTCGTAGACTGCGTGGCACGATGTCTGGTCTGAAAGCAGCTCTATGTTGATGTTATTGTCCAGTGCGAACTGCAGAAGGTCTACGATATTCCCTTCGTAGGCTATTGAAAGGGGCTTGCCCTCGTCCATCGCTTTCCTTGCCCATTTGAAAGCCTCCGGTAGGTCCTTTGTTCTCCTGCTTACCCATCCCTGGCTGTGCCTTGTTTCTATGCGTGAAGGATCCACCTCAGCGACTATCGAAGCCGCTCCTGAGATCTCTGCCGCTTTTGGCTGCGCTCCGCTCATTCCGCCAAGCCCCGAGGAGACGAAAAGGTGCCCTGCAAGGCCCTTGCCCTCAGGAAGATGAAATTTGCTCCTGCCGGCGTTGAGAAGCGTATTGTATGTTCCGTGTACTATTCCCTGCGGACCGATGTACATCCATCCTCCCGCTGTCATCTGCCCGTAGTTGGCCACACCCAAAGCTGCAGCCCTTGTAAAATCCTTTGGATTGTCGAACATGCCTACCATAAGCCCGTTCGTCAGTATCACTCTCGGAGCTGATGGGTCTGAACGGAAGAGGCCCAGCGGATGCCCGGACTGAACCACCAGAGTCTGGTCCGGGGTAAGTATTTCAAGGTATTTTTTTATCAGCCGGTACTGCATCCAGTTCTGGCATACCTGTCCGGTTTCTCCGTATGTTACGAGTTCGTATGGATAGAGAGCTACGTCAAAGTCCAGGTTGTTGTCTATCATTACCTGGAATGCCCTGCCCTCTGTGCATTTGCCCCTGTATTCGTCGATAGGCTTGCCGTAGAGTCGTCCCTGAGGCCTGAAACGGTAACCGTATATGCGTCCGTGCTCACGGTATTCCTTCAGGAATTCCGGGGCTATCTCCTTGTGGTATTTTTCAGGTATGTAACGAAGCGCATTCTTGATAGCCAGTACCGTTTCTTTATCGTTCAGAACCTGTCCCCTGTTTGGAGCTCTTCTGATCCCCTGTTCGAATTCCGCTTTAGGCGGGAGTCCTTCCGGAAAGTCCAGTGTGATCTCGAGTGCTTTTCCTGTTTTTGGATCAAACATGCTAGGTCAACTCCATCCATAATGATTTCTAGTTTCATATGATATTTTTCTTGACTAAGAAAAATATCTGATTATACTAATTGTAACGCAAAAATTTAGGAATGGAAAGTATTAAAGCTGTGAAATATGATAAACATCTAACAGTAAAATGTTTCATCTTAATATCATGATTATAACACCGCAGAACAGGGATATCAGTATCAAAACAATAAAAAGGGGGATTTTGCAATGAGCTTAAATTCAGTAGTACTGGACGGTAAATCTCTTACTATCAGCGATATTGTCAACGTTGCAAGAAATGGTTACAAGGTAGAGCTTGACCCCGGGGCAGAAAAACTTGTATCAGAATGCGCTGATTCAGTCAAGGAATGGGTGAACGAGGGACGCGTGGTTTATGGTGTGACCACAGGCTTCGGAGACCTGGCATCCGTTGTCATTCCGCGTGACCAAAGCCGCCAGCTCCAGGAAAACCTTCTTATGAGCCATGCATGCGGTTTCGGGGAAGCGCTGCCGGAAGACTACGTCAGGGCGATAATGCTACTCAGGATCAATACCCTTACAAGGGGTTATTCGGGCATCAGCCTTCAGACACTGACCCAGCTTGTCAACTATCTCAACCTCGGCATCCATCCTGTGATCCCGCGTCAGGGATCTGTAGGGGCAAGCGGCGACCTCTGCCCTCTTTCACATCTTGCCATCACGCTGATAGGCCTTGGAGATGTCGTTTATAAAGGTAAAAAAATGCCGACCCTTGAGGCGCTCAGCATGAACGGGCTCAAACCGGTCGATCTGATGCCTAAAGAGGGGCTTGCCCTTAACAACGGCACTACCGTCATGACAGGGATAGGGACCCTTTGCCTCTATGATGCCAAGAAACTGATGAAGAATGCTGACATTGCTTCAGCTCTCTCAGCGGAGGCCCTTCATGCTGTCCCATACGCCTTTGACAGACGGACCCACGATCTGCGTCCCCAGGTCGGACAGAGCATTGTTGCCGAGAACATGAGAAGGCTTATCGAAGGCAGCGAGATAATCGAAACATACAAAAAAGACAGAGTGCAGGACGCTTACTCTCTGCGTTGTCTCCCCCAGGTCCATGGGGCAAGCAGAGACGCTCTTTCGTATGTTGAGACCGTATTGAACATTGAGATAAATTCAGTGACCGACAACCCGATCATTTTCCACCAGGACGGAGAGGCCATCAGCGGAGGCAATTTCCACGGTCAGCCCATAGCCATGGCTATGGATTTCTTCGGAATCGCAGTAGCTGAGATAGCTGACATCTCAGAGAGACGTGTGGCAAGGCTGGTGGACCACAAACTGTCCGATCTTCCGCCTTTCCTTGTTGCAGAGAGCGGACTCAACAGCGGGTTCATGATCCCTCAGTATACGGCTGCCGCAATAGTTTCTGAAAATAAAGTCCTGGCACATCCTTCATGTGTGGACTCCATCCCCACCTCCGCAGGCCAGGAAGACCACGTTTCGATGGGCGGCTACAGTTCAAGAAAAGCACTCACGATATTGAACAACACTAAACGCGTGATCTCGATAGAGATGCTGAACGCCGCACAGGGCATCGATTTCAGGGCTCCCCTGAAACCGGGGCGTGGTACATCTGCTGCTTATAAGGCGTTCCGCAGGGAAGTCCCGTTCTACGCGAAGGACCAGTATATGCAGCCACTTATGCTAAAATCTCTTGAACTGGTGACTGATGGCACTATAATTGATGCAGTCGAGAAAGAGATCGGCGAACTGAAGTAAAAATTTCGAGCTTTATCAAAAATTCAGGGAGGAATGAGTATGGCAATGCAGCTGATCGAATGTGTGCCGAACTTCAGTGAAGGAAGGCGCCCGGAAGTCATTGAAAAAATAGTTGATTGTTTTAAGGATAAAAGAGGGGTTTACCTTCTCGACCACCGCGCTGACGAAGACCACAACAGACTGGTCATAAGCCTTGTCGGAGCTCCTGCGCCCATTCAGGACGCACTGATAGAAGCCGCAAAGACAGCACTTGAAAATATCGACATGAACTCCCATCAAGGCGGACATCCAAGGATCGGAGCAATTGACGTTGTACCCTTTACCCCAATAAAGGGGATATCAATGGAAGAGTGCATAAAGCTTGCCCACGATTTCGGGGAGCGTTATTTCAAAGAATGCGGGATCCCTGTCTACTTTTATGAGGATGCAGCCAGGCGGCCGGAAAGAAAACGCCTGGAGGTCATCCGCAAGGGACAGTATGAAGTCCTTAAGGAAGAGGCAAAAACGAAAGAAGAAAGAATGCCTGATGTTGGCGGACCCGGACTCCATCCTACGGCCGGAGCCACAGTCATCGGAGCCCGTAAATTCCTTGTTGCGTTCAACGTCAACCTTGACACAGCTGATCTGGATGTTGCCAAAAAAATCGCAAACACAGTAAGGGCATCTTCCGGCGGTTTCTGTCACGTAAAGGGCATAGGCCTTGCACTTGAGGAGCGCGGTATCACCCAGGTCAGCATGAACCTCGTAGATTACGAGAAAAACTCGCTCTACAGGGTGCTCGAAATGATAAGGATGGAAGCCAGAAGATGGGGCGTACAGGTCATTGAGACCGAGGTATACGGAATGATCCCTGTAAACGCCATACTTGAGAGTGCTGCGTACTACATGCAGATCAACGACTTCGATCCCGCACAGGTGCTGGAGCTCCAGCTCCTTGAACTGATGGGAGAGAGGGCGGAATGACAGTAAAACTATACAGGAACGCAAGGATATTCACCCCGCTCGATCCAGGAGGCCCTCTGAGAGGCAATGAGCAGGGAAAGATAAAGGAGTATGGCCGGGGAGCCATTCTTGCCGTCAATGGCCTGATTGAGGCTATAGGAGACGAAAAAGAAGTACTTAATGGGCTGTCTTCCACGTCTTTTGTCAATGAAGAGAGAGATATGGAAGGAGCTTGTGTGATACCCGGATTCGTAGACCCGCACACGCATCTCTGTTTCGCAAAGAGGCGCGAAGACGAGTTCAAAATGAGACTGGACGGACTCCCCTACCTCGAGATACTCAAGCGCGGGGGCGGCATACTCTCATCTGTAAAGGCAGTAAAGTCCGTCACAGAAGAAGAGCTCTTCCTCATTACAAAAAAGCTTGCCATGTCAGCCCTTGCAAAGGGCACGACAACGGTAGAGATAAAGAGCGGATACGGACTTGACCTGGAACTGGAGTTGAAGATGCTCTCCGTGATAAGCAGGATATCAAAGGAGACTCCTCTGGATGTGATCCCGACATTTATGGGCGCACACGCTGTTCCGACTGAGTATAAGCAGAGACCGGACGATTTCGTTGATCTGATAATCAACGAGATGCTCCCAAAGGTAAAAGATCAGGGAATAGCGGAGTTCTGCGACATATTCTGTGAAGAGGGCGTTTTTTCTGTAGACCAGAGCAGGAAGATACTTAAAGCGGCAAAGGCTTTGGGGTTTGAAATGAAGATACACGCCGATGAAGTCCATGACCTCGGCGGAGCCGGACTTGCCGCAGAACTCGGAGTTAGGTCGGCTGAACATCTGCTGGCTGCCAGCGAAGAGAATCTCCGTGCCATGGGAAGGGCAGGATCTATCGCGGTGCTTCTTCCGGCGACTGCCTACAGCCTGAAAAAACCCTACGCCAGAGGCAGGGAGATGATCGACTGGGATGTTCCTGTCGCACTTGCAACAGACTGCAATCCCGGATCCTGCTTCTGTGAGTCGGTACCATTCATATTTGGTCTGGGCGTAATGAATATGAACATGACGATAGAGGAAGCTCTTGTCGCATCAACACTGAATGCGGCATACGCGGTAAACAGGCAGCATAAGGTCGGAAGCCTTGAACCCGGCAAACAGGCAGATTTCCTTGTCCTTGACGGAGAGACGCCGACAACACTGGCCTATCATGTCGGAAGCACCTCAGTGCTCGAAGTGCACAAACTGTCCGAACGCGTAGCCTAATAAAAAACTGTCAAATTATAAAAATAATGAGTTGGGCCTGAGATAGGCTCGACTCATTATTTTATACACCTATTTACCCAACATTTAAAATTTGATCCCTGTCCCTATTTTTTGATTTAACTATTGATCCCCCATTGATTTCCAACAGATTTGCAATTGAATCCCGCCGGAATAATTTCCGGCAGCCTCTCATAAATCTTCAGCAGATGAACATGGAGTCCCCGAACGAGAAGAAACGGTATTTAAGATCGACAGCCTCCCTGTACGCCTCCATGATCCTGTCGTATCCGCAGAAAGCTGAGACCAGCATAAGCAGTGTGCTTTTCGGCAGATGATAATTCGTTATCAGGGCGTCTATGACTCTGAAGTTGAACCCCGGCGTTATGAAAAGCCTTGTATCGAGCATTCCCGACCTTACTTCCCCGTAGTGCATGGCGAAGGATTCAAGTGTCCTTACGACCGTGGTCCCAACCGCGATCACACGGCCTCCGTTCATTTTTGTATCTGTGATCTTTCGGGCAGTAACATCTGAGATTTCACAGAGTTCGCTGTGCATTATATGTTCAGATAAGTTTTCTGTCTTAACCGGACGAAAAGTTCCCAGTCCGACCTGCAGTGTAACGAAAGCCTCATCCACGCCCATTGCCCTTATCTCTTTCAGGAGCGTGTCCGTGAAATGAAGCCCTGCTGTGGGAGAAGCGACGGAATTTTCCTTTTCCGCTCTGGAATATACAGTCTGGTAGCGCTCGGGCTCGGCATGAGAATCGGTGATGTAGTGCGGCAGCGGTGTTGTACCGTATTTGTGTATGATCGCAAAAGGATCTGCATCGGGAGCGAAATAAATATTCCTTACCCCGTCCTCAAGCCTTTCACCGACTGTGATCTCTACATTCTTGCCCAACAGGACATGCGTTCCCTCTTTCAGTTTTCTGCCAGGTCTTACGAGGGCTGTCCACTTATTTGGTTCAGCAGCCGGAGAGAGGAAAAAGATCTCCACTTCTGCGTTGCCATTTTTTTTGATCCCCGGGACACGTGCCGGAAGCACCCTTGTATCGTTAAGGACAAGCAGGTCTCCCTCTCTCAGGTGATCTTTTATGTCCCTGAATATTTTGTGCTCTCTATCCCCGGAATCTTTATGAAGGACCAGCAGCCTGGATGAATCTCTCGGTTCCACAGGATCCTGTGCGATAAGTTCCTTGGGAAGATAGTAATCATATGTCGAAGTCTTTGAGAAATCCGGTCCGGTAATATCCAAAATATCCTTCCTCACTGTCCTATTGTTGTGCCGGGGAAATAATATCCGAGGATCTGTGTGAAGGTCCAACCCTTTTCGGCCATAATTTTTGCTCCCCACTGTGACATGCCGACCCCGTGTCCGGAGCCTCTCCCGAGGATCCTTACGCTTGGGCCGGTGGCAGAAGCCATTGAAAGGTCCGGTGAGTATCTTATATCCGGTATCCCTGTTGTCTCAATTATGTCCTCATCAGTCCCTTCAGAGCGCTGTTCGGGCATTGGAA
The DNA here is from genome assembly GCA_034331105.1 of Synergistota bacterium. Lineage (GTDB taxonomy): Bacteria > Synergistota > Synergistia > Synergistales > Synergistaceae > Caenicola. The sequence continues at coordinate 142,874 of JAXQGB010000015.1, read as the reverse complement.
GTCGTCCCTCAGCTCTGGCAATTCCTTTTTCTATGAACAGGTCGTAATCATTCGGCTTAGATAGGATCTCCATCAGCTCAAGCGTAGTAAAGACCCTTTTCTTGGTGAGCCAGATCAGCTTCTCTTCTTTATCTTCGGGCATTTCAGATAGGTCGATCTTTTCGGGTACGGTAACTGCCGGGGATTTTATAATTGATTTGTTCGACATCTGGGAAACAGGCAACGATCCACGTTCCTCGTTAATGTATGGTGAACGGGACCCAAACTCGAACAAAGTGCTTTTTACCTTCCCAGCACCAACAAGAGTCCTGAATGTATATCCCGAAATTACCTTGGTACCCCCGGTGCCTTTGATCTCAATTCTGAGGATCCTTCCTGATTCATCCCTTTTTAGGGGGGTTATTAGACTTACAGTTCCAATATTTATGCCGTTAGCGGTGAGCCTTGAGTTGATAAACGACAAGGGAACAACTGCCTCCCAGATGCTGTTGGGACCGGAATAGGCAAATGGCTCTGCCTTTGGTTTGAGGTAAGGGATATCCCCGCCCCATACGTTGCCTGAAGAAGTGACCATCCCTCCGCTGTCAGAGTGGTAATAGACACTTGCAGGGCTTCCCTTCCATCTGAGAATAAGCCCGGAAGTTTCTTCTATTGCCCTGTCTGCTGTCCTGTCCTCACCTGATATTCCTTTATAGACCTGGCAGTGATATCCGTCGCAGAGGTCATCTTCCCCATGTTTGCCTCCTGCACGCACTGCGAAGGTCCTTGCAAGGATGCACTGAGCCTTGACCGCCTCAATGTGCCACTTTGGGTCCATTTCTGCCTTAATGACGCCCCGGAGGTATTGTTCCAGGTCTACAGTGTTGGTGACCTTGAATCCATTGGACGAATTTTTAAATACAAAGCAGCCGTGATATGCTCTTCCGTTGTACTTCATAGGGGAATCAGAGACTGCCTTTAAGGGTGTCCTGAAAATGTTGTTTCCTGCAGATATTTCTCTGTTTCCTCTTTTTTGGATGGTCACAGTTCCTGAAAGGACGGCCTCTTTCCCATCAGGGTCAGTAAATTTTATCCCTGTTCCGGAAAGTGATCCGCCCGAAGCACCCTGTTCCAGGAGAACAGATACTTCTTTTATTACGGGATATGCCTCTGAAGGAAGAAAAAAAAGATAAATAATAATAATTAAAAATAAGGGCAGTTTTTTCAATGTTTCCACCTGGAAAAAATGTTTAGGATTATGGTGATTATTACGCTTATCAAAAGCATTGTGCCGAATGGAGCAAATACTGTTAGGTTTTTCTTCTGGTAAGTTATATCTCCCGGAAGGCTGCCGAACGGCAGGTTAAAACGGCCTGCAAGGAGCAGGACAATTCCTGCGAAAGTTATGACAAGTCCTGCTGCAAGAAGCATTTTGCCTATTTGTTGCATTCCATATCTTCCTCTGACAACAGCTGCATCTGCTGATACTGTACAAAATGAGGTGAAACGGGTATCCCAAGATAGTCCCAGGTGTTTCGGGTAGCTTTCCTGCCTCTTGGGGTCCTCTCAAGCAGACCCTTCTGTATCAGATAGGGCTCGTATATATCTTCGATCGTCTGAGTATCTTCATTCAGGGCGGCGGCAAGGGTTGAAAGTCCCACCGGTCCACCGTCGAAAAGCTCGACCAGTGCCATAAGGAATTTTCTGTCGCCTTCATCTAGTCCTTCTGAATCAACGCCAAGCATATCCAGTGCAAACTTGGAAAGCTCCCTTTCCACTATGTCCACTTTCTTGACTTCAGCGACGTCTCTCACCCTTTTAAGGAGCCTCAGCGCAACACGGGGAGTTCCCCGTGAACGAAGTCCAATTTCGACAGCTGCCTCATCAGAAACATTTACACCAAGAACTTCCGCTCCACGTTTTACTATAGAAGTAAGCTCGTCCGGTGAATAAAGGTGAAGCTGTTCAACTATGCCGAATCTTGCTCTTAACGGAGATGTCAGGAGTCCAAGCCTTGTTGTTGCTCCAATGAGGGTGAATTTTGGAAGAGAGAGCCTTATACTCCTTGCAAGCGGTCCCTTTCCCACTATTATCGAAAGGGAAAAATCTTCCATTGCGGGATAGAGTATCTCTTCAATGTGAGCTGACATCCTGTGTATTTCGTCAATAAAGAGGACATCGTTGGGCTGGATGTTGGAAAGAATAGCAGCCAGGTCCCCTGCCCTTTCAAGAGCGGGTCCGGTCGTCACGCGCAGATTGCCCTTCATTTCCTTCGCGATTATCCCGGCAAGAGTGGTCTTTCCAAGGCCTGGAGGTCCATAAAAAAGAGTATGGTCAAGAGGTTCGCTTCGCTGGAGGGATGCTGTCATGAAGATCGTAAGTTTGTCCTTCAGTCCGCTCTGTCCGATAAATTCATCAAGTGCCTGAGGGCGCAGCGTAAAAACTTCATCCTCTTTATCGTTTTTAATTTTTTCTATTAGTTTGTCGTTGTTATCGATCATAATTTATCCTCATCATTTTTCTTTCAGTTCCTGCGGAGCAGGCTCAGCGATGCTTTAAGGAGCGCTTCCTCTGTCCATGAGGCTTCGTGGCCTGCCTCTGTCCTGGACCTTGAGATAGCGCGTACTGCTTCTCCCTGCGTGAAGCCAAGCCCTGTAAGAGCTTCCAAAACAAAACTGTCCGATACGTGATCTTTCCGTCCCTGTTCACCGAAACTTTTGATGTCACTGAATTTTTTTGAGATCTTATTTTTCAGTTCGAAGCATATGCGTTCTGCCCTCTTTGCACCCAGGCCCGGGACCGTAAGCATCGAGCTGCTTCCGGATACGATAGCCTGCAGGATCTGGTCTGCATCAAGATGCCGCAGAAGAGTCACAGCCAACTTGCCTCCTACTGTCTTGACCTGAAGGAGCTCCAGAAAGAGCATGCGCTCACGTTCGTCCGAAAACCCGAAAAGACTTATCCCCGCATCGCTTACCTGCATGTAAGCGAAACAGAAAAGCTCCTCTGAGAGAGAGGCCTGAGACATCAGAGACCTGGATGAGAAGACCTCAAGGCCAAATCCCGAGACCTCAAGTGTAATGCTTTCGTCGCTTATTGACAGTACTTTGCCTCGAAGTGAATTGATCATTTTCAGTACCCCTTCAGTATATTTCTGTCGAATGATGACATAGAAAGTCCTGCTATAGCGACAGCCAGTGCGTCTGCTGCATCGTCGGGGGTGGGGTTTTTCTCCAGTCCGAGAAGGTTGGCGACCATGCCCTGTACCTGCCCCTTCTCTGCAGCGCCGTAACCGCATACTGCCATCTTGACTTCTGAAGGTTTTATCTCATAAGGCTCAAGACCCAGTTGGGCAGCAAAAAGCAGGATGACTCCCCTTGCCTGCCAGACCATTTCAGCAGTCGTGATATTCCTTCCGAAAAAAAGTTTTTCCACTGCTATTATATCGGGCGGATACTCACCCGCTTTTTCTTTCAGTCCATCGTAAAGCAAAGAAAGCCTTTTTGTAAGAGAGAGAGTGGAGGGGGTCCTCACTACTCCGTAACTTTCACAAACAAGCCTGTCGCCGTACTGGGTAACCACCCCGTATCCCATAGTGCCGAGCCCCGGATCTATGCCCAGGGCTCTCACACCATTATAATTTTTATTTTCAGCCGTCGATCTCAGCAAGGATCTCGTCCGGTATGTCGAAGTTGGCGTATACCGCCTGAACGTCATCGTGTTCTTCAAAACGCTCGACCAATGAAAGGAGCTTTATCGCATCAGCCTTGTTTGTTACAGAAACGGTATTCTGAGGCACCATTTCAACTTCGATCGATTCTACTTTGTATCCTGAGTTTTTTAGTGCTTCTGCAACACCTGACAGGACAGAAGGGTCGCATGTTATCTCAAATCCGTCCTCTTCCAAGGTTACGTCGTCAGCGCCGGCTTCGATCGCGGCCATCATTATCTCTTCTTCGTCGATGCCTTCTCCTGTGACTTCTATTATCCCTTTACGGTCAAAATTCCATGCAACACATCCAAGTTCACCTATTGAACCGCCTGTCTTTGTAAAAAGTGAACGCATTTCCGGGGCAGTTCTGTTGCGGTTGTCAGTCAACGCTTGTACCATGACTGCTACTCCATTGGGTCCGTATCCCTCGTAAAGGATCTCTTCGAATATTGCACCGTCAAGTTCGCCGGTACCCCTTTTGATCCCTCTTTCTATGTTGTCGACAGGCACGTTGCCTGCTCTTGCCCTGTCTATCGCGACTTTAAGCCTGAAGTTTGCGTTGGGGTCACCGCCGCCCGCCTTTGCTGCTGCTATTACATTCTTTACAAGTTTCTGGAAAGCCACCCCTTTCTTTGAATCCTGAGCGGCCTTGCGATGCTTGATATTTGCCCATTTTGAATGTCCTGACAAAAAAATCACCTCATAATTTACAAGTTAGACTACCTCTATCAGAGAGTAGTAATTTACTTAATATTTTTTGGTATCAAAGCCATTGGTGCAAATTTTCTTTTATGTTCTGATCTTGCAATGGCTTTATCGACTTTTTGTTTCACTCTATCTTCAGCTTCGCCTGTGGCAAGATAATTGTCCAGTTCTTCGTATGTTAGGCCCATTTCTGATTCATCTGTCTGTCCTGCCCAGAGGCCGGCAGTCGGGGGCCTTTTGATTATGTTTGGAGGGACCCCCAGATGCAGTGCAAGGGCTCTAACCTCCCCTTTCAGAAGGTCAGACATCGGCAGGAGATCTACGCCTGAATCACCGTATTTTGTGAAATATCCGTACATGATCTCGTCCCTGTTCCCGCCTCCGCAGACAAGATAACCGTTCTGCTGGGCTATTGCGTATAGGGTCGTCATCCGTAAGCGTGGTTTGATATTTGCAGAAGGAAGTGTTCCAAGGTCAAGCCCATCTTCTTTTATTGAAGAGACCATTTGGTCATAGCTCTTTGTTAGGTCTACCTTATACTTCCTGATCCCTAATGCCTCTGCAAGTTCAATAGCGTATTCTTCATCTATATTCTGACTGTGGCAGGGCATTATCACGCCTATAACATTCTCTTTTCCAAGAGATCGGCTGAGCAGTCCGGCAAGCACAGCAGAATCTATCCCGCCGCTTATCCCAAGGGCTGCGCCTTTTGCGCCGGCGGCTAAGAAGTGTTCCTTTATCCATTCTGTAAGATATTCCGTAAGTTTTTGTGGGTCTCTGTAAATAGACAAGCGGCAACGCCTCGCTTTGAATTTAAATAAGAGAATTATGACGCGTTATATTCTAACATAAAGTATGCATCAAGGTCTAAATGCAAATAGGGCAGAAATAAGCGGAGACCCGGAATTGTCCGGATCCCCGCTTGGTGATGCTATAAATTTTCAGCTTATAAATTACCTATGCTTGCCACCATCACTGCCTTGATAGTGTGCATGCGGTTCTCAGCTTCGTCAAACTGCCTTCCGAAACGTGACTCGAAGACCTCTTGCGTTACCTCATAGCCCTTAACTGCGGGCAGACAGTGGAGGAATATGACGTTCTCATTGCCGGAGGCCTTTATAAGGTCCATGTTGACCTGGAATGGCTGAAGTATTGCCTTTCTCTCCGCAAGCTTTTCCTCTTCGCCCATGGATGCCCATACGTCCGTATAGATCACATCTGCATTCTTGACTGCCGCCTTGGGATCGTCAGTTATCTCTATCGTAGCTCCGGACTCGCACTCTTTGGCCATTTTTTTGCATTCCTTTACCAGTGCAGGATCGGGGAAGAGTGATTTAGGTGCCCCTATGACAAAATGCATCCCCATCTTTGCAGCGCCTATCATCAATGAGTTAGCCATATTATTGCGTCCGTCACCGACATAAACGAATTTGATCCCCTTGAGTCTGCCGAAATTCTCACGAACTGTAAGGAAATCTGCCAGTATCTGTGTGGGATGGTACTCGTCTGTAAGTCCGTTCCAGACAGGAACCCCAGAATATTTGGCAAGGTCTTCCACGACCTTCTGGCTGAATCCGCGGAACTCTATCCCGTCAAACATGCGTCCAAGGACTCTTGCTGTGTCAGCAACATCTTCTTTGTGACCAAGCTGTATGTCATTTTTTCCAAGATATTCCGGGTGTCCGCCTTCATCTATGGCTGCAACAGTAAATGCACAGCGTGTACGGGTAGAGGGTTTTTCAAATATCAGGGCTACGTTCTTGCCTTCCATTAGGTTGCCTTTGATCCCAGCGCGTTTTTTATTTTTGAGATCGGCTGAGAGATCAAGAAGATATTCTATCTCCTGGGGGGTGTGGTGCTTTAGCGATAGCAGGTGTCTGTTCCGTAGATTGATTGCCATTGATACTCCTCCTTGAATTTTAGTTAAATATTAGCGGAAAATATAACTCCGATTGCCCTAAGAAAAATCAGCTATTTTACTGGGTCTCTGTTCAGAGGCATGGTCATGCATCTTGGACCGCCTCTGCCTCTTCCGAGTTCAGGACCGTTGAGCTCAAGGACCTCTATGCCGTTCTCTCTCAAAAGCCTGTTCGACATTAGGTTCCTGTTGTATGTGACTAGCTTTCCAGGAGCCACTGCCAGGGTGTTGCAGCCGTCATGCCACTGCTCCCTGTCTGTTTCTGCCTGATCCTTGCCCTCCATCTCGATGACTCTTATCATATCGAAACCGAGTTCTTTTGCTATAGCTTCTTTCCAGCTTTGTGCCTGTTTTATGGAGAGAAGTGTTCCGTTGTCGTCATAATCCATCTCCCAGACCTTGAGTACCTTTATGACGGTCGGGAATATTGTGAAAGCATCTTTGTCAACCATTGTGAATACCGTGTCCAGATGCATGCAGTAACGCTCTCTTGGTATCTCAAAAGCAAAGATTTTTCTTATAGGGGTGTTCAGTGCAAGCTTTTTCCCTATCCTCTGTACAGTTGTGGGCGCAGTCCTCTGGCTCACGCCGATAGCCATGGCATGCTCAGAAAGGACGAGCAGGTCTCCCCCTTCGACTTTGTGCGGCCATATTTCATCCGGAGCATCACCAAAGAGGATGTCAATGCCTTTGAACCTTGGATGGTAATTTGTAATATATTTCCAGTAAAGGGGCTCCCTTCTGCGGACTTCATAGGTCATCTGACCTATAATGATGCCGCATCCTACTGTTATTGCAGGGTCTCTCTGGAAATAAAGGTTTGGGATCGGATGGATCACAAAATCCCCACCGTTTTCAACTTTTGATATCAGGCTTAATGATGATTTGAATAATGAAGAGGCTTCTTTTTTGCTATAACCGCTTATGAGGTGTGAGGCGAGCTCGATAGAGGGCAGATCCATAAATACTTCGGCAAGTCCTTCGGAAAGGTGACGGTCCAGACACTCAAGCATAAAAACGGATTTGATCAGTGATTCTCTTACTTCTTTGTCTTCAAGCACTTCTGCGAGACATTCGTTGAAATAGAGTACTTCGCATCCCTCTCGTCGAAGTATGCCGGCAAACTCGTCGTGTTCGCGCTGAGCCTGCTCAAGCCAGATAAGGTCGTCAAAGAGAAGGTCGCTCATATTGTTGATGGTAAGTCGGTTAAGTTCATTTCCAGGCCTGTGAAGCATTACCTGTTTAAGCGGCCCGGTTTCAGAAAAAACACAGAATGGCTTATCTTGACACATAAATACACCCCCCGGTAAATTTTTTAAAATAGCTTCAGCAAAGCTTGACTTAAAAAAATGCAGTAATAACAGGGTTATGGATTAATTTATGTTACGAAAACCAAATGGCAGTAACCTGGTTACTCACCGTAGAAAAAATTATATCACAAATAAAAATCAACTTAAAGCCTGTGAAAGTTCAAAATTACTTCAAAAAGCCAATTTTTGCTATATGAAGAGCTAAAGCTTTTTTATCTCTTCAATAAGCCGTTTCTTAAGATTATCGGCAGTGTCGTTGCATATGGGGCGGCCCTTGCGAAAAAGGACAAAACCATCGGGAGTTCCTGCAATGCCAAGGTCTGCGCCTGCGGCCTCCCTGGGGCCGTTCACTTCACAGCCCATAACAGCTATCGTCGTTCCATCCTTAATGTCTTCAGGCAAAAGGGCTGTCACCTCTTCCACAAACTTTGCTACGTCGATCCTTTTGCGACCGCATGTGGGACAGCTTATCAGATTGTACCCGCGTTCCCTTATCTCCAAAGAGCCAAGGATACGGTAACCGACCCTGACTTCTTCGACAGAGGGACCGGTAAGGCTTACCCGGATGGTGTCACCTATTCCCTGAGCAAGCATGACTGATATACCGGCAGTTCCTTTTATGATGCCGGAAGTTCCTGCGCCTGCCTCAGTAATGCCAATGTGTATCGGATATGGATATTTTTGTGAGAGGAGAGAGTTTGCTCTTACTGTTTCAGTAACAGAACTGGATTTGGCGGAAATGATAATATCCTCAAAAGAGCAGTTTCTGAGGATATTTACCTGTTCATCAACTGCGAAGGCAAGTGCCGCTGACCTGTCGCCCTTAGTATGTTCAAGCTGGGCTTTGCTTATGGAACCGCCGTTTGCACCTATACGTATTACGGCTCCTAAACTTTGGGCCAGCCTGATGACGTCCTCTGTGCCCTTCCTGTCACTCATATTTCCTGGGTTTATGCGGATCGATGCACAGCCTGCTTCCAATGCGGCTATTGCAAGCATGTGGTTGAAATGGATGTCTGCCATGATGGGAACAGGCGACCTTGAATTGAGTAATTTCATGTTTTCTGCCAAAGCTGGATCGGGGAGCGACACCCTGATCAGTTCGCATCCTTCATTTGCCAGAGCTTCACACTCTGCGGCGCACTGCTCAAGGCTTGAAAGCGGCGTTTTTATCATGCTTTCAACTCGTACAGGTGAGCTGCCGCCAACAGTCAGACCTTTGATCTCAACTTTTTTTCTGCTGCCCAAATTTATCGCCCGCCCAGTTATTTGATGAATAGCCTGATAATGTCTTTTCCTGTTACAAGGATTATTAGGGAGATAAGTATTATAAACCCGCCGTAATGGATCAGGGATTCCCATTTTTCAGGGACCTTTCTTCCTGTGATCATCTCTGAAAGAATGAAAATGATCCTTCCCCCGTCGAGAGCCGGGAAAGGCAGGAGGTTCAGAAGTCCGAGATGGAGGTTGATGACGCCCAGGAAAGCGATGAAAGACCATATCCCCTGTTTAAGTGCGTCCCCTGCCATTACGGCTATGCCAACAGGTCCGACTACGTCTGACTGGACTTTTCTGGTAACTACCATCCAGAGGCCTCTTAGTATCTCAACGCCCATGTTCCACGAATAGCCCAGGCTCTTTTGAAGCGCGATGTGAAAGGGATAAGTTATCCTTCCGGGCTGCACTCCGAGCAGACGTCCTCCGTGAGCCGGGTCAACAGGGATGTCGATGTCGAGATCCAGTGTCTGATCTCCCCTTTCCACGGTGACATGGAAACGATCGCTTTTGACATCCTTATTTTGTATGGTCTCCCTGATATCCGACCATCTGCTCAGTTCTTTTCCATTTATCGATTTGATAATATCTCCTGACTCCATGCCTGCAGAATAAGCAGGGGTCCCTTCCATGATCTTCCCTGCGAGCGGCCTTTCAAGATCCATAACGCCATTGCCTGTGAGCAAAGCTGCAGTGAGCAGCCATGCCAGGATGAGGTTCACGCAGGCTCCTGAAGCCAACACAAGAAGCCTTTCCCATGGTTTTTTTGCAGAAAGCGAGCGTGAAGGGTCATAACCTTCAGGCTTTGGCTCTTCCTCTGACGACGCATCCTCACCCTCCAGCCTGACAAACCCCCCTATAGGGAAAGCTCTTAGAGACCAGAGGGTCTCACCCTTTTGCCTTTTCCATACGGCAGGTCCCATACCGAATGAAAACTCATGGATAAGCACATTCCTCCATCTGGCAGAGAGGTAGTGGCCGCCTTCGTGTGATATCACACAGATCGAAATTACAATTAGAAAAGATATGATGCTTATCAAAAGTGATGCCTCCATTTTTTACACAGTTCCCGCGCAATGCTCTCTCCTGTGCTGACTAATTCTATAGCTTCATCAAGAGTTTCGGGGGAAGCCGAAGCCGATTTGGCAAGAGTCTCTTCAATGACCTGTGAAATTGCCGTGAATGGGATCATCCCATCCAGAAAAGCCTGTACTGCAGCTTCGTCGGCCCCCACAAGGAGAGATGGATATGCCCCTCCCATCTCGCCTGCCTTGAAGGCTATACTAAAACAGGGAAAAAGGGAACCGTCAATTTCCTTAAACTGCAGATCCCATTTTCCAGGTTCAATAAAATCAAGCCCGGAAGCAACAAGATCCAGTCTCTCCGGCCATGCAAGCGCCGCTGCGGCGGGAAGGCGCATGTCAGGCTGAGAGATGAGCATCTTCATTGTTCCGTCTATGAAAAGGACCGCCCCGTGTACCTGAGACTTTGGATGGATAAGTGCGTTGACTTTATCTGCCGGAAGTCCGAATAGCTGCATTGCTTCGATGCATTCGATGCCCTTGTTCATCAAGGTCGCGCTGTCTACAGTTATTTTGGCTCCCATTTTCCATATGGGATGTGAGAGGGTCTCTTCGGGTGTCACTTTTTCAAGCATTTCTGGGGTATGGTCCCTGAAGGGCCCTCCTGATGCGGTAAGCCAGATCTTTGCTATCTCATGCTTATGATCTTCCCTGAGACACTGCCAGACGGCACTGTGTTCGCTGTCTACCGGCCTCAGCTGATCTTTACGTTTTACAAGCGGCATTACCCACGGACCGGCGACAACGATGCTTTCCTTGTTTGCCAGTGATACATCCTTGTCTTCTTTAAGTGCTGTCTGAAGTGCTTTTATGGCTGATACGCCTGATGATGCGAATACAACATGGTCAATATCAGGGTCTGAGGCTATCTCGCAAAGGGCATCTTCACCTGTCATGCAATCAAAGCCATCTGTCTTGAATTTGCCGGAAAGAGGTCCAGTCAGGCAAAGCTTTTTAGAATTATGGATCGAAGCAAGTTCCAAAAGTTTGACCTGATTGCTTTGAGCTGCCAAAGCAACAACATCAAAGTGTTCAGGGAATCTTCTGCAGATATCTAAAACTGCCCCACCTACACTTCCCGTAGCTCCAATTACTGCTAATCTGATCTTTGGAAAAGGACTCACCAGATCAACCTATGAGCTCAAATATAACGAAAGCGAGAGTGCCGTTCACGAGGATGCTGTCAAATCTGTCTAAGAATCCCCCGTGTCCGGGTATCAGTGATCCGGTGTCTTTGACTCCGGCCTCTCTTTTAAGTACTGATTCTCCGAGGTCGCCAAGCTGTCCGGCAACTCCGCAGAGGAGTCCCATCAGCAGCAGCGGAAGCGGCGGAAATGAGAATATCAGAGCGAGCAGGCCTCCGCAGAGGAGACTGGCGGCGGCTCCTCCGAAAAATCCCTCCCATGTTTTTTTGGGGCTGATCTTTTCACACAGAAGGTTCCTTCCCAGGCGGCTTCCCACAATATATGCGGCAACATCGCAGCTCCATGTGCAGAAAAAGAGGGTTATCAAAAAGAGGGATCCAAGCTCCCTGGAACGTATAAGTATCATAAAGGACCATGGCAGGATGACATATGCTATCCCGACTATCGTGGCCCCCATGTTCTCAAGTGCGAAACTCTCGGCGCTTACCTGACGGCGAACTATCTCAAGAAAGAGAGCTACAAAGACGATAGATGAAATGGAACATAGTATTGCTGTAAGCGTCATTTCAGAGGAAGCTCCGATCAGGATGAAAGCTCCTGATACCATGATCAGCCAAGGTGAAATATCGTGCTTCGTGGATAATAGTTTGTAGAACTCCCATAGAGAGATCATTGCCACGACAAACACAAGAGCATTCCAGACATGCCCTCCTTTCAATATCCCTCCGAGTATTAAAAGTACGATGAAGATGCTGCTGAAAGCTCTTAAAGGAAGATCTGGTATAGATGTCAGAAAATTATCAGGCTTTGCCATAACGTCTTTCCCTCCTGTAGTAATCGGCTATTGCCATTTCCAGATCCGGCTTGCCGAAGTCGGGCCAATATTTATCTGTAAAATAATATTCGCTGTAACTGCCCTGCCATAGCCAGAAATTGCTCATCCTGAGCTCTCCGCTGGTCCTGATAAGAAGGTCAGGGTCAGGAAGATCAGGCAGGTAAAGGTACTGACGGAAAACGTCTTCTGTCACGGGCAGTGATACACCTTTTTTGATCATCCTGTTCACCGCGTCGAGTATCTCCTGCCTTCCGCCGTAGTTGAGGCAGACGATAAGCTGCATCGAATCATTGTTCCTGGTTTTTTCCTCGGCATCCATAAGTATTTCCTGAATATCCTCAGAAAGCGCTGAGATGTTTCCTGCGAATCTGATCCTTGCGTTTTCCTTGTTCAGCTCCTCTAGTTTTAACTTCATGTAGTACTTGAGCAACCCCATGAGTCCGAGAACTTCAGATTTTGGTCTTTTCCAGTTTTCTGTAGAAAAGGCATATAGGGAGACACAGGGTATGCCAAGTTCTTTTGCTGCTATAAGTGTCCTTTCTACGGCCTTTACGCCCTCCCTGTGGCCCAGTATGGCAGGAAGGCCTCTGGATCTTGCCCAGCGGCGGTTCCCATCCATGATTATTCCAATGTGATTTAATTTGTTGTCTTCCATGATGTTCCTACCCGAATTTGATATGGCTTAAATTGCCGGTCTCCCTGACAATGTCCCAAGATCTTTTTACTTCCTGTATGTCTATCCATGTAAGGTGCTTGGGGCTTCCCTCTTTAGAAGATGCGTTCCTCAAAAGATAACTTGGGTGGAACATTGGCATCACAGCTTTTCCACGCCATTCAAACCATTTGCCTCGTATTTTTGTTATGCCTTCGTTGGTCTTCAGTATCCATCTTGTCGGAGTGTTGCCAAGCAGGATGATAAGTTCGGGATCTATAAGCATTATCTGTGTCTGAAGATGCTGATCGCAAATTATCATTTCCTCCGGAGTCGGTATCCTGTTTTCTGGCGGCCTGCATTTTACGATGTTGGTTATGTAGACATCTTTCCTGTCTATACCGCCGGCAGTAAGTATCTGCGTCAAAAGCTGACCTGCCCTTCCGACAAAAGGCAGCCCCTGCTGGTCTTCGTCAGCACCGGGACCTTCGCCTATCAACAGAAGCTTGCTGCGCTCGCTGCCGTCACCGAAGACTACGTTTGTCCTTGTCGCAGACAGAGAGCACCCCTTGCAAGAGAGCGCACCGGCTTTAGCCTTTTCCCAAAGCATCCTCCGTGCATTATCTTTTTCTTCCTCTGAGAGATCCGGAATTTTTTTTATCTCATCCATCAGATAAGCACCTCCGTAATTATTACATCAACATTTTTAACGTTGACCCCTGTAAAATACCTTACGCTTACAGCAGTCCTCTCCTTGACGAGCGTGGCAAGCGTTACAAAATTCTTTTCACCCAGGCTTGCAGCTATCTTTATTGTGATGGAAAGACTTTCTTCGTTCTCAGGGCTCACGTCGACCTCAACTACTCTTGCGACCTGTGCCGTTCTTCCTGCAATGAACGTTACAAGATCCTCTATGGCCTCAGGTTCGATGTGAACTTCGCCGTAAAAACTGAAAGGCGGTCTTACTATGGTCTTCTCACCTTCGTGGTTGTCTTTTGATTTCCAGAAGACCCTAAGCTGACCGACAAGCTTGCCTGCAAAATTCTTCCTGACAAGGACATGTGAGACGGGTATAACGTGTTTTCCTTTAGTGAAGCGCTCTCTCCTGGCCTTGCTGATCTCTTCAGGCGCAGCAATTTCTTCTATCCTTATCACCCTTTCGGGAAGAGGAAGCTTCAGCTTTCTGATGATCCTCATAACCATGTCGTCCGATGTAGCGATTATCATAAGCGAGCATGGAGCTGCTTTTGAAAAGAAATCCATGACCTCATCACGATGGTCGTCGAATTCAAAAAGAGCCCTTCTTATTGCGCTGATCTGGTTCCTTTCGGATTTTGCACTTTTGCCGCATACAATGCTGCCCTTGAATATAACGAGACCGTCGTCGATAATATAATCAGCATCAACTATAGATGCTACCGACTGGGCCCTCTGGCTCTTGCCGGTACCAGCGGCGCCAACAAAAGCATAGGTAGTTACCTGTTGGAGTTTATCTTCTTTCATTTGCTGAGTCTTGATATCTTCCATTTGATCTTCCTCTCGGGAGCTAGGCAATAAGCTCTATGTCAGCTCCGAGGGATCTCAGTTTATCAACAAGCCCCTCATAGCCTCTCCATACATGGTAAAGGTCGTGAACAGTTGTCACTCCTTCGGCGGCCAGTCCCATCAGTATAAGCGCTGCGCCTGCCCGCAGGTTGGATGCGTGGACCTCGGTCCCGATAAGTTTGCTTACTCCTGTAACTATCGCAGTCGAATCCTGGAGTTCGATCTTGGCTCCCATTTTTTTGAATTCGTTTATGTGAAGCAGTCTTGAATCAAAAACGCTCTCATGTATAACGCTTGTTCCGGAAGCAAGGGAGAGCGCAGCCATCAGCTGAGGCTGAGTATCAGTCGGAAACCCGGGATAAGGCATAGTCTTGACAGGTATTCCGGTCAAAGCTCCGTCACATTTCGCCGTGACCTCGTCCAGCATGATCTCGATCGTTGCCCCGGCCTCTTCAAGCTTAAGCAGTATGGCGTCGATAAGTCCTGAATCTATGCCTCTGACAGTCACCGCTCCTTTTGTAATTATCCCTGCTATGAGGTAAGTCGCAGCCTCGATCCTGTCCGGTATTATCTCAGCTTCGGCTGATCCGGCTTCAGGTCTCCCTGTTATCCTTATTGTTGGTGTACCGTCTCCTTTGACAGGTATCCCCATGAGCCTCAGCACATCTGCAAGGTTTATTATTTCAGGTTCCTGGGCCGCATTTTCAATATATGTGACTCCGTGAGCCAGAGCAGCGGCCATCATAAGGTTCTCCGTTGCACCTACCGAGGGGAAGTCCAGGTTTATTCTCTCACCTTTGAGTTTTCCTGCGCTGGCGTATACTGAACCACGGTTAAGGTCTATCTCCGCACCCATTTTTGTAAGCCCTTTAAGGTGGAAATCGATCGGACGACTCCCAAGGACGCATCCTCCTGGCAAAGGGAGGACAGCCTTGCCGCATCTTGCAAGGAGAGGTCCCAAGACCAGAGAGGATGCCCTCATTTTACGGACAAGTTCCGCAGGAGCGTCCCAGCTCAGTTCTTCCGGGACATCTATCGTCATAAAGTTATTTTTAAATTCTACTGTGATACCAATATGCCTGAGCAGGTCAGACATTGTGTTTATGTCATAGAGGTCAGGGACCTTTTTAAGAGTAAGCCTCTTTCCTTTCAGAAGTATCGATGCAGCCATTACCGGCAGGGCTGCATTCTTGGCTCCCTGCACGTCGACCGTACCGTAAAGAGGGGTCCCCCCCCTGATGATCATTTTATCTTCCAACAACAGTCACTCCAGTCCAAACTGATAGAAAATTACTTGCGGTCTTTTTCAAAATATTCCATTAATGCATCAGCGATCTTTAATGAGGCTGTCCCGTCTCCGAATGGCTGGAACCTGCACTTATTTTCTATCTCCGTGAAATGATCCTTATTTTCAAGAAGTTCGATAGCGTTGGAATATATCTTTTCCCTGTCTACTCCGACAATGACCCCGCTGCCCTTTTCGACAGCTTCGGGTCGTTCTGTAACGTCCCTCAGGATCAGGACTGGTTTTTTGATCGCCGAAGCCTCTTCCTGTACTCCCCCGCTGTCGCTCAATATGAATCTGGACGCATTCATTGCCCATACGAAGTCCGGATAATCAAGCGGATCGCAGAGTATTACGTTCTCTCTTTTATCCAGATATTTTTTTATAGTCTCCCTTACAGAGGGGTTCCTGTGCATCGGGATGACCATCCATAGCTCGGGATGAGCTTCCATAAGCATAGTAAGGGCTGAACATATATCCTCAAGTGGCTTTCCCCAGGACTCTCTCCTGTGTGCGGTCACTAGCAGGAACGGAGCATCATCGGGGAGCTTAGCCAGATCGGGGCATAATGGTTTCGATGTGCTTTTTACAGTGTAAAAAAGAGCGTCTATAACAGTGTTGCCTGTAACACGTATCATATCTTGCGGAGTCCCCTCACGGAGAAGGTTCTCTTTTGCAAGCTCAGTGGGGGCGAATGCCCATGTAGTTATCCTGTCAGTCAGGACCCTGTTCATTTCTTCAGGGAACGGAAGATGCAAATTCCCGCTCCTAAGCCCTGCTTCAACGTGCCCGACGGGAATTTTTCTGTAAAAACCGGCAAGGGCGGCGGCGAATGTAGTTGTAGTATCACCGTGTACCAGAACAGCAGCAGGCTCTATCCTGTCAAAATACTCTCCGGCTCCGGTGAGTACTGAGGAAGTAATATGATCCAGGCTCTGTCTTTCCTTCATGATGTGAAGGTTCACATCCGCTGTTAGTTTGAAATGGCTAAGAGCCTGGTCAAGCATCGTAGAATGCTGTCCGGTAGCCAGTATTTTTACGTCAAAATAACCCCGGCTGCGAAGGGCCAACACCACAGGCGCCATTTTTATAGCCTCGGGTCGGGTCCCAACGACACAGACCACAGTTTTACGATTCATGGAAACATCCTCCCAAAATTAGTTCTTGCCATGCTTATGTCAAGCTTACAATATTAACATATCTGCTCCGACACTAAAATAATTTTGTTCCGAGCAGGTGCAGTCCTACAAGCACCAGTGCCAGATGTGCGATACCCATTATCGTCAGAGTCTGCAGTTTTGAAAAACCTCGGTCAAGAAGACGGTGATGAGCGTGTCCTCTGTCCGGAGAAAATGGAGATTTTTTCGTCAAAAGACGTCTTGTCATGGCGACCAGAGTATCTATTACAGGTAACCCTCCGATAAAAAAGAGCACAGCTGCAAGGCTGAAAAACCCTTTTCCGAAGAGGTCCGGAAAAATGCTCCATGCAAGATGCGAAGCACATATATATCCGAGCAGGGTGCTTCCTCCGTCACCCAGGAATGTCCTTGGCTGCGGAAAATTCCATAACAGCACTCCGAATACCAGTCCTGCTACAGGCATCCACACAGCTAAATTTCCTGCAAATATAGCAACAAGAGCGGTGATAAGTGTCATAGTAAGACAGAGCCCATCCATCCCGTCAATGAGGTTATAGGCGTTGGTGGTACCCGTTATCCAGAAAATTATCAACATCCTTTGCCATAGCGGGATAGGAAGGGCATAGGAAACCCATGCAGCTGCGGCCAAATGAAAGAAGAGCCTCATTACCGGCGGCAGAGGGTGCATGTCATCCATGTAACCAACTATGAACACTATGGTCGCACCTGTAGCTATATATGGCACTTCTACCCCGGGGTTGCCTACGAAAAGCGCCCAGAGCAGGTAACCGCTCCACAGAACAATGCCCGCACCGCGCGGCATGATGCTGTGGTGTTTTTTTCTGCCGCCGGGTATGTCCAGGAGCCTGAATTTTTGTGCAAGACCAATAGAAACGGGTGTGGCAACGAGTCCCCACAAAAAAGTCACCAGGGTGAAGAGATATATTGAAAACACGGGACCAGTCCTAATTTCTCTTCATCTATTTTGTACCGAAAAGTCTGTCTCCTGCATCTCCAAGTCCGGGCACGATATAACCGTGATCGTTCAGATGACTGTCGACCGCCGCGGTATAAATATCGACATCCGGGTGCTCTTCGTGGAATCTCGCAATTCCTTCAGGGGCAGACAGCAGTGAGACGAGTGCGATCCTTTTTCCGCCGTAACCCTTTATATGCGCTACCGCTGCAGCTGCTGATCCGCCTGTTGCAAGCATTGGATCTACAACAAATATGTCTCTTTCAGAAATATCTTTGGGCAGCTTACAGTAATAATCTACAGGCAACAGCGTCTCGGGATCCCTGTAAAGCCCAATATGCCCCACCTTGGCATTCGGTATCAGTTTAAGGATGCCTTCTACCATTCCGAGCCCGGCTCTCAATACAGGTACGATTGCCAGCTTCTTGCCTGAAAGTGTGAATACTCTTGTCTTTGCGACAGGAGTTTCAATTTCGATCTCTTCAAGTGAGAGGTGCCTTGTTATCTCATATACCATAAGGCCTGCCACTTCCTGGACAAGATCCCTGAAATCCTTTGATGAGGTGTTCTTGTCCCGCATGAGTCCAAGCTTGTGCCTCACAAGGGGATGATCTACAACAACTGTCCTTCCGCCTGCGGAATTTGATGAACATGTTGCTGAAGCCGCATCAGATGCATGGTCTTTCTCGAATGCACTTATCTTGTCTAACCGGAATGCGTGCCGTCCGCCTTCAAACTCTTCGTTGAGCCAAGTGTCGACTATTTCTTTTGCCAGGCCTGAACCGGTCACTCTGCTTCCAATTGCCAGGACGTTTGCATTGTTGTGCCTGCGGCTCATTGCTGCTGTGAAATGATCATGGCATAGAGCTGCCCTGATCCCTGCGACTTTGTTTGCGGTTATGCTCATTCCGATCCCTGTTCCGCAGAAAAGGATCCCGAGTTCCGCCTTGTGACTGGCAACCATCTCTGCAGCCCTGAATCCGCAGTCGGGATAATCCACGCTGAGGTCCCCCGAAGATGTCCCGCAGTCTATGATCTCATGTCCCGCTGATACAAGGTGTTCCTTGATCTCTTCTTTAAGTCCGTATCCCGCATGGTCAGCTCCCAGTGCAATTTTCATATATTATCCTCCCGAGAATAAGGTGTGATAGATTTAAATATTGCCTTTATGCAAGTAATTATTTGACTATCTGTGAGATAAGTTCTGCGGCGAGAGTGTAGGGATCGGCTTTTCTGGAAGCCAGATCCTCCAGTACTCCCATGTCCTTGCGTTTCTTCCATATTCTCTCTGTCAGAAGGGATATCTCCCCCCTCAAAACAGCCTCGACTTCCATCTCAAGCTGGATAAAACGTCTTTTTTTGCCTTCGCTGGATGTGTGGAGATAGTTCCAGTGTTCGTTGAGGGTATTTTTTACTTCTTCCACTCCCGTATTGTTCTGTGATGATACGAGCGTTACGGGAGGTACCCATTCCTTTTCCTTCAGCATCTTGAGCATGACCTGAACGTCTGCTGCGACTTTGTCTGCTCCTTCTTTGTCTGCCTTGTTCACGACGAATGTATCGGCTATCTCCATGATACCGGCTTTCATTATCTGTACGTCGTCTCCCATGCCCGGGACGAGGACAAGAACTACAGTGTCAGCTATTTTGATTATATCGACCTCAGACTGCCCCACTCCGACTGTTTCGATCAGGACTACGTCAAAACCGCATGCATCAAGGATAAGGGCAGCCTCATGAGTTGATCTGCTGACTCCGCCAAGGTGTCCCCTGGATCCCATGCTTCTTATAAATACACCCTCGTCAAGAGCATGGCTCTGCATGCGCAGCCTGTCTCCCAGGATCGCTCCTCCTGTAAACGGGCTTGAAGGATCTATTGCTATTACTCCTACTTTCATGTTTTCGGACTTGAACTGTTCTATCAGCCTGTCGACGAAGGTACTCTTACCTGCGCCCGGGCTTCCTGTTATGCCAATTACCTTGGCTTTTCCTGTCCTGGGATATATCTGTTTCATTATTTCCTTTGCAGAAGGGGTATCAGCCTCAACAAGACTTATTAGGCGGCCAATAGATCTTGGGTCACCCTTGAACGCGTTATTCAGAAGCTTTTCCATTAATCAACTCTCCTAACTGTTTATTAAAAACTGAACTTACGTTTGACAGAGCTTATTTAAAAAGGATATTTATTCCTGCAAAGCAGTAAAAACCAAGGCCTATAGATCCTGCAAAAAGAAATCCCAGAAGCACCCTGAGATACAATACAAACATTGGTCCTCCCGGCCACTTTCCGGACTGGATATTTACGACCATTCGGGCCACTAGGAGAGATGCCCCAAAAAGAGCAAGAGCCACCAGTGCCTGGAGGTTTACAGGTGGAATATTTTTGATAAAATCCATCAAATCAGATACATCCTTTCGATCAGTGATAATTCCTCAAAAAAAAAGAGAGGATTATCTCCTCTCTAGATAATAACTCTTATTGGCCGGAATGTCATTTGTTATTTGTCTATATTGCTGAAAGCAGGGAGCCGGACTCCGGTTTTTCTTCATGTATCTGTCTGAGTACCGCAACGCAGACTTCGAGTGCCCTTTTGCCGTCTTTGATCCCAACCATGGGCTGGCGCCCTTCCCTGACACATGATACAAAATGCTGCAGTTCCATCTTGAGCGGTTCTGTCTTCGGGAAAACAGGGTGTTCCATGACCTCAACAAGATTTCCGCCGCTCTGCCTCACGCAGCGCTGTACAGAAATATCCTGTGACTCATAATTTACAGTGATGTACCGCTCTGCCTCTGTTATCTCCATCTGGCGTATCCTCTTTTCCGATACGCGGCTGACCAGAATATGGGCCATAGCTCCGTTTGCAAAAGTCAGCTGTGCCGATGCGATATCCTCGTGTTCCGTCCTGATGCATCTTCCGATAGCAGATATCGATACAAGTTCAGAATTGATCAGGGAGAGAATGATATCAACGTCGTGTATCATAAGGTCAAGCACGACACCAACATCGCTGATCCTTGGTGAGAACGGCCCCATCCTGTGGGTCTGGATGAAATATGGGTCGTTTATGAATTCCCTGACATGCTGAACCGCGCTGTTGAATCTTTCGATGTGCCCGACCTGTAGTATAAGGTCTTTTTTTACTGCCAGGTTAAGCAGCTTTTCTGCCTCATTAACGCTTGAAGTGACAGGTTTTTCAATGAGAACATGTATACCGTTTTCCATCGCGATCTTTGCTACTTCGAAGTGGTGGCTGGTAGGAACAACTATGCTGAGAGCGTCCGGACGGGTCTGTTTGATCAATGTTTCTATGCTGCTGTATGAGATAACTCCGAGCGGGTCTGCTACTGAATGGGCCCTTTCTTCGTTTATGTCAACTATCCCTACAAGTTGGGCTCCAAGAATTTCTGTATATACTCTGGCATGATGCATGCCCAAATGTCCAACGCCGATAACTCCGACCTTTATGTTGTCCATCCCATGTTCACCTCACGTAGAGAGTAATTGGTTCCTGCAACTTTTATAATTCTCACCTGTCACGCCTGTTTTGTGGTATTTCCGCCAAGAAGAATTATTCTTGCTTTTTCATCACCGGCACGATAGGAATAATAAAAGTCGTTATTACAGCATGTACAACCTTCGGCCTTATAGATATTATCATAAGGCAGACCGCATTGCATCAACTGCCTTATTATTTCTCCTTTAATGTCAAAATAGACCAATCCGTTTTTTTTAAGGTAATTATCCCGAGAAAAGACTGTCAACGCATTTTGTGTTGACGGATCTTCCATTTTTCTTGAGTAACAGTTTTTGCATATGCATGGTCCTACCCATGCCCGTATCCTTTCACTCTTCCATCCGGGCTTGTTTTCGGAAAGCCCGGCAAGTGATCTTCCGACGATGTTCTTTGCTGTACCGACAAATCCGGAATGAAGAAGGAGCATCCATGGTTTCGGAGAGTCGGCAGCAATGACGACAGGACAGCAGTCAGCGAACCTTAGGCTTGCCAACGAATCTGATAAAGGATCTATCAGTACTCCGTCAGCTTCCGGTCTGAGAGGCAGGGCAAAAGACGAAGATGAAGGAATTACGTTGATCCCGTGTACCTGGTATGGTGCAACCAACTGAACATTATTAAAATTAGAGGACAAAGCTTCCCATATTTTTTCAGGATCCCCTTCAGTGCTGTCCATCAGTTCTCCTCTGCAGTAGATGGTAGCGAAAAACTGAGACTGCAGTTCCTCCGGCATTATCAGTCTGAGTTCCTTCTGTCTCTTTTCATCCCTGCATTCAAATCCTTTGTCAGTCATCGAAATGCTCCTTAACAAAGCCGCTCAGAAAGAGACTCCCGCAGCATATAGTGTCCCTTCCCGTATCCAGGCTCTTTTCAACGGCCAATATCGGATCTTCCCACTCACCTGCACAAGAGATGCCCTTTTTCTCAGCCATCACAAGAAGGTCTTTCGCAGACAGGCTTCGGTCCATGCCGGGTACCTGTGTGCAGTAAAGGGTCGTTCCCATTTTTTTAATTATATCAAGGCTTTCTGAGATGTCCTTGTCCTTCATCATTGCGACCACCAGGTTGAAGGCTTCGCTTCCGTATATGATCCCTGTGTTTTCAGCAAGCCTTATGAGTGCGTGAGGGTTATGGGCTCCGTCAACGATCAGAAGCGGACTCTCCTTTTTTATTATTTCGAATCTTCCAGGCCATTTTACGGAAATGACTCCGTTATATAGGGCAGGAAAGGTAATATTTTCAAATCTCGTCTGAATAGAGGACTTCAGCGCACACGCGCCTGCGAGGGCGAGAGCGGCATTCTCTGTCTGGTGGGTCCCTATCAGGGGGGTGTGGTAGTCGGCGCACAGGCACTCTGATTCAACATAAAAATCCGTGCCTTTGAAAGAGACCTGTACGGTCCCGTAGCTGCAAAGCCTACGGAGGAGCTGTGCAGGTGTCCCCTTTTTAAATGCAGTATCAAAAAAAATGCTTTCAATATCTTTTTCACCGCCGGAAAATATTGCAGGTATCCCAGGTCTCATTACTGCGAATTTTTCTTTCGCAACAGACACAAGTGAATTGCCAAGATATTCCGAATGGTCTATGCCGATCGGTGTTATAAGGGTGAGTACGACATCTGAGAGTATATTTGTAGCATCGAGCCTTCCCCCGAGCCCTGCCTCTACGACTGCTATGTCGACACCTTCTTCTGCAGTTATCATGAAGGCAGCTGCGGTTATGAGCTCAAAATATGTTGGAGGGTCAGATTTCAGGCGATCTGATGAAGCTATCTCCTTTTCAATTATCCCAAGAGCTCTTTTCCATTTTCCGGGCTTAGCCTCTTCCCCGCCAATGTTAAGCCTCTCTCCGAAGCAGACGAGATGGGGGCTTGTATAAAGGGCAGTCTTATATCCTGATTCTTTCAGTATGGAAGAGAGTGTGGAAGCTGTTGAGCCCTTGCCGTTAGTACCTACCACATGGACAGCTTTGAATTTTCGTTCCGGATGTCCGAGAAGAAGGAGCAGATGTGAAAGTCTGGCAAGTCCGGGTCTTATTCCCGGGCTTGCCAGAAGCTGAAGTTTTTTTTCTATTTCCTGGAATTTCTTAATGTCATGCATTATCAGTCGTTGAGGCTTGAAAGGTTCTCTTTGATCCTGTCCCTCTTTGCCTCGTTGTCAGAAAGGGAGGCTTTTTCCTTCAATATGACTTCTTCAGGCGCTCTTTCTACGAACTGCGGGTTTGCAAGCTTCGCCAAACCCTTTTCAATGTCCTTTTCGATCTTCGAAAGGTCGCTTTTAAGGCGTTGGATCTCCTTTTCCACGTCAAGAAGGTCACCTACGGGCAGATAAACCTGCACGTCGTCAAGGACGGATGCAAGGCTCTTCTTTGGTTTCTGAGTTTCCCTGTCAATGATCTCTATTCTCTCGACCTTTGTGAGGAGCTTTATCTGAGATTCGGATGACCTTATCAGTGCCAGCTTTTCATCGTTGTGAACAGATAGTACCGCCCTGGGGACCACCTGCTGAGGAGCTATGTGAGCTTCAGCCCTTAGATTCCTTACAGACCTTATGACCTCGCGCACCAGATCCATTTCGATAATGACATCCTCATTTATGTTTCCGATCCTGGGACCGGGCCATTCCGTGTGCTCAATGATCCCTTTCCCGAATGGGAAGGCTTGCCACAGTTCTTCTGTTACAAATGGGATGTAAGGATGCAGGAGTTTCAGAACGTCTTCGAATACCGCAAGCAGGACAGCCTGGGTCGTCTTTCTCCTGGCCTCGCCCTCTTCCCCTCTGAGGGCAGGCTTGGAAAGTTCCAGATACCAGTCGCAAAGTTCGCCCCAGACGAAATCGTACATGAGCCTGGCGGATTCCCCGAAGAAATAACCGTCAATGAGTCGGGTCATTTCAGTTGAGACCTGTGATATTCTGTTGAGGATCCATTTGTCGTGCAGCCGGAGCTCATTCTCGTCCCATTTCATTCCGGCCTCAGCGTCCTCAAGGTTCATCAAAGCAAAGCGGCTCGCGTTCCAGAGCTTGTTCATGAATAGCCTGTAGGTCGCGATCCTTTCTGTAGAGAGGAATATGTCACGACCCTGCACTGTAAGCGCCGCGATCGTGAACCTCAGTGCGTCCGCACCGTATTCCCGGACTATCGTCAGAGGGTCGATAACATTGCCCTTGGATTTGCTCATCTTCTGTCCTTTTTCATCACGGACGAGGGCGTGGATATAAACATCATGGAAGGGAACTTCTCCCTTCATGCCCTCAAGTCCGAACATTATCATCCTGGCCACCCAAAAGAAAATGATGTCAAACCCGGTTACGAGGACTGACGTGGGATAGAACTTCTTAAGCAGATCGGTCTCTTCCGGCCATCCCATCGTTGAGAAGGGCCAGAGAGCGCTGGAGAACCATGTATCAAGGACATCTTCATCCTGCCTGAGTTCGGTATTGCCGCATTTCGGGCATGATCTGGGCTCTTCTGTTTCAACTATGATCTCGCCGCACTTGTCGCAATACCAGGCAGGGATCCTGTGACCCCACCATAGCTGCCTTGAAATGCACCAGTCCCGGATGTTTTCCATCCATTGATAATATACGTTGGTCCACTGATCAGGCACGAAACGGATATTTCCGGCTTTGACCGAGGCGACTCCGGCCTCTGCAAGGGGCTTGGCCCTTACGAACCACTGTTCTGAAAGATATGGCTCTATAACTGTGTGGCAGCGGTAGCATTCGCCAACAGAATGCCTGATCTCTTCTATACCGATAAGGGAACCGTCATTCCTAAGGTCATCCACTATGGCCTTTCTTGCATCGAAGCGGTCCATGCCTGCATATATGCCGGATTCTTCTCCGCACATGATGCCGTTGTCGTCGATCACCTGTATCTGTTCAAGCCCGTGCCTCTGTCCCACAAGGAAGTCATTCGGGTCGTGGGCGGGGGTGATCTTTACACAGCCTGATCCAAACTCAGGGTCGACCATGTTGTCTTCGATCACAGGGATCACTCTGCCTGCGATCGGGACGATAACATTTTTCCCGACAAGATGGCGGTTCCTCTCATCCCTTGGATGTATTGCTATTGCAGTATCTCCAAGAATAGTCTCGGGACGGGTCGTCATTACCTTAAGGCATCCGTCTCCGTCTGCGAATTTGTAAGCTACCTCATAGAACTTGCCGTCCTTGTCCTCATGCTCTACTTCAAGGTCTGAGAGCGCAGTGTGGCATCTTGGGCACCAGTTGATAAGATATTTTCCCCTGTAGATCAGGTCCTTCTTATAAAGATCGACAAAAATTTTTCGGACAGCCACGGACAGTCCTTCGTCCATCGTAAAACGTTCCCTGTCCCAGTCGCATGAAGCTCCAAGCTTTTTAAGCTGGTTGATTATCGTGCTGCCGTATTCCTCTTTCCATTCCCAAACCCTTGAGACGAATTCCTCGCGCCCCAGGTCGTGGCGTGAAACGCCTTTCGCTGCAAGAGAGCGTTCAACTACGTTCTGAGTAGCGATACCGGCGTGGTCTGTTCCCGGGAGCCAAAGCACCTCATAGCCCTGCATACGCTTGGTCCTGCAGAGAATATCCTGCAGCGTGTTGTCCAGCGCATGCCCTACATGAAGGGAGCCGGTTACGTTGGGAGGAGGGATAACTATTGAGTAATGCGGTTTTGAAGAAGAAGGATCAGCTTTAAAGAGCCCATCTTCTATCCATTTCATGTACCACTTGTCTTCGATCGGTGCCGGGTCATAACCTTTGCCTAACACGGTTTTCTCGGATTCCATCCGGTATTCCTCCTCGTTGGATACGCCTGGTGGCTGTATCCGGATCTATTTGCCCATCCCGACGGTCCGGCCGTTCCGGATCCTCGGGTATACAGGTCACTTTTTTGCTTTTTTTGCTGCTGCAAGGTCCATTTTAGCGATCTCCTTGATGATGTTTTTAATGCCTTCCCTCAGGGCATGCATCTCTTTGTCATTTGTCCCCGAAGTTATGAAGGGAGGCAGTATCGAATCAAGGCCGGCCTTCATGTACTGCTGGTAAAGGCCTTTTCTTTTACCGGGAGATATTTTATCCCCTTTTGTAAAAACTACAAGTCTGGGCATGTCCATTCCATCAAGCCAGCCTGTAAGTTCGTTGTCATTCGCAAGCGGGCCGTGTCTGAAATCCATTAAGTGTATTACGAAGCTTATCGGCCTGTCAGAATTGAAATAGTCCTCTATCAGCCTCCACCATGACCTGCGTTCATCCAGCCCCCTCGCGGCATAGCCGTAACCCGGGATGTCGACTAAAGTGAAATCATCGTCGCCGGCTGAGACTTTATAAAAGTTTATGCTTCTCGTCTTTCCTGGTTTTGAGCTTACTTTTGCAATGTTTCTTTCAAGAAGCGAATTTATGAGGGTAGATTTGCCTACGTTCGAACGGCCGACAAAAACGATCTCATTGTTCTCGGGCGCAGGTATCTGATCCTTGGTAAAGGCAGTGCAGTAAAGCTCTGATCTCCAGGCTGTCATTTCGTTTTCCCCTTACTTCAGCGCCAGTTGGAAAACGCCGGTTATCTTTGATACGTAATGTATTTTCATGCCTGTTTTGATCCAATCGCCAAGTTCATCGACATCTGATTTGTTGTCTTCGGGCAGTATGAGTTTTTTAATGCCAAGCCTTTTAGCAGCAAGCATCTTTTCTCTGATCCCACCAATAGGCAGCACATCCCCGTGGAGAGTCATCTCCCCGGTCATAGCATATGAGACGTCCACTCTTCTGCCGGTAAGTGCAGAACAGAGCGAAAGTGCAAGTGTTATGCCCGCGGACGGTCCATCTTTGGGTACTGCGCCTTCAGGGACATGTATATGGATGTCTTTTTTCTTCCAGTCAAAGTTTTCAAGGCCGAAAGCCGAAGCGTTGGATCTCAAATAGGCAAGAGCTGTCTGGGCAGATTCCTGCATAATATCTCCAAGGTTTCCCGTGTAGGATACGTTTCCGTTGCCCTCCATAACAGCTGCTTCAATAAGGATGACAGAACCGCCTGATTCAGTCCAGGCAAGGCCTAGAGCCGTCCCCAGCGGATCTTCCTTTGGTATCTTTGTCGTATGGAGTTTTGGTGCTCCAAGCATTTTCTTCATAAGATCATTTGTTACGCTTATAGTCTTTTTATTTTCTTCTAAAGTCGAAGAATTTGCCATTTCTGCTGCTACTTTCCTTGCTATCTTGGAAAGCTGCCTGTCAAGGTTCCTTACCCCTGCCTCCATCGTATAGGCAGTTATGATATTCCTTACGGTAACGTCGGGGATCGTAAGATCCTTTTTTGTAAGGCCGTGTTCCTTGAGTATCCTGGGCAGAAGATGCTTTTTCGCGATCTTGACCTTCTCCTCGGCAACGTAGCCGGGCAGAGGGATGATCTCCATCCTGTCAAGCAGCGGCTTGGGTATTGTGCCTGTGCTGTTTGCAGTTGTAATGAACATGACCTTGCTCAGGTCAAAGGATATCTCAAGAAAATTATCGGTGAAGCTGCAGTTCTGCTCCGGATCAAGGACCTCAAGCAGGGCTGCTGCAGGATCGCCTCTAAAATCGTTGCCAATTTTATCTATCTCGTCCATCAGGAGCACTGGGTTGTTGGTCCCAGCCGCTTTGATCTTCTGTATTATCCTTCCCGGAAGAGCTCCGACATAGGTCCTTCTGTGACCGCGTATCTCAGCTTCATCACGCATTCCTCCGAGAGACATGTTTACAAATTTCCTGCCCATTGTCCTTGCTATGGACCTTCCAAGGGAGGTCTTTCCGACTCCCGGAGGTCCTACAAAGCAGAGCACCTGTGCCCTCATGTTGTCTGCCGCGAGCTTCCTTACGGCCAGGAATTCAAGTATGCGTTCCTTCACCTCTTCGAGTCCGTAATGATCTTCTTCCAGGACTTTGCGGGCGTCCTTAAGGTTGAGATGGTCTTCTGAGCAAATATTCCAAGGAACGTCCAGAAGCCATTCTATATATGTCCTTGCAACGGTGGCTTCCGGAGAAATGGGTGCCATTCTTGCATACCGGTCCAGTTCACGAATTACCTTATCTCTGGCTTCATCCGGCATCACGGTCTTCCCTGCCCTGGCACGCAGTTCTTCTATCTCTGAAAGGGGGCTGTCGTCGCCCAGCTCCTGCTGGATGATCTTGAGCTGTTCTCTCAGGTAGTACTGCTTCTGCCCCTTGTCCATCTCGTTCCTTACTTTTTCCTGAATTTCATGTTCCATTTTTAGGAATTCGTTTTCCCTCATAAGTACGGCAAGCAGCCTGCGAAGGCGCTCGATAAGGTCTGATGTCTCAAGGAGCCTTTGCTTGTCTTCATGTTTAAAAAGGCTGTGAGAGGAGACTATGTCAGCGAAAAGGTCGATGTCGCCAATATTTTCTGCTGAACGGGTCACTTCGTCAGGCAGTTTAAGGTTCAGTTTCACGTATGATTCAAACTCAGAGAGTACTGCCCTGTGCAGAGCTTCTGCCTGGTTTGTATGGGCGGTGTTTGACGAGGGTATCTTTTCAAGTTCAGCCTCCAGAAAACTGTCGCCTGATATAAAGTGTACAGCTCTGCACCTCCATCCTCCCTCAAGCACAGCCTTTATGGTTCCGTCAGGCATGCGCACAGTCTGGAGGACTTTGCAGAGAGTCCCTGTTGTATTGAGGTCGTCGGGTTCAGGGTTTTCGATCAGAGAATTTTTCTGGGCCGTGATAAAAACGAGGTGTCCCCTCGCGTTTGCCTCTTCAAGCGCACGGGCGGAACGGGGCCTTCCCACGAAGAGAGGCGCTATGACTCCCGGAAAGACGACCATATCCCTTACAGGAACAACAGGATGGATATGCATAGATCAGACAGCCTCTTTTTCGTCTTTGGAAGACTGAACAGGTTTTTCCAGCCCGTTTACTACATCTTTCGTGACAGTAAGCCTGTTGATCCGGGATGATTTATCAGGGAGCTCATACTGCATGTCGAGCATAAGGGATTCAAGGATAGTCCTCAGTCCCCTTGCGCCGGTATTCAGTTTCGCTCCTTTTTCCGCTATGGTGTGGACCGCATCATCCGTAAAAACGAGATCTATCCCTTCGAGCGAGAAAAGCTTCTTATACTGTTTCAGCGGTGCGTTTCTGGGCTCAAGGAGGATCCTTATCAGGGCTTTCTCTGTAAGGGCTTCGAGAGCCACAAGCACAGGCAGCCTTCCTATAAATTCAGGTATGAATCCATAGGAACGCAGGTCGTCCGGCTGGAGCTTTTTTAATAGCTCATAAGAAGAATTTTTATTTAGATTTTTGGTAAGGTCGCCGCCAAAGCCAAGTGATTTTTCACTTGTCCTTTTTGCTATCAACTTCTCCAGTCCGTCAAACGCTCCTCCGCAGATAAACAGGATGTTGCTCGTGTCCATCGGGATCATTTCCTGGCTTGGATGTTTGCGTCCGCCTTTTGGCGGGATGTTGGCGACCGTGCCTTCGATTATCTTAAGCAGGGCCTGCTGTACTCCCTCGCCGGAGACGTCACGTGTAATAGAGACTGATTCTGATTTTCGTGATATTTTATCTATCTCATCAATGTAAATGATCCCACGCTGTGCAGCGGCAATGTCAAAATCAGCCGCCTGCAGAAGTCTCAGAAGGATATTTTCAACGTCCTCACCTACATAACCGGCTTCGGTCAGGGTAGTTGCATCAGTCATGGCAAAGGGAACATTGAGCATCCTGGCCAGTGTTTGAGCAAGCAGCGTTTTTCCGCATCCTGTCGGACCGACCAGGAGAACATTGCTTTTTGGCAGTTCCACGTCGTCATCTTCAGTACAGATGTTAGTGATCCGCTGATAGTGGTTGTAAACAGCCACAGAGAGGACCTTCTTGGCGTGGTCCTGGCCGATCACATACTGGTCAAGGAACTCCTTGATCTCTTTTGGTTTTGGCAGCTTTTCCAAAACAGGGACAGACGTGTAATCGGGTTTTGATTTGTTCATTGCACTGTCTTTGAAAGAAGGAGCCCCTTTTTCGTCCCTAAGTATTACATTACAGAGCTGTATGCAGTCTGAGCATATAAATGTATTTGCAGGACCGGCGATCAACTTTGACACCTCATCCTGACTCTTGCCGCAAAACGAGCATCTGGATTTTCTGCGGTTATTGTTTTCTTTGTTTTGGTTTTTGTCGTACAAGCGAATGCACCTCGATCAAATTGAGCTCCAGGGTAAAGAGCAATTGTGTAGATTAGAATCAGGGGACTCCTGACGGAATCCCCTAAAAATTGTTTATTCGGTCACCGTTTTTCGATTATTTTGTCGACGATGCCGTATTTCAGTGCTTCTTCCGGCGACATGAAGAAATCCCTTTCGGTATCCCTCTCTATCACATCCAGCGGCTGTTTGGTATGCTTTGAAAGCAGATCGTTCAGACTCTTTCTTGTGAACAAGATCTCCTCAGCATGTATCTTTACATCTGAAGCCTGTCCCCTTGCACCTCCGGTAGGCTGATGGATCATTATCCTCGCGTTCGGGAGAGCGATCCTTTTTCCTTCAGCTCCTGCTGCAAGGAGAAATGCCCCCATGCTTGCCGCCAGGCCCGTACATATCGTCGATACCTGTGGCTTGATGTACTGCATGGTGTCATAGATAGCCAGACCTGAGGTGATCACCCCTCCGGGACTGTTGATGTAAATAAAAACATCCTTCTCCGGGTCTTCGCTCTCAAGGAATAAAAGCTGAGCAACGACAAGGTTTGCTACATCATCGTTGATCTCGGAACCCAGGAAAATTATCCTGTCCTTCAAGAGCCTGCTGTAAATGTCGTAAGAACGCTCGCCTCTACCGGTCTGTTCCACGACCATCGGTATTAATTGTGACAATTTATACGCTCCCTTTCTAATATTATTCGATTGGGAATAATTATTTATTCTCAGTATCTTCTTTCGCTTCGGACTTATTCTCCGCTGCTTCTTTGACTTTTACTTTTGTTGTCAGAAAGTCCACCGTCTTACGGTTGCGAATCTTTTCAGCCAGTTCAAAAAGCCTGTCCCTGTCCTCATAGATGTAATCATGGAGTTTTTTCGGGTCGATGCGTGAGCTGATCGCTATACGATGTATTTCAGCGTTCAGCTCTTCAGGAGTCCACTGGATATCGTTGGCGTCGGCAAGCGCTTCAAGAACAAGGGCTCTCTTGACTACTGCCTTGGCAGCTTCGTCAAGTTCCTTTTCATATTCTTCTTTGTCCATGCCGCTCTTTTCAAAGAACTCTTCAATTTCCATGCCTGAGTCTTTCTTGATCCTCTGTGCCTGGTCAGCTCTCATAGCCTGTTTCTGTCTTTCGACAAGTGTATCGGGAAGCTCTACCTCTGAAAGGCCGCAAAGTTTCTCTACTGCTGAATCCTTAAGGCTGTCTTGGCTGTGCTGCTCAGCAGCTGCTTTGAGCTGTGACATTACCTCTTCTTTGAATTCATCTGTCGTCTTATGCTTTGACTTGGTTATCTCTATGACTTTTTCATCTGTCAGATCAGGGGTTACTTTTTTCATAATTCCAAGTATCTCTATCTCGTAGCGCATTTTTTTACCGGCAAGCTCTTTGTTCTGGGGGTCATCCTCCACAGAGAACTCGACTGCAGAAGTATCGCCTGGTTTTTTGCCTATGATAGAATCTACGACCTCAGGCCTCATGTTTTCCTGGCTGAGATCTATCTCGGTTTTCTGGTCGCTTTCCACAGGGCTTGCATTACCGTCCTGGTCGACCACAGAGGATGTATATTTTACTGATACAAAATCTTCCTTCGTGATCTCCCTTTCCTCGTAGGTCGGAACGATCTCGCTGTGGGCTTCGAGAAGGCGGGTGATGTTCTCGTCTCTCATTTCTTCTGTCGGTATGTACACAGTCTTTTCAGCCTCGATCGTTTCTATTTCAGGAAGGGTCACTTCCGGTGTGACTTCAAAAGTTACCAGTAGGGTGAAAGGTTCTCCTTCTTTGAGATCACCGGGTTCAAGCTTAGGTTCAGCTATAAGGCTGAGTTCATATTCTTCAATCATTTTATCTATGGCTTCGGGCACCATCTTTTCGATCGTTTCGACATAAATGCCTTTCATGCCGAAATAGAGCTCTATCGTCTTGCGCGGAACGTGCCCTTTGCGGAATCCTTTGATATTAGTTTTCTTAGAAAGATCCCTTATCGTCATATCTATTGCCTTATTTACCTGTTCGGCGTCAAACTCGGCCTTTACAACGATAATATTTTTTTCCTGTGAAACTACTTCGGTTTTCAATTCGTACTTCCCCTTTCGGTTTGCCTTTTGCTGACAATAACCGTAATATTTTATCACAGAGAGATAGATGGCACAACCGGATCAGGGTCGGCATGCCTGTGGACAGCATAACACCTTCACATGTTTAAGTGAAGGTGTTATGGTCGTTCATTAAATACTCTGAACGTTGTTTAACAATTTTTACCTGTATATTTTTATCCTCTCTTCAAGAGGCATTACTTCCTTTACTCCCGGTTCGTCGATGGGTTTGCCGAATGGCATCTGTGCCAGCAGCTTCCATTTTTCAGGAATGTTCCATTCTTTTTTTACTGCACTGTCTATCACAGGATTGTAATGCTGCAGCGATGCTCCAAGTCCCTCTGCGGACAATGCTGTCCATATCACGAACTGGTGCATACCCGCTGAGTGATCGGACCAGATCGGGAAATTGTCCTTATAAAGCGGAAAACTTTCCTGAAGGCCTTCAACGACCTCCATGTCCTCGAAGAAAAGGATCGTGCCGTAACCGCTTTTGAATGCCCCGTCTACCTTTTCCTCTGTTTTTTTGAAGGCTCCTTCGGGAACTATCTTCTTCAGCTCTTCTTTAACTATCTCCCAAAGCCTGTCGCTCTGATCGTCAAAGAGAACTACGACCCTTGCTGTCTGTGAATTGAATGCTGAAGGCGTGTGTGTGACTGCCTCTTTCACGATCTCGAGTATTTTATCTTCGCTGACTATCTTCTCTTTAGTAAGTCCGTAATGTGTCCTTCTCTTTTTTACTGCTTCAAAAAACTTTTTTTCCACGTCTATCCCTCCAGAATAATTTTTAGTGATGCTATGAATTTTGCCGGATGAAACTGACAATAATTATTTATATTTAACTTTATAAATATATCATAATCAATAAATTAAAACACTTGTAAATTTACTTATTGTTGAAGTAAAACAAATTGCAAACGTAACATTCAGGATGGTCAATAAGCAGAACAGCAAGAGCCTCAGCTCTCCAAGCTGAGGCTCTTGCTGTGTAATATTGGCTTAATATAAATAAAAGGATCTCCTGCATTTGCAGGAGATCCATAATTTTACTGGAGCGGACAACGGGATTCGGACCCGCGACCCTCAGCTTGGGAAGCTGATGCTCTACCAACTGAGCTATGTCCGCATTATCTGGTCAACGTGGGTTATTATAGCCGTCACAATTTTATTTGGCAACATGCCAAATTCGAATAAAGGCTGCTCTGAAAAATAAGCTTTGATCAGTCTTATTTTGATGTTGTTTTGTCATTGATGAAATTCAGTCTGACCCTGACTATCTCAGAAGAGCTTCCTGTCCTTATCGGATATTTCCAGGTGCCTGCGCCTGAGCTCACTACAGCTTTAAAGGCCCCTTCTTCGTGAAGCCCGTAATGGGTGTGGTTTGCAAGGTTTGCGATGTAGTTGAAAGGAAATAACTGTCCGTTATGGGTATGCCCGGAAAGCTGGAAGTCGACCTGATTTTCAATGGCTTCATCGATCGCGTTGGGTTGGTGGTCCAGGACGATGATCGGCCTTGATCTGTCTGCTCCGTACAATATCTGAGAAAGCGGAGCACGGTCACTTTCTCGGATATCTTTTCTTCCGGCAAGGTATATGTCTCCTATAGAAAGCATCTCATCCTGGATGACTCTTATCTCTGTACCTTCAAAATAAGACAGCAACTTAGAGATGTCTCCAAGGTAGTACTCATGGTTTCCTGTCACAAAATAAGTCCCGTAAGGAGTCTTTATGCTTCCAAGAGTTTCGGCTGAGAAGCTCATTATCTCATCATAGGAGGCATGGTCGAAAATGTCCCCGCATATGATAAAGATATCCGGCGATAGCTCCTCTACCATTTTCCTTATCTTCACAAGCTGCTTTTTTGTAACGGAGGTCCCGACGTGGAGGTCTGATACCATAACGATATCAATGGAGGGGACGGAAGAAATCTTGTTTATTGATATTTCGTAGGATGTGACCTTAAAGTCGACTGCGTTGTAAAAAGCATAAAACGTTATCAGCACAGCTGCGATCGGAACTATAAGCCCTTTTGCATATATCTTTGAAAAAAATTTAATTGTTTTTTTATCGCCGACAAAAAAACTGCCCAGAAATGCCAAAATATCCCCTGCGATAAAAAGTATAAAGGAGTATATGAGAGT
The DNA here is from genome assembly GCA_034331105.1 of Synergistota bacterium. Taxonomy (GTDB): domain Bacteria; phylum Synergistota; class Synergistia; order Synergistales; family Synergistaceae; genus Caenicola. The sequence continues at coordinate 108,403 of JAXQGB010000015.1, read as the reverse complement.
GCCTAGATAAAACGAGGAAAAGTATCTGACCGGCAAGGTCAGCAACCGGTGCCGGTAGATCCAGTCCTGAAGGAACAGAGAAGAGAGAAAAATCAAAAGTCCCGAAAAAAGGATCAGTGTTGCAGCATATTCAGGTATGTTTGCCTCATAACTCTTCGCCAGCTTTTTATACTTTCTGCTCAGATATATATTTATAATGATCAGCAACAGGGTGCTGACAAGCAAAAATATCATGAAACGTCCCATCGGTCCATCCTGACTGCCTGATTTAATTTGGCTTAATATTATTGATCAGTTTTCGTCTCCTGATCTTGTTTTTTAGAAATTTTAATAAATGCTTCGACTGCATCTTTATCGAACCTTACTCCCGAGAGTCTTATTATCTCCTCTACAGCTTCGTCATTTGTTTTACGCCTGTCATAATTATCATTCGTCATTGCATCGTATGCTTCTGCAACAGCGATTATCCGGCTTGAAAGAGGGATCTCCTCCCCTTTTATCCCTTTAGGATAACCAGTCCCGTCCCAGTGCTCATGGTGGCTCAGGACGCCTTCCGCCAGGTCAATAGTATCGTCAAAAAGATTAAGTATGCGATATCCAACTACAGAATGCTGCTGCATTTTTCTGTACTCTTCCTCTGTGAGGTCCCTGTGCTTGTTAAGGATATCATCTTCAAGGACGATTTTTCCTATATCGTGGAAATAACCGTTTTCACCGAGTCTTTTTATCAGAGCCTTTGAAAGGCCCATCTCCTCTGCTATCTTTTCACACAGTACCGAAACGTTCTCTGAATGTCTCTTTTCCCTCGGGCTCCTGTTGTGGAGGTTGTTTATGATCTTTCGGATCATATTCTTGTTGTTCTTATTTCTGTTGATCGTCTTATCTTTATACATAAGATTCTCTGCGATCTCGATCATTTCGTGCATGGATTCTTCTGCGGAGGTTTTTGTGCTTGCTCCCAGGGAGACGCTTCCGATAATATCGTTTGAATTTTCGTTTGAGAATGACTTCCTGATCTCTTCAATTACATCTTTTGCTCTGTCAGCGTCTGTGTTTGGCATAATAAGGGCGAACTCGTCGCCACCGATCCTTGCTGCAAGGCCTTCGTTTCCGGAGGCCTTCTTAAATGCAGCTGCTGCTTCTGTCAGCAATTTGTCTCCTGCCGCATGTCCAAAGATGTCGTTTGTGAGCTTCAGTCCGTTGAGGTCACCGAATATCACGGATATCGGAAGGTTGTCTTCCGTATCAATCACCGGGATCTGCTCTTCGAAGAACAGCCTGTTGCTGATATTAGTAAGAGGGTCGTGGTATGTAAGATATTTGATGTGGTCCTCGTTCTTTTTACGTTGGGTGTTGTCCATGAATGTGATCACTGCACCAACCATTTTGCCATCCCTGTACTGGGGATATGAGGAGTATCTGACTTCAAAAAATGTGCCGTCCTTGCGCCAGAAAACTTCGTCATCAACATAAACGCCCTTGCCGTGCTTAAAGGCTTCCATGATCTTACATTCAATGAGGAGAAAAAGAGTTCCATCCCTTCTTGTGTGGTGTATCTGGAAATGCATGTTTTTGCCCAGCAGCTCTTCCTGGCTGCTGTAGCCGAGCATCCGGAGAGCACTTTCGTTGCAGAAGGTGCATAGTCCCTCAGTATCCATTCCATAAATACCTTCGGCAGTGGAGTCAAGTATCAGTTTAAGCTGTTCCCTGTTTTCCTGGAGGACAGTATTGGTCGCTTCGAGGTCTTCAGTCCTATCTTTTACTTTTGTTTCGAGGTCTTCTACATGGCTGCCGATCGTAGCTGCCAGCATATTGAAAGTCGCCGCAAGCTTTCCGATCTCGTCTTCCCTGAATATTTTTGCTCTCTCGTCAAAATTACCGTCATTTAATTTTTTCGCACTGAGGTTAAGGCTCTCCAGAGGTTTAAGGAGGTTACTCACATAACTGATGTAAAGAAGAGATAAAGTCAGCATTATTATTATTGAGAAAATGATCGTCAATCTGATAGTTTCATAAATGTCCCGGGTAAGTATCGCATCTGGGATGGATGTTATCAGAAGCAAGTCTACACCGGTAGTTTTGAATTCAGAGATGTTTATATGGCTGCTTTCTCCATTTATGACCACATGATCTTCATCATTGTTTGCCAGGTAATTTTCATAGCCTCGTATTATGCTGCTGTTTTTTATTTCATTTATACCGGTCCTCTTCAACGAGCCGTTGGCATCAACTTTAAAATTGGGAATTTGTAGAGAATTTGCGACGAGTTCTCCTGAATTTTTGTCTACTATGACCGCAGATGCTCCGTTTCGCTTAACTATGTCGTTCAGAAATTGGTCCATCCTTGAAAGCGTTATATGTGTGCCAAGAACGCCAATAAGCGAGCCTTCTTTGTCATATACGGGAGTACCGACAGATACGGTAAGGTCATCCAATACAAAATGCTTGTAGAGAGGAGAAAAGGATGTTTTGCCGCTTTTCTTTGCTGCCTTGTACCAGGGTCTCGTGCGGGGATCGAAGTGCCCTGTTTCAACAACAAGCTCCCCTGCCGTCATATCCTCCCTGATTTTGTAGTATCTGGACTTTCCTCCGGTATCGGTGTTGTTTTTCATAATTTCCAAATTGTTGTCTTTGTTTCTCCGAGCACCGTAATATTCACCCTTCTCTGTGCCGATGCTTATGCTGTAAATGGGGGTGCTGCCGTGTGCACTTAGCAGTCCGACAAAAAATTTGTCACGGATCGTTTCATCGTTGAAATCCAGCACACCATTTCGGATCTGATTTTCTGTAACTTCGTTTAAGTATTGTGGCAGTCTTACGAATCCTTCGAACTCCTTATATATAGTTTGGTTCATATCTTTTGCTATAGTTGAAAGGGTGCCGTCTGCTGTGCTGATCCAGTTCGAGAAAAGGACATAGTAAACGATGGCAAAGGTTACAAGCGTTGTCGTAATGTATATTGTCATTATATTTCTCTTGATCGATCTACGGTTCAGGAATCTCACGGCGCACCGCCTCATGTTCATTATTAAGATAAGATATATTTTTTTCCAAGAAAGTCCTTACATTGATAAAACCATGGTATCGATAGCTGACCTGTCTCGTCCTCATGTAAAAGAATATTCAGAAAACCCGGGAATGACAATCAATTTTACATTATCTGCATTGCATTGAATATAGTATAGTTAGCACTCTTTTTGGAAATTAAATTTATTATTAACAATATATGGTTTCCATCTTGATGAAAATAGCCAAGGATGGTCGCGGCTTTACAGCCTCGACCATCCTTGGCTTCTGTTGATCCATAATAGTTTGATTTGTTACGCTTTCAAGCGGTTTTTCGGTAATTTAAACTAATATCTCAGTTCCCGCATTCATCGTGGTGTGCATGCTCATGGCATACAGACCCGGTTGATTTAAGTTCGCCCGCAAGATATGATTTGGCTGCTTCTTCTGAAGATCCTGCCGCTCCAATTATTACCTCTATGTTGTTCTGGTTGAAGATATCTATCGCTCCTCCGCCCATACCGCCGGAGATGATCACATTCACTCCCATGTCATTGAGGAAATTGGGAAGGAATCCGGGCTTGTGCCCCGGATTTGGAACAGTTTCTGTTCCGATGATCTTTTCATTCTCAGTGTTGAATATCATAAAGTTCTCACAATGTCCGAAATGACCTGTAACCATACCTTTTTCACTTGCTACTGCAATTTTCATAATTACTCATTCCTCCGTAATTTCTAATTTCGGGACACGAAATCCCGTATGTCAAATTACCTCAAATACGCTTCCTGCGGAAATTTTGTGGAGCATCTGCCCCATTGTTCTTTTTAGGATATTGTAAGCTTCGTCCCCGGTGCAGTGTCCCGTGTAATATTCTGCAGCTGAATCCAGCAGATACCTTCCTATTTCAAAGACAGTTATCGGATCTTCGCTTTTTCCCGAAGAATGGCTGTAGAGATGGAATCCGCCTATAACATGCGTGGGCAGTTCTCCATACTTTTCTACATAATGCTCAAGTATGTTTACGATACCGCTGTGAGCGCATCCTGAAAGGAGGACAGTGTTGCCTTCTTCTCTGATGATGAGATCCTGTTCGTGTCTGAAGGCATCCGTTCTTGATTTGTCATCTCCCTCTTCCCTCATAAAAAGTGAAGAGTTGCATGAAGGAGACAAAATTTTCTGCCGTACACCGGAAAAGATCTCAAGTTCATCATCTATTTTTGCGTCGCCGACAATAAATACAAACCTTTCCTGTGGAAGCAGTTTTTTATCAAGTCCTATGTACTTTTCTTTTCCCTCCTTCACAGAATAGTAATTTCCAAAGGCAAATTTATTTAAATATACCAATGCTTTTTTATTCACTTCAAGAAAAGGGTCTAACCCTCCTCCGTGGTCGTAGTGTCCGTGAGAAAGGATAACTTTGTCTACCGATGATATGTCTATACCGAGTTTCTCGGCATTCTCAATAAAGATCGAGCTGGCTCCGGTGTCAAAGAGGATGCTCTCTCTCTTTGTTTTAACGTGGATCGACAATCCATGCTCACTTTTTATCTCAGGTGAAATTGGTGTGTTTTCTGAAAGAACCGTAACTATCACTTTTGTGAGTGCCTCCCTTCAGGAAATAGCAACAGCATTGTCTTATTGAACACTTCCTTAACTGCCGCTCCGGAAGGGCAATCGATGTCAGCTATGCTCATTCCTTTGTTAACAGCCTTGACCGCCATGTAGTCAAAAGGAATACTGCCGGCATAAGGTATCCCCTCAAGTTTGCAGAGATCCTTTATCCTGTCTGAATTGCCGGGGTTTGTGTCAGATTTGTTGACACAGACAGCAATTATGACCCCAAATATTCGGGCAGTTCTAATTATCCTTTCCATATCGCTTATCCCGGAAAGAGAAGGTTCTGCAACTATCAAAACCATGTCAGCGCCGCTGAGAGAAGCTATTACGGGGCAACCTATCCCGGGCGAACCGTCAACGATTGCAAAATCAAGGTCTCCTGCAGACTCTTTCATCTGCTTCTTTACTTCTGATACAAGCATTCCCGTCGTCCCGCTTCCCATTTTCAGCTGGGCTGTTGAAAATGTTACAGGAGCTTCCTTAAAAAGCATAAGGTCTCCGGCAACAGAAGGATGAAGCGACACTGCATTTACAGGACAAACAAATTCGCACACTCCGCATCCTTCACATCCAAAGTGATCAACAAAATGAGATCTTTCATTTACTCTAATAGCATCAAATCTGCAGTTCTCCATGCATTTGCCACAGTTTGTGCAAATGTCAGGATCGATCTCCGCCTTTGGCATCCCATAATAGTCTTTCCTGGAGGGTGCTTTGGAATGTTTCGTTATCAGATGCAGGTTAGGTGCGTCAACATCACAGTCAGCGTAAGCTTTGGCTCCCGAAAGTCTGATGAATGCACTGGCAACAGTTGTTTTTCCTGTTCCGCCTTTACCGCTCAGAATTAACAGCTGCTTCATGAGACACCTCCCTGTAGATTTTTTTCATCAGGGAAGAGAAAAGATCCCGATATTTTTTGCTTTCTCTTGCTGCTATCTTCCCGTTCGAGTTAAGTGTGCCAAGTTCAACGTCAAAAGGAATTTTTTCCAGTATCTTTATTCCGTTTTCCTTGCAGAACTCCTCCGTTGGGTCACTTTGATCAACACATTTGTTGATAACTACAGAATGCGGCTTTTTGAAGAGCTTGACCAGCGCCGAGACCATCTCAAGGTTATGTCTCCCGAATATCGTTGGTTCAGCAGCCAAAAGACAGTAGTCTGCGTCTTTTATGCTTTCCATAACGATACAGGCGCTTCCCGGAGGGCAGTCAATAAAGATCGGCCGATCCTCTTCAAAAGATTCGCATTGCGAAAGGAGCTCCTTAATAATGGGAATTCCCGAAGCTATCCCGGTCTGCATCATTCCTGAGAGAACGTGTACTCCCTCTGAATCGCCAACAGAAAGTGTTCCCACTGCTTTTTCCCTTTCGGAAAGAGCATCCTGTGGACATACAAGCAGGCATCCTCCGCAGGAGTGGCATACATCATCAAAAATTTTCAGTTTTTCGTTTATGTATGCTAATGCGTTGAACTTGCAGAATTCGACACATTTTTTACATCCGTCGCATTTCTGCGTGTCGGCCTGTGGGATCTTTACAGAGATCTCCTTTTCAATGTTCCATCGAGGTTTGAAAAAAAGGTGACCGTTTGGTTCTTCTACATCACAGTCAACGTATACAGAAGCTATCGCAGCTGATGCCAGATTGACAGAAAGCAGTGTTTTTCCTGTTCCGCCCTTGCCGCTTAATATTGCTATTTTTAAATTCTTAACCGCCATGTCCGTGAAACCCGGCATGGATCTCCTGAAGCAAACCAAGACGTTTTTCTTTGAAAGCGGAAATACTTTCTTTTATAGATGAACTTTCTGTCTTGTATATCAAAATGCCTGCCGCAGTAAGCACTTCAGCAGCATTTTGTCCGCATCGGGGGGTCAGGATGGCGGATACTTTTGAGTCTACGATCGACTGAGCAGCCTTTATTCCTGCCCCGCCCTGGCTGGAAGCAGCTGAATTATCAATAAAATCCGCACTCTCAGTTTCTATGTCGTAGATCAGGAAATAAGGTGTTCTGCCAAAAGACTGGCAGACTGTAGAATCAATGTTTTTATCATCTGCTGGTATCGCTATCTTCATTTTGTATCCTCCGTCAGTTCAATATTTTTTTTGTTGCAGTAGTTTTTTAATGCGCACCGAAGAGCACTGACCCCAAGGAGAGAGCAGTGGATCTTGGTTTCAGGAAGTCCGTCAAGAGCATTGACGACGTCATCCTCTGTTATCTTCATTGCCTCTTTGATCGTTTTGCCTTTGGCAAGAACTGATGTCGCGCTCGATGTTGCTATTGCAGCGCAGCAGCCGAATACCAGATAGCTGATATCGCTTATAACGCCGTCTGATATCTTGAGGTAAAATGTCAGTGCATCCCCGCACTCGGGGTCTCCTACGCTTCCTTCTGCGTCAGCATCAGGCATGTTTCCTGCGTTTCGAGGAGACATCAGATGTTCAATTACTTTATCGGAATAAATTTTGATCCACTCCCTGTCATAAAAAAGTATCAGATCAATTATTGCCGTGTTTCCTTCTTTGGCATCCCGGATGTCCGCATTCGATTTCGGATCCGTCACAAAGCCTGTACTCTCCTCCTTCGATAAAGAGTACCTTTCCGTTTACCAATGACTCTGCCAGCTTTTTTCTGGCTTCGTTGTAGATCCCCTGCACAGTGGTCCTTGCAACGTTCATGTGTGCTGCACACTCTTCCTGTGTAAACTGTTCGAGGTCGATAAGCCTTATAGTCTCGTACTCATCGATAGTCATGTTTACAGATCCCCTGGACTCAGTTTCCGTATCGAGCGGTCCGAACTGATTGCTTTCAGGCATACAGCAGACTTTTCTCCATTTCACCGGTCTTGGCATATGAGCCTCTCCTTTTTGAACAGGGAAAGAATGACATTCTTTCCCTGTTCATCTAATTCATTTTTTCAAGTTCTTTTTCAAGTGATTCCAGGCGTTTTTGCAGAAAATTCTTCTCGTCTTCAAGAAATTCTTTTTTATTTTCAGCAGATGCATTCATTACTGCACATCCTCTTCCAAACCACCGTCTGAAGCCTCTTCTTATGCCTCCTCCGATGTAAGAGGTCTCTCCTGTTTCAAATGTCCTTACACAAAACCCCATACCTCTTCCGCTCATAGGACCGCGTCCCGTTGGGCCAGTACCGTCTCCTCTTGGCATGATCATCCCTCCTTTGTTATTGACATATGTCATTTACCCCCTAATTATATAACGTTTATGACATATGTCAATAACTTTTTTATTATTTCATATAAAAAAACGGGAAGACATCTGGTTATGTCTCCCCGCTTTTTATAATTATGGTAACTTTTAAGATATCTATTTTGGAGCAGGTGCTTTCACGACGATCAATTCCAACGTTTCGTCATGCAAGTTCTTGAAGTTCATCTTAATGCCCATAGGGATCTTCAGTACGCTTGACGCAGGGTATTCATGCATGTCCTGTTCACTTAATATTATTGAAAGCTTACCTCTCACAACAGTCATATAGACGTTTGAATTTGAAAAATGTTCAGGTGCGCCCTCATTTTTGTTGAAGATCATATGCATGTAGTGTAGGTTTTCATCCTGTATGACCTTTTCAACTACTTTGCTGTCGCCGACCGCGATCTTGAATACCTGTTCGATCATCTCGTCATCTCCTCTTTTATGCAGTAATTTTTCCAATATATTTTAATATCGTAACATTATATTGAATTCTGCGAATGTTAAAAGTGCTTAAAAACGCAGCCCCGGGGTACGGGGCTGCGTAGATCTGCATCATTGATACCCTTTTACAAAGGCTTAGATTACCAGTCCTTCGTTAAGGTGCCTGCAGTTCTGGGCGATAGCGTTCATTGAAGCAGCGTTGATCGGATATGCGATCGGCGATGCCGATAGAAGCGGATGCGTTGCGACCTGGAATGTGTTGAGTTCTGTCGCTGTCAGTCCCTTCTGTATCGCCAGGCTGAGTATGTTGATCATCTCGCCAACGGTGTCTCCCCCTGAGATCTGAGCTCCGAGGATCACGCCCGAGCACTTCGAGAAAATGAGTTTGATCTGTACAGTGCTTGTTCCCGGAAGTGATCCGGGATGACGGTCCATTGTTGTGAACTCTCCGACATTGATCGTAAAGCCTTCCTGCCTTGCCCTTGCCTCTGTCAGTCCGGCGGCTGCAAATGTCTTGCCGAAGATCTGCGTAGAAAATGCACTGATCGTTCCTTTGTTGGCTCTGATAAGTCTGAGCTGAAAAGCATTGCTTCCTGCGATCTTTGCTTCCATTGCGGCTGTTGAAGCAAGAAGGACCGGAACATCTTTGTTTGTGAAGAAGCACTTTTTCTCAGCGCAGTCTCCTACAGCAAAGATGTCGGGATCGCTGGTCCTGGTGTACTGGTCAACGATGATCGCGCCCTTCGCGTTGACATCAAGCCCTGCTTCTTTCGCAAGCAGACCGTTTGGCCTTACTCCTAGCCCGAGTATGACAAGTTCCGCAGGGATCTTGTCGCCGTTATCAAGTTCAAGCGCTTCGGCCTTTTTATCTCCGATAATTTTTTTGACTTTTGTGTTGGTGAGGACATTGATGCCTTTTTCCCTCATCATCTTCTCTATGTCATCTGTATAACTCTTGTCAAAGGCCTGCCAGAGACATGCGTCAGCCATTTCCACAAGAGTCACTTTTTTGCCTGTCATACTGATCTGCTCAGCAAATTCCACTCCTATGAACCCGCCGCCGATAACAGCAACATTCTCAACTTCTTTGAGCTTTTCCAGGAGCGTGTTCAGATAATCCTGGTTCTTGTAGATCGGGAATACATTTTCGAGTTCATGTCCCGGAATAAATGTCGGGATGATGGGAAGCGAGCCTGTTGCGATGACAAGCTTCTTGTAACTGTATGTGTCATTGTTTTTTGTGGTCACAGTCTTGTTTGCCTTGTCTATTTTCACAACTGTTCCAACTACAAGGTTGATTTTGGAGTCTGCAAGCATCTTGTCAGGGATGACATTTTTGCTTGTGCAGTGAAGAGTTCCGTAAATGTATGGTATACCGCAGGGAACCATTACAGCGTCTGTGTCCCTGATAACTGTAATGTTGATATCGCCGTATGCCTTACGTGCCATGGTAGCGCTTAGAATGCCGCCTGCACTTCCTCCAATTACCAGCAGATCTGTCTTTTTCATTTATAAATTTCCCCCTTCGATAATTTACTTCCTATCACGCATTATTTCATCAATGGGGTCTTACGTCTGTGACAATGTCACACCTCTGAGGAAAGAAAAAGGGAAATAAAAAAGAGAGTTTACAGGTTAAATTCAGGTGCAAAATTCACTGTTCCCGAGACACCTTCAAGTCCGTTCTTGATAAGTTCACAGACCATGAAAACACCCGGAGGAAGTTCAAAATAAGTCTTGATCCCAAAAACTTCCGCGGGCCTGTATCCGAAACGGGGAGAATATTCCGGATGGCCGACAAGCAGGACTGATCTGTATCCAAGGTTCCGGGCCTTTTCGTGCCCCTCTTCAATCAGCCTGGTGCCTATGCCCTTCTTATGGTATTTAGGCAACACCGAAACAGGTCCGAGGGTCAAAGTCTGATGTGTTTTTTCCCCTTCCCTGATCAAAGCCTCAGTGAACATTATGTGTCCTGTGATCTCTCCGTTTAACACAGCGACAAGGGAGAGTTCCGGTACAAATTAACGGCTGTTCCTCAGCCGGACCACAAGATCCTGTTCGTCACCGCTTGTGTACTTATTGCCTGCGAATGCAGCTTTTACGACTCTGTAGACGCTCAGGTAGTCCTCTTATTTTTCTTCTCTGATGATCAGTCCGTCCATTAGGGGCCCTCCCTATTTACTGTTTAAGCAAGTACCTTTGTGATGTCATTGCGTATTATTTCAAGCGGCACTACAGCATAACCCCCTTTATCTATGAAAAAAAGATAAACTGAGCCTTTCCTTTCTCTTTTGCCTCGTACAATGCTGAGTCAGCTCTTTTAAAAAGATCGTCGTATGTTTCCTTGTTCTGTACCATCGTTATGCCTATGCTCACAGATATCATAAATTCTTCTCTTTCTTTCAGAACATGGTTGATCAACTGCTCACATTTTTCAATGATAAAAGCAGGGTCGGAGATGTTTTTAACGTATACGCAAAATTCGTCCCCGCCTATGCGGCCTACGATGTCAGATTTTCTAAATGAAATTTTAAGTCTTTCTGCAACATTTTTTAATATCTCATCACCGACAAGATGGCCGTAGGTATCGTTGACCTCCTTGAAATTATCAACGTCGATCAACAGGAATACGTCTGTTTCGGTATTTTGCCTGTTCGTGATCCTCTCTACTATGAGTTTCTTCGTTGTTGCTGCGTTATATATGTCTGTCAACCCATCCAGCCTGGCTTTCGCAAGGAGATCTTCTTTTTCTGCCGCCTCCTCGGTGACATCTATCAGTTTTCCTATTACTGAGACTCTTTTGCCCTGATCGTCGTAAAGAGTTGTGCTTACAGTCTTAAAAGCAGCAATATCTCCGTCCTCCATACGCAGCGTTATGATCCCCCCGGAATTATCATTATCATTATCGCTGAGGAGGCCAATCAACTTTTTTGTGATCTGACTGAGCTTTTCGTTGTGATCAAATATCTGTTTGGATCTTTCAGATAACTGCAGAATGTCGCTCTTAACGTCGTATTCATAAAGGAATTCGTTAGAAATTCCCGACAGGATCTCATATCTTCTGTTCTGCAGGCTGAGCATTTTATTGGCCCTGATCTTTGAAAAGAGATTATGGAGCAGTAAGGCAATTAAAAAAGCAAGCATCAGTGATATCTGAATGCCATATTCATGCATCACCATTGAGGGGGTAAGATCCCTCTCAATGTCAGAGGCTACGCTCAGGATCAAAGTCTGCAGTTCTTCGGGACTTATTGAAGCTATTGCCTTGTTTATGATCGAAAGGAGCATCTGATCATTACTAATCATGCCAAAGCAGTATGCTCTTGATTCCTTGCCCTTTGGAACAGTAACGATGTTTTGGTAGCTGTGCATCAATGTGTAGTAAGCGACTGAATAAGCATTTCCAAAGCCATAGTCTGCTTTGCCGTTATTGACGGCGTCCAGGGTTTCTTCCCTTGTGTTGAAATATGCAATTTTCTTATCATTTACACCTTCCGGAAGTGCGCTGCCCTTCATTGCGGCGTATCTCAAGTTTTCAATGTCTTGATGCTGAAGTGATGAATTTATGAAAAGAATTGTCTCTGACTTCAAAAAAGGGATCGAAAACTTCATACCCTGTGGAGCGTAATTATAAGAAATACCTAAAAATATATCGGCACCCGTGGCGATAGCTTCCGCCCTGGATCCATATAGCCTGTATTCAAAGTTCAAGCCGGTCATTTCTGAAATTCTTTCCAATACCGATACTGAAATTCCCCTTACCTCACCATTTGCGTTTTCGTACTGTATTGGGGCTGCTCCGCCAGGGGCAGCAGCTTTTACGGTCTCTCTTTTTCTGATGTATTCTTTTTCCTCTTTGGTAAGGCTAAATTTTGCATCGTGAGAGAGGATAGTGTTGGCTCCGATATCTGGCCCGTCTGTTGCAAAAACGGGTTTTCGGTACATTGGAATGGTCATTGTTGCGGTAAAGATACAAAATGCCAATGTCACAATCACAACAATTTTATGCGTCAACTTGAATTTCATTTTACACTCTTTCATATTTGACAGCATCCTTTACAGAACTGAAGTTTTTGATTCCGGGAATAAACTGCCTCTTACTTTGAACGAGCATGATCAACTTGTGTGTCGTAGAAATAATATCTTTCGTTATCGTCCGATAAATATTTGACAACATTATGTTGTCAATAAAAGCTTTATCGATTTTTGCGCAATATATGTTAAATTCTTTTTCACGGGTCAGGGAAGAACAGCCAGTCCCCAAATCAGATCGCTTTTTCTGCGAACCTTGCACCCATATCAAAGGCTTTTTGGCAGTCTTTGGGAAATACCTCTTCTTTTCTTCTCGCCTTGGCCTCGGGATCGAACATCGTGGAGACGACCTTGGAATAATCCTTAAACTGGCAGGTATCAAAGCTTAGAAGTGTTTCTGTTGATCCAAAGATCCTTTTTAAAGCCATTTCGTTGATCTTAATTGGTACGTCCATACCGGTCGTCTTCATCATTTCTTCTGTTACGTTCATGGTGTAGATAAAAGCGGCATGTATCTTTCCGGGGAAAAGGGATCTGCCGGTGTTGCTGTATTCCAGATATTGAAAAAGAAGCCTGTCAAGGAAAGAGGCCATTTCCCCGCTGACCCTGCCGAAATATATCGGCGACCCAAGAATAATGGCGTCAGCCTGCTCCACTTTTTTAAATACTTCTGCCAGGTCATCCTGTATAGGACACCTGCCGTAGTTTATTCCATCTTTTGTCTTGCATGCAAAACAGCTTATGCATCCTTTATAGTTTAAGTCATAAAGATGGATCAGTTCGGTCTCGGCTCCTTTGGATGCCGCCCCTTCAAGGGATTTGTTCAAAAGTGCGGCGGTGTTCCAGTTTTTTCTGGGGCTTCCGTTGAACGCAATTATTTTCATTTATGGTCCCTCCGTTTTAGGCAATATCAGTAAGAATAAAAACCGCTTGTTTTGGTTTGGAAAAATTTACTCACAATTTAGATGGTAACTCACGGTAATAAAAATGACAAATTTTAGTCACAGAAAAGTTAATTTGAGGTAAATTCTGGAGAGCGTAGAGTAATCTAAATATAATTGTTTTATTGATCTGTATTTTGTCATTAGTTCCCTATTTTACCAAAGAAAAACCCTCGATCTATCGTACATAAAGATTTCTCGAGGGTCAAATTCAAATAATATTTTTGATGTTGGATATACAGGTCAATGTTTATTCAGATCAGGCCAGGACCGGGATCCGTCCTTTCTATAGTATCGTCGATCTGAGCTGCTCCGGGGAAAGCGGAGACAATAATGCCGGAGGAAGGTCAAAGACTGTGCGGCATCCGGTCTCGCCCCTGCTGCTGAGTCTGTGTACGGCTCTGGCACATGCGACCAGAAAGCTGGAAGTGAATTCAGGGTTTGATTCCAGCGCCAGTCGGAACTCTATGGTATGTTTATTCTCTCTGTTGACTCCTGTCCGGCCGGTCCGGATCACAAATCCTCCGTGAGGAAGTTTGCAGTGTTCTGAGAGCATCTCTTCAGTTGAAATAAATGTTACGTTGGTGTCGTAATCTGCAAAATAGTTGGGCATGTTTTTGATCTTTTTTTCTATGCTCTCTTTGTCTGCGCCATCTTCCACCACTACATAACAATCTCTTGTATGTTTTTCGCGCGCTGTCAGGCTGGGGCATTCTCCATTACGGACTGCCCCGACATTGCATTCCACCGGGACGGTATATTGGGTCGCACTGACCACTCCGGGGATCCTGCGGATCGCATCTGAGTGTCCCTGGCTTACCCCGGGACCCCAGAAGGTGTATCCGTGCCCCTCAGGCAGCACTGATAGGGCGTAAAGACGCATAAGGGAAAAATACCCCGGATCCCATCCCGCGGAGATGAGGGCAATATGCCCTCCTGCTTTGGCAGAATTGTCAACTGCCTCGAAGTGCTTTGGTATGTTCTGATGGGTATCGAAGCTGTCTATGATATTGAACATGCCGGCAAGTTTTGGTGACATCTCAGGCAGATCAGTTGCGCTTCCGCAGCATATGATCATTACATCGACCCTGTCCTTCAGTGTCTCTATATCGGACATCGCTATGACAGCCGCGTTCTCTGTCATCAGTTTAAGTGAGGAAGGGTTTCTGCGAGTGACTACTGCGACCAGTTCCATGTCCTCATTTTGCATTATGGCTGACTCGGTGCCCTTGCCAATGTTGCCGTAACCAGCAATGGCTATGCGAATTGGTTCTGTCATCATATTATGTCCTCCATTCCGTAATATCCTGCAGGTTTTCCCTGCAGGAACTTTGCTGCGCAGATAGCTCCCTCTGCAAAGAGGTTACGGCTGAATGCCTCGTGTCTTAAAGAAAGCTGCTGTGTATCAGTAGTTATGCAAACTTCATGATCTCCGACGATATCACCCATACGCAGAGAGTGGATTGTTATATCGTCCGGGTCTCTCCTCTCGAAGCCGCTGCGGCCGCATTTGATGACGGCACCGGGTCGGACCGATGTGAGCGCGTCTGCGAGTGTCATGGCAGTCCCGCTTGGGGCATCCTTCTTACGGTTGTGGTGTTTTTCAATTATTTCAATATCTGCTTTCGGGAAAGCACGGGCCGCCTGTTTGGCAAATTCGATGAGAAGCGCCACGCCGATGGACATGTTGGATGCATGAAATAAAGGGATCTTTAGAGCAGCTCTTCTGATGACAGCAAGCTCTTCCTGAGTGTGTCCCGTAGTCGCGATGACCACAGGCAGACCCCGGGTGATTGCATATTCAGTCAATGCTTCAGCAGTCGTGTGAAATGTAAAGTCAATAATAACGTCAGCCGGGCCGGTGTATTCTGCTAATGAGGAGAATACGCCGTGGCAGCCTCCTGTTACATCAACTGCTGCCGCCAAAATGGCATCAAGGTCTGCAGGCTCTTTTTGTATCATGGACACGATCTCGCTGCCCATCTTTCCGTTTGCTCCGTTTACAATTACCCTCATCATACTGATATCCCCTCGGCTCTCATGAGATCTATCATTTTGTTGAACTTGACCTCGTCCATTTCCGTAAGAGGCATGCGGATATCAGGCTTGCAGAAACCCATAGCCGCCATAGCTGCTTTGACAGGAATAGGGTTGACTTCGCTGAAAATCGCGTCTATGAGAGGCCGGTAACGGAACTGAAGCGCTGCAGCGCCCTTTATGTCACCGGCAAAGAACCTCTTGCATATCTCCCCCGTCTGTGCCGGAAGGATATTGGAAAGGACAGATATGCAGCCCATTGCCCCAACAGCCATCAGAGGAACGATCTCGCCGTCGTTTCCGGAATAGAGCGTCAGGTCTCCGTTTAGCCTGGACATTGTATCTACGATCTTGTCTATATTGCTGTTTGCTTCCTTTATTGCAACGATACGTTCATGCTTAGCAAGCTCCACATATGTCTCAGGTTCGATCGCGACCCCGGTCCTTGAGGGTACGTTGTAGACAATGAGAGGAATAGAGCTCGCGTCAGCAATTGCGCTGAAGTGGCGGACAAGCCCCTTCTGTGTTGTCTTGTTGTAATAAGGGGTCACCGAAAGGGATGCGTCAGCACCGGCTTCACCGGCAAAGCGTGTCAGTGAAATGGCATAGGCTGTATCGTTGCTTCCGGTGCCTGTTATTACAGGAACTCTGTGGTTGACATGACCTACTGCAAAATCGATCACGCTCTTATGCTCGTCATCAGACATAGTAGAGCATTCTCCTGTTGTGCCGCATACCAGGAGTGCGTCTATACCCTCTTTGATCTGCCAGTCGATAAGACGGCCAAATTTATCAAAATCTATTGCCTGTCCTTTAAAAGGCGTGATAAGCGCTGTGGCGATCCCGGTAAAAATAATTTTCTTTGACATGAGAATTACCCCCTACAGTGATATACAAATAAACTGCTGATCTGCAGCAGACTCTTTTCTTAAACTAAGCCAGATCGTTTTCTTCTTTTCGGCCCTTTTGTGTTTTCGGCAGGATATTGGGACGAAAGATAAAAATCTGGGAAATGGCTGAAAATCCCTTAAAATTGCCAAAGACTATCACAAAAATTAAGAGTTGTACAGCACTATTAGGAAAAAAGGGATATAAAAGTAGTGTATTATTTTGGGGATATTAAGTTATTTGTAATGGAGTCTGAATTTGAAATAATAGTTCTTAAGCACTTTTGTAGAAGGGATGTTCAGACAGACTTCGAAGTATGACCGATCAATCCGACAACTCGATCAAGTAATTTGACTTTCCGCTGTTCTTGACTTTGTAGAGGACCTTGTCAGCCTTTGCCATGAGTGTCTCAACACTGTTTCCGTCCTTCGGGAAGAATGAGGCGCCAATGCTGCAGTTGACATATATTTTGTATGGTTCGCCGTTCTCGTCCATTAGCCTGTAACTGCCGGTGATCTTATCAAATATCCTCTTTATGAAATTCGAGGCATTTTTCTCTTCTCTTATATCGTGGAGATAAATAAGAAATTCGTCTCCTCCGGTCCTTATAAGCAGGTCATCCTCACGAAGTTCCTTCTTGACTCTTGTGGCAAGATATTTGAGGACACCGTCTCCAGCCTTATGTCCGAAGTTATCGTTGATATCCTTAAAATTATCTATGTCCACTATTGCAATGCAGCTTGTCAGTCCTCTTAATTTCACTTCGTTCAGTCTGTCGGGCAGTTTATTATCCAAAGCATGGCGGTTATACGCCTTTGTCAGGGGATCTCTGAATACCTTCTCTTTAAGGTCATATTCGCTTTTCTTTTTTTCGGTTATGTCATCTAATATAATGTTTGAGCCGGTGACGAGATAATTTTCCTTTATCGGTGTGAAATATGCCTTAAGCCAGTTGAATTTCCCCCATAAGCTTTTGTATGCAAATTCATATTCAATTATTTTGTCCTGTGTCATACACTCTTCAAGTTTTTCCGAAAAACCACATTCCCGGAGACTTACGAAGTCAATCAGGTTAATATTTTTCGTTGTTTCATAAGACGGAGACCCCATCAGTTCTATGAGGCGCTTGTTTGCGTATGTAATAGATCCTTTTGTGTTGCAGGAGAGGAAACCTACAGGAGCGAACTCTGCCAGGGTGTAAAACATTTTTTGGCTTGCGTTCAATTCAGAGGCAAGTCTGTTTTTTTCGAGGAAAAGACCCAACTGAGAGAGGTACAGCAAAAATAGTTCCTCGTTTTTAAAGCAGTTGCCCTTCTTGAATATCAGGGTAAAATCTCCCAGATCTTTCCCGTCTTTTCTTATCTTTGCAACTGCCACTATCCCTATTTTAAATACTTTTTCAAGCCTCAGCGTGATCTCTTTGGATATTTTGCTCCCGGTAAGATCGTGCAAAGAGTCAAAAATGGTTATTTCCTGCCCTTTTGTCTTTTCTTCCTTTATCGGATCGTATGGCCACCTTTTGCCCACCATCTCAAACCCCAGGAATTTGGACAATTTTTTGAATTTATTCGTGACACCCTGGACAGCGACTGTTGTAAAGTCAAGTCCGTTTTTATCAAAGAGGTTAAATGCCGCATAGTCAGCTCCGGAAATGTCGCATGCAAATCCGGTTATACTTTCATGGTCGTTGTTATATCCTATGTTGTCTATAAAATACCGGACTATTTCCTGCAATTTTTTTTCAAGTGTCTTATCTCCGACAAGAGAGACAAAACGATTATTTTCGGGTGAAAATGCTTTTACAGAGAAGTACTTTCTGTTCTCTTCGGAGTACTCTTCAAATTCTAAAATACTATTTTCTGAAATTACTTTTTCATATATCTTTGCCCAGCGAATACCAAGGTCTTTGTCGCCAATGATGTCCCTGACAAATCTTTTGTTTATTATATTTTCTCTTTTTAGCCCGGTGATCTCTTCAAACGCTTTATTTACATCCAAAAAAATATAATCTACCATAGACCCCTTATCATCAAAAACCGCTTCATGATAGGCAAAGGCGCATTCGCTGTTTTCTATTGCATCTCTGTATATATTATTCATAATAAAGATCCCCACTTAACATAAAGTGATGTATCCAAAAATATATTACAGAAAAAAATTTGGTTTGCGGCCGTTCCGGTTTTGTTATTGGAGAAAGGAGATCTGAAACATATTGATGAGCGTTAACAATGTTACATTATTTATAAACCTATAGCAAGTAAACCGATCCTAACTGAATAAGTCCGGGAAATTTACGGCACCAGATCTGCAGCTCTATGATGTTTCCCTCATTGACTGATAAAATGAGGCACTCTGTGCAGGATATGCATAGAGTGCCTCATTTCGGTTCAGTTCACAAAAATTGCAGTGAACATCAAATTATATTACTTTTTGTACCCACATTTGGAGCAGGCGCCGTTTTCGTTTAACGCAATGCCGCACAACGGGCAACGGTCTATAGCATTTTTGGGTATGTATTCTTCTGTCGCACCGTTCATGCCGCTTGTAAAGGTGATTTTAGCGATGTTAAGCTTGTCTTTCAGTAAATCGTAAACTATTTTGATCATACCTTCGACGGTCATTGTTTCTTTAGTAACAACGAGTCGACATTCAGGAAATGCTGTTGCAAGTTCGGTCTTGAAAGCCGGACCTTTCTGCATATTGGTCGGTGCGCCGTTCCTGATCCCCTGTGCTTCGTAAACTCCGAGGATCGCGGGGAGCAACGGGTCGTCTTCCCTTAAAATAAGCGCATGGTCAAAGTTCTGTAATACTTCCCAAGCCGTCTTCTTAATTTCACCACAAGGGAATACCATATTGACTCCCATATTGACGGAATCCTCAACTTCGATCGTCAGTATTCCCGTATGCCCGTGCAGATACTGTGCTTCACCTTTGAACCCGTAGAACCTGTGCGCATATTGCAGATCCAATGTCATAAAACTTCTCATAATTATCCTCCTCATATTAATATCTTTACCGGGTGTTCCTATGCTTCCACATAAGCACATAGTTAAGTTTCCGGGATTGCCTGTGCAAATGATAAAATACCGCTGAGTTCAGCTATAAGCTCTATTTTTCTTGACAGAAGTAAATTACGAAAATACTTATTAACATTTACTATCCTCTATATCAGCCTCCCAAATTATTTTGTGTCCCGTTTTTCGTAACTTTCAGTTTTGTTATTCGATTCCTTCCGTGTACTGCACTCAAGGCAGATACCTTTGAAAATCAAATCATGACCGGTAAATTCAAATCCATAAGTATTCTTTATGTTCTTTTGTAAATCCGATATAAACTCCATTTCCACATTGAAGACTCTGTTGCACTTTATGCATCTCGCATGATAATGAGCCTGGCACTCGTGGTCAAAACGGTCAGCTCCGCTCGGAATTTCCACTTTGCGGATCTCGCCTATATCAGAAAGCAGGTTTAGATTTCTATATACCGTTCCTCTGCTGATATTTGGGTGTTTCGTCACTATCAAATCATAGACATCATCAGCGGTTGCATGGCAGTGCAACTCTTTTACTGCTTCAAGAATCAAAGTACGCTGTAGGGTGTGACGATTATTCATAATAGAACCATTCCCTTATTTACAATAAATACTAAATAGTATCATATCTTAATAAGAACATTGTGTCAATATAAAAATTTCTTTAGGGTCGAAACGGTAAAATCTGAGCAGATACAGAGCATATGTCAGATGTATAGACAAAAGTTTCTTTGAGCTCATTTTCAAGATCCGTCATTTACCCCTTAATATTCATCAAGATCAGACATAACGTAAACGGTAACTTCAGCAGTTGCTCAAGATACTCCAAGCCAACTGTTGTATAATTTGCGTTAGCATCTTTTAGCGTTATTTGTAGTCAGGGTATATTTCAGCTCCAACTCTGAAGTTCAACTATGTTTCCTTCAATGTCAGCGGCGTAGACAAAAGTTGCTTTGCGTCCGTCCGGATAATCAGCGCTGACGACTTCGCCAACCATACTGCCCCCGTTCTGAAGCAGTTTATCAAGAGTTTCACGAACGTTGTCGACTTCAAAAGCGAGGTGTGCGATCCCGTATTGGTTGATCTTATGGCTAAGTTCGCCTTCCATCCGGTCGTAGGAGAAAATTTCCAGTGTTGGATGGTCCTTGTCATATCCGGGCAGAACCAGATGTTCCCCGATGATATGGGCAGTTGTCAGTCCTGTGACTTTATCCAGCCATTCACCCCTAAGGTCTCTTTTCTCTCCTATGCTTCTGCATCCAAAAACTTTCTTATAAAAATCGATCAGTTTTTCGGCGTCTTTAGCAATTATATTGGTGTGTACGTAACGAGTCATGTCAGTTTGCTTTCTGTTTTCTCGCGATCAATTCAATTTCTATTGATGCGCCAAGAGGCAGTTCGACAACTGCGACGGTGCTCCTTGCTGGATAAGGGGCAGAAAAGTGTTCTGAGTATACGGAGTTCATCTCCTGGAAATAACTCATGCTTGTTAAAAACACATTGACCTTTACGACATCATCTGACGTTAGTCCGGCACACTCTAAAACGCTGAAAAGGTTTTTAAAGCACTGCTTTGTCTGAGCGGCAATATCGCCTTGCACCATTTTCCCTGTTGTTGGATCAACGGGTGTCTGTCCTGAGAGGAAGACAAATTCCCCTGATTCGACCGCATGAGAATAAGGCCCCACAGTGACTCCGTTTTTTGCTGTGAACGCATTCCTTGCCATATAAATTCCTCCTCATTGAGTGTCATTTTATCTTTAAACCGGGGTCAACAGTTCTGTATGACCCAATTGTTCAAAAAAGATGATTGCATTTCCGTGTGGAACCAGCGTTCTACGTATCACATGCTTTGTTGTCTGATTGCCCATTCTGCCATTTCTGCGACCCTTTCGTTTTCATCCTGTCGAGCCTCATAAAAATACTTCTCGTATTCGTCAATATAACTGTTTGCCATCGCTCTGAGTGCATTGACTTTCCATATCCATAAGCTGTCGGGTCTTATGAACCAGAACTTGTTTAACAAATCATTCGCCAGTTTGTTTTTATCCAGATGTAAAATTTTATCTAAAGATAGTTTTTCCGCGAGTTCGTCGAGCCCGGGATAGTTCTGCTCAGCTTGCCATGTGTTCGTATTCATCGGGCATGCATTTTGGCATTCATCGCATCCGTATACCCAGCTTTTCATTTTGCTTCTCTGGAATTCGGTCGGCAATTCACGGATCCCCCAGGTCAGCTTTGTAATACAGGTCGTCAGGTTGGTGCAGTAAGGTTTTGAGAGAGCCCTGGTGGGACATGCGTCTATGCATTTGGTGCAGCCTTCGGGGCAATTCGCGTAGTGAGCAGACCCTATTAGCTCCATATCACGATCGATAAGCCAGGTATCAATGATCACCCAGGAACCGCTCTCACTATAAAAGAAATTATTTTTCCTGATTATTCCCAGACCAGCTTTTTGCGCCGCCATTCTTCCAGATGTGATCCCATGAAGTTCTTTGAAGAATCTAATTCCTTGACTGTCCAGCCAGTTCTCAAATTCAATAATTTTCCCGGCCATTTCAGATTGAGGCTGTAGCTTATGATCATACAGGTAGTACTTTCCGATCAACCCTTCAAGATTTTCCGGTACACTGTATTTACTGTACCTTGTTACACATACAATAACGGATTTGGCCCAATCGTAATTTTCTTCAAGTCTTGCATATTTTCTCAATGTTTCAAGCGCGGGCTTTGAATCAGGGCATGCAGCGATCCTCTCGTCCAGTTTTTCCTCGTATTCTTTAAGCGCTTCGAGCCTTACTATCCCGCAGCTCTCAAAACCAAAACTTACTGCCATATCACTGATATTTTGTGCCGATAAACCTTTATCCATGATAAACCTCCCGGCCATCAAAAGTTTTTCGTACAAATTGCCACAGTCACTTTAATGTAAAATTCAAAATCGACCCGTATCTGTCTCTTACTTCTCACTGCTTCTGTAAGCATCATTTGTTACCACTTGAATAGGATCTTTTTCTTTAGATATATTCCTGTCCTAATCTATTTGCTGATCAATGCTAATAGGAGATGCCTTTTTGTAAAAAAGTCCCGTTTCTCAGGTCATCATATGCTTTATTCAATTCTTCCCCTGTGTTCATTACTATTGGACCTCTCCAGGCAACAGGTTGATTCAGGAATGTCGAACTAACAAACAATATCTGGGTATTTTTATCTGTTGCCATTATCTCAACATAATCGCCGGGTGTAAGTTTTACCGCCGTCTTTTCCCTGACAAGTTCTCCCCCGATGTACGCATCCCCAGAAAGTGTAAAGATCATTACGGAGCGTTCCCTTTCTGTAGTTATTTGAGCTGTGGCATTGGGATCAAGATGCAGATCATAAAAGTCCAACGGGAGATATTTGCTTGCAAAACCTTTTCTGTTTTCATATTCACCCGCAAGAAGCCTCAACTTTCCGCCATCCAAAGAAATTTCTTCTATCCTGTTGTTTTTAATGCTGTTATATGCTGGAGCAGACATTTTATCTTTTGCAGGCATATTGAGCCACAACTGGACTCCAAGCAATCTCTCGGATGCAGGCAGTTTTTCCTCATGCAAAATGCCGGATCCTGCTGTCATCCACTGAACTTCTCCCTCAGCGATAGTATCTTCATTTCCTAAACTGTCACGATGGGTTATCTGTCCACGATAGACATAAGTTATAGTTTCAATTCCCCTGTGCGGATGCATGGGGAACCCGGCTGTATAATCATCCGGATTTGTACTGTCAAAAGAATCGAGCATTAATATAGGATCGTATTCCTCTACTGTTCCCTGTCCCAAAACTCTGACAAGATCAACTCCGGCACCGTCCTGTGTCCTAAATCCTGTAACCTGCTTTTTAATTTTTCGTCCCATTTGTTTAACCTCCATAAAATACTGTATTGATAATTTTATACAGGGATCACTCAATTATTTAGAATAAAATCGCAATATCTAATATTATTTGTAAAAATTACTTTTAATCCAACATTTACAGCAATAAATTCCATTGTTTTAGATGTATAAAATAAGCCTCTTATCTTGAATATTATGTCACTCTAAAAAGTACAACTTATTATTTGGGTGAAATAGTGCCATGACCGATAAAAACTCAATCTGGTTTCAGCAACGTAGAAAATAGCTCAAAAGCACCGCCGTCTCCACGTGGTTCTAGTGGACAGCATGATGTTTTTCGATCTATATGTTCTGAAAAACAAATCACGACATTTTTTTCATTTGAGGCATGCAGGAACATATTAACGAGGCGTATACGGTTAGTTCTTAAGATACTGCGGGTTTTCAGATGTATCTATAGATGGCAGCAATGCCTGTGGTGCTGGGCATCATGTCCTTTGTCAGAACAAATACATCGCCTCCGTTTAATAATACTAACTCAGCCAGATCATCCATGATGTCATCGTGATCAGGCTTGTCTATATCACCAAATTTGATTTGGCCGGTTTCATGATCAATTTTTCCCGGTACAATTTTATCTTCTTCAATTAGAATTCCTGCAACTCGACTTTCGTATGCCGCTTTGACTACTTGTACTAAATCAGATGATCCCAATAATTCAGCTTCGGCATTTCCATATGCTTCTGCTAATTTTTGTATCTTTTTCTCATTGATGGCTTGAATAATAGTCCGAGAACTTTCCTGTATTTCATCCAAATCCAGAGATTCAATGGATTTATTGATGCCATCTTGAAGCAAATAAGGATTGTTGCTTATTCTCTTGAATTTTGAATGGTGTTCGGTTAGCGAAACTAAAATAAGTGGAAGTTTCGATGTTTTTGAATAGTTTTCTAAAACAAATGAATCTACATATCTAAAATACTTCTCGGTATCTTTATCTATCTCGCTCTTGACATCACCGTGGCCATAATACATCGCGGGATTACCTGTACCGGCATGTGATGCATGGGATAAATATGGTTCGGATAATTCCTCTCCTAAAACTTCCTTTATGGTCCTTGGTGCGTCTTGATCAATTTCTATCTCTTCAAAACCATATCGGTTGCCCTGATAAATGGTAAAGTTTTCACGGCTTAAGCCCAATAAATGATAATTTTCCGTGGACTGAAAAGCCTTTATGATCGGTTTGATATGATAGCTATTGGCTACTACTGCTAATTCTTTAACCGGAGTTTGAAGATTATAGACGACACAGTTATTTTTACTGGCAAACACAGCTATGCCATCAGAAGTATGATCCCAAAAATTTCTATTTTCCCTGAGCTCATAAAATGGTTTCATTATCGTATCCATTAGGTCAATATTTGGCAGCTGTTCCAAAGAATTTTCAATGACCCGAAGTAGATTTTTAAACACAATTGGGTCTTGTTTATTGTCAGGAAAAGACCTATGGGTAGGTTGATAAAGTGAGATGAGCGGACCATCTTCTTTAAAATTCATATCATTTGGAAAATGATGTGCGATCTCATATAACATAATAAATATTCTCCTTTTAAATGTGGCGTTTACTTCAGTATATTCATTCCTGCTTGGAAGTAAACGTATAATTACATAAAAATTCTGAATATATACCATTTTTCGCTTATATATCATTTATTTGTTGTGTCCATGTCTTTAACATGGTTAGAACCGATCTCAAAAATCTTTTGATTTTGACTCGCATCCAATTTAGAAAATTAAGTTCCACATTGGCATTTAGGTATATAAGGAACAGGCTTACTTCTACACTGGCAAAGCTGCAGTTATTATAATATTTTCATCAGGACACGTTTATGTACGAAATTCTATGCTTGGCAAATCAATGCTAGTTACAAAAGCATAAAAAAAGGGCAGGCTTTCGCCTGCCCAAAAGTTTTATTCCTGTTTAGTCATCGAAAGCTTCTTTAACGCTCCACTCTTTCCAGATATTGCCTACCAGGCCGATTCCCGGGGTGAGGACCTTTTTGCCCGGCTGCCAGCCACTGGGCGTTACATTCTTGCCCTTAGTCTCACGAACAAGCTGGTACGCCTTGATCTGGCGCAAAGCTTCACTTACGTTCCTGCCCACAGGCGGCGTAAGCACTTCAAATGCCTGAATTACGCCGTCAGGGTCAATGATGAAGCGGCCACGTGCTTCGGTGCCTGATTCTTCATTGTAAACACCGTACATTGTGCCGATCTTGCCGCCTTGGTCAGAAAGCATGGGGAAAGGAATATCCTTGTTGATCATTTTTGACAGTTCATGATCATTCCAAATTTTATGGACAAATGGGGAATCAACGGAGATAGACAGGACTGTGACGCCTAACTTTTCAAATTCGCTAAATTTTTCAGCAACTGCTGAAACTTCCGTGCCTCAGACAAAAGTGAAGTCACCCGGATAAAAACATAGCATTACCCATTTCCCGGCATAGTCAGCCAGATCCACCTTTGTAAACTTTCCCTCATGAAATGCAGACGCAGTAAATGTAGGTGCTTTGGTTCCAACCTTGATCATCTTCTTACCTCCTATATATTTTATATATCATTTCCTGATGCGAAGCTTGGCCTGCAAATGCACAACTTATGCCTTTGGTGTGACACTTATTTCTTCCTGCCAATTGGTAAAATTATTGTGTTATTTAAAATCTATATCATCTAGTATTTTATCAATACATCTGGAAATTGCCAGATAGGTAAGTTGAGTCTCTGCTTTTCGTGTTATATTTTCAATTTGATAAGCCGCTGATTTAGAAAAAAGCTGTTGAGGGAGTCAGAGCTATTGGATCGAAATTATATGGGCTGATCTTTTCTGAGCTATATATTGTAAAAGGCTTTAATATCAAATTGACCTCTCTGCATCATTGAGGCAATGACTCTTGGATCGCATCCGGGATTTCATCAATATCCGGCATTATTCTATTGCGGGCTGCTCCCTCGATTCCAATGCGCCCGAAAACTGTGTTTCATAGAGTTCTGTGTACCCGCCGCCAACGTTCAGCAAGTCTGCATGAGTGCCTCGTTCGGCAATTCGCCCTTCCTTCATGACCAGGATCTCATCTGCAGCCAGAACGGTGGAGAGTCGATGCGCGATGATGATGCTGGTTCGTGTGGAAATGAGGGGTTCGATGGCTTTCTGGATCAGCTGTTCAGAAATGGAGTCCAATGATGAAGTTGCTTCATCGAAAATAAGCACGGCCGGGTCTTTGAGCAGTGCCCTGGTAATTGAAATGCGCTGTTTCTCGCCGCCTGACAGTTTGAGTCCGCGATTTCCGACCAACGTGTCTAAGCCTTTGGGCTGTTTGATGATGAAATCGTAGATATTCGCCTTGATACAGGCTGACACGAGTTCCTCCTCCGATGCTCCCGGTTTTGCATATAGGAGATTGTCCCGTATGGTCCCGTTGAACAGATAGGTCTCCTGTGTCACTATGGCAATATTCTGACGCAGCCAACCAAGATCCAGTTTGCGGACATCGATGCCGTCAAAGGTAATGCTGCCCTCCGATACATCATAAAGGCGCGGGATCAGGTTGCTGATGGTACTTTTCCCGGATCCGGATGGTCCCACAATGGCAATGCTTTTTCCGCTTTCAAGGGAAAAGCTGACATCCCGCAAGATGGGCCGGTCTGGCTCATACGCGAAATCAACATGGGAAAAGTTGATATTGCCCTGTGCCGTGTGCGGCACAATGGCATCCGGAGCATTGGCAATGTCAACAGGTAGGTCAAAATACTCAAAGATGCGGGTAAACAACGCCATGGACCGGATCCAATCCACCTGGATCCCCATGAGTGAATTCACCGGAGAATACATTCTACTCAACAGTGCGACCAGTACCGAGATGTCGCCCACCGACAAATCCGAACCGTAGCGGATCATCAGCAGTCCTCCCCCGAGATAGATCAGCATGGGACCGATACTGGAAAAGGTACCCAATACGACACGGAACCAACGGCCGGCCATCCGCTCGCGGATGTTCAGCCGGATCATCTGACGGTTGATCTCTTCATACCGGGTGGCTTCAGCCTCCTCCCGATTGAACAGTTTGACGAGGAGTTGACCGCTCACGGACAGAGTTTCATTAAGGATGCCGTTGATCTCATCGTTGCGGGCCTGGGCTTCCCGCGTCAGGCTCCAGCGGGCTTTGCCCACCCTTTTAGTGGGCAGCGTGAAGAGCGGTACGATGATGACGCCTACGGTGGCAAGGATCCAGTTCTTCTGATACATGGCCACAAGAGCTACTACCAGGGTAATGACATTGGAGAGGATGCTGGTCAGCGTCCCCGTGATCAGTTGTTGGACACCGGAAATATCACTGGTCATCCGGGTAATGATGTCTCCCTGATTGTTGGTGGTGAAAAACTGGTGTGGCATGGACTGAAGATGTCGATACATGCTGTTGCGCATGTCGAAAGTGATGTGCTGTCCGATCCAGGTATTGAGATAACTCTCCAGGACGCCGATGAGATTGGCTCCCAACGTCACAACCAATGAAATGAGAATGAGGCGGATCAACATGTTCAGATCCCCGCCGATCAGGCCTTCGTCGATGATCCGACCGGTCAGAACGGCGGGCATGACAGACAGGACCGATGAGAGCAAAATGGCTGCCACCACCAGCAGCATTTGCATCCAGTATGGCTTTAAATAAGATCCGATGCGCAGAAGGAGTTCTCGGGTGATTTTGGGTCGGTTGACCCTCTCTTCCTCTGACAGGAAACCCTGCCCGCTCCGATTGAGCCAGCCTGGCCTCATTTCCATGACAACTCACTCCCATTCTCAGCGGCTTCCCCTACGGCCGTCTGTGTCTTTCGGATTTGCTCTTTCTCACAACCACCTCGACTGATGCAACATTTCATTGGCATTTATGTAAACCATTTCGTTTGATCCATCATGAAAACACATGAAAGTAATGATACCCATAACTCAGACAAAGAGCTACAGGTGGAGTATTGAGTGTATGATTATCACATATAAGGGTCTTTGCTGACCCAAGTAAAAATTCTTATCTTCTGCCGCGAACCAAGTTGATCAGGAACAGTAACACCACAGCGCCTCCGACAGCAACCAAAAAGGTTGTGAAACTGAACGTAAGCGGTTGTGTTACTTTTAGCAACCCCAGAATCCATGATCCAACCAAAGCGCCGATTATTCCGACAATAACGTTCCAGAAAATACCCATGTTTGCATTGTTTCTTGTCAGCATGCTGGCGACCCAGCCGGCCAATCCCCCTAAAACGATCCACGCTATCCAACTCATTTGTCTATCCTCCTAATATTATTATCGGTCAGTTTCCAAATGTGTGACAGCCATCGGCATCATTGATATCTTGGTTGCAATGTTTGCTACGGATCAAATAGAGTCGATCCGAGCGTAAAAGGGCAATTCCAATCTGTGCGATGATACCGATGGCCGCTTCTTCGTAATCAGTACATTTGAATTAAGGGTATAAACTCTTCTTCAGTGTCGAATTCATATAGAATTTAACGTTAACTGTTTCGATTACTAATGATACTATTATTCTCTCTGTATGCTCTATAAACATCTTCAGATAAGTTGTTTTTGTTATTAACCATTACAAGTATTTTTCCAATATTGATATAACCATCATATTCTTTTGCGTCTTCTTCATTTACACCCATTTTGACCAATGCGCCTACTAAACCACCGGCAAGACCGCCAGTAATGATGCCTCCAATTATCAGCGCAATCGGACCTGCGGCCAGTAGGGGACCAATTCCCGGTATTAGAATCAAACCGAGTGCCGGCATTGCCGCTGCAAGACCACCGATTCCAGCGCCAATGACGACACCTGTACCTATTTCTCCATCCCCGTCTTGTGTTTTTGTATCCGCATCAGTCATGTCGGCAATGTTTTCCATCTTTTCCCTATCTTTTGCTACCACTGTTATTTCATCTTCCTGATATCCAGAGTTTTTCAATCGCCTGATAGCACTAATGGCGTCATTTTCTGTTTCAAATATGCCCACCAGGACTTTATCCATATTAGAGCCATTGCTGAGATCGTGTTCATACCTGTTCATAGGATCATTATTAAAATTATTCATTATTTTTCCTCCTCTGTTCATTCGATCGATTCACCAAAATAAACCATTTGTTTGCCTGCTTGATAGAAACTTCCTTTAGCATCCAATAGTATTTATAATTTATAGTCTCGCCTTTGCCTCCTGTTTAAATAGTAGCAGGTTAAATCACAAAACAATGCCTGTTTTGCCTAAACCCTGTTTAGCAGTTTTGCTGACACTGGTTGCGATTCGATGCAGCCTACCGCATACTTTAGCAAACACCAGATCTAGCAGGCATATTTGCAATGCTCAATGATGGGAAATCTCAGTACGCAATAGCCGAACTAATTGGCAAGCCACAAACGGCTGTCAATTATATGATTAAACGTATGCGTATGATACTTTAGCTGCATGTTAGCAGTGAGGATCTAGGAGTATAAAGAACGAGGCGGCAGTTCCATAACCGGGCTGCCGCCTTAAAATTATTACAACAGTTCTATAGCTTGAACCTATCCTAAAAACAGCAGTTCTGTACACTCGCAGAGTGAAAAGCAGTTCCATAGCCATAACCTAACAATTCTTTTAAGGCTTACTCTAATTAGAAAGACAAAAAGAAAGGTTTCCGGCAATCGGCAATTGTTGCCGAAAATCCGGAAACCTCTGATTTCAGGTCTTTTAGGGCCTATTATTAATCTTTGCGCGACATCAAGACAACAGTCTCAACATGTCCTGTTTGGGGGAACATGTCGAACGGCTGGATGGTTTTGATAGAGTAGCCGTTTGTTATAAGTCTCTTTATGTCACGGGCCAGTGTTGCGGGGCCGCATGAGACGTATACTATTTTTTGCGGTGATATCTTTATTATGGAGGCAATGACTCTGGGATCGCATCCTGTCCTTGGAGGATCAAGCACTACTGTATCAAATCTTTCGCCTGAAAGAGCCTCTGAAATATCCTCGGCTGACCCCGAATGGCCTGTTATGTTGTCAAGTCCGTTGAGTTCCGCATTGATCTTCAGGTATTTCGAAGCCTGGGGCCACTCCTCCACTGCTGTGACGTGCTTTGCACCCTCTGAGAGAAATGCGGTCATAGTTCCAGCACCGGAATACAGTTCAAGGATATTTTCGGGAGACGCCCCTGCAGCCATTGTTGAAGCGTATTTGTAAAGCGCAAGCGCCTGCTCAGAATTGATCTGGAAGAAGGAGGATATTTCAAAGTTGAATCTGTACTTTCCAAGCACTTCCTGCATAACTGTCTCGCCATGGATGGAAGAGAACTCATCTCCCCAGATGAAGTTGCCTTTTGAGAAGTTTTTGTTGAAGACAATGCCCCTGAGATCATCTGAATGTCCGGCAGCTATATTTTTTAGCTTCCGTGCCTCATCCCTGTCAGCAGATCTGCCCGCAACAACTCCGCATAAGCTGTGATCTGTATATTTTGCGGTCCGAAACACAAGGTGTCTTATAAAACCCATAAGATGGTTACTCTTGTCATTCCATCCCTCAAGCCCCGCCTCTTTCAAGTCCTTGATAAGTGAGATTACGTTTGACTCCAGTTTTGGAAGCAGGACAGGACAGCCTGTAAACGGAACAATATCGTGGCTTCGGTTTTTATAGAAGCCGGCAAGAAACTTTTCCCTGCGATCAGTCTGTACGGGTAGGGAGGCCTTGTTTCTGTAACCCCACTGGGATGGCGAGGGAATGCAATTATTAATTGAAGGATCCGGTACTCCCCCGATCCTTTTGATAGCGTCGAAGACAGTTTTTGTCTTAAGCTTGAGCTGTGACGTGTAATCTATGTGCTGGAGCTGACATCCTCCGCACTTTCCGTAAACCGGGCAAAGCGGCTTTATTCTTATCGATGAGTCATTATGCCTCTCGATGACTTTTGCCGTCGCGTAATTTTTCTTTGCCTGGACTATACGGCACGTGACCTCTTCTTGAGGAAGCGCATCGGGAACAAAGACAACGAAGCGTTCATCCCCGAGCCTGACTATGCCCTCCCCTTCGTTGTTTATCTCTGTAATTTTAAACTTCTTTATTTCTCCCTGAAGCATGTTATCCCTCCAAAAAGGCCGAATAGAAAAAGGAGCAGGGAAATCTCCCCGCCCCTTCTGACAGATTATATCAGATGTGTTTCTACTTCCTTGCAGCCATTGCCTCGTCCATCATTTGATATCCGTAATCAAAAGCTTTAGAGTTAAGTTCCTCTGTTCCTTTTGGAACTCTTGCAAGAATAGCTTTTTTGATCGCTTCGGGCTTTGTCAGGTTCTTAACTTCAAGGACCTTCGCAGCTGTGCCAAGTGCGACCATGTTGACTACGAGCTCACGGCCGAGCTTCTCTCTTGCAGTTCTTACTATTGGGAGAAGGTATACATCGGCATCAAGCTTCGGGGGCTCTGTTACAAAGAAATCGTCAAGGATGACGGTTGCGCCCTTTGCTGTGTCGTGGCTGTACTGGTCACATGCCTTCTGAGTAAGGATGACCTGAAGGTTGGGATGTGCTGCCTTCGGGTAGTCTATCTCAGCGCGGTCATATACGACTTCTGACTTGGAAGCTCCGCCGCGGGCTTCGGGGCCGTATGCCTGACTCTGAACAGAATTGAGGCCCTCTGTGTTAAGTGCGGCAGCCTCACCCAGGATCACTGCGGCGAGGATGACTCCCTGTCCGCCGGATCCAGCAACGCGAATTTCAAAACGTTCGCTCATGATCCGTTACCCCCTATGCCTTCTGAGCGCGTGCGATGATCTCATCATAGCGCTCAGTGTATTCGCGGGCATCTTCGACATTGACGAATTCGCCAATGATTATCTTGCCCTTGAGTTCTTCAGCAGTCATTGTGTCGGCTTTGGCCTTCATGACTGAGTTGTCCTTAAGATAGTTGATGTTGTCCATCGGGCGGCTGCGCTTGTTCTTACGGCCAAACTGCGTGTGGCAGAAGGAGATAAGTTCGACAACAGCAAAGCCCTTCTTCTGGTGCAGAATGGCCTTTTTGAGTATCTGCTCGCACATTGCGGGCTGAGCAACTGTTGCACGTGCAACGTATGTGGCTCCGGCGCCCTCTGCGAGTTTGCAGATGTCGAATGTCGGGTCGATCGCACCGTAAGGAGCTGTTGATGCAAATGCGCCTTCAGGTGTTGTCGGGGAAGCCTGTCCGCCGGTCATGCCGTAGATGTTGTTGTTCATTACTACAGCAGTGATGCCTATGTTGCGGCGGCATGCATGGATAAAGTGGTTTCCGCCGATAGCGGTTCCGTCGCCGTCTCCCATTACGTTGACAATGGTGAGAGCGGGATTTGCCATCTTAACCCCAGTCGCAAAGGCGAGTGAACGTCCGTGCGCTGTGTGGAGCGTGCATGCGTCGATGTATCCGGGCATACGGCTGGAGCATCCGATACCTGAAGAAATGCATATCTGATCCTGGGGTATCTTAAGTTCTGCGAGGGAGCGGAGTATTGCGTGCATGATTATTCCATGTCCGCATCCGGGGCACCAGATGTGTGGCATAAATTTGGTACGTAGGAGTTTTTTTACATCTTCGCGGGGCATAATTACGCCACCTCCTTGATGAAGGACATGATATGGTCGGGTTTGTAGAGTTCACCGTTAATGAGGTTCTTGCGATGTACTTCGCATCTGCCTGCAACGGCTCTCTCAACTTCATTGACCATCTGTCCGGCGTTAAGTTCGGGTACGATGATATGTTTGACTCTCTTTGAGAGTTCTGCGATCTCTTTGTCAGGGAAGGGCCAGAGTGTGATAGGACGGAAATGTCCAACTTTGACGCCCTCGAGACGAAGTTCGCGGATCGCACGGAGTGCTGAGCGTGAGACGCTGCCGTAGGAAACTACTACGACTTCTGCATCTTCCATGCTCTCTTCCTTGAATTCCACGATGTCGTCACGGAAACGGTCCACCTTGCGGATTATGCGGTTTGCCTTCTTATCGATCTCGTCAGCTTCGTTTGTCGGGAATCCCCAGTCGTTGCTGGTAAGACCTGTAACGTGCCAGCGATATCCATCGCCGAATGCAGCCATCGGAGGAACGTCATCATCGTCTGCCTTGTAAGGAATAAATTCTTCCGGGCATACGGTCGGCTTTTTGCGGTTTATGATCTCATATGTGCCGGGTTCGGGGATGACGATCTTTTCGCGCATGTGGCCGATGATCTCGTCAGCCATAACAAGGACAGGCTGACGGAAACGCTCCGCCATATTGAAAGCTTTGACCGTTATCTCGTAGCATTCCTGGATCGAGGAGGGAGCATAGGCTATCGTTCCATGATCGCCATGTGTTCCCCATTTGGCCTGCATTACGTCAGCCTGAGAAACTTTCGTCGGGAGGCCTGTTGAAGGACCGCCGCGCTGTACGTCAGCAAGGACCATAGGAATTTCTGCTATATATGCATAGCCCAGAAGCTCCTGCTTCAGTGAAATGCCAGGGCCTGAGCTTCCTGTCATAGATTTAAGTCCGGCTATTGAAGCGCCAATTGTTGCCGCAATACCACCGATCTCATCTTCCATCTGAACAAATTTTCCACCTAGTACCGGAAGCTCTTCAGACATAACTTCCATGATCTCTGTTGAAGGGGTAATTGGATAACCGCCAAAAAATCTGCATCCGGCGGCAATTGCACCCATGGCGATAGCTTTGTTGCCCTGCCAGAATTCAACCTGAGCCATATTTAGTCACGCTCCTTAACTGTTATTGCCATATCAGGGCAGATGTTGTCGCACTGGTGGCAGCCAATGCAATCATCAGGACGCACAGGCACAGATTTAACCTGCTCGCTTAGTTCAAGAACTTTCTTAGGGCATATAGCGATACAGAGGCCACATCCTTTGCACCATTTGCTGAAGACATCGATGTCGAACTTCTTCGCCAAAAAACCCACCTTCCTTCCCCACATCTAATCAGTATTTGTCTGTCAACCATTAATAGTATCGATTGGCATAACCTTGGGTATTATGACAAACATTTCACATTTATTCAAGGAAAAGATTAAATTCTTTATATTCTGACAATAGTAGTCATATATATGAAGTTGGACCTATATCCGGTTCACGAAGGTAGGAACCCTGAATCGTATCAGGGGAAATGGAAAGTTTTTTGTAATATTCTCCCATCAAAGCCGTTTGCCCCGGTCTTCCGACAATTCTTGGCAAAACATTATTAGGCAAAGCTGAAAATTCATTGAATAAGCTCACGTCTTTGCCTACCAGCATGGCATCAGGGTAAAAACAAAGGAAATCAGCAAATTCTGCAGCAGTACAAAATTTTGGGTATACAAATGGCTTTAGTTCGCTTCCATCAGAAAAATATAGAGCACAATAAATGCAGTTCTGTCTGGCTTTTATGACCGGAGCCAGAGGGATCCCCATAGTTCTCAGGTCGTGGACGAAGGTCTCAAGCGACGATACAGGTAGTATCCTTATTCCAAGCGCTTTAGCAAGTGCAGCGGAATATGCGATTCCCGTCCTGATGCCTGTGTAATACCCCGGGCCGTTTGCCGCTGCGATAAGATCCAGCTCTGAAATATCAATGGAGAGGTCACTAAGCATCTCTTCTACAAGAAGCGGAAGGCGCGAGGATTGCTGCCGTCCGAGTTCAAGGCTTATTTCAGACAGGAGGGCTCCTTCGGAGGCGATCCCGATGTTTGTGAATTTAGTTGTGCAGTCTATTCCCAGTACCTTCATAATTCCCCTCTTTTTCGCAGGCCGATTCCAGGATATCGTCCGAAAGAGCTATCAGCAGATCTTCCGCAGTTTTTCCCAGGGCCTTTACCGTGATGACCCTTGAATTATCATCATCGCCGTATTGGTTTATCACGATGTCAAGAGTGTCCTTTAAAGGCGGTGTGTGCCATCTTTCAGCCCACTCCACCACAAGAACGCATCCGTTGTCGATGTAATTTTCGAAATCAAGTGTATCTGCCTCAACATGTGAATCCAGCCTGTAAAGGTCAGCGTGTATCAGCGGGATCTCCCCTTCATGTTCAGCGATGAGTATGAAAGTAGGGCTCTTTATCTTACCGCAGCCCAGAGTTTTGCCTATTCCCTGTGTGAGAAGAGTCTTTCCCATACCTAGCCCGCCATGCAAAAGTATGGTAAGGCCGGGGAAAGAATGTTTTCCTATAGACATTCCAAGGGAGAATGTCTCATCTTCAGAAAAGGCAACTATTTGCAGCCTTCTAGTTGAGTGTGAAAGGCAGTGCATCTGCTATCTCTCTCGCCAGTGTTCCTCGGATCCCTGATCTTTTCTCAATAAATGACCCCGCAGCGGCATGTGCGGCAGCTCCTGTTACCACAGCATCGTATATTGGCATTCCGCATGCCATCAATGCGCCGACAGAGCCGCTGAGCACATCTCCCGATCCCGGTACAGCAAGAGATGGGGAGCTTCCCTTAATGATCGTTATGCTCTTTCCTTTTGAATATACAACAGTATCCATGCCCTTCAGCAGTACTGTTCCGGCTGCACACGACATTGAAACCGCAGCACCGATCCTGTCTTTGTTAATATCTTCCGGTGTTGCTCCAAGCAAATTTGCTGCTTCACCGACGTGAGGAGTTAAAACTGAATTGGCTCTGAAAGCAGGCCTGTATTTATCAAAAGAAAGAAAGTGCAGTCCGTCTCCGTCAACAAGGAGCGGCTTCTTCCATTTGTTCCAGAACCAGTCAATTATAGATCCGGAACCTTCATTCCTTCCCAGACCCGGACCAACAGCAGCCGCATCGCATCTCTTTTCCCACGGTGCTATAGCTTCTGCAAGGCTCTCAGGTAATACCGCATCTCCTCTTGTACGCAGGGGCACGAAGATAGCTTCGGGGAGAAACAGCGATGCACTGTCTACCATGAAATCAGGAATAGCAAGGACGATCAGGCCCGCACCAGAACGCAGAGCCCCAAGGCCGGCAAGCAAAGGCGCTCCCCGGTAGTTGACGCTTCCTCCGACTACCAGCAAGCCTCCCTTTTTACCCTTATGTATGTCTTTTGGGATCTTAGGCAGCAGTTTTGGAATGTCTTCCCTTCCGAAAGATAGGATGCTCTTATTGTCATCAAGGACCTTATCAGGAGATATACCGATGTCAGCGACCACAACTGTTCCGCACATATCATACGCCGGAAAAAAACACATCCCTCTTTTTGCTGCAAGGAAGGTGACCGTAATATCAGCCTTGACGCAAGGATCATAAACATTACCAGATAAAGAATCTATACCACTTGGAATATCAAAGGCCACAACTGCCCTAACGTTATCACAGTGCCTTATGAGGCGTTCAACTTCTCCCCTGGGAGCACCTTTGGATCCCGTTCCGAGAAGTGAATCGATCAGGCAGTCAGCATCGTTTGCCTCTTTGCTTATCTCGCTGTCTGAGAGATTTTGCGAATATTTTATAGTGCAGTTCGGATCATTAAAATTGATAAGGGCCTCCAGGTTTATTTTGGCATCGCCCTTGTATGTTCCTGGGTCAGATGACAATATCATTGTCACCTTCAGTCCTTTTTTCAAAAAAAACCTTGCTGCTGTGAAGCCGTCACCGCCGTTGTTTCCCGGCCCTGCTAAAATAAGGAAGCTTTGTGTATCCGGATACCTCTTTAATGTCTCACGGGCAGCGTTAGTGCCTGCGTTTTCCATAAGTTCGAGCGAAGCCATGCCATACTTCTCTATTGCAAGAGTATCAGCCTGCCTGATGTCTTCAGGAAAATAGTACCTCATCGTTAGTTTTTCTCCATTATCACTACTGCGACAGCGATCCCGGCCTCATGCGAGATGGAAAGGAAAATGTTGTCTACACCCTCATTTGAAAATTTTAAAAGTGTATTTTCGTCAAATTTGAAACGGGGTCCTGAAGCAGTTCTTTCGATTGAACAGGAATTTATGCCAAGCCCTGCTATTCCCCATCCGGTCGCTTTGGATAAGGCCTCGCGGGCAGCAAAAGCTGCGGCATAGTGTGCAGCCGGATCGGCGTTAGACTCCGCATAAGTTATCTCTTCTTCAGAAAAGACTCGCTTGCAAAATCCTTCTTTGGAAACAGCTTTACGCATTCGGGAGATATCACATACGTCTATTCCGATCCCGCGTATCATCTTATACACCTGCTTTATTTATCTAAGATATTGATAACAGTACCTGGGGAAAAGTCTTTCTACAGTACGTTGGCTTTTTTAAGCTCGTTGCGAATAATGTCCCTTTGCCAGTTCTCAAGAGAATTTCTTCTTGCAGCGACTTTAAAATCTTTTATAAGTTTGTGTTTCCATTTGGAGCTGTAGATTTCAGGTGCAAGTTTTATTGCCTTAACAGTCAGTTTTTCGTAATATTTGTGGTCAGTAGCCCATTTGCCAATTCTTCCGTCATAAAGCCCTGCGAAATATCCCCATATATTGTCGTGGTTTCTGGCGCATCTTGGATAGTCATGTCGGATCTTTTTTTCATAATCCTTCAGAAACTCACCCGGCGACCTGTATTTTCTAAATTTGGAAGCCTCATTGCCATAAACGCCGTTCCTGCTCTCGACGCTATTTTTGGTTATATATGGTTTTCCTGCATTGATCCACTCTGATGAGACCTTGATCCCTGCACCGTTATAACCTCTTTTCCAGAGATCACTGGTCCAGTGGCCTGTTTCACATGCACTCTGGACAGTTACAGCGAAAGGCTGTATGTGCTTTTGTTTTCTCGCGAGCCTGTAAAATTCGATAGTGGTCATTGCATGTGCACTCTGGAAAGAGAGCAAAGCGGCAAGTATGGCCAGTGTCAGCACGCTTAAAAACTTTTTCGTCATTTATATGTCCTCCGCATTGTAGTTTCATATTTAATAATAGCATAACAAACATTACTGACCAAGGTGCCAACGTAAAAAGGCGCCGCTTTGATTAACGCGGCGCCTTTGTGATAGGTTAAAAATATTTTTTAAACGGGAAAGACTGGGAGCTTCTGAAGGTAGATCAGATCCTCCCCGCTGTATCCTCCCTCTTCAAGCAGCACAGCAACCTTGCTGATGACAGTGCATCCCGTTTTTGCAAGGACATCCTGAACTGAGCGAAGGGAACCGCCGGTCGATACGACGTCATCCACTACGCAGACTTGCTTTCCTTCCAGCTTCGCAGCATCCGTCTCATCAATGACGATGATCTGTTTTTCATTTGTTGTGATCGATTTGACCTCAGAAGTAATAGGGTTTTCCATATATCCCTTGATCGATTTTCTTGCTACCACATAGTCAACGCCAAGACGAACAGCAAGAGCATGTGTAAGCGGAATGCCTTTCGCCTCCGGACATACAAGCATGTCTATCCCACTGATCACCTTCATCTTTTCGAAAAGTGCATCAGCGCATTTTTCTATCATCTGTGTATCACCAAGCATGACAAATGAAGCTATTACGAGGTTCGGCGCCACCTGAATTTTTTTCAGGTTTCTTGTAAGACCGCAGATATTTAGTTCGTAATGTTCGTCCATAGCTCTCTCCTAAAGTGAGAATATCATTTTGATCAGAACTCCGGCAAGAAGTCCAAAGAATGGGTTCCATTTGGCTGAAACAAGTACTGTCGCACCGATGACCATGCCCCAGGGAGAAAATCCAAAAGGGCCGTTTGCTGCGGGCACTGTGGCTATTGCTCCCTGTATGTTGGAAGCAAAGGTCACAAATGTTCCAAGGACAAAGAGGAATCCTGCTATCGAAGCGCTGTGGACATATTTACCGATCGTAGGAAGCAGTTTGAAAAGCAATATGGCTGCCATTATGAGCATCATGATAACTGAAGACCTGAGTGGGTTGGGCGCTGTTGCGGTTCCGGATATTATAGCTTCGACCGGCCCGCCTCCAAAGAAGGAAGAACCCATATCGGCAAGGGATGAGTATATTGCAAGGTGGTCTATATTTGAATCCACCCCTGCTATGCTTCCTGTGATCTTTCCAAAGCTGATGTTCGCTCCAATGTTCAGGCATGCGAGGGCAAGGGCGTGAACGATGAGCATCGGGTTTTCCCATATCTTCCACTCGATGTTGCCGAATGTAAACTTCTCTCTGTTCATATCCATAACAAGGCTGTGAGGCTCTACTTTTCCCATTTTCATCAGTATGTTATAGACGATCGTGGAAATAAGGACAGAAATGATAATGGTTTTTGCAAGATCGAGAGTCATGAACCATACCGCAATGCCGGTGATCATGGAAATAGTTCCCGATATCTTCTCGGAGCTGAAAAGCTCCATGGCTACATATGCAAGCATAATGCCGACCCCTGCCATCATGGAGTTGACGATCGTAGGACCGATATATGAGACTATTGTCTCATTCAGACCGAGTACTGATGGGACAAGTAAAAACAGAGCGCCCCAGAAAACAATGCTCAGTCTTTCTTTGATATTCCGCCCCATCTTTCCTGCCAGGGTTATAGTTTCTGCCTGGAAAGAAATTGTGGCGACTGAATTGAACGCAAGTGATCCGGCAGCTCCGATGAGGAAGGCAATGCTTGTCGGGAAGGCGGCAAATCCGAAGCTTAGCGCAAGAAGTCCCTGTGGTATGCCGTTAATGACAACGGCGAATGAAGTGAGCAGATCAGTTAAAAAAGTGTCCATGATACATCCCCCTGAAAAGTGACATCGCAGTTTCAATGCCTGATAAAATACTCCCATGTGAATTATTTGTCAAGGAATGTATTATTTTATTGCTGACCATGGATGCTTAATGTAAGGGTAATATTTTTTGTCTGTCAGGGGGGGGAGATGATACGAAACTTCAGTCTTTGCCGCATCCAATGCTATTCCTTTTACAGAAACAGTTGGTCCCGATCACCCCTCCGATTATCATCAGAGATCCTATTATGTGATAGAAGTAGATATCCTCTTTCAGGAAGACAACCCCAGCGATTATTGATATGACCGTGCTCAGATTGGTGAATACGCACATTCTGGAAGCGTCTATCTTTGAGAGGGCAAAGTTAGTCAGCAGTGATGTGACCAGTGACGAGAGGACTCCGAGATATACGAAGGCAGCAATGAACCAGGGTTCGTTCAGCGGCGCTAAAAAGCTCCCTGCGGTCCCGTTGACAAGGTGTCTTCCAAGGGACATCGTGTTGAAAAAGATAAAGCTTATTGTTGACATGATGAAACTTATTTCAAGTATGGTGAAATTCTTTGCCAGTTTTTTTACCAGTATGCTGTATACAGAAAAGGAGAGCGCCGACAATAGTATCATGGCTGTCCCTTTAATATTTGAAAAATCAAGGCTGGCACCTTTGCTCACCGTAATGAATATTACTCCGGCAACAGAGACAATTACAGATAATTTTTGCAGCAGAGAAGTTTGCTCATTTAAGAAATAAGCGGCAAGAAGCAGCGTGAACACAGGCATCGAAGCAAGAAGTATACTTGCTTCCGAAGAACTCAGATACTGGAGTCCAAAGGTCTGTAAGGCAAAGAAGGATAAAGGGTAGAAAAGGGCAAGCGGGAGTATCTTTCGGATCTTGTCCATGTTGAAGTCAAAGCTTATCCATTTAAAGGCGACCGGAATCATTATGGCAATGAAGGACGCGGTAAACCTGTATGCGAGAAGGTCCCACGGAGAGCTGTACCCAAGCCCTATCTTTGAAAACATGAAAGAGAGACCTGTTATAAAAGTGTGGACTATCGCTGCGGCATATGCGAGACGCTCATTTTTCTCCATCATGTTTTACTCCCCCGCTCAGGAGAATTATTCAGTTTGAGACTCATCCGGTAATTTTTTCAGCAGGAAATTTTTAATGATCAGCGCATGATTTATGGAAGTATCCGTTGAGGCATATAAAAGAGTTAGTTTTTCAATTTTGGCAATTTCGAGCAACTGCCTTACAGCCTCCAGCTTTGTTGGATCAGTGTCAAGTTCCGCCATGTATCTGCGCGCAAATTCGTCGAATTTTTCCGGGTTATGCCCGAACCATATTCGAAGACCTGCACTGGGTGCAATATCTTTCTGCCAGAAATATAAGGAGGCTCTTTCCTTCGTTATCCCTCTTGGCCAAAGGCGGTCGACCAGTATTCGTTTTCCGTCGGTTGCCTCGGCAGGTGTGTATATACGTTTTATTTCAATACTACTCACAGCGACCAGCCCTTTTTGGAGGTTATGATATCAGATTGAAAAAATATCTGTCTTAATTATAAGGGAGAGCAGATAAGGGGGGAAATATAAGATGGTGCGAGAGAGGGGATTTGAACCCCTACGTCTGGGACACGGGATCCTAAGTCCCGCGCGTCTACCAATTCCGCCACTCTCGCATTCGCCTGAGATCAGAACAGGGTAGATTTTACCTTGCTTTTATTTAAAGTGCAAGAAAGAGCTATCTTTATTATTAAAATCAATTTTGAAGCAGGATCCTCAGCTCAAAGATGTCAGTTGATCCTTATTATGAGCACCTTCATTGTATAAAACGTCCTTATAGTCCTCTCCCCTGTTCATCACCTTCTGGGCATAGGTGCATTCGGGAATGATCTTAAGTCCCTCTTCGCGGGCTTTCTTTACGACCTTTTGAAGCAGTTGACCTGCGATGTTCTGTCCTCTAAGCTCTTCTGATACAAAGGTACTTTCAATAACAAGGATGTCACTTTTTTTGAAGCAAAAAACTATTTCAGCAAGCGGGTCTTTCTCGCTCTCACCGATATAAAAGCGGTTCTCTCCAACTTTGATGTCCATCAAGACAAAGACCTCCCCCGTAAGCAGCATGAAAACATACATGCTTAATATTCGGAACAACAAGGCAAATGGTGTATATAAGCACCAAAAATATTATACAGGCAATGACAGGGTCACCATGGCTGAATAAACGGGAATTTTTGAAAGTTATATTTGTATTTGGTGGATCGTACAGGAATCGAACCTGTAACCCCCTGATTAAGAGTCAGGTGCTCTGCCAGTTGAGCTAACGATCCACGCTTGAAAGTGCGGAAAAAAGGGCAATAAAAAATGGTGGATCGTACAGGAATCGAACCTGTAACCCCCTGATTAAGAGTCAGGTGCTCTGCCAGTTGAGCTAACGATCCAAACCAAAAAAGTGGGGTGAGCAACGGGAATTGAACCCGCAACCTCTGGAGCCACAGTCCAGTGCTCTAACCAATTGAGCTATGCTCACCATGTAAACGATATTATTTTTTCAAGTAATGGCGCGTCTGAAGGGACTCGAACCCCCGGCCTACTGCTTAGAAGGCAGTTGCTCTATCCAGCTGAGCTACAGACGCACGCCCGACACTGCCTGTGCCGAAGCACGAGAGACATTATAACTAATACACCGGCGCTGTCAAGTCATTTGAGCTCTGTAAAAATGGCGTTTTATCACCCTGCAGAAGGGAAAAATCGGAGCGGATGCCTTTTGAGCGATTTTTCTCCATTCCGGTATTTTTTGCTGACTGACAGAGCGACCTTGTTTCTGATATTATAAACTGTGTACCACGCAATAGAAAAATATTGGAACATCAGGAGGTAATAACGATGAATTGTTTCCAGATCATGGCTGTAAGAGTTGAACAGAGGGA
Source organism: Synergistota bacterium (assembly GCA_034331105.1). Classification (GTDB taxonomy): domain Bacteria; phylum Synergistota; class Synergistia; order Synergistales; family Synergistaceae; genus Caenicola. The sequence goes on along the minus strand of JAXQGB010000015.1, from coordinate 65,703 downwards.
TACAGCGGCAGTCGAAGTCCAAAAGATCCTTACGGAATATGGATGTTCCATAAGGACCAGGCTCGGTCTCCATGACCAGACCGATGACAAAACCTGCTCACCGTCAGGCATACTAATCCTCCAGCTGGCCTGCGGAGAAAATGTTGCGGATGAGCTTAATAAGAAGCTGAATGCTGTTTCAGGAGTAAAGGCAAAGCTGGTAAACCTGGCCTAAAAATAGTTTCAGGCAAAAAATCAGCCATTTAAAACCGGCGTGGTCTTTTAGACCGCGCCTTTAAAATATTTTTTACTTATGGCAAACAGCCCTGGCCAAAGAGAAGGGAGATCCTGTTCAGGATAATCTTCAAGCTTCTTGCCTGTTGCAGCCCTTAAAAAGTTTTCGACCCACCAGAACACATCCTGCCTTCTTATAGATTCCCTCATTGACTTCATCCTTATTTTTTTCTCATGCTCATCCATCGAAAAAGCGCGATAGATAGAATCAGAAAGGTCATTTACATCAAATGGGTTTACCAACAAAGCTCCCCTTGAAAGCTGTAATGCGGCTCCCGCAAACTCACTCAGAATAAGAACTCCACTCTCTTTTCCTTTGCTTGCGCAGTACTCTTTGCAAACAAGATTCATCCCGTCTTTCAGGGATGTAACAAGAGCTATATCTGATGCCCTGTATATCGAATAGAGTTCTGATTCCGGGAGGGTGCCGTGACGCCATATTATCGGGGTCCACCTTGTTGTGGAATATTTTCCGTTTATCTCGCTGATAAGAAGTTCTATTTCATGTTTGAGTTCTTTGTACTCAGAAATGGTGTCCCTGCTTGGGACCACAAGCTGGTATAGAGTTACCCTCTCCCTGATCTCGGGGTGGGATTCAAGGCATTTCTCAAACCCCCTGAGCTTCTCCGGTATACCCTTTGAGTAATCCAGGCGGTCGACCCCGACAATGATCTTTTCTGCGTATATATCTTCCCTGATTTGCCTCGCTCTTTTTGTAACATTGGAGGTGCTGCTAAACGAAGAATAATATTTATAGTCTATGCTTATAGGCAAACTGCCCACAAAAAAGACCCTGTCGCCGTTATTTACCTTGACAACATGTCCCCTGCCGTAGATCACAGCCTTAGGATAAAAGGTCCTTATGCAGTCAATAAAGTTTCTTCTGTCTCTCAATGTCTGAAAACAGACAAGCGAGTAACACGTCAGTTGGTGAAGTATTTCTTTCCGCCACGGGAGTTTCATAAAAACATCCACGCTTGGAAAAGGTATATGAAGGAAGAAAGAGGAATTTAATTCTGGATTTTTCTCCAACAACATAGATCCCAGAGGAATAAGCTGATAGTCATTCACCCAAATAAAATCATTATTTGAAGCGTGTCCTAGAACGACCTTTGCAAATTTCTCATTCGCAGCAATATAACCATCCCAATATGACGGCAGGAAGTTGCAGCGTGACTGAAAATCATGGAAAAGAGGCCATAGAACGGAATTTGAAAAACCGTTGTAAAACAGTTCTATGTCCTCTTTTGTCATCAGAACAGGCAGAAACCTATAGCCGGATCTTTTCGAGAGCGGACCAAGTATTTCCTTCATAGCTGAGATCTTAAGATTTTCGAATGTCCCTGGCCAGCCTATCCAGAAACCGCCCCTGTTTTTGAGAACAGGATTCAGTGCGTTGACAAGTCCACCGGAAGAAGATTTTGCCTCCCATTTCTTCTCTTTGCAGGCAAGGGTAACAGGAAGCCTGTTGGATACTACTAAAAATCGGCCTTTATCTTCCGACATCATTACCCTCTCCTTTCGGTGTTTGTTCATTCAGCCAGAAATCCAGGAAGATATCGACCTCGCTCCGGTATATATAGACATTTGCTGCGCTCACCTTTTGATCATCGGAGACGAGTATCCCCACTCCTGACTTTATATTTTGGATTTCCCTGAAAGCATCTTCATCTGTGGTGTCATCCCCGAGGTAGCATATTGGGGTCGATTCGGGGAAACGTACGCTGATCTCATTAATAGTTGTCCCCTTCGTAAAATAGGGCAGAACAAACTCCATGCCTCCGTTAAAGGGCACAACTTTCAGGGAGTGTTCTGAGGCTTCAGAGATGAGTTTTTCGCTGACCTCCGTGAACATGTCGAAAACTTCTGCCCTATCTCTCCAATGAAGTGCTATCCCTGAAGGTTTTTTTTCAACTGATCCACGGGGGAAATAAGCAAGCTGTGATGAAAAGTCATCCAGTTTTTTAAGTTCTTCTTCAGGAACTTTTCCCCTGTAGTACCTGCCATTTTTATCTATTTTTTCCATCCCGTGGCTGCCCCATATTTCTAAGGGAAGCCCTACAAAGTCTAATATTTCTTCAGGTCTTCTTCCGGAGACAATAATTACCTCTCCTCCGGCCTCATTTATTAACTTCAGAAGAGACCTGGTCTTTGGGGTAAGAAATGCTTTCTCCCTATCCTTTACAAAAGGGGCAAGTGTCCCGTCATAATCAGTCACAAGGACGGGGGAGGCTTTTTTATACGAGGAAAAAAATGATATGTATTTATCCGGTTTCAACCGGGTCGGTGCTAAACCCATCTTTCCCACGTATCTCCCTGCTTATCCAGCGATATCAGCATTGTCATGTATCTTCTCAAATGCCCGGTGATAAGGAAATTTTCAAGCACATATTCCCTTGCGTTCCTTCCCATTTTTTCCATTTTCCATGGGTGGGAAAGCAGATAACGTGTCCTTATTGCGGCACCCTCAGGAGTCCTTACCCTAAACCCGTTGAATCGGTTGATCACCTGAAGCCTTATTCCCCCAACATTGCCGCCTATGACAGCTTTCTTCTTCCACATTGCTTCTGTTACAGTCAGTCCGAAGCCTTCCTTCAAAGATTTCTGCATAACGACATCTGCCCCGGTCTGGAGAGCATTTATCTCTCGATGAGAATCTGAAGGCAGCAGTAACACAGAAATATCTTCGTCTCCATCAACGGCTGCCCTGACCTCGTTCAATATTTCTGAAGCCTCAGGGTCATCGTCAGCTTCTCCGCCTGCAAGTACAAGTCTTACATCCACATGTTCCTTTATTATTCTGTAGCTCTCTATTACACCAAGGGGATCCTTGAATTTGTCAAATCTTGAGACCTGAAGGATTATCGGCTTATCCATCGGTACTCCAAGGTCTTTGTATGTTTTTTCGACCTCAGATCTCTCAAGAGGGATATTTTTCTCAGCAAGCGGGTCAATGCTGGGCGTTATCAAAAATTGAGGATGGGGCAGCTTCTGTGCAAAATCCGGCAATGAAAATATAGAGGCGTCGTATCCTGAGACCTGTTTTTTGATAAACTGCCATACCCCTTTGTTTGGTGCGCTGACGTCTATATGGCATCTCCATACCCATTTGCCCTTCCTCTGGGGGAAGCTTTTGATCAGAGCTGCAGGCTGCGGATCATGTATAAATACGTAATCTGCATCCTTAAGAGCGTCCTTCAGTCTTTCTGCGTTTCTTGCGTTTGTCACTGCATAGATGTCCATCTGTCTTTCAGAAAGCGTGCCGGGCATTCCCTGAAGAGTGTTATGCAGCATCTTTGTGCAGTTGAAGAAAGACTCATCCCCCTCTATGACCTCCCAGGAGACATCAAGGCCAAGCTCCTTAGACAGGGGTACCATTGATGAAAGGATCTCAGCTACTCCCCCGCCTGTACGGGTTGAATTAACATGCACGATCTTTTTGCCTTTGAGCCTTGCTGCAATATTTACCAGGCTGTCCATAGCAGCCTCGCCAATAATTTCTACGTATCTATCTATCATTTCGGACATGAACATTTACCTCCTTTGCTGTTCTGCCAGTCGTCAAAGATAGAGAAGACCTGGCGCTGGAGTTCAGTGAGGGAGAAGAGGTATGAATCGACATTCTTTAATTTCTTTCTTAAATCTGCCGTTTCGTCGGAAAACTGCTCAAGCCAGATCGTGAAATCATCCTTGCAATCAGATGATCTTCTTCTTCCGTCGATAAAGTGATAGAAAAAGCTCTCCCTGCTGGTATGTTTTACTGCAGCAGGAAAATCATCCAACGCTGATGTCTCCCTTCCTGTTTCAAACATAAGTTTTTTGCAGGCAATGAAGTGAAAGTCCCGGTCTGACTTTTTCCAACTGAGAAAATCTTCATTTTCGAGCCGCTTTTCAAGAATATTCAAAATCACGGCTCTTATGTTGTCAAAATTTTGGAATTTGACTGGGTTTATTCCGCCCAATGCCTCTGCCAGCATGAAATCCCTAAGGCTGCTGTTCACCCATGATGCGAAGTCATTGTTGAATTCAGACTCTGAAATGTGGGGCCTCACCATACGTCCCCAGAAATGAAAGTAGATCGAGCTGTCCGGGACCTCTGTAAGGCCTGAATGAAGCTCACGAAGAGTTTGCGCCCTTATGCCCGTGGCAAGGGGCAATACTGCAGATTCCATAAATTTGAATGGTTTGATATTAGAACTAGTCATTTATCGTTTTCCTCCTTTAATTAATGCGCTCATCTCCCTCTAAATTTGGTGAATATCTATTCTAGTATAACATAAAGTCATCTAAACATAAAATTATGCTCAGTCTGTGATCTTTAATAATGTTAAGCCCATAATTTTCTGCTGGAAAGATACAGCCGCAGATCTGGCAGATATTGACCTGCGGCTGGTTTAAATTTATAAAGTATGCTCTGATATACTTGCGATCATAATTTTTCCTTATGATAATCAGTCGGACCTTTTTCATAACCTACCTCTTTCAGCCACCAGGATGGATAAAAGAGGGGCTGCCCGACCTCTTTTTCAGTGTTTAAATAACCGTCATTGTATTTGACGTAAAGACGTTCTGTGAGTTTGTGCCAGGCATTGAGGACTTCTGCCGTATTCTTTTCACTGTAATTGGTAAGTAATTTCTTAGCCTCTGCTGTTTTTCCGCTCTTACAAAGTGAAAGTGCGTTTGCCTCAACAAGCCCCTGCAGGTCGAATGCAGTATTCTCTAATCTTGTCCTTTCTTCCCTTATATCCTTGATCATGTAGGAATATTTTATCGTACAGAAATTTGCGACAAAATTAAACGCGGACCAGACACTGTCCCTGCTGAGATCAAGTATATTTGCCTGCTGTACTTGTTTTGGAAGATCTGTTGCACCGGAGTAAAAAGGCATCAGCACATTTGTAGACGGTCTGTCCGGACCATACCATAATAGACCGCCTATTGTATCAGGCAGCCAACTTCTGGACTGTACAACATAAGAATATACGCAGCGGTAAATATCCAGCGGTCTTTCAAACTCTCCTATCAGTGGCGTGAGCTTTCCTTCAGAATCAGCAACTGATTCTGCATTTCCCTCGTACCTTGTGGGATTTCCAAAAGGTCCTGCTGCAAGTCCCACAGTCAGGTCAAATTCAGTCCCTTCATAGTTATCCCTGTGTATTGAAGCTATGTCTTCTACAGATACTTTTTTATCCGGTTTGACTGCAAAGGGGTAATCTTTGGTCAATCCATCTTCGACCCAAGGGGAGAAGTTCATTGATGGAGCAAGCAGGGACATTGCCCGCCATACTCTGCGCAATGAATAATATGGATGGTGGAACTCTCCGTCTCCGAATACCTTTGTGAAGTCAAGGAGACCCTCGGATGGTTTCCACCATCCATTCTTCTCAGCTATCTCGAAAATATTTTTAGAAAAGATCATATCCGGGCTTTTGGGGTCGATTTCCCTGATCCGGAACTGGTTGGCAGCTACAAATATCTTATCGTCCGGGATGCGCTGGGCTACCCAGACTCCTCCGGTGCCATTTAAGTCGTAACCGCACATCTCCATTACCCAGCCTTCATATGGGTCACCGACAAGCAAGGTTTCACCGGTCCCGTAATAACCATACTTATCGATCATCTCTCCCATAAGCATTACAGCTTCCCGGGCAGTCTTTGTTCTCTCTAGAGCAACTCTTGATAGTTCAGAAGAATAAAATATCCTTTTGCCAGGCTCAGGTTCCGGATGTATCTTCGCTTTGTCTGTGCACTCACCTATCGTCAGCTGATGTTCGTTAATGATCCCATAGTTCGCATCGAAATAGGCATAGGTATGGGAGATCTGGGGAATGAAACCAAGCGGAACACTTACAGGAAGTCCCTTCTTGTCATAGGCAGGCGCCCTGCCTTTTGTAATGATCCTGTGGGTCTGTGTTCCACCCCACTCAGGCTTGAACCCTATCGATTCGTGTGAATAAAAAACAGGCCGCATCGAACCCGGAGCATGATCCATAGCAGGAACATAGATAAGGCTGGCATCACTTAATCCGTCATCCGAATGCGATACCATTACAGATCCGTCGATCGTTGCGTCCTTCCCTGATATTGTTGTGGTACAAGAGAAAGCTGGGACCGTATTCGATGTAAAAAGAATAATCAATATTATAAAATAAAGTTTTTTCATTAAATAACTCCCCCCTCTTAAATATTATTATATTTTACTACTATGAAACAATAAATAGATGATCTAAAAAAATTCAAATTTATGCGCTATGAAAAAAAAGGGACATCCCTTGAGATCCGGAATGTCCAAAATTTACTGTAAATTCATTCATCGAAAAGAAAGGCCCTTAATGCTGCTTCTTTGAAAGCATCTCTCCGCCGACTCCTATATTGTCCTTGCTCATCTCGTTAAGGAGCACCACATAGGCTGCCTCGGGTATTCCCATGATGCTGCTCGCAGTCTGTGTCAAAGACTTGATCAGCTTTTCCTTCATTTCGATGTCCATATTTCCACAGTCTACTTTGATTACCGGCATAAAAACTCACCTCCCGATGTTTTAGATGTAGTGTTAATCTTAAAAGGATACCATGAAAATCATAAGATAGTTTTTACAGTAAAATTGCTGAATGACTCGTCGACAAGTATGAAGAAGGCTAATAAAAAGATTTACATGTGATCATAAAAAAATCCCAGGTAAGTTTTATCACGCCCGGGATTTTTTCTGCAGACTGGTATTATTTAATATCTGCAGCATTATACGAAAAACAGATATGCTACTTATGTTTGTTGATAAACTCGTCGTACTCTTCTTGAGCCTTATCTTTTTCGTAGCCATACTTTGTTTGAATTATACCAAGAAGTTTTTCGCTTTCTCCGTTTATCACCATCACATCATCATCCGTAAGTTTTCCCCATGTCTTTTTGACATCGCCCTTGATCTCGCGCCATTTTCCTTTGAGAATGTCTTCGTTCATGATTTATCCACCTGACCTTTCATTCAGTTAACCTTTAAAAGTTCAGCTAACCAATGTTCATATTATATCACAAAATTAAATATATTTAATATATCATAAATAATTTTCAGAATTATTAGAATTGTGGTATAATACACACAGAGAGGAAAAAAGTTTTTGTAAGTCTATTGATTTGGTTTATTTATTTGAACTTAAAAATCAATTTTGTATCTTTATAAAAATTGATTTTCTTAAGCCAGAATAAATGATCAAGTTAAATATTACTTTCAAAAACAAAACTGATACGCAAAAAATAATATTCAGTAAATTTAAGTTTATTGCGTAATCAGAGCGCTAGCTTTTAATAACCTATTTTTGGGGGTTACTCAGTTTTTGAGAAACAAAGGGAGATTTCTTCCCTTTTGAATGGAGGAATAATTATGGTAATCAATAAAAGATCAGGAATAAAGATTGCACTTACTTGCGTTGTTTTATTGGCTGTTTGTATGTTCTCTGCCGTAGCACAGGCTGAAACTAAATTTGCAGGGGATTACAACGGAACATTTTTAGGCGAATATGATAATGGATGGTTTGCTTTGAATATTCAGCCTAACGGGATCATCATCGGCAACGGAAGATCTACCGAACGAGACGTACATCTCGAATATAGGGGCACATGCCAGCCGGACGGCACTTTGCAGTTTACGACAACAGACGGATCATTGCGATTCGCCGGCCATATTGACTGGATGAGTAGAATATTCGGTCGTTGGGAAAAATTAGATTTGTCGCAAAACGGTTCCTTTACTGCTGTCAGTTCAAGATGGGCCCAGTAAGGACATAGCTTTACAAATCTGCTGTGGTTGGCGGCGTATCGATTTGTATCGGCCATTTGATTTTGACCGATACAAATCTATGAAATTTAAATATTTGATCGCCTATGATTTGGCCAATTTATTCTTGAGTCCTAAAACAATGAAATATTTAGCCAATTCAAAAGAGTACAACAGGTTTGTATGTCCTGAGATCTGATACACACAGAAGTATTCAGCAAATTTAATTGGCATTAGAAATTGAGGAACATCAAAGGGAGAACGATACTATGAAAAATACATTTTTAAGTTCAATAGCGGTGTTAATTTTAGCCGCTGTGATTTCAGTTCCTTCAGCAGCTTTTGCATTGACGCCGCAAGAACGCATAACATCCTCGACAAATGCAGTCCAGGAAATATCTGCTCAGGAAGATGTCGAGACAATGGCGTACCTTGTAAAAAAGTCTTACGGAGTGGTAATTATTCCTAATTTTTACAAGGCTGCAATAGGGGTAGGAGGTTCATACGGAGAGGGTCTTGTCCTCAGGCATAATCCTGCAACCAACCGTTGGTACGGACCTAGCTTCATGAATATTACAGGAGCTTCTTACGGACTTCAGATCGGAGTCCAATCGACAGCTCTGTTGCTGGTCATTACAAACGAAGCAGGTATGAAGCATTTTTATGGAGATACCGTCAAACTTGGCGCCAATGTTGATGTTGCCGCCGGGCCTGTTGGACGAAGCGCGGGAGCAGGTACAGATATCAACCTTAAAGCTTCAATATACAGCTATTCAATAAGCAAGGGACTCTTTGCGGGTCTGTCACTCGGAGGTTCTGTAATGAGCACGGACGAGGCAGCAAACACCTCTTTCTGGGGTTCAAAATATAATTCCAGAACTATCCTGAAGAAACGTGCCACCAGCAATTCAGTCAAACCGTTACTGGCTGCTCTTAACAACCTGTCACTCAAATCGACAGACTAAATTGATCTTGCAGAACGTTGTTATGTTCTGCACTCGGATAAAAATCAAGATCTAAAGGGGTGGATATAAATGCTAAGCACAGTAGCGATAATAATGATTATTCTGTGGTTCTTGGGAATTGTCACATCAAATACAATGGGTGGTTTTATACACATCCTGTTAGTAATAGCTGTGATCGTACTATTGGTCCGTTTGATCCAGGGACGGCGGGTCCTGTAGGAAAACATCGATCAGTGCCCGATCATTATCAGCGTTGAAAGCACCGGGTCATTGTGGCTTACGGCAGGCCACATGATCGAAAGGAGAGATCAACAAATGAGTTTTATTAAAATTGCAGCAATTGTTCTGATATTGGGCGGGATATTTTCATTGGCAAACAACGGATTCACCTACACAAAGGATACTGAGTCCGCGAAAATCGGTCCGCTTCAAATATCGGTAGAAGAAAAAAAGAAAGTTAATATTCCGATGTGGGCAGGTGTCGGCATGATAGCTCTTGGCAGCGGCATCCTCTTTCTTGAGACCCGCAAACAGTAAGTCGAAACAATAAGGTATTTGGCCATGAGTGAGAATACATTATGCAGTCAGATAAAAGAAGAAATGAAGGAAAACGAAAAAGCACTTACAACTGTCTTTGAACAGACATTGAAATGTATAGCATTGATAGATCGGGTAACAGGCAACAAGCCCGAGAAAGTGCCTGATTCGTTGAATACTGCAAGCGGTGCAGTTAAAAAGGATACATGAAATTTAATTTAAATACTTGCAGGGCAGTCTGCAGTATAAATATGCAGGAATAGCAAGCAACTGATCCAGTTTGATCCTCTCAATGGCAACTTATTATGAGATCGATCAGATTGGATCGTATTTCGTAGATATATATGTCTTTATTATGACAGAGAGATGATATAATAATTATATGAAATATTACAAACTGTAGCACAATACTTGGGGGTGATACCTATTGGCTAAGTTAAGCGTGATCGAAGGCATAAGTGGTTCTTACGAACAAAAACTAAATAAGGCGGGCATTACATCGATCGAAAAATTACTTGAAGAATGCTCATCAAAAAAAGGCAGGACCAAGCTTGCTGAAAAGTCAGGAATAACAGAGAAACAGGTTTTGAAGTGGGCTAACCATGCTGACTTGTTCCGCATCAAGGGCGTTGGCAGTGAATATGCAGAACTTCTTGAGGCTGCAGGAGTTGATACAGTTCCGGAACTTGCAAAGAGAAAAACCGAAAACCTTGTTGCCAAAATGGCCGAAGTAAACGAGGCGAAAAAACTTGTCAGAAGGGTCCCAACCGCCAGACAGGTCGGAGACTGGATCGAGCAGGCAGGCAAGCTGCCACGGGTGATAGAGTACTGATCTGCGGAAAAAGATCAGGCCGAATGAAATAAGCTGACAGCACTAGGAGCTTATCAATCAGGAAAGGAGAGATGATCATGGCTATCGTAAAGATAATCGAAGTTCTTGCCGAATCCAGCGAAAGCTGGGAAGCGGCCGCGCAGGCAGCTGTAACAGAGGCTGCGAAGACTGTCCACAACATTGAAAACGTCTACATTAAACATATGCAGGCAATAGTAGAGGGAGACAAGATCACAAAGTATCGCATTAATGCAAAGATCTCCTTCGTTGTTAAAAGTTAACAAAAACCTAATTTTTTAATATTAGATACGGCAAAGGCCGCCGATATTTTCACCGGCGGCCTTTGCTATGAGAAAAAACTCAAGAGGGAAAGCCTATTGTGATTTTTCGTGATCGATTACAAAGTTGGCAAAACCTCTGAAGGTATAGTCCTGTTTCCTGTCCATGTTAGGCTCAATTTTGCGGTAGAAGCATACAGGTATCTCTTTTTCCGCCAGACACTTTGCAATGCAGGGCGTGCATCCGTGCGGATGGTTTACGGGGTTGCAGCGGCATTCATGGTCAACACAAGTGCAAAACGGAACTTTCATCAAATGACCTCCTTATTTGACCGATCTTCTTACAATAGTTCTTAAAATATACATGGTAATTTAGCATATTATAGCTATTCTGTGTTACACGATAGTAACTATAGCTATAATAACACATATATGTTAATAATATACATGTTATTTTAAAGTATGAAGGGTCTCTTTTGTTCATAGAATTCATGGAAGAAATACAAAAAAATAGCCGTGCGGGTGCTCGGTTGTTCTTGTGCAGAACAGTACCTGACGCCGGACGGCTTATTATCTTAGGGAAGTATAATTATCAGTTTTTTGCCCTGACGAATTCAATGGATTCTTTACCGCGTATACATTGCTCGAAACGTCGATGTTGCCGTATCCGATTTCCTAATGTATTTATTTCATTATGTCCCAGCGTTTAAAGAAATAGAGTGCAAGAAAAAACAAGACAATCCCTGATACTGCATATGCTTCGTTATTTTTTGCTCTCAAGAAAGGCATTGGCGCGGAATCGTATGGGATGCCATTTGCGGCAGAGAGTTGTTTAATGTTTAAAATATGTATTACAGGGTAACCGGCTGCAAGCGACATACCCACTACACCGTTTCCAGCCATTTTGTTTTCTGAAAGATGTAATCCAGGATCAAGTCCAGTAACAATATCGTCACTTCCCATAGCTGCATGGCCTCCTCCTATGTTTATCACAGCTATTGGTTTTACCTCGTTTATAATTTGCATTTTCCATCCAATCATTTCCTGCAGGTTATCTTTTACAATCAAAGGAGTCTTGTTTGCATTTGCAATTTTTGTCATAATTGATAGACCATCTTCACTAATGCCGCCGCCTGTTTCTCCACTTCCTCCCAACGTAATGAATTTTTCTTTTATATGCAGCATTCCTTTAGTCCGCAAGTAGGAGGCAATCGCAGGCCAGGGCATTTCCGGATCGTTCGCCCCCCATGTAGATGACCCCAGAGAAAGCACCATATGTGTATCGACTCCATAAGACTCTAGTGCTGCAAGCACGTTGAGTATCATACCAGGGAACGATGATGAGGAGAGTAAGACCACACTGTCTCCTTTTTTGACATTAAGGCGATCAAGCCAACGTGAAACAACGATTGACCATCGAGGGTCACAAGCCGTTCTTTTTGCCGACAAATCACCCAAAGTCGTGCTTAGAGGGCTCCATTCAAGCCCTATCAGACCTGTTTTGAACGTGTCTGTGTCAGGATCAAGTTTTTGCAATGATCCTTTAAATTGCCACAGTTCAGACTCAGCTGCGGAGACAGTATAATAAAGCTTTTGTTCATCCTGAGAAAGAGAAGTTCCGCCTTTTATCCAGAGAACAGCCATCAGAAGAGTTATTAAAAACAAAAACAAAACTGTGCGGTATCTCAACTTATTTATTTTTTCCTGGTATTTTTGAAGGTCGAGACTGTCCATATCAACCTACCAAGCTGCTAAGATAGAAATTAATTGAATAGTAAATGCTGTTGTAAAAGAACAGATGAAAGCTGAGCATATGGTAAGAATGGCTCCTTGTCTTTGCATATCCGCTGCTATCAGTCCCGGTATCACCCATCCAAACCAAAATGGGTCAGGAGAATAATGTCCTGTTGCAGCCAGACATGCAAGTGCAAGCAGCATAGCAATGCCAGTTCGCGTACGTCCATACAGATTAAAACAACGAACGGCTACTTCAAGAAGACCCCAAACTGCAAATGCAATAAAAAAACCCATTGCGATCCTGTTGGGGTTGTAAAGTGAAAGCGCAATAACGCCAGGAGCAATGAGTCCCCCGCTGCCCAATCCTGTCCGTCTTTCCCATAGAATTGAACAGGTTATTCCTATTGCCAGAATCAGAGTAATGTTACCGTTCATATTTTTAGCGTTCCATCTTCAAGTGCAAGTTTAAATGCCAGAGGAAGTCCATAAACTGTATTACCGCAGCCAAAACAGCGTCCGGCTGATGTTATCAAATTTGCCAAGGATTCCAGGGTTTTAATTTTTGTGTAACATTTAAATAGGTGAGGCAGGAAGGGGATATCACCAATTATATGGATCTTCTTCCATCCGTTTTGGCTGATCCAGTCATCAAAGGCTTTAAGCCTATCCCACCTGTCGTGGCGGTGATTATATATCAGAGTAGTATCGGCAGGCAGCCATTTTAAAGTATGGAAATAATCTTTGGTGCTTTGTATATCATTTATTGAAAATGCGAAGGCGAGTTCGCCACTGCCGACTTTAAGCAACGAAGAATCAGCTATATCAGGTTTTAATGCATTAAATGAGCATAATACCTTCTCTATATTCAGACCGGAGATTTTGCATGCTTCAAGTGCAAGAGGAACATTTATTGAAAGATGTGACTTAAATTCTCTCATCTCTTGCACAGGAGCTAGATTAAGCTTTTTCTTCCTTGCCAACAATTTCATGTCGCAACGATTTGCCAATGTGTCTGGCAAAATGATAGTGCCGCCGTTTGGAAGTGCTCCTGAAAGAGAATAAAGGACACTTTCTTCATCATTGCCCCACTGTGCCGTATGGTCTGGGTTAGTATTGGTAAGCACAGTTATTGTTGGGGCAATAATGTCTGGGCAAACGGACTGCAATTCCGGTGAAATAGCACTATTTTCAGAAATAATTACCTCTGTTTCTGTTGGAAGTTGGCAAAGCCACCATTTTAATTCGGCTACATTTGCGCCGGCAGCGCGAAGAATCGGATATTCATCTTCAATATACAGTTCACGGGGAATTACTCCTGTTATTCTGCTGCGACATTCTAAACCACATGAAGAGAATGCATTATGAAGCAACCTTACAACATTGCTTTTCCCCCGGCTCCCAGTTACTGCAATGCGGATCTTCGCATTTATATTCATATACAACCGCCTGCCCTGTTGTGTAAAAAAGGGCGAGAATGCCCTAAAGCTTCTGCGCCCTGTTTATGATATTCTACATCATTTAAATAACATTAATAATTAATTAAAAACCCACCGGTACACCAAGACGCCTGCTGTCTGCTCCACCGTTTATTGTTCCGCTCTTGTATAAAATTCCTTGCGCTGTACCAAAATAGTCACTGTACTTACGAATATCTATTTTTTCACCAATAGCTTCCAGCCCTTTTAATGTTGTTTCCGGCATATTATCCTCAACTATGTAGGCAGCTGGCTTGCCTGCAGAAGTGTAAGTAAACAGGCGAGGATAGTTAATTGCCTCAGCCATTTCCATGTTATAGTCTATTACGTTAGTAATGATCTGTACAAGCGCGGTAAGTATTCTCCATCCACCGGCGCTTCCTAAGGTCATAAAGGGCTTACCTTCCGGTGTTACAATGATTGTCGGAGACATGCTTGAAAGTGGGCGCTTCCCTGGTTCAGGAGCATTAACACTTTTTGGGTCTGCTGAAAAGTCATCCATCTCGTTATTAATTACAATTCCATACTTGGGTACAAAACCAGCAGCATAATTATGAGTATTTGTGCAAGCAACAATATTTCCATCCGCATCTGCAACCGAGAAATGACTTGTTCCTGATCCAAGACCACTTGGACCACTCAAATAGGAAACTTTTTGTCCTTCGTACTCCCATGGATCTCCTGCTTCGATTGTCTGAAGGGTTGAATTAGTATTTATTTGCTTTGCGATTTTATTTGCATAATCCTTGTTTGAAAGCCCCTTAAGAGGAACCTTAATAAAATCTGCGTCAGCCATATACTTTTCGCGATCAGCAAACATCAATCGAACTGCTTCTGCTGTAACATGCTGCCGGTTTACTGAATCTGGTGCCCATTTTTTGAGAGGGAAATTCTCTAGGATATTCAATACCTGCACGATATGTGTACCACCGCTAGAGGCAGGAGGAGCCGAGAATATTTTATAACCATGGTAACTTCCTTCGGATGGTTTTCTTACCATGATCTTGTAATTTTTCAGATCCTCCATCGTCATAATACCGCCAAGCCGCTGAACCTCTTTTACGAAAGCTTCACCAATTTCGCCCTTGTAAAATGCATCCCGTCCTTTTTTTGCCAGAAGCTTATATGTTGCAGCAAGATCTTTGCGGGTTATGTGTTCTCCGGTTTTGTAAGGCATATCACCATTAAAGAATGGCAGATCAGTTAATTTGTAATAATCAATTACAGGAAGGCTCATTTCCTCGTACCATTTTGCTTGGTTAGGTTCAACAGTCCAACCTGTCTCAGCCATACGAATTGCAGGAGCTGCCACTTCGGCGAAAGACATTGTTCCATACTTATCTAGCGCATAAAACATACCTTCGACCCATCCAGGTACGCCAGCAGACATACCACCGATCGTCTTCCATTTCTCCTTTTTTGCCTTTTCTGAGGCATACATATCTTTTGTAGAAGCAGCAGGTGCCATTTCTCTGTAATCCAGAAAAACAACCGAACCGTCCTTTGCGTTTCTTATTGTCATAAATCCACCTCCACCAATACCGGTGAAGTGACCTTCGACAACGCTTAATGCCAAGGAAGTTGCTATCGCTGCATCAATAGCATTACCCCCTTTTTTCATAATCTCTACTCCTGCTTCAGATGCAAGTTTGTGTGCCGCTGATACCATTCCTTTTTTTGCATATACCTCTTTGGAATCAACAGAAGCGCATGATGCGACAGCAGTTACAATGATTAAAATCATAATTAAAAATACCAGAATAGTTTTCTTCACAATGTTACCTCCTTATCATTATTTATTGTGTTTTGCTGATAGGGTTATATTAATTTGCCCTTTTAAGCCACTTTCCTATTCCTCCCTCCTCAATGTCAGCATAAGTTGGTATACCTTCAATTATTACCGTTTCTTCAGGTAAAACTATTTCAGAAAATGTTTCTATAGCTTCTTTTACCCCTATAACGTGGCGGGCGGTGCGAAGATCAATGGGTTGATCAACGCTGTATGGTATGAACAAAAGACCCATTTTCGAAGCTTTTTCGTATGCTTTATCTCTGCCTGTAAGAACAAGAGATTCATCTGTACGTCCGCGCAAGCGCCCTTGTGAGGGATTTGCAGATTCCATCAACAGAGGCATAAGCCCGGGTACGCTGTCTCCCCATTCTCTGTGACTGAGCCCTCGAAGGTTAACAGGTGATGGTTCAAGGCGCATTGGGATGCCTTTACTCTCAAGCTTCATGCAAGTCATAGCGGCAAGTTCCATTGAATTCTCGTGGGCAACCATTGCATTGACTACAGGGTATTCGGGAGAAGCTTCATGTAGGTCAAAAGCTAGCTTTACATTTTCTTTTTTCAAAAGGTTTGTTACCGCATGACCGGCAAGTTGTGTGATACCATCATTTGTGTCTCCCGGAAATGAGCGATTCATGTTGCTTCTTGATGACCCATCCAATTTTTGCTGTGAAGGATAATGTATGTACATATCTGGGTCAGGCCACTGGTCGATTGGGTTAGTAGCCCTTGAACCAAATTTAAATGTACGAAAACTGCCGTCGGGCTGATCGATCTTAAAATATTGAGGGGCTGCATCCTGAGGGGAATTATGTGTACGTGCTGAATTATTTACAAAAGGTACAATAATTAAGGTTCCTTTTATTACTTTTGCATTTTCAAGGAGCACTACCGCAGCCATAAATGCCGCAGGTTCGTTTGCGTGTATTCCGCCTTCGACATATATCGTGCTGCCTGGCTCTTTTCCTTTCTGAACAAAGACAGAGGTATCCATGTTTGTCCCCTTTAATCGGGGTTCCCATTCAGAAAGCAAATGTTCTTTAAATCCATTTGCAGGCATCAGCAGATCCGGTTTGCGCATTGCCAGAAACTGCCTGGCAGTGTACCAACATATCAGTGCACAAATACTGCAGAGGATGAGCGCTGTAATTTTACTGCCCTTAACACGGTATTCCATTTTGCACTCCTCCTTACTTCAGCATCAGCAGACGCATTACTAAAGGTATTATGACCAATGCCGCAGTTGTCTGTTTCCAGAATGAACGCTCACGGAACATGCAGCTTAAGACAAGGATGAGGACCAGCAACAGTATCAGGCGATAAATAAGTGTCATGTAATAAATCCTCCCTTATCAAAAGATGAAAGCTGCAATCGGAGCACTTGTTGCAATTACAGCAATGCCCCAAAGAGCTATAAGAATTGCCGGAACAAGACAGGCTTTTAATACTTTAAAATAATTTTCTTCTTTTACTACTTGGGCTGCGAATATCCCGGCAAGTGCCGTAGGCGGCATGAGATCCCCCAGCGAGGCTATCAGGCTCAGTGCAGAGACCACGATTATTGAGTTATGCTGTAACAGAGCAAGAAGGAATGGGACACCGAGCACGGATGCAGAACCAAATGATGAAACTGCCCCAAACAACGGCATTGAAACTGCAATTGCCGCATACAACAACCAGGAAGGAAGGCTTAACGCAGATACAACGATAAATCCCTGCACACCTATCAATGTCATGATCTGAATAAACATACCCACCCCCATCAGGATTCCCATTACGGGGAGAGCATCGTCAACTGCATCTGTAGCAGTTTTTAAAACATCAAACTTAACTCCCGAAAGTAGGCCCGAAAGCGATGATACGAGAAAAATAACAGGCATTCCCATCCCTGGAATTTTTCCGGCTAAATACTGGTCGGTCGCGAATAATATTACCAGTACGATAACAGGCAACATAAGACGGAGAGTAAGGGGGTGTTTTTGCATTTTTCTCAAATGGATTTCGAGAGCTTCCTCATCGGAAAACTTTTTGATATACGGAAATATCATTGTAAGGGCAAACAATGCGGCTAGCGGAAAAGTGCAAATCATAAGTGGCAGTGCAAATCCTACGTAGGGAATATCTACTCCTGCGCAAATAATCATTGCGGGAATGCTGACAGGTGGTGCGATCATACCAAGCAGCGCCCCAATGGATACGACAGCTGCAGTACGAACTTTAGTCATGCCCAGGGTCATGAGAAGCGGCGAGACAAGTGCACCTGTAGTAAGAACTGCAGCAGTAGATGATCCTGTGATCATTCCCGGCATCATTATTATGATCATAATACCAATGCTTAATAATGCAGGATAACTCCTAAAGCTGCGAATCATCCACGCTGAAAGGGAATCAAGAAGTCCGGTCTCAAGAATCACTTTCATAAACATCATTGCAGTTGCTATTACAAGGATAGTATTAAGATATCCAAACTCACCTTCGACAAGATGGCGCAATGGGATACCTTCACCTGCCACAAGTGCACCAGCCACTGCTGAGAGCACCATTGCAACTGCGATAGGAAGCTTCCAGACAAATGCACCGAAAGCAAATATGCCTATCATTAAAAGGGTGTAAAAACCCTCAGGCCAAAACCACTCCATAGCAGGCTACTTTGTAACGCCGTATCCGGCAAGCACAGCCTTAAGCGGTTCTTTTGCAGCACTTACATTTGCCGCTGTTTTTACTGGGATATTTTTGGGCTTTGTGAGCTTATCAAATATTCCGTCCTTATTTGCTCCATCAACAAGAATAAGAGTATTCGCATAAGGTACGGACGTGTTGATGAATAAGTCGGTAAGTGCACCTCTGCGGCCTTCTCCACCAACATGCATAACTATAATATTCATCTTTTTTTCTTGTGCAGCTTTAAATAATGCATCACCGCGTTTCAGTTCGTCATCCTTGTTAATGCCTGCGGCGCCTAGTCCCTTTGAACTGCCGCCAACAACAGCTATCAGTACTTTTTGATTTGACAGCACAGCAGGCTTCATTACTGCATCATAATCAGAGGTTATTCCCAATGACTTCATAAGAACACGAACCATCATGGCGTCAGAACTCTGTCCAATTGACGTAAGCGCTACTTCAGCAGCATTAGCCGGGACAGTGAGTACAAGTGCAAGAATTAATACAAAAAACAAAATATGCAACTTCTTCATAATATTTCCTCCTATAAAAAATGATCCAGTTTGTCCAAGTTTAGATAAACATTGAACATAAATCTATATTTATTATCTTTTTTATCCTTGGAATCACTAGGTTGCACGTTATTTTTGCTGTACCCAACAGAAAAGTAAATCAAGATCGGGGCAATTTATTATAAGTTAATTACCAAAACTATGTATGCTATGAGCGCACTTACCAAGTATTTACTTGCCCGGTTTGAAATAAATATTCCTAGGTCTGCCGCTCCTCACGTTTTCATATTCCGTTACGCGCTGTAACTGTCCTTTTTTAACAAGATGCTCAAGATATCTGTGCATTGCGGGATATGAAAGACTAGCCGCTTCCGCCGCATCTCCAACAGTTAGCTTTACATTTTTACTTGAAAAGAGTTGCAGAACCCTACGTGCAGTCTTCTCCGATAATCCTTTGCTCCGCTCTTGCCAATGCTCATCACTACGGTATTTTAAAAGTTCGGAATGAAGTAGTATACGCGCAGAAAAATCAGCAAGGCGAATCGGTTTTGAAATAAAATCGTCTGCACCAGCAATTCTCAGATTTGCTGCAACCCCAGGGTTTTCCTCTACAGTAAGAGCAATAAAGATTACTTCTGAAGATAATTGGCGAGCAGACCGTATTACATCAATACCGCTCATAAGGGGCATGTGGTAATCAACGAGAAGGATATCAATTTTTCTGTTAATAACCCAATCAAGTGCCTCCTGGGGCTGTGTTGTTGTTAATATTGACCATCCGAGAGAATCTGCCATTGCCTTAACAGTGTATAAAGTACTCTCGTCATCATCAACGAATCCAAGAATTGCATCCATTATTTGTACTCCTTTTCTGCTGAATTAGGTATCCATACATTGCAAATCGTTCCGCCTTTAGCACGTTCTTCATATTTTATACTTCCGTTAAAACCTCTTATCGCGTTTTTTACAAAAGCAAGGCCCAAACCAGACGAAACGGAAGCCTGTTTATCCGGATCATCGGGATTGAAAAAAAACGGCCCGTTGTCTTCTATCATGAAAGATATACCGTCAGCATTTTTATTGGCACTTAAAGATATTAGAGGCGCAGCCGTGTTTTTTGTGGCATGCCATGAATTATCCAACAAATTGACCAGCACGCGCGAAAAACGTATAACATTTAATGTCAGATTACAATTTAACAGTTCTTTGGCGATATCGACTGTAACTGTTGAACCCCAAGACATAACACGTACCTGTGACATTGTGTAATTTAATATTTCATTAACAGTAGTATTTCTAACATAGTCTGGATACTTAATTTCACTGATCATCTGATCCATTTTTTCAGCTGAAGCAAGAATTGCCTGGCTGTGCGAAGCTGTTTCCGTTTCTTTTGACGCTGACAATATATCGGCAAGGCCAAATATAGTGGTAAGAGGACGTTTCAGATCATGCACAAGATACTGCATTTCCTGGTAAAGTCTCAGGCGAGACTGTTCTGTACGCATCGCAGTAATTTGGCGTTCACGCTGCCTTAATAGTCTCAATTGTTTGATCTGTTTCTCGTAACTGACGAAAAGTTTGGTTAGGATCAGTGAGGCTAAAGCGCTTAAACAGAATGCTATGCTGCACATCACATTCAGCAGCTTATCCTTTTCCATTAATTTTGAGGTGTTCTTTACTGCATAACTCAGCTCTCCCCAACCAAAACCGTATGGTGTAAGCATTGGTATAAGATCAAGCCACTGAATCGAAAAAACAACTACTGCCTGAATTGCGAATTTATAGCCTGTCCTTGTAACGTCACGGGCAATATACTGCAGCAGCCATACGCTGATCAATGTAATAACTGCCGGAACTCCGAAATGAGGCACGGAGGGGAAATTTAGAAAGGCGATCCCAAAATAACTTATAGGAATAGCGACAGGTGGGAGAATCCATTCAATATGTTTTAATTTAAATTTTTCAGCAATACCATCTGATAACATAAACCATCCAGTATAAAGGAATATTGCGCGTAGCGCATTGTTAGCGACAAGCCACATCGCTGAAAGCAGGAGATAACCACCTTCATCGAGCAATATTGATGTCGAAAGACTTGAATAAACAGGTTTAAAAGTGAACTGAACTGTCTGGCTCAATAGCCATACAGCCAACATTGCCATCCCGACATAGCATCGTATTACATATCTTTTTTTCAGATGGGTCACATTTTATCCACCCTTTGTATTCGATTGACTCCAAGATATTATAATCTACAAATTTGCTGTACACATACTGATTATCTTTCTGGGCAGGCTCCTGTTCCCTACCATGATCCTTATTCTGTAATGGGCAAGCAGCATGCCTAGTAGTTGATGGATAAGCTAAAGGAAATAAAAAATTATCACTCAATTATTATCCTCCAAATAAACTTTTAGCTGATTTGCAAAAAGTTTAGTAAAACAGGGAGGAGCCTCTGACTTTATTTATAAGATATATCGGACACTACTATTGCTTACATGGTAGACGATCGTAAATACTTTGTGAGGGGGGTAAAATGGACGCCAAGGTTTTTTTAAAATTTTTTATTGGTGAAATGTAGGTAACATGCCGAAAAGGTGTTTTTGGCGAAATTAGGGGGAGATAGAGGAGTTGAACTTTACCTCCGAAACTGACCAAAGGAAACGGTCAATTTTTAAGCCGAGCCTTTTCGTAGAGAGTGTCATTTATCCGGTAATACAGCGAGTTTTCGTTCGGTTCATTTTTTGCCCGCTTCACTTAAAAACCATAAAAAAAGACGGACCGAAGTCCGTCAGTGGTTTACGACTATGGTGGGCGATAGAAGAATTGAACTTCTGACCTCTTCCGTGTCAAGGAAGCGTTCTACCTCTGAACTAATCGCCCAACGAGATGAGATTTTACTAGCTAATGTACGTCCTGTCAATAGTTTATCAGGTTTTGGAGCACTTACCTTTCCGCCTTGAAACTTCTGACCTCTTCCGTGTCAAGGAAGCGTCCTAAAATTCCCTATTTTTCCAGGATCACTTTAAATGATGCGTCTGACTCTTCGAAAGATCCCTGCCAACCGGCGTTTCTTCCGAACCTCAGGACATTTTCCCTTGATGTTACTGTGTCAACAAGGACTTCTACCCTTCCTCCGCTGAGCTTGTCGAGTACTTTTTTTGTTTCTACGACCGGCTGCGGGCATGATAGTCCGCGTGCATCCACTGTTTTTGTCTCCATGGTTTCAGGCCTCCTAATCTACCCTGTTCATAAATAATGTGCCTACAGCAAAACAGAAAACAAGTCCGGCTATTGTTGCCGGGATACCGTATGCTCCTACTCCTGCACCTGAGCTTGCAAGGCTGAAATTGTGAGCAAACCCTGCTCCGACAAGCATACCCATTATGAATACGCCGGCGTCTGAATCACCCTCGCCTGACATTATGAACATACGTCCCGGGCAGCCACCGGCCAATGTAAAGGCAAGACCTGACAGTGCCATTCCAAGAAAATTCCAAAGGTGCATTGTGTGGGCTATCGGCTGTCCCTCCATGCCGGGCTTGAAGAGTCCAAGCGACAAGTTAGTAAGGAAAGCTGCGACGATAAAGCATACGATACCTTTAAAAAGGTGCGTATCCTTGAGCATTATAAGGTCACGTATAGCTCCGACTGTGCAGAAGCGGCTTCTTTGGGCAAGCCACCCTACCAGGAGTCCTGCTGCAAGGGATATTATCAGGGGTGCGTGCATCGATCCGGGACCTTTTTCAGAGAAAAATATCGGTCCTGTACCCTCTGCTCCAAAGAGCGGTTTGATGACAAGGAGTGCGAGAAGAGCTATCGCCAGCAACGGCATGAAATATCCGGCAGCCTTAGGATTCTGGCGTGCGGCTCCGAGGCTGAATCCCCTGTAAAGGAACATTATCCCTATCGCGATCCCTGTTGTAAGTCCTGCTATCCCGGCAATAGCTGTAAGGTCGCCTCCTGCAAGCCTGAGATAGGCACGCCAGGGACAACCCAGGAAAACCAGAGCCCCGACCATGGCAAAGAAGCCCAGGCCGAAGCGGATCATTGGAGAAGAACCTCCCCTTGGGCGATACTCACGGTATAAGAGTGCTGACCCAAAAGATCCGAGGATAAACCCGGCAAGTTCAGGGCGCAGGTACTGGACGACCCCAGCGCGGTGAAGTCCCAGGGCACCTGCTACATCACGAGTAAAACAGGCAACACAGACACCCATGTTTCCGGGGTTGCCGAATTTGACAAGCAAGGCTGCAATAACACCAATTATCGTTCCTGCCAGAGCAGGACCGTTTTTTGACATTAACAAACGATTCATGATTGACCTCCTTAAATTTTGAACGTCAGAGTTATTGATGCAACTATTTCATTTATCGCTGTCAGTTCAAATAGGGAGATCAAAGAGAATATCAATGAAAAGGGCTGAAAGGATATTCCTCAACTGTCACTCTATTGGGAAAAGACAACGAAGAGCGGAAGGTCCAGTACATGGACCCGTAACTTCTAAATCACGCCATCGCGTTGCCTCCTTCCAAAGGTAAGATGAATTGTATGTGGAGCGCATTAAGCACGCCAAACATTATATAACAAATCGACTTAAAAGGCATATCAATAATAAATTCTATTTTAAAAAATATGAGGCAGGGGCTCCTAAAAAGAGCGTTCTCCCGCCTCATTCTGTAATTTATTCTACCGGCCCTTATCGATCAGCTTGTTGCTTTTTATCTAATTTTTCTATCATTCATCCGCCCAGTAGTTAGGGGCTTCTTTTGTTATGACTATGTCATGAGGATGGCTTTCCTTCATTGATGCAGCGGTCACCTGAACAAACCTTGATTCTTCGTGAAGCGCACGGATGTCGGGTGCTCCCACGTAGCCCATTCCCGAGCGGATACCGCCAACCATCTGATAGACGACTCCCGATATGGATCCTTTGTGTGCGACCATTCCCTCTATGCCTTCCGGTACAAGTTTGTCTTCAGTAGTGCCTTCCTGGAAGTACCTGTCCTTGCTGCAGCCGCCCTTCATTGCTCCCAGCGACCCCATTCCTCTGTAGCTCTTGAATGAGCGGCCCCTGTATATTACAGCTTCTCCGGGGCTTTCTTCTGTACCTGCAAAGAGGGATCCGATCATAACGACGTCAGCTCCGGCAGCAAGCGCCTTTACTATGTCTCCCGAATACCTTATGCCTCCGTCTGCGATGGCCATTTTGCCCCTCTTATGAACGACATCGGCTACGTTCATGACAGCTGCGACCTGCGGCACGCCTATTCCTGCAACGATCCTGGTCGTGCAAATAGATCCCGGGCCTATTCCTATCTTTACTGCGTCAGCTCCGGCATCCATGAGGGCTTCTGCTGCACCTGCGGTCGCGATGTTGCCGGCGATAAGCGGCAGGTCGGGATAGAGTTTTCTGAGCCTGGCAACAGTGTCGATGACCATTTTTGAGTGTCCGTGGGCTGTATCGACAACTACTGTGTCTACCCCGGCCTTGACAAGAGCTTCTGCCCTGTCAAAGGCATCTGTGCCGACACCGATGGCTGCTCCTACACGAAGGCGGCCTCTTGAGTCTTTTGTTGCATTGGGGAATGCCCTTGCCTTCAGAATGTCTTTGATCGTGATGAGTCCTTTGAGTTTTCCGTCTTTATCAACAATGGGCAGTTTTTCTACCTTGGTTCCCATAAGTATTGTTTTTGCGTCTTCCAGAGTGGTCCCCATAGGGGCTGTTATCAGATTTTCTTTCGTCATAACGTTGGATATTGGCTGGTCAAGATTTGTGACGAACCTGAGGTCCCTGTTTGTTATTATCCCGACAAGCCTTATATCCTTGTCTACTACAGGCACTCCCGAGATGTGATAGTGCTCCATCAGCGCAACAGCTTCCCTGACCATATCTTCCGGATGGCGGTAGAAGGGGTCAACTATGACGCCTGCTTCAGACCTTTTGACCTTGTCAACTTCAACAGCTTGATTTTCGATCGGCAGGTTCCTGTGAAGTATGCCGATCCCTCCCTCACGAGCAAGCGCTATAGCCAGCCTGCCCTCTGTAACAGTATCCATTGCAGCGCTGCAAATGGGTATATTAAGGGATATCTGTGGCGTAAGCATTGTAGATACGTCTACCTGGGCAGGGACAACTTCGCTGTATCCCGGAACGAGCAGTACGTCGTCAAATGTGAAGCCCCTGTATTCAACGAACTTATCTTCAGATCTCTTTTTTGTCATATCGATGCCTCCGTTTGATAATATATGTTCCGGCTGATCTCAGATCTTTTCAAGTCCCTGTTCAGCCTTGATTCCAATCGTACTTTGAAAGGGTCGCCACTCCATGGCATACCATACATTCATTGCGCCCCACAGTACCGCAGCCTTCTCCGGACTTTACCTTCATATTGAAATTTGTTTCGTTCTCATTCTCAGCAATAAAAGATACAACGCTTGAAATGAAGTTTGGGATCAGGTATCCCAGCTTAGGAGACTGCGCCTGTAATGTAACATCCACCCAGTCTATATTCCATCCCTCTGAGCGAACTTTGCTTATCACGGTATTAAGAAGTTTCCTGCTGTCCGCGTCTTTCCATTTTGCGTCTGACGCCGGAAAGAGTGTTCCGATATCCGGAAGGCCGGCAGCTCCGAGTATTGCGTCCATTACAGTATGCAGGACAATATCAGCATCAGAATGGCCAAGAAGGCCGAACTCGGCATTTTCTATTTCGACCCCGGCAAGTATGAGTTTTCTGCCTTTCACAAGCTGATGGATGTCGAAACCATGTCCTGTTCTTTGTATCTTTCTGCCTCCGGTCATATATGACGCGACCTCCCAGTCAAATTTAGTTGTGATCTTAAAGTTTGACTCCGGTCCTTCCGAGGGGAAGATATCCCTTCCTGAAGCTATCCATGCTTCTGCTTCATCAGTGCCTTCAAAGCCAAATGATCTGATCGCATCTATAAGAGGTAATTTTTCAAATGCCTGAGGAGTTTGGGTCCTGAGGAATTCTTTTCTGTTTACACAGGTCATCTTTCCGGAATTCAGCCTTTTGAGTGAATCGCTGGATCCGATAAGAGGAATAGAAGCTCCGTGGACAGCCGTGTTTTTTATCAGTTCAAGGCAAAGCTCCCTTGTTATAAAAGGGCGGGCCGCATCGTGCACCAGCACGTGAGACCCGCATGAATTCTTTAATCCGTTCATTACTGACTGAGATCTTGTTGTTCCTCCGGCGGCAAGACGTGTAGGGATCTTCAGGTCACACTGACCTTTCACCTCTGCCAGACGCTCCTCAGGAACGACAATTACCAGTTCATCTACCATCCCGTCCTTATATAATTCTTCTGCAATGATAGCAGACCATTTCCAGACGTGACGTCCATCAAGAAGCCTGAACTGCTTCGGAATTCCGCCAAGGCGGGTTCCTGTCCCCCCTGCTACTATTATGAAGGACCAGGTATCTTTGTTCATTTTAAGGACGTATTCTTCCGAAGACCATTCTTCCGGCCGACGTCTGGAGCATTGAAGTGACAGTTACTTTGACTCTTTCTCCAATGCGTTTGTAACCATCTTCAACAACCAGCATAGTCCCGTCATCTAGGTAGCCGACGCCCTGATGGGCCTCTTTTCCAACACGTATTATGTCGATCTCAACGTTCTCTCCGGGAAGCAGCATAGGCTTAAGCGAGTTAGCCAGGTCGTTTACGTTAAGTACAGATACTCCTTCGATCTGGGCGATCTGGTTGAGGTTGTAATCTGTCGTTATGACTTTTCCGTTGAGCTGGCGCGCAAGCACAACCA
Organism: Synergistota bacterium; assembly: GCA_034331105.1. Taxonomy (GTDB): domain Bacteria; phylum Synergistota; class Synergistia; order Synergistales; family Synergistaceae; genus Caenicola. Next base: position 39,083 of record JAXQGB010000015.1, on the reverse strand, counting down.
GGGCTTCATCCACTTTTTCCCTTTCAAGGTCCTTGAGGGTAGTCTCGGGGATCTCGATGTTCAAGGTCCTGATCTTCTGAAGTTCAGTCACAACTGCAAGTCCGCGCCTTCCACGTGTCCTTCTGAGAGGATCTGTCGAATCTGCTACCCCCTGAAGCTCTGCGAGTATGAACCTGGGCAGTACGATAGTGCCCTCAATGAAGCCGCTCTGTGCAACGTCGAGTATCCTGCCGTCAATTATGGCGCTTGTATCGAGTATTTTAGGAATAGAGTAGAAAAACTCAGGTGCAACTTCAAGATCGGTCTCTTTTCCATCTTCTCCGTTTTCGTTTTTCTTTTTGCGTTTAGGAAGCCGAAGCTTGATATCACCAATATTTGTTATTACACTCCATATGTCATCTTTTCTCTTTGCGAAGAAACGGAGGCCCATGTAGCCGAGCGCAACGTTCAGGAGTACCGCAATGTATACCCCTATCCCTCCGGGAATTCTTGACATAGGCATAGCAATGAGGTTGGCAAGCAAGAGCCCCAGTATCAGGCCAAGCAGGCTAACTGTAAGTTCCGGCACACTAGTATTCTGGAGTTTGTATTCTGTGAACTGTGCGAATTTGCTTACGCTTAACCAGAATAAGGGTGCAAGGATAAAGCCGAAACATGCTGAAACAATAATAATAAATACGGTCGTTGCTATTGGGTGAAGCAGTGTAACAGAGGGCCACCAGTTCTGCTCTATGGCTATCTTTGATATCTGATAACCGGCAGCGGCGCATATAAAGATCATCACTGCTCTTACCAACCTTCTCATAACCACTGAAAGACCGGATCCGGACGACATTTTGTGATCTCCTTTCATATTATTTTTTGTGTTCTGTTGGATTTCCTGGTTTGTGTGGTTCTCTCTGGATATTATTTTCCCGGCATCTCCTTTCTTGATTCCATAGCCATGTGCAAGGTTACTCTGTCTGCATAGCCTATACTTCCTCCTACGGGCAGGCCGTATGAGAGCCTTGAAATCTTAACGGGTATTCCCTCAAGCGCTTCCTGGATAGCAAAAGCGGTAAGGTCTCCCTCTATCCTGGGTGCAGTTGCTAGTACGATTTCCTCGATCTTTAAGTCGCAGATCCTTTCCCTTAGCATCGCGATGCTCTCTTCAGGAATGTCCTGCTCGTCAAGCGGTGAAACCTGACCCCCAAGAACATGATAAAGTCCGTTGAATATTCCTGCCTGCTCTATTGAGATACAGTCTTCGTCGCTTTCTACAACACAAATTATTTTACGGTTCCTCATTTTGTCCCTGCAGATGGAACATGGTTCAATGTCTGTTATGTTGCCGCATTCGCTGCAGTGGTGAGTCTCTTCCTTGACCTGTTTTATGGTGCCGATAAACTCAGTTACCCAGCTGCTATCCTGTTTTAAAATAAAAAATACCATGCGCCGGGCAGTTTTTTCACCTACGCCAGGTAACTTGCTCCAAAGTTTTATAAGTTTATATACTGAGCCGGGCAGTGAAGTGGCTGACATGCTTTAATTACATCAGACCGGGAAATCCGCCCATTCCCCCGGTAATAGAATTCATTTTGCTGTTCGCCATTTCTTTGCTCTGCTTAAGCGCTTCTTTTATTGCTGATATGATCAGGTCTTCAAGCATTTCAACATCTTTTGGATCAACGACCTCAGGGGAGATGGAAAGAGAGAGAACGTCTCCGTGTCCGTTCACTTTTGCCTTGACCATGCCGCCTCCGGAGACTCCCTCGACCACAGTGCCGGCAAGCTGCTCCTGGGCTATGGCCATTTCAGCCTGCATACGCTGTGCCTGCTTCAAAAGTTTGTCCATTTTCATAAAAATATCTTCCTTTCGATAAAGACGTTATTTGTTTGATTAAACACAAAGTATACAACGATATTATTATAAGCGCCAGATAAAAATACGTATGAAAGCAAAGAAATATTCATTATAAGTTCAATTAGCACAGTGAGCCATTAAACTGTCTCCGGATCTTCATTGGTTTGGTCAGGATTGAAGTTGTCGATATGAAGGGCAGTCAGTATGACATAAAAAGCAAAGACCGGCAGCTTGAGTATTCTCCGCCATCTCCAGGGTTCCTGTATGGTACGGTAGAGCCATTCGAGGCAGAGTTTCTGCCATATTATTGGCGCTCTTGCCAATTTTCCTGAGATCACATCCATAGTTCCGCCAATTCCCATGCCTACATTTGCACCTGATTTCTCAAGGTTTTCTTCAAGCCAGTATTCCTGTTTGGGAACACCCAAACCAACGAAAAGGATCCTGGCACCGCTTTCCCGGATATTTTTGCAAATTTCATCTGTCTCTTCGTCTTTGAAGTATCCGTTCCTCGTGCCGGAAATGATAAGGCCGGGATATTTTTCAGCGAGTTTTTGAGCAGCTGTCTCAGCGATTTCGGGAGCGCCTCCGAGCAGCCAGATCCCCCACCCTTCGTAGGATGCCCTTTTACATATATGCTCTGTAAATTCAACTCCGGGGATCCTTTCCTGGATAGGCGTATGCAGGAGTTTCAGTGCTGCAATAAGTCCGGCTCCGTCAGGCAGGACGAGGGCTGCGTTCCGTACTATTCTTCTGTATCTTGCGTCAGTTCTGCTTCTTAATGCAGCCAACGCATCGGGGGTCACGATCATGCAATGGTCTGTCCCCTTGTTTATCCAGTGCTGTACCTGAGTAAGAGCGTAATTTAGAGATATGTTGTCGACGCTGACCCCCCACAGTCCCGGCTTTCTGTATTGATTTTGGTCTGATCGTGCAGCATATCTGAAAAAGATCCATGTCACAGTGAACAGAGCAACAGCTGCAGCCATCAGGATCAGAAAGCTGGCGGCACCTGTTTGTAAAAAAGCTGCAATGCAGCCGATCAGGGCGCAGATCATTACTACGGTATGGACTGATGTAGCATGATCCATTCCTTTGCTCAGAAGTTTCCTGTATAGGATCAGGTTGCCTGTTGGTTTAGGCGAGAAGGCTGCGCTTACTACGCTTATAGACGTCTCTATCAGAGGAAGCATGAAGAGTCCAAGCGGCAGTACAGCAAGGGTATAAAATGCGACACCCTTGCTGACTCCAAAGATAGAAAGCCCTGCGAAGAGAGTTCCCCAAAGTGCGGTGAGAGGTTCTGTCAGCCTTCTGTAAGCGTGAATATGCCTGCTCCAGAAGACGATTATCAGCACCATGCCTATTATGCATAGCTGAACAGCTTCTCGCAGGTTTTGAGATGAGAGCATTATAACTATGGAGACAAGCGTCCAGCTGACCGTGAGAAGCAGACCGCACATGCCGGGTATCTCATCGATCTCCTGAAAGAAGATAGGAAATATGCCGATCCAGAGTGTGCTTATTGCGATAGATGCAAAGTATGAAAGGTAGTAGTATTCTCCCTGGGAAAACTCAATGAAAGCTATTCTCGGCCCAAAAAGCGAAAAGCCTAGACCTACAATGAAATATAGGAACCTGAGGTTTTTGCCTCTGGTCACCTTTTGGCAGAATCCTACGCAAGCAGCTGCGACACCTGCGGCGATCGTTATCTTGAGAGGCCTGTCAGGTGCCCAGATGCCACAAAGAGCCCAGGCAGCAACCAATGTAATGTCCTTGAGATAATAATACTGATCGCTCTCAAGGTATTTTTTAAAAAATTTCTGTATAAAAATACAGATAACGGCGACAAAAAGAACCAAAAAAACCGTCAGGGTGTAATTGCTGTCAAACATTAATGGTCGTTCCTCCGTTTGGTCATAGGCGGAGTGAGTCTCTGCCCACTGTCTATCCTACCATGTTTGCCTTTATAAAAAAAGGGAAACAGAATAAAAGTCAGGGGTAATGCTCACCCCTGACTTGACTGATCCATCAAAAAATTATGATCCTTATTTTACGATCTCCATGCCTCCTGCGTAAGGACGCAGGGCCTCCGGAACGGTTATGCTTCCATCTTCGTTCTGATAATTCTCCATCAGAGCGATGAGGCATCTGCCTATTGCAATTCCGGATCCGTTTAGTGTGTGTACAAACCGAGGCTTGGTTCCGGCTGCGGGGCGGTACTTGGTACCCATCCTTCTTGCCTGGAAATCTTCGCAATTGCTGCAGGAGCTGATCTCGCGGTAGCAGTTCTGACTTGGGAGCCATACTTCGATATCATATGTTTTCGCCGCACCAAAGCCCATATCTCCGGTGCAGAGGCAAATTACCCTGTATGGGATACCCAGCAGCTGGAGGACTTTTTCTGCGCAGTTCGTCATATGCTCGAGCTCATCGTAGCTTTTTTCAGGAGTGCTCAGCTTTACCATTTCGACCTTGTCGAACTGATGCTGCCTGAGCATGCCCCTCATATCGCGGCCGTAGCTGCCTGCTTCGCGCCTGAAGCATGGGGTAAAGGCGCAGTAGAATTTAGGCAGGTCGGACTCGTTCATGATCTCGCCGGCATGCAGATTTGTCAGAGGCACTTCAGCTGTGGGGATCAGCCAGAGGTCGTCATTGGCACATTTATAAAGGTCCTCGGCAAACTTTGGAAGCTGTCCTGTTCCGCTCATCGTACCTGTGTTTACCAGTATCGGAGGTGCTATCTCAGTAAATCCATGCTGGGTCGTATGAAGGTCAAGCATGAAGTTCATAAGAGCTCTTTCGAGTCTTGCCCCGGAGCCTTTGAGCACAGTAAAACGGCTCTCAGCTAGCTGGACTCCCTTTTCAAAGTCCATTATCCCCAGAGGTTCCCCCAGGTCCCAGTGAGCTTTCGGTTCAAAAGAGAATTCACGGGGTTTACCGTGTTTTCTTATTTCGATGTTGTCTTTTTCATCTGCTCCTATAGGAACTGAATCATGAGGTTTGTTGGGTATCCTCATCGCAAGGTCGTCAAGTTCGGCTTCAATGGTCCCGACTTTTTCGTCCAGCTCCTTGACCTTCTCACCGATAAGGCGCATCTCTTCCATGAGCCCGTCGGCATTTTCACCGGCTTTCTTTTTCATCCCGACCTCTTTTGCCCCTGCGTTGCGTTTTTCTTTCAGGGCCTCAGCTTCCAGGAGGGTCTCCCTGCGCACGGAGTCAAGCTCTATAAAGCGGTCAAGTGGGAAGGAGTAATTCCTGTTTGCCAGCATCACGGCAAATTCTTCAGTGTTCTCCCTCATCCATTTGATGTCAAGCATTATGCATCAGCTCCCCTGTCCTTGCGCACTTCCCTGAGAAGATTGGCAGTCTCAAGAGCAGCAAGGGCAGCGTCAGCTCCTTTGTTTCCGGCTTTGCTGCCTGAGCGGGCAAGAGCCTGTTCGAGGTTGTCGCATGTGATTATCCCAAACGCTACAGGGATGCGGTGTTCAAGCCCTACATGGGCAAGTCCTTTTGCTGCCTCGCCTGCAACATACTCATGGTGCGTGGTGTCTCCGCGGATGACAGCACCCAGAGTAATTATGGCGTCATATTTGCCGCTCATTGCTATCTCTTTTGCTACTACAGGCTGTTCCCACGCTCCCGGCGTCCAGTAGACATCTATATCCTGATGGCGCACATCATGGCGTGAAAGCGCATCTTTTGCTCCTTCAATAAGTTTTGAGGTGATAAGCTCATTGAATCTGGACGCTATAATTGCGAAACGAAGACCGCTCCCGATCATATTACCCTGGACTGTTTTCATTTTTAATTCTCCCCTTCAAAAGTTTTGATAGATGGATGTTACTGTTTTGCTTCTTCCTTTTCCAACTCTTTGCACATAGAGTTACTTATTACGTGCCCCATCTTGCGGACCTTTGTATTGAGATATTTTTCGTTGAACGGGTTTGAATCGACCTCGATAGGGATCCTTTCAGTGATTTCAAGCCCGTACCCTTTGAGCCCTGTTATCTTAACAGGGTTGTTGGTCATGAGCCTGATCTTTCTGAGTCCGAGGTCTGCCAGTATCTGGGCACCAACTCCGTAATCCCTGGAATCCGGGGCATAGCCAAGGGCAACGTTCGCCTCGACAGTGTCCATGCCCTTTTCCTGAAGCTCATAGGCTTTCAGTTTGGCAAGAAGTCCGATGCCCCGTCCTTCTTGTCTCATGTAGAGAAGGACTCCCCTTCCTGCTTTTTCTATCATCATCATCGCTTTGTGGAGCTGGGGACCGCAGTCGCATCTGAGCGAACCGAGAAGGTCTCCGGTGAAACACTCTGAGTGCACACGGACCAGAACATCATCCACTCCGTCTATCTCCCCTTTGACAAGGGCAAGATGCAGTGCGCCCGGGTTGTCGCCGTAAGGGCTGGTGTATGCATGACATACAAAATCTCCCCAGGCCGTCGGCAAGTGGACTGTTGCTTCCCTGCGGACAAATTTTTCCCTCATCACGCGGTGACGGATAAGATTCTCAACTGTAATGATCTTCATTTCATGTTTTTTGGCAAAATCAAGAAGCTGCGGCAGCCTTGCCATGCTTCCGTCCTCGTTCATGATCTCGCATATCACTCCGCCTTCGTTAAATCCGGCCATACGCGAGAGGTCTACAGCTGCCTCAGTGTGTCCCGCTCTTTTTAGGACTCCCCCGTGACGTGCCACTAAGGGGAAAATGTGTCCCGGCCTGTGAAAATCTTCGGCCCTTGAAAGCGGGTTTGCCAGGGCTTTGGCTGTAATAGCCCTTTCCGCGGCTGATATTCCTGTCGTTGTGTCTTTTACGTGGTCAACTGAGACTGTGAATGCTGTTCCGTGAGAATCGGTGTTGTGCTCCACCATAGGATTGAGCTGGAGCTTTTTAGCCTGTTCGGCACCTATCGGCACACAGACGAGCCCTCTTGCATTTTTTATCATGAAATTGATGTCCTCTGTCCTGCAGCAGTCTGCCGCCATAACGAGGTCACCCTCATTTTCCCTGTTTTCGTCGTCTACGACGATTATCATTTTCCCCTGTTTGATTTCATTTATTGCTTCTTCGATAGTGTTGAACATTCTCTGCTGATCCCCCTAGACCCAACCATATTTTACAAGTTTATCCCATGTAAGGGAATTTTTCATCTCCCCGCCTCTATCGGCGTCGGAAAAACGAGTACTCAAAAATTTAGTTATATATTTACCAAGGATATCTGTTTCAATATTTACGGCATCGCCCTCTCTGAGTTCTGAAAGTGTAGTTTCCGAGATAGTTGTAGGAATTATGCCGACTGAAAAGGTATCAGTGGTCACATCTATTACCGTGAGGCTTATTCCGTCTATTGCGACTGAGCCTTTGGAAACGATACCGGATAGTATATCAGGACCGGCATTAAAATAATATTTCATTGTCTCGGGATATTTTTCAATTTTATCTACCTTGGCAAGCCCGTCTATATGACCGGAAACGATGTGACCGTCAAGTCTTGAATCAAGTCTCATAGCCCTTTCAAGGTTTACTTTTGAGCCGTTTTTAAAATCTCCTAGTTTTGTCTTCTTTCGCGTCTCTTCCATTATCTCTATGCTGAAGGATCTGTTGTCAGACCGGACTACCGTGCTGCACGAGCCTGAGATCGATACGGAATCGCCGATACGCAGCTCCCCGGCTATCTTGGGCGCTTCAATGTCGAGCTGCCAGACATCGCCCCTGGGATGTATCGCAGAAATTTTGCCTATTGTCTCTATAAGTCCGGTGAACATGAAAACACACCCCTGATCCATATGTCATCCCCGCAGGCGGAGGTCTTGATATCTTTAATTTTAATTGCATCATCCAGCATGCCAAGCTCCAGGTATTCGGAAAAGTGTATGCCGCTGCCCAGGATCTTTGGCGCCATAAACAATGATATCTCATCGGCCAGACCGGATCTTAGCAGTGAGCTTGTCAGTTTAGCTCCGCATTCGACCATCAGATAGTTTACACCTATTTCACACAATTTAGCCATAACAAATTCCAACTCACTGCATTCATGCGCATCTATAGTGTAAACCTCAGCACCAAGCTCCCTGATCCCGGTGATCTTTTCAGTTGACGCACAACTGGCAGTTAAGAAGATCAGGTCCTTTTCCTTAAAAATTGCTGCCGATAACGGGGTGTTCAGCCTTCTGTCAAGGATCACCCTTTTAGGCGTCCTTCCGTCAGCTTCTCTGACCGTAAACGTCGGGTCATCTGCAATGACAGTTCCGGCCCCGCTAAGCAGAGCATCGTTCTCAGCTCTCATCATATGGACTTTCTGTCTTGAGCTTTCACCCGTTATCCATTTGCTTGTCCCGTTCTTCAGAGCAATGTTCCCATCTATTGAAGCTGCAATTTTTATGGTGATCCATGGACGTTTGTTTCTCATCCTTCTTATGAATCCCCTGTTTATCCATTTTGACTCTTTTTCAAGAACTCCGCTTGTTACCTCTATCCCGGCATCCAGGAGCATGTTTTCTCCGCGGCAGTCCACTATGGGGTTAGGATCTGTCATTCCGATAACAACACGTGCAACTCCTTTTTCGATCAGCATTGGCGCACATGGAGGAGTCCTTCCCTGATGGCAGCATGGTTCAAGGTTGACGTATACGGTGGAACCTTTTATATTCCCGCCGGCATTCCTGACCGCTTCTACCTCCGCGTGAGGTTCTCCGCAGCACTTATGCCACCCTGTGCCGATTATTTTTGAATCACGGACTATAACGCATCCGACCCGGGGGTTGGGACTGACAGTGCCGGTGCCGTTCAATGCCAAGGAAAGCGCCGTCCTCATATAGTGTTCATCCTGCATCTTCTGATCATGAGAGGTCAATTTTCCGGACTCCCTTCATCTGCCTGCCTGAGATGTTCCTGTATCCTTTTAGCCAACGTCCTGCCGATCCCCGGCGCTGAAGCCAGATCTTCCTCGGCGATATCCATTATAGCTCTTGTACTTCCAAACTTTGTTATGAGCTGAGCTGCCTTGGTCCTTCCCACTCCGGGAACATCCTCAAGTTTGCTTCTCCTGAAATTTTTGCCCCTGGCAGCCCTGTGGGATGTTATTGCATATCTGTGAGATTCGTCCCTTACATGCTGCAGAAGCCTCAGGGCAGGATCTGTGTGATCAAGGCGTATGGGTACCTTTTGATCCGGTATATATATTTCCTCATTTTCTTTGGCCAGGGAAATTATCGGTATGCCAATGATCCCAAGTTCCTTCAAAGCCTCCATTGCGAATTCAAGCTGTACCGGACCGCCATCGATCAGGATAAGCTGGGGCATCGGCTCCTGTCCGTCCATGCACCTTTTATATCTCCTAAGCAGAGTCTCCTTCATAGATCTGAAGTCATCTATGCCCTCGACAGTCTTTATGTTGAACCTTCTGTACAGGGAGGTGTTCGGGTATCCCTGCTCAAAGACGACAACTACACCTACTGTCTCTTTCCCTGCGGTGTGTGATATGTCGAAACCATCTATTCTCCATGGAAGCATGGGCAGTTTCAAAGTATCCTGAAGACGGTTCAGAGTCTCCCAGAAGTTGTCCCTGCCTGCCTCGATCTCCGGAATGTTGTTTCGCTGGCGGCTGACTCTCCAGATAGCCCTTATCGTGTCCCGAAGTGCCGCTGCCTCTTCAAATTCAAGGTTTTGTGCCGACTTGTCCATTTTTTTTCTAAGTTTTTCGACTAGCTCCAGACCTTTGCCCTGCAGCATCATAATTACATCCGCTGCCCTTTCCCTGTACTCATTTTCAGTGCAAAGCCCGGCACAGGGCGCAAGGCAGTGTCCAAGGGAATGCCTCATGCATGGACGGACCTTTTTGTTTGGCTCTTTTATTTCCCCCTTGCAGTAACGCAATGGGAGATAGCGCTCTATTAGTCGAAGGAGTTCCCTCACCTCGGAAACTCTCACGAACGGGCCTATATAAACTGCTCCGTCATCCTGCTTATGCCTCGTGACCACAATACGCGGGAATTTCTCTGATGTGACCTTTATATATGCATAACGTTCGTTCATTTTGAGGTCGATATTGAAGAAGGGCTGATACAATTTTATAAGTCTGTTTTCGAGGATAAGTGCCTCTATCTCCGTCTCTGTCCTGATAGTAGATATGTCGGATATAGTTTCCACGAGTTTCCTCAGCCTGGGCGAAGCGAAGTTGGAGTGGCGAAAATATGAAGAGACCCTTTTCTTGAGGGATTTCGCTTTGCCTACGTAAATTATTTTGCCGTCCGGATCACGCATCATATATACTCCGGGTTTATCCGGAAATGCTTTAATATGATTAAGAAGGTCTTCTCTTTTCAAAAAAAAATTCCTTTCCGTGATTGCTGATGTCAGGCTCATGGTATAGGATATCATAGTATGGTTAAAGTAGCATTCAGGAGGTGCCACAATGGCTCTGGTAGTTTATAACGATCTAACGAGAAAAAAAGAACCGTTTGAACCAATAGAAAAATGCAAGGTCAGATTTTACGTCTGCGGACCTACTGTATACGATTTTTTCCACATCGGCAACGCGAGGCCTTTTGTTCTCTTTGACCTTTTCAGGAGATATCTTGAGGCGACCGGCTACGAGGTGACGTTTGTCCAGAATTTCACCGACATAGACGACAAAATGATAAGACGCGCACACGAGATGGGAATAACTGTACCTGAACTGGCGGAAAGGTTCATTGCGGAATATTTTGAGGATGCCGACGCCCTTGGCATTAAGAGAGCTGATATCCACCCCAGGGCTACTCACGAAATAGATGAGATCATCAAGATCGTTAAGACACTCATAGAGAAAGGGCACGCCTATGAAAAAGACGGCGATGTCTACTTCTCGGTAGTCAGTTTCCCGGAATACGGAAAACTCTCAAAACAGAGCATAGACGAGCTTGTGAGCGGAGCAAGGATCGAAGTGGATGAAAGAAAGAACAATCCTCTTGATTTTGCACTATGGAAGGCCAGCAAGCCGGAAGAACCTTTCTGGGAGAGTCCGTGGGGCAACGGCCGACCGGGCTGGCACATCGAATGCAGCGCAATGTCCACTAAGTATCTCGGAGACTCGATAGATATCCACGGCGGAGGCAGCGACCTTGTATTCCCCCACCACGAGAACGAGATAGCCCAGTCTGAGTGCGCTTCCGGGTGCCAGTTTGTAAAATACTGGCTCCATAACGCATACATAATGATCGACAAAGAAAAGATGTCGAAATCCCTCGGCAATTTCATGACAGTGAGAGACATAAGAAAGAAATTCAACCCTCTGGTGCTCCGCTTCTTCCTGCTGAGCGCACACTACCGCTCTCCCATCAATTTTTCTAAAGAGGGTCTGGACCAGGCTCAAAGCGCGCTTGAAAGGATCAACAACTGCTATGCCGACCTTAATTTCGCTGTGGCAAACCGCAAGTCATGCGGGAAGGACAATGCCCTTGCTGAAGCTGTGGCGAAGGCCTACCTTGGGTATACGGATGCCATGGATGACGATTTCAACACAGCAGGAGCACTTGGCAGCGTTTTTGACGTTGTCAGGGCTGTAAATGTACATCTGACTGATAATGACGGATTCTGTGAAGAAGGCTTAAAGTCTGCAAAGGATTTCTTCGATAATGTTAACTGCGTCTTTGGCTTTTTTCACAGTGAGTGTGATGAAGTGCCAGACGCAGAAATAGAAGCACTTCTTGATGAGAGGGCAGAAGCCAGGAAGTCCAAAAACTTTAAAAGATCTGACGAAATTAGGGATCTTCTGGCGTCAAAAGGGATAACCATAGAAGATACGCCCCAGGGCGCACGCTGGAAAAAACAGATATAGCCCTGAAAACTTAGATGTAAAGAGCCCCGGACGTTTAAGCTGATGTCCGGGGCTCTTATTTTATCTGATTTGAACTTAAGTATTTTAGCCTCCGCCGATTAGCGGGAAGATCCTTACGTCGTCTCCGTCTTTGAGGGGGGTATCGTCCTGTTGGAGATGGAGCATGTGGTGGCCGTTTACAAGGATGTTGACCCTTTTGGATATCTTGTCTCCGTCCATGCAGAAATCACGGAAATTTTTCCCGAACTTTGCATTAAGGTCATCCATGAGAAGTCCAAGTGTCGGCCTTAAAGGCATCGTTATCTCCTTGGTGCCGACCATAGACCTGATATCTGCGAAAAAACCGACTTTTATCAAGGGCTCGCCTCCTCAAAATGCCGGGATACTTTAAAATTATTAATGATGATCCAATGCGCTAATATAGTATATCCTATTTTAAAACAGATCCGCGGGTAAGATGCAGATATGCCCGCGGACCGCTCATTTGAATTCCGGATGTTATTGGTTAATCGACCGGCTTTTAGATCGTCATAAACTCCCTGAGTCCCAGAGCTTCAAGCCTTTCCGGTGTCGGAACACCGTTTTCATCCCATCCCCTTGCCTCATAGTAATGAGGGAGCATTTCGGGAACGCGGCTTACGTTGCCCTTCATCGGACCTGAGCTGATGGGATCGTTAAACATCCTTGCAGGCAGGGTATCGTCTGTTTTTGTATATCCGACGCTGAGATTGTAGAGCCTTTCAAGGTTGTATATTCTCTCGCCTGCCAATGCCACTTCGTCGCCGGTGAATTCAATGCCTGATGCTCCTGTGATCTCGGCAGCGATAGCAGGGGCTCCCAGTGCGAATGTCGTGAAGAGGCACATGCCTATAGAGTCAACTGCTGCAGTCAGGTCCTGGAATCCCTTTACCCATGCCGGTTTTTCCACGATCGACTGCTGATCGAGTTTTTCCGGAAGGCCAAGGATCTCAGGAGAAATAGTATATCCGCGAACGTGGCAGCCGCCCCTGTTTGATGTGGCATAATTAAGTCCTATTCCCTGGATGCCGCGCGGGTCATATGCCGGCATCTCCTGCTTTTTGGCTGTCATTGAGAATTCAGGATGTCCGTATTTTGTTCCCAGCCTGAAGGATCCCTCTGCAAGTTCATTGCCGAAGCCTTTTCTGTATGCTGTGGCCTCAACGAGAGCTATCAGGGCATCTTCGCTGCCAAACTTTAGTTCGTGCCCGACTTCGTCTTTTCCAATGGCGCCTGTTTCATACAGCTCCATAGCTGCGGCCATCGTGCTGCCCATTGTGATCGTATCGAGCCCTAGCTCGTTGCAGATGAAGTTTGCCTTGTTTACGACATCAATGTTGTCTATGCCGCAGTCAGGACCGAAGGACCAGACTGTTTCATATTCAGGGCCTTCGCCCTCTCCGGCATACTTGCCTTCGCTCCACGCTACCCTTCCGCATCCGATAGAACAGAAGGCGCAGGCCTTGTTCTTGTGCATCCTCGTTGCGGCGAGTGATTCTCCTCCGACCTTGTCCGCCGTTTCAAAGTGCGACTCACGGAAATTTCGTGTCGGAAGTGAGCCGACTGAGTTGAGTATGTTAACAAGAACGTTCGTTCCAAATGCCGGAAGTCCGCCGCTCGTGACAGCGTTTTCCTTAAGCAGTTTTTTGCTTGCCCTGACTGCAGCGAGGAACTTGTCCTTGTCTCCGATCTTTACTCCTTTGGTGCCTCTGACAACGATAGCTTTAAGGTTCTTGGAACCCATTACAGCACCGACGCCGCTACGCCCCGCTGCCCTGTGGTCATCGTTCATGATGTTGGCAAAGAGGACTTTGTTCTCCCCTGCCGGTCCGATGCATGCAACTTTGGCGTCCGGATCATGCTTTGCAAGGAGCGCTGCTGTTGTATCGGGGACATTCTTGCCCCAGAGGTCGGATGCGTCGCATAGTTCTGCCGTTCCGTTGTAGATGTTAAGATAGACAGGTTTTGACGACTGTCCTTCAAAAATTACCATGTCATATCCGGCGTATTTCAGTTCCGGTCCCCAGTATCCTCCTGAATTGGATCCGGCTAGTGTCCCGTTGAGAGGCGCGCGGGTAACAACTTCGTATCTGCCCGTGCTGGAACCCATGGTACCGGTGAGGACTCCCGTAGCAAATATCAGGTTGTTCTCAGGTCCCAATGGATCTACACCCGGCTTGACTTCCTTCATATAGTAATAGACACCCAGACCTCTGCATCCCAGGTATTTTTTAGCTGCTTCCATATCAAGAGCTTCTTTTTTGACCGTTCCTTCGGTGAGGTTGACCCTCAGGATAGTTTCTGTCCAGCCTGCCATATTACTTCACCTCCTCAAGAGCCTGTTTCATTTTGGCTGAAAATGCTTTTTTTCTGTTAAGTGTAGCGGTATCAGCGGGGAGGTATTCTATCGCTGCCGTCGGACAGAATTCCGCGCATAGAGGTTCTCCGTCACAGTGATTGCACTTTATGGCGACTTTTGCGACCCTATCGAACGCGATATTTCCGAAAGGACATGCCATAACGCACATCCTGCATCCGATGCACTTATCCTCTTCCACCTTTACCACGCCGGTCTCTTCGTCACGTACGAGGGCTTTGGTCTTGCAGACCGCCATGCATGCTGCCTCTTCACACTGGAAGCACATCATCGGGACGTTGTTGCCCTTGTCGAATCTAAAGACATTGACTCTTGAGATCGCTGGCCTGCACTCTCCGTTATGAGACAGTGAACAGGCCAGTTCACAGGTCCCGCAGCCGATACATTTTTCAGGCGATGTTACGAGTATCATTTCCATGCCGCATTCCTCCCTGTACTTTTTTAGATTCCCGTATCTTACGGGTGTTGTAAAGACAAAAGGAGACCCGCTGAGGGCCTCCTTCTTTGCTAACCGGCAGGCGGCGGGATCGCTCCCGCTGCCCAATGCCCGGAGTTTCTGCGTGAGATACGCCGGGTCGAAGGACAAATATTGTTTGGGCAGTTATTTCTTTTGAGACTCTGTTAAGAACTTTACGCTTTCAATGTACTTCTGGCAGTGGTCACAGTAATCACGGTCATTTTCCGGCCTGCCTGCCCAGTCGAGCATTTCCTTTGTAGCAAAGTAGATCCCGCATCTTTTACACTGCAGAACGTCGAATTCCTTATACCAGATCTTTCTCTTTCCGGGCGATTCTTCGTAGGTTATTTTTCCGGTCGGGCATACTGTCGCACATGAGAGACAGCCGATGCAGGCGTCAGTCTCAAGTTCGTACGGAGGCGCCACATGCCGGTCAAAACCTCTGTCGACAAGCTCTATCGCCTTGGTCCCGTTAGCTTCGCATGCCCTTACGCAACGACCGCACCTGATGCAGAGATCAGGCTCCATGGCAAACCGCTCCTCGCGATCGACGCCGTATTTTGCGCAGAGCTGCTGGATGATCGGGGATTTGGGGTTTCTGTTTACCAGGAGCTGAAGGACTGTATTTCTGGCCCTTTGTACTCTCTCTGTCTCAGTCTCAACAGATATGCTCCTTGTGACCGGGAACATGCATGAGGCAACTATCTTTCTGTTTCCTCTGTCATTTATCTCAACAGAACATAGCCTGCAGTTTCCTTCAAGGGTCAATCCCTCGTGGTTGCAGAGGGTGGGGATATCAATGTTGTTTTCCTGGGCCGCATGAAGGATCGTTGTCCCTTTTTCAACTTTAATTGGTATCCCGTTTATAGTTATCTCAATCATCTTCGGTCACCTCTTTTACTATGTCCACTGATAAGAATGGACATACTTCAAAACATGCCCCGCATTTTATGCAGCCTTCCTGTTTGATCCTGTATTTCCCGCTTTCGAGTTTTTCAATAGTATCAACAGGACAATTCTTTGAGCAGAGGCCGCAGCTTCTGCATTTCTCTTCATCGATCTCGATCCTGAACATTCCCTGACAGACTCCTGACCTGCAGAAATGCTCCTTTTCATGCTCAATATATTCCTCTTTAAAATATCTTATTGTAGACAGTACCGGATTTGCCGCAGACTGGCCCAATGCGCAAAGAGAGGTATCCGCGATGCCTTCGGCAAGCTCTTCGAGTAACTGAGTATCGCCTTCACGACCTTTTCCGCTCGTGAGATCACCCAGGATCATCTGCATTTTTTTCAGGCCCTCTCTGCAGGGAACACACTTTCCGCATGACTCCCCTACAAGGAAATCAATGAAGTAACGTGCTATGTCGACCATGCAGGTCCTGTCGTCCATAACGATCATGCCGCCCGATCCCATCATCGACCCTGCCTCTGTTAGACTGTCGAAATCTACCGGTGTGTCAAGCATTGATGCAGGAAGGCATCCTCCGGAAGGTCCTCCTGTCTGGACTGCCTTGAAAGGACGATCCTTGGCTGCCCCTCCGCCAATATCGTAAATGATCTGTCTGAGGGTAGTTCCCATTGGCACCTCTACAAGCCCCGTATTTTTGACTTTGCCTACAAGTGCGAAGACCTTTGTGCCTGAGTTGTTTTCGCTTCCAATGCCCCTGAACCAGTCTGAACCGTTTGTAATGATATGGGGCACGTTTGCCCATGTTTCTACGTTGTTGAGCACGGTAGGAGACTCCCAGAGACCCCTTTCTGTGGATCTTATGTACTTGACCCTGGGGACCCCCGGTTTTCCCTCTATAGAGGTCATGAGTGCAGTAGACTCGCCGCAGACAAAAGCTCCTCCGCCTTTGCAGATCTCAACATGAAAATCAAAACCTGTGCCAAGTATGTTCGTACCAAGCAATCCGGCCTCTTCGAGGTTATTTATCGCGTTTGCAAGCCTCTTGACGGCCAGCGGATATTCATGCCTTACGTAAATGATCCCTTCGCCGGAACCTATCGCGTAAGCGCCGATGGTAAGTCCTTCAATAACAGAGTAGGGATCGCCTTCCATCAGTGCCCTGTCCATAAATGCGCCCGGATCTCCCTCGTCGCCGTTGACAAGAACGTAGCGCCTGTCAGAAGATGAGTTGCGGCATGATTCCCACTTCACTCCAGTCGGGAAGCCGCCGCCGCCCCTGCCTCTAAGTCCCGAAGCTTTTACTTCACTGCATACTTCTTCAGGGGTCATTGTCTCCAATACTTTTATAAGTGCTGAATATCCACCGTGAGCGATGTAATCTTTGAGATCCAGCGGAGACATTGTGCTCATTTTGCCAAGGACAAGCTTTTTCTGTTTGGCTAGGAAAGGTATATTTTCTGCCAAAGGGACTTCTGCAGGTTTGCCGTCACCTCCGTACATTGCCTTAGCCTTATAAGGGACGTTATGCCTTATCGCCTCAAGGATACCCTCAATGTCATCGACCGTTACTTTCTGATAATATAGCCCGTCAGGTTCGACATGGACGATAGGACCATTCTCGCATGGTCCCATGCAGCCTGTGATACCCGTCCTGATCAATTTCTCTGTTTCTTTTTCTTCGGGTCGTATAAGGACTTTGATGCTGTGCCAGAATGAGGTGTTTACATCAGAAAAAGCTTTATTGCCTATAGCTTTGGCAAATTCTTCAGCAAGGATCATGCTGCCGTTTGCAACACATCCCGGACCTCCGCATATCCAGATCTCTTTCCCTTTATCTTGCTTTTGTGAAATCTCATTTTTATAATTTTTCAAGTCAGAAAGGGTATCGAATCTCATGCAAAAGCCCCCTTTGCCAGAAGCTCTGCTGCTTTGGACGGTTCCATCCTGCCAAAAGAATTTTCTCCGGCTGTGACCACCGGCGCAAGCGCGCAGGCACCGACACAGTTAACTGTTTCAAGAGTATATTCGCCGTCTTCTGTAACTCCGCCGCTTTTAATGCCCAGCTTTTTTTCCAGTTCATGAAGAACTGCAGTTGATCCGCGGAGATGACATGCAGTACCCATACAGACACGTATGATCTTTCTGCCTTTTTTCTTTTGGCTCAGAGTCCGATAAAATGTCACAACGGCAAATACACGGCTTTCGGAAACACCAAGGTATTCTGCTGCAGCGCGCATTGCTTCAATTGAAATGCAGTTTTCTGATTCCTGGATATCGAGAAGAATTGCAAGCAAATATCTGGGATCTTGCTTATGTTTATGCAAAACCTCAGCGATCCGATCGATCTCCCCCAAAAAGACCGCCCCCTCGCGTATGTGGATCATTTAACTTACGTATAAAGATTATCACTGGCTCATTGAAAGTCAAGCCGCAATATTCAAATAATTTTAGTAATGTAACTGCAGTAAATTCGTTGAAAATTTAAAAACGATCTGTGATCACAAAGTAAATATTATGTTTTGTGAATATCTTTCAGAAACAATAGATATGTTGAATGTCAACATAATAAATAATGGAAATTGTTGTCCGTTATTCATTCTAAAGCAACTCATGTAGGGTCATAAACTCAACTTTCCCACCTCTTGCTGCCAGTGGATTCAAAACCTCTGTTTTTCGTCTTGTCCACATTCTTATCAGCGGAGAGTCAGTGGCTCTAAAATATTGAAGTCGCTGGATTCCGGATTTCAAAACGCATTCGAAATGGTTCGAGCACTATGGATTATTTAATAATTTTCCTGACGGAAAAAGGTGCTCTCCCGATCTCGAAACACACTAGATATAATTCAGTCGCTATTGTGATTTGTTATGTCCCTCTTTCGAGGAACAGTGTCCTTCCTGATCAAAGGCACGCGGGAAAGACGGTGGAAAAGTTGAGTCATTAACAAAAAAAGGCAGCTTCTGATCGCTTAGAGCGAAGAAGCTGCCTTAAAGTAAAGACCATCTTATCTATTTGTCAGATATTACAGGAATGAAACTGCGTTGGACTGTGCCCCATATTTTATGCCGCTTATCTCATCCAGTTTCTGCACGTTGTGTGTTGCGTCTATGTAACGGATCGTTCCGCTCTTTGCCCTCATGACAAGTGAGGATGTGTGTACGGCATCTCCGGTGTAACGTACGCCCTTGAGCCAGTCTCCGTCCGTTACGCCGGTAGCAGCGAAGAATACGTTGTCGCACGCTACAAGGTCGTTTAGGTGAAGGACTTTGTTGACGTCCATTCCCTTCTCTTTGCACTTTTCTCTCTCTTCATCGTTGCGCGGCCAAAGTTTGCACTGCATGTTACCGCCGACGCACTTTACAGCGCATGCTGTGATAACGGCTTCCGGGGATCCTCCTACCCCCATGAGCATGTCGATACCGGAATTCGGTTTGCATGTCGAGAGGGCGCCTGCAACGTCGCCGTCAGGGATAAGCCTGATACGGGCATGCATGGAACGGATCTCTTTAATAAGTTCTTCGTGCCTTGGTCTGTCAAGGATTATTATGGTCACGTCTTCAACAGATTTCCTCAGTGCTCTGGCTACCGCCCTGATGTTGTCCGTCGGAGAGGCCTCAATGTTGATCGCATGTGCTGCAAAGGGACCTGTTGCTATCTTATCCATATAGAAAATATGCTGGGGGTCAAACATTGTGCCGCGCTCTGCAAACGCGACTACACTGACTGCGTTCGGAAGGCCCTGTGCAGTAAGACGGGTCCCGTCTATCGGGTCTACTGCGATGTCGACCTGTGGATCACATCCCGTACCAAGCTTTTCTCCGTTAAAGAGCATTGGGGCTTCGTCTTTCTCCCCTTCGCCTATAACGACCTGACCGTCCATGTTGACGTTGTTGAGCATGAAACGCATTGCATTAACTGCGGCACCGTCAACTCCGTTCTTGTCCCCACGTCCCATCCACCGTCCAGCGGCCATAGCCGCAGCTTCCGTAGCACGAACCATTTCGAGAGCCATATTTCTGTCTGGAGCAGCCATTTGCAAATCCTCCATATTATTATGTATTATTTTATAGTCGAGTTCTCACTCAGTTCGGGAAATCTGCTGAAGACCTCTTCTATATGTTTAAGATAATACTCCAAATCAAATAAAGATTCCAGCTCACTCTCACTCATTTTCTTGATCCTGGGGTCGTTTTTGAGCAGCTCAAGGAGAGGTATTTTTTCGTTCCAGCACCTCATCGCATTGCTTTGTGCTATAGCATATGCCTCTTCCCTGCTTATCCCTTCCCTTTCTACAAGTGTAATCAGTATCCTGCCTGAAAAAAGAAGGCCATTGGTAATTTCTATATTTTCTTTCATTTTCTCTTTATTAACAGTAATTCCATTAATAATTTTTGTCATAGTTTTGATCATATAAAGTATCAGGTGGAAGACATCCGGCCACATTACCCTTTCGACAGAAGAATGGCTGATGTCGCGTTCATGCCAAAGGGCAATGTTTTCCACTGCCGGAACGGCATAGCCTCTCAGAAGCCTCGCCATCCCGCATACCCTTTCGCTGAGTATGGGGTTTTTCTTGTGAGGCATTGCAGATGACCCTTTCTGGCCTTTCTTGAAAGGTTCAAGAGCCTCCAGGACTTCAGTCCTTTGAAGATGACGTACCTCCAGAGCCAGCCTTTCCAGCGATGCTCCGCAGATAGCAAGGTCAGTTACGATACGGGCGTGCCTGTCTCTCTGGATGACCTGGGTCGATACCGGATCAACATCAAGACCGAGAAGCTCGCATGTCCTTGCTTCTATCGAAGGAGGGCAGTTGGCATAGGTACCAACTGCTCCGGAGAGGCCCCCTACCATCATATCTTTCTTGGTCTGAGTGATCCTGTTTATATCCCGGCCTATTTCAGCGTAGTGGTTGAGCATTTTAAGGCCAAAAGTCGTCGGCTCTGCATGTATGCCATGAGTCCTTCCTGCGCAGGGTGTCATCTTGTACTCCAAGGCCTTTTCTCCGATCATTTTATGAAGGGCATAAAGTGCATCCAGCACAGTTTTCATGCTCTCTGAAAGAAGGAGAGAGGATGCTGTATCGATCACATCGCTGCTTGTCAGCCCAAGGTGGACATATCGGCCTGACTCTCCTATACATTCGGCAACGCTCGAAACAAATGCGATGACGTCATGCTGTGTGACCTCTTCTATCTCGCGTATCCTCTCAACGCTGAAAGAGGCTTTTTGAACGATATTCCTGTAGTCCTCATCAGGTATTTTTCCTGCCTCGTTCCAGGCCTTACATACTGCAAGTTCAACATCAAGCCATTTTTGGAAACGGTTTTGGTCGTTCCAGATCGCCTTTATCTCAGGAGTTTCGTAACGTTCGATCATTTAAATACCCCCTATAAATCAACGCTGTTCTTTTCTTTTTTCCAGTCTTCGCGCACTGTTTCAAGCCATTCAAAATAAGCTCCGCTTTTAAAGTCAGGGAAGGTATAAAAAAAGCTTTCCCATCTGCCCTTCCTTCTGCAAAGTGTTACCTCTGCAAAAATACCGTCCCTGAGGTATATCCTGTGTGCCTGGCCTTTCGTTGAAGCAAGCAGCAACCTTGCTCCGTCAATTGTCCCAGGGTCAAGGTTCACCCTTCTTGCTGATCCTGTCGCCTTTTCAAGGCTGCATGTCAGCATCTTCCAGTCAGGAAGGTCTGACATGTTGAAAAGTCCGGGATACGAAAAGAAACACCTGTCGAGTTCCGGAGCGATATCTTCATAATAATTAGTCCATGTGAACGGCATAAAGGGACTGATGCGCTCAGGTTCTCCCCATGCATCAAAAAGGAGTTCCCTCGCGTTGTTGAATATTTCCATTTCTCCCCTTGGGACCAGAAGTGCCAGTATCTTTTTTACAAGAGGATCTCTTGGATGTCTTTCTTTACGTTCACTTCTGACGCATTCCTGATCAGTCATTGTTTTCTATGTCAAGCAGCGTCTCAATGAATGTCTTTGGGTCAAAGAGCTGAAGATCGTCAACGCCTTCGCCCAATCCAACATACCTGATCGGCATCCTGAGTTTTTCGGCAATTGCGAGTATTATTCCGCCCTTGGATGTATTGTCGAACTTTGTAAGAACAACGCCGGTGACGGGCATGACCTTGCTAAAGGTCTCAGCCTGCATGAAACCGTTCTGGCCTGTTACAGCGTCAAGGACTATCAACGCTTCTGCCGGTCCTTCGGGTATTTCGCGTTTAACTATCCTGTAGACTTTGGCAAGCTCTTCCATGAGGTTGGATTTTGTATGGAGCCTTCCGGCAGTGTCTGCAATGATAACATCATAGCTGCCTGCCTTTGCTGCCATTATCGCGTCAAAAACCACAGCTGCAGGATCGCTGTCCTGACTTTGTGCTATAACGCGGACATCGGTCCTTTCACCCCATGCCTTTAGCTGCTCGATAGCTGCCGCTCTGAATGTATCGGCTGCTGCAAGCAGGACTTTTTTCCCCTCTTTTTTAAACTGCGCAGCAAGCTTTCCAGCAGTCGTCGTTTTTCCGCTTCCATTAACGCCGATCATCAGTATTACCGCCGGCTTGCTGCTTACGTCCAGCGGGGCTCCCATTCCTTTAACTTCCTGGAGCTGTTCTATCAGCAGCTTTGAAAAAACTGCCCTAAGCTCAGATGTCTTTGATATCCTCTCGTCTATTGCCCTCTGTTTGAGCCTCTTTATCAGTGTTTCCGTAAGGTCTATCCCAACATCGCCAAGGATCAGCAATTCTTCCAGAGAATCCCAGAATGCATCGGATATCGGTTCATCTGAAAATAGGTTGGATATACCCTGTGTCCATTTATTTCCTGTATTTTTGAGCTTATTTGCCAGGTTTTTAAAAAGATCCAATTGCTTGCCTCCTATTCCTCAACAACGGCGGGTCTTTCAGATTTTTTTGCCCCGGACCTTCTCCGTCTCGGGCGTCGTGATTTTTGTTTCGCATTTTCTGTTTTATCGCCCTCTTTTTCCTTTATTGGTGGGACAGGTGTTTTTTTGATGCTATCCTTATTTACTGGCTCTTTTGGCTGATCTTTTAGTCCTGCAGGAAGCTTTCGCGGTCTTCTCTTCTTTTTGAACGGCTTGCCGTCTTCTGAAGGAGTCTGGTCTTTATCTTCTCTTTCTTTTCTCTTTTCTTTCCTGCTGTCATCTTTTTCCCTGCGAATTTTTGTATCAGTGCCGGCATAGCTTTCAGGCAGCTTCATGCTTGACCTGACCGGTGCCGCATTCTCTGTTTCGTCTGCAGTAATCCAGTCTTTGCCGGAAATAACAGTTTCTTTGAATTCATCAAACTTCTCGATAGGGATCTTTATCTCCCCTCTAGATGGGACATAGCACCGGACGCTGTTTGTGTGTATTTCAACCCCTGATACGACAACGTTCCCGTTCGGGGTCTTTATCTTTGTGCCCGGATTTGGAAGTTTTTCCCACAATTCCCTGTAAACATTGTGTTCATAGCACATGCAGCACATCAGCCTGCCGCAAATGCCCGAAATTTTTGCCGGGTTAAGAGCAAGGTTTTGTTCCTTGACCATTTTTATGCATATTGGAGCGAACTGGTTGAGCCAGTAGCTGCAGCAGCAAGGCTGACCGCAAGGTCCGATGCCCTTGATGATCTTAGCTTCATCACGAACGCCTATCTGCCTGAGTTCTATCCTTGTTTTAAACTCTCTTGCGAGATCACGGACATATGCCCTGAAATCCACCCTTTGTTCGGATGAAAAATAAAAGAACAATTTCCTTCTGTGCCGCAGGAATTCAACGTCGATCAGCTTCATTTCCAGCTCGTGCGGCTTGAGTATCTCGATAGCACTTTTCAGGATGCCCTTTTCTTCTTCCCTGTAGAGGTCGCCTGTCTCAATATCCTCATCAGAGGCAAAGGATATGAAAGTAAGATCTGTGACAAGGGGTTCCGCTGTCTTGGATGCAGAATCCCCATGTTCAGCAGCGTTTCTCAGAAGTCTGTATTCGGCCTCCTGCTCAGGGGTCAAAATGCCTGCTATTACTGCCAGTTCTTCTCCCCTGTGTGATTCTGCCACGACTGTCTCGCCTTTCGCGATAGGTTCTTCGGTGCTGTATTCTAAAATGCCAAGATACCTTGGCTTACCGTAAATTGCTAAATATTTGTTCACAGGGAACACCCTCCTTTATGACCATGTAGGTCAGATCCTGTATCATCGGCACAGAAAGCCTTTTAGATCCCATCAGCCTTACCAGGGAATCAAGGTCTGCCGCATCTCTGAATTTTCCTTTTTCCGAAAGATCCCTTATCCAGCTTCCTATCTCAAGATATAGTATCTCAGGATCCTTTTTTCTTCCTGAGGCTATCCATTCTGCCCATTCTTCGTCAGAAAGCGGGAACGGCTTTGCCTGGGCGAGTTCTGCCGGCAATTCTATACGAACAGACCATACCCGGCTTTTTATCGTTGGTATAAGTTTATCCTCATCTGAGACAAACAGGACACAACCATGTTCAGGAGGTTCCTCAGTAAGTTTCAGGAGGCTGTTTGAAGCCTCAAGCGAGAGTTTCTCAGCACACCATATGACTGCCATCCTTCTGTCTGATACCAGCGGATGGAGCGCCAATTCCCCCTGCAGTGTCCTGCATTCGTCAATTGAAGGAGGGACAAGGTGTTTGCCGGCATTGATAAGGTCAGGGTGGCTTCCTTCTTTCCAGACAGGACTATCGCCAAGTATCAGCCTGCCGTAATTCTCTACAAACATTTTCTGCATTATCTCAGGAATAGCAACAGCCACCGACTGCGGACACCTTTTCATTCCTACAGCAGAAGTTATATCTTTCCATCCCTGAGAAGCTTCAAGAACGCAGAGGGCGTCATTTATCACAGAAGATCCCCCTTGAAATGACAGAACCTGTCATCTCTTCAAAGATCTCAGCACTGTTCTTTTCAGCGCATTCTATGACGATCCATCTTTCAGGGTCACGTTTTGAAAGGGCAAGATATCCATCACGAATTCTAGTCATGAAAGATACTCCTTCACTCTCGAAAGAATCCAGGTCTCCCCTCGACTTTGCTCTCTTCAAAGCACTCACTGGTGATATGTCGAAGAGGACAGTAAGGTCAGGAACAGGGAAAGCTGAAAGTCTTGCAAGTTCATCAAATATTTCAAGTGGCAGTCCCCTGCCCCATATCTGATAGGCAAGGGTCGAATCGTGATACCTTTCGCAGACTATGTCCCTGCCTGAGTCAATAGCGGGCTGTATCACAGAAGCTATGTGCTCTGCCCTGTCAAGCATGAACAGGTAAGCCTCGCTCCAGCCGTGTTTCAGTTTTCCGCTGATCACGATCTTGCGTAGCACATCGCCGCCGGGCCAGCCTCCCGGTTCTCTGGTTAGGAGGGCGTCACGTTTTTTATCTTCAACAAGCCATTTCCAGAATAAAGATGCCTGCGTCGATTTTCCTGAACCGTCTATTCCCTCAAAGGTTATAAACATGATATCCCACCTTTACGAGAATTTATAATAACACAAAAAGCCCCGCACTGAGTGCAGGGCATAATACGCATGGCGGAGGCGTGTGCGAATCGAACACACCGGGACCGGCGTTACCGACCCCCACCGGATTTGAAGTCCGGGCCCAGCACCAGCTGAAACTCGCCTCCATGTGGACTGTCGTAGATTAACAGAAACAGCCATTAATTTCAACTTCCAATTAACGCACCGTGTCAATTATAAGCTTTCTTTTCTCGGCGCTGTCGCTTACTTTCCAGCATTTTTCAACATAAGGAAGAGACTCCCGGAGCTGTTTTTCCTGATTATAGTATATCCTCAGCAGAACATCACCTTCGGACACCTTGTCTCCGACTTTGTGGAGCATCCGGATAGCTACAGACGGATCGATCGTATCCTCCTGGGTCAGCCTGCCTCCGCCCAATGCCCTGAGTCCTTCCCCAACAAGAAGGGCGTCAAGTTTTGAGAGATATCCATCTCTGTCTGACCTGATCTCATAAGTTGAAGATGCTTTTGGGAGAACTCTTTCCGGTTCGCTTATAACTGAACTGTCGCCTTTTTGCGCTATTATCAGCTCTTCAAATTTTCTAAGGGCTGACCCGTCATCAAGGGCTTTTGCAGAGATCTTTAAGCCTTCCTCAAATGTATTTGCCCTGCCTGACATATTCAGCATGTAAGCCGCAAGAGTTACGCAGAGTTCACGGGTATCAGACGGCCCCCTGCCTGAGAGTACCTCTATCGCCTCACAGACCTCCGCGGAATTTCCAACCCATTCGCCAAGGGGCTGTTCCATATCTGTAATGACAGAGACACATGTCTTTTCAAGTTTTTGAGATATGTCTACAAGTTTTCGGGCCAGCTTCCCGGCTCTTTCAATGTCGTTCATAAAAGCGCCGCTTCCGCACTTTACATCAAAAAGATAGCCGTAAGCCCCGCCGGCCAGTTTTTTGCTGACAATGCTGGCTGTTATCAGAGGTATTGAGGGGACTGTCCCTGTTACGTCCCTAAGCTTGTAAAATTTTCCTTCAGCAGGCGCAAGCTTGTGTGAATGGCCGGAGATCGCACATCCGATGCTGTTGACCTGATCCCTGAACTCAACTTCGCTAAGGTGCATATTCATGCCCGGGATCGACTCAAGTTTGTCTATCGTTCCGCCGGTATATCCAAGTCCGGGGCCGCTGAGTTTTGATATCCTGGATCCGCATGCTGCCACGAGAGGGATAAGGACAAGCGTGGTCTTGTCGCCCACTCCGCCCGTGCTGTGCTTGTCAATGATCCTGTCCTCGGGAGAGTAGGTCAGCATCTCGCCGGACTGAGCAAGTGCCTGTGTGAAATTCATCAGTTCGTCATCGTCGAGTCCGTTCAGAAAAGTGGCCATAAGCCATGCGGAGATCTGATAATCAGGGATCCCTCTAAGCATAACGGCATTTATAAAAGCCTGCAGCTCTTCTCCTGTGTGTTTCAGCCCGTCCCTTTTCTTTTCAATGAATTCGATCCCATTAAAGGTCATTCGTTGATCTCCCTCAAAAAGGCTGATATCAGTCTGCATATTGAAGCAGAACTATTTTTCATCGTATCAAGGACTTCCTGGTGGGTAAGCTTGTTTTTGGATATGCCTGCCGCGGCGTTCGCAACGCAGGATATGCCGCATACCCTGATACCCATGTGGTTTGCCGTAATGACCTCAGGGACTGTCGACATGCCGACGACGTCTGCCCCGAGGGCTTCAGCCATCCTTATTTCAGCAGGGGTCTCGAAGGAAGGGCCTGAAAAAGCTATATATGTACCCTTATTAAGACCGATGTTTTCTTTTTCCGCAGCTGCCTCAAGTTTTTGGATATATTCCCTGTCGTATGCCTCAGTCATGTCGGGAAAACGCGGTCCGACGTGATCATCGTTTTCTCCGATAAGCGGGTTCGTCCCCATAAAGTTGATGTGATCCTGGATAGCGACTATTCCGCCGGGCGGTATGTCGGTATTAATCCCGCCGGATGCGTTTGTGACGATCAAAGTCTTTATGCCAAGCCTGCCAAGCACCCTTACGGGGAAAACGACTTCTTCCATCGTGTATCCTTCGTAATAATGTACCCTCCCCTGCATGATAACTGTCGGAGTGCCCTCAAGTGTCCCGAAGACCAGTTTCCCTGCATGTCCCGGAGCTGTCGGCCTCGGCCAGTATGGAACCTCATGGTATGGTATCACTATAGGGTCTTCTATGCTTTCCGCGAGGCTGCCAAGCCCCGATCCGAGTATCAATGCCCTTTCCGGTTTTTGGCCTGTCTTTGATGAAAGGAATTCGATCGCCTCGGTAATCTTCTCTGAATAAAGCATATCCTTCACTCCTTAGTTGTAAAGACTGTCAAGCAGTCTTATATACTGGCAAGCAATTGGCAAGCATGGGCAAGCAGTCGTTAAAATCGGCTGAGCAGTTGCTGAGCAATGGCTAAGCAGTTGCTCAGCAGTTGTAGAACCTTATAAAATTTTACCTCATTATCCAACTATGCTTCCATATTCTATTATCCCGGTATGCTTCTCTTCCCATCTTCCCGGTATGCACCTGGTGTAACTACCAGCCGATTCGCGCAACTCGCAACTCGTTGGCTCTCTGGCCGTGAGCCGGGATCCAGTGTCTTCTGTTTAAATCTATAAATGCTAGTAATGGCATAAGTTACAAGACTCTTGATTCCCGATACGTGCGGGAACGAAAGAGAGTGACCGGTTCTTAAGGTTCTACAATCGCTTAGCGACCGCTTAGCAACAGCTTAGCAATTGCTTAGCTTTGTCCTGAAACAATTGCTTGCCGATCGCTTGCCAATGCTTGTCTATCGCTTGCCCGGCCCTGTGGCAACTTCACGTGGCACTGTCTAAACCACAGCACTATTTCAACTTCTTGGAAAATATTTATCGTAGAAGTCCCTCATCTCAAGGTCCAGATGGGTATATTTTTCTGTTGTCAGTATTGAAGAATGGCCGAGCAGCTCCTGGAGAGTCCTCTGATCCATTCCTTTTCTCAGCAAATGGGTCGCAAAGGTGTGCCTCAGCACATGGGGATGTAGGCGTGTAGCTGATATTCCTGCCTGAAGGCCTCTTTTCCTTAGCAGCCTCCAGAGAAACTCCCTCCTCATTTTTCTGCCGGATTTAGTCAGAAGGAGCCAGGGCTGTTTGAGTTTATCAAGTTTTGACCTGTGCACGTCTATGTATTCATCAACTACTTTTCTTACTCCGCCGACATAGGGTACACATCTTTCCTTGTCTCCTTTGCCTCTTGTAAAGATAAGTCCTCCGCCTCTGTCTATGTCCTTCAGCTTCAGGGAGCAGAGTTCTGACGCCCTCATTCCTGTTCCGTAAGCGAGTTCAATGGCAGTCCTGTCCCTTTTTCCGATGGTAGTGTTGTCCTCGCAGGCATTTATAAGGCGTTGTATCTCTCCTTCTGTCATTATCTGGGGCAGAATTTTATCTCTGGCAGGCAGTGGATCGAGCATCGGCATATTTTCAGTTACGCCGTCATAAACAAGATATCTGGCAAAGGAATTCAGTACCGCCCCGTTTCTTTGGACAGTGCTCTTTGACATTCCCCTTGCAGACTGTTCTCTCAAAAATCTGGCAATATTGTCCGAATTAAGGACCAGCGGGTCAAATTCCATCCTTTGGCAATAAAAATACCACTGTTTGAGGTCGGATGAATAGGCTTTCAGCGTATTTTCGCTGCAGCCTCTCTCAAGCATGAGGTAATCCTCAAACCTGCTCAATGCGTTTAAAAAAACAGGGTGATCGATATTTTCAAGTTGCATTTTCTTCTGCCTTTTTCGTCCTGTACCAGCAGTAGGCCATTATAGTCTTGCCATCTTTGATGTCTCCGGATCCGATCATGCTTTCTATTTCTTCAAGGGTAAAATCGTACACCTTGATAAATTCATCGTCGTCTTCGGCGAGTTTTGAAGGAGTGAGGTCAGTTGCATAAAAGAATATGATACGTTCAGTGGAGTAACCGGGTGATGTGTAAAATTCAAATATTTTCTCTATTGTAGCCGGTTTATAGCCTATTTCTTCCTGAAGCTCCCTTACAGCTGTCTCAGCCGGGTCTTCGTCAGGTTCGATCAGTCCGGCAGGGATCTCGTACAGATCCTCATCTACGGCATGCCGGTACTGACGGACCAGGGAGATTTTGCCGTCAGAGTGGACGGGGAGGACGGTCACAGCCGATTTGTGCCTTACTACTTCCCTTATCTTTTCACAGCCCGACGGGAAAAGCACGCGGTCGACATTAAGGTCTAATATCGCGCCTTTGTAGATGTTTTCAGTATCTATTATGTTTCTCAAAGCATGTCTTTGAGGTCTTTCCACAGCTTACCACTCCTCAGTGAAGGATATCGCCGACCTTCATCCTGCTGCCCCTTAGCCACTCGTCAGCTTTTTGAATTTTTTTGCCCTCAGGCTGGACGTTAATTAATTTCAGAGAACCATTGCCGCATGCTATAACAGGGAAACCGTCATCTGTTTCTATCAGTTTCCCCTGTGGACCTGATCCTGAAGCAGGTACTGCTTTGTGGATCCGCAGCCTTTTGCCGTCATGGTCACAGTATGTACCCGGCGCAATGCACAGTGCCCTTATCCTGTTGAATAAATTTATCGAGCTGTCTTTCCACTCGATCTTTCCCTCGGACTTGTCTATCTTGGGAGCTGTACTCGCTCCATCTTCAGTTTGGGCGACAAACGTCCATCTTTCAGCGGGAATATCAAGCAAATACTCCTGGAGTTTTTCACAGCCTGCCTTGCATGTTTTGATAAGAAGGGATCCTGTGTCGTCTTCATCACTGATGATAACAGGTATCTGTGAAAGTATGGGGCCTGAATCCATTCCCTCATCAAGCCTGAATATTGTTACCCCGGTCTCTTTGAGTCCATCCATGATCGCCCTCTGTACCGGGGCCGATCCTCTGTATGCCGGAAGCATAGAGGGGTGGATATTTATACAGCCCAGCGGTGCTATGTTCAAAAGGGGTTCTTTGATCATATGTCCAAAATCTATTACAAGTATAAGATCAGGGACATCTCTCCTGATCCATTCTATAGTTTCTACGTCTGCAGAAAGTTTTGATGTGGTCCTCGTTATTATTCCAAGTTCCTCTGCTTTTTCAAATACCGGGGTATTCTGGAGATGAAGTCCTCTGCCGGACGGCCTGGGTGCATTTGTTACTACCCATTCCGGCATTGCTTTTTGAGTGATAATGGAGAGGCACTCAGCCGCAAATCTTCCGGAACCGCAAAACCCAAACCGCAGTTTTTCAGCCATTGCTATTCTCTTTTGCCTGCTTCGCCATCTTTTTTTTGAGGAACTGCCTTTTTAGCGGCGAGATCCTGTCAATGAGCAGTTTTCCGTTCAAATGATCAATTTCGTGCGAAAAGACACATGCAAGGAATCCCTCTATCTCTTTCTCGATGAGTTCCCCGTTTTCATTGAAATACCTGACCTTAATATATTCCGGCGACTCTACCTTCTCATAGATCCCCGGGAAGCTCAGGCATCCCTCTTCCACTGTTTTGATATTTTCCCTTTCGGATATTTCTGGGTTGATCAGAACATATTTTTCACCGTTATATTCTATTACGGCTATTTTTTTTGCTATGCCCACCTGAGGTCCCGCAAGGCCGATACCATCAGAAACGTGCATGGTTTCCCACATGTCGCTGACGAGCCTCCCAAGCTCCTCATCAAACAAAGTTACTTCCTCTGTTGGTTCCCTGAGAATGGGATCCGGATAGACACAAATTTTTCTGACAGACATCAGATCGCCTCCAAATAATACTGTTGATACGTATGAGGGCTTTCTAAATCATTATGGCAAGAACAAATAATGATGACCCTGCCGGGACCAGAAACATTAAAACAAAAAACTGATGTTCGGATCCTGAGCCTATCACTAAAACGCCTTAAGCAAGAAAGTCCGATCCAAGATTTAAGTTGTTTTGGATCTTTTATGAGTATTTTAACAGAAAATCCCCATGCCTATCATTAAAAGACATGGGGAAAATGAAATTTATTCGGGTAATACTCTTAAAAGAGCTTACTCTGAATCTTCTGCCTGTTTCAGGAAATCACCGATCGTCACGTTTGTCTCTTCCTGAGGAAGCTGATTGCTGTGACTGTCGTTCTTTCTCTTGTCGGTATCTGAGCGGCGGCGGCGCGGGCGGTCATCATTTTTCTGGCCGTCAGCCTGAGCAGTCTCCTCTGATTTTGACTTTCTGATCGGTTCCTCATGTGCCGGACGGAGGCTGAGACGCATCCTGCGTTCTGCCGGATTTACATCAAGTACTCTTGCTGTAACTTCCTGTCCTTCAGAGAGAACTTCTCTTGGGTTCTCTATCCTTTGCTGGCTTATCTGCGAGATATGGATAAGTCCCTCAATGCCGTCTTCAAGTTCGACAAATGCGCCAAAGTCAGCGATCCTGACGACCTTTACAGGAACTTCCATGTCTTTGGTATATTTCTCCGCGACGTCCTTCCATGGATCCGAAAGCTGCTTGTAGCCAAGGCTGATGCGCTTCCGGGCAGAATCCACCTCAAGAACTGAGACTTCTATCTTCTGGCCTCTCTTGAGCACTTCTTTAGGATGCTTGATCCTTGTCCAGCTGAGGTCGCCTATATGCACCAGGCCTTCAATGCCGGGTTCTATTTCAACAAAAGCACCGAATTCTGTCAGGTTTGAAACAGTTCCTTCAACAACAACACCGGGCTTCCAGCGTTCTGCCGCTGTATCCCAGGGATCAGACAGAGTCTGTTTCAGGCTGAGGGAGATCCTGTTGTTCTCCTTGTCTATGCCGATCACTTTGACCTTGATGTGATCGCCTTTAGAGACAACATCCTTAGCCTTTGCGTTGCGCTGCCATGAGAGCTCGCTGACATGAACAAGGCCTTCCATTGCACCAAGATTTACGAAAACACCGAAAGAGGTAATGCTGCTTACATCCCCTTCAAGGACATCTCCTTCGTTGACCTGCTCATAGAATGACTGTCTGACCTCTGACATCTCCGCTTCCATAAGGCTGCGGCGCGATAGCACCAGGCGGCGCTTGCGGCGGTCCTTTTCGATCAGCTTGACCTGGAAATCCTGTTCAAGGAGACGCGTTGGATTGACATTACGCCCTTCCTCGGCAAGGTGTGAAATAGGAATGAAACCCTCTATTCCGTAGCAGCTTACAATAAGGCCGCCCTTTACCTTGCGGATGCCCTTTACGGTCACAGTTTCATTCTTTGCAGCTTCTTCTTCAAGCTTGTTCCAGCGTTCGTCAAACTCACAGCGCCAACGGCTTAGGCTCAGCTGTGCATCTTCGCCCTGACCGATGTTTGTGACCTGTACTTTGACTTTCGCGCCGTTTTCAGGTTCCGGGGTCTCTTCGACCAGGACCTTGTGTGTCCACTCTTTGCGGGGAAGGAATCCTTCGCATTTGTAGCCCACATCAACAAGCCATCCGTCTTCACGTGCGTCAACTATTGTGCCTTCAAGGATCTTTCCGCGATGGAAATCACCCATCACGTCAAACTGCTGCATCATTTCTTCCATTGTTTCTTCTTTTTCCGGTGCTGCCTGTGTTTCAAGTTTGTCTTCTGTGCGAAGCTCGTCAACCATACCCAACATCCTCCTGCTTACATCATGTTTAAATTTTGGATCAGATCTTTTATTAGCCAGTCAGGAGTACTGCCTCCTGCAGCTATTCCTATGTTTTCTTTGTTTTGCAGCCACCCCCTGTCGATCTCTCCTGCATGCTCGATCCACAATGTAGAAACTCCGACATCCGTGGATATCTCGGCAAGTTTTTTTGTATTTGCACTGTTCCGGCCGCCAAGTATTATCATTCCGTCGACTTTTGAAGCAAGTCTGCATACAGAATCCTGGCGGGCAAGAGTAGCTTTGCAAATTGTATTATACACCTTGATCTCAGGTGATAATGTTACGAAAGAACTGACAAGCGCAACAAAAGAGGCGACCTTTTGAGTCGTCTGGCTCAGTATCCCGCACTTTCGTCCCTTCAGGTTTTCAGGTATCTCTTCATCGGCAGAGATAACAACTGCATCTCCATCGACATAACCCATTATTCCCCTTACTTCGGGGTGTTCCCTGTCTCCTGATATTACCACAACATAGCCCTCAGAAGAAAGGTCTTTTGCCCTTTTTTGAGCTGTTTTGACAAATGGGCATGTACCGTCCACTACTTTCAGGCATTTTTTTCTAAGAGTTTCAGCCTGAACAGGGGTAACTCCATGGGCTCTGATAAATGCCACTGAACCCCAAGGCACATCTTCAGCTGATTCGACCACGAGAAGCCCCATCTTTGACAGCCTCTCTATCTCCTGAGGGTTATGTATCGGGCTTCCCAGAGAATAAACTTTCTCTGAACGCAGCAGTTCTTCTTCGAGCTTGGATATCGCCCTTCTTACGCCAAAACATAGCCCTGTCGGGTCGGCAATATGGATCTTCAATTCAATCTTTGCCCTCTTGCTCCAAATGCCTGATGCAATGAGGCAGTACGTCTTCCATTGCTTCTGACATTTCGTATTTGTCAAAATCATACCACATGGCTGGCTCATAGTGCCTGAACCATGTCATCTGCCTTCTTGAAAAGGCCTTCGTTGATCGGATGTCGCCTTCCAGCGCCTCTTCGTAAGAACAGCTGCCTTTGACATACTGTACCAACTCCCTGTACCCGAATCCCTGGAGGGCAGGCAGGGATGGAGAATATCCCTGAGCAAGAAGCCACTCGACTTCTTCGGGATACCCATTGGAGAACTGCTCCCTTACCCGTGCTGTGATATTTTTGTAAAGATTGGACCTCTCCCTGATAAGTCCGATATAAAAAATGTCAAAGGGGGATCCCATTTTTGCCTGGTTTTCATACCACCACGTTGCCGGCCTTCCTGTGATACGGTAAATCTCAAGAGCCCTCATCGTCCTTACAGGGTCGTTAGGGTGTATTTTTGCCGCTGCGGCCGGATCGACGGAGCTGAGCTCGTTGTGAAGTTCCGCAAGTCCTTTTTTTTCGATCTCTTCTTTGAGCATCTCCCTGACGGCAGCGTCTTTGGGCAGGTCTTCAGAGAGCGTGCCGCAGAGAGCCTTGTAATAAAAAGGGGTGCCGCCGATCAGCAAGGGTACCCTCTTTCTATTTCTTATCCTCCCGATCGCATCTGTTGCATCAGAGGCAAAATCCGCCGCAGAATAGACCTGATCCGGGTCAGCTATATCTATAAGGTGATGCAGTATCTCACGCCTTATATCAGGTGAAACCTTGTCTGTGCCGACGTCAAGGTATCTGTAGACCTGCCTGGAATCAACGGAAATGACCTCTGCATTCAGCCTTCGTGCCAGCTCAAGGCTGAATTTGGTCTTGCCGACAGCTGTCGGTCCAATTATTGCTATTACCGGTATTTTTTTTATATGCAAGTTTTCCGTCATCGTTCAAACCAGTCCTCTAACTTCTTGTTTTCTATAAGAAAGATCGTCGGCCTTCCGTGAGGACATGTAAATGGGCTTGAACAGGCCTGAAGCTTATCCATAAGCGCATCGGCCTCTTCTCTTTCGAAACGTCTGCCAAGCTTTACAGCGTCCCTGCATGCAAGCCTTGCCATCCTCCACCATACCTCCCTGTCACGCTTTTCCGGGTCTTTTTCAACTTCGATGCCCCTAAGAGCAGAACGGAGCATGTCCAGCGGAGACAGTTTCGATCTTCCCCTGAGCATTGGGACTCCTGCAAGGCGGTCATCCTCAAATATAAAAGCCAGATCCTGTAGCTCTTTCGAAAATATGTTGATCTCGGGCAGTAAAGAAGCCGGTATTTCAGCAGGTATTGTCAGATTCTGAGTTGCCATGCCATCTTTAAAGTTTTCAGCGATCTCCTCGTAAAGTATCCTTTCGTGAGCAGCGTGCGGATCAACTATGGCGATCCCGTTGGGAAGGTCAAAGATAAGAAAACCCTTTGCAGTCTGCCCTATGTAATTTTTGAGGCCATTAACAGTGACGGGTTCCGGCCTCCCTGCAGGTATGAATACAGTAGCCTCAGGTGAGGAGACCCTTTCGGGGATCAGTGTTGCCTCTGAAACAGGTTTCCAAGGGGTCTGGCTGAACATGGGATCCGTTCTGTCGAACCATCCTGTGTGCTTCGTCTCTGAAAAAGGAAACGGAGCCTTTTCCTCCATTTGAGGCGTACCCTCCGACGTGAAGGCATATTTTCGGGAAAATATTTTACGGGTCGTTTGCAGTATTAATTTGTATATGTCCCCGGATCTTCTGAAGCGGACCTCTTCCTTGGCAGGATGTATATTCACATCAAGGTCTTCGGGAGGCATCTCCAATATGACCAGCCACTCACCGTAAGCAGCCGATTCTCCTCCGCACACTGCTGACCTTATAGTAGGATCCTGGATCCTTCTGGCGTTGACAAAGATAGTAATCACCGTGCGCCTGCTGTCCGGGATCGGATTCCACCATATTTTCACATTGTTGGAGTTAAAGGATGTCGCTGAGCTGTATATGGGCGTTTCGTCACCCCAGCGCCTTTCAAGCGCTTTGTCTGTCGATCCCGGCGGCAGCAGCTCCAGTATCCTCTTCCCGTCAGAGAAGACCCTGAAGGTCAGTTCCGGATTGACAAGCGCGTAATCGTTTACGACCTGAAGTATCCTCCTGAGCTCCGCAGATGCGGTTTTCAGGAATTTCCGCCTCGCAGGAAGGTTGTAAAAGAGATCGTCTACCTGGATCCTAGTTCCCGGTTGGGAAGGAGTTTCTGTATGGAGGGTCACCGTTCCGCCCTCACACCTTATTATCCCGCCTGCCTCGGATGTCCGTTCCCTGCTGCGGATCTCCATCCTGCTTACGGCAGCAACGCTTGAAAGGGCCTCTCCCCTGTAACCGAGGGTAGATATCCTTTCCAGGTCGTCCAGTGTAGAAATTTTGCTTGTAGCATACCTTTCCAGTGCAAGGGGAAGTTCCTCGAATGAAATTCCGCATCCGTCGTCTTCTATGACGAAAGACGACTTCCCCCCCTGCTCAATATAAAGAGTTATATTCCGCGCTGAGGCGTCAATTGAATTCTCTATGAGTTCCTTGGCAACCGACGAGGGCCGTTCGATCACTTCGCCGGCGGCGATCCTGCTTGATACTTCACTGTCAAGACGTTTTATCATTTGAATCCCAGCACCTTCCGGCTTTCTTTTCTTAGCCTGTAAACGACCTGAAGGGCTTTCATCGGGGTCATCTCGTCCGGATCTGAAGCTGCGAGTTCTTCCAATATGGCCTCATGCCCCACATCAAACAGCTTCATCTGGCTTTCTTCGTTGACCGGCAAAGCGGACTTCTGCTCATTTGATGAAGCCTCAAATCCTGCAAGAAGTTCTTTGGACCTCCTGAGGACCAGGGACGGCACTCCGGCAAGCCTCGCGACCTCTATGCCGTAAGACCTGTCAGACGGCGCCTCGACAACCTTATGGAGAAAGGTGACTCCATCCTTGCCCTCTTCTACAGCCATACTGAGGTTCGTTACTCCCGGGAGCTTTCCGGCAAGTTTCGTAAGTTCGTGATAATGTGTCGCAAAAAGAACAGCAGCCATTCTTCCTTCCTGTCCCTGAAGGTATTCTATGACTGACCAGGCGATGCTGAGTCCATCGTAAGTAGAGGTGCCCCTTCCGACCTCGTCAAGTATGACAAGGCTCCTGTCTGTCGCATTTCGAAGGATATTTGCGGTCTCCACCATTTCGACCATAAAGGTGCTCTGCCCTCTTGCAAGTTCATCGCGCGCGCCTATTCTGGTAAAGACACGGTCAATTATCCCTATCTTTGCGCTCTCTGCGGGCACGAAGGAACCCATGTGGGCCATTATGGCAATAAGGGCTGCCATTCGAAGATACGTGGACTTTCCTGCCATATTCGGGCCGGTGATTATTGCTATCCTTTTTCCCGAAACCATGCTAAGTGAAAGATCATTCGGCGTGAAGGGGCGGTTCCCAAGCATTACCTCTATTACAGGATGCCTTCCGTTCTTGACGATAAAGTCTGTCCCCATTTCCATAACAGGCCTCACATACCTTCTTTCTGAAGCAATTTCTGCAAGTGAAGAAAAAAGGTCTGCTGCCGCTATGAATTTTGCTGCGTTAAGGATGTCCTGACTCTTTGAAAGAGCTGTCTCAACGATCTCAGAGTAGATCCTTTCCTCTATGGAAAGAATTTCTTCCTCGGACCTGAACATCTCTTTTTCAAATATTTTGAGCTCTTCGGTAATAAAACGTTCCGCGTTTACCAGCGTCTGTTTCCTTGTGTATTCTGCAGGGGCTCTGTTCAGTCCGCCTTTAGGTATTTCAATGTAATAACCAAAGACCTTGTTTACTCCGGCCTTCAGGTTCTTTATGCCGGTCCTCTGTCTTTCGCCTTCTTCAAATTTATGAAGCCATTCGGAGGAATGGGCTGCCTTGTTTCTCCATTCGTCCAGGTCCTTGTCATATCCTTCCCTTATTACCCCTCCATCCCTGACGAAACGGGGAACGGTTTCCGAGATCGAGGATTCAAGAAGAATAAAGAGTTCCTCCAGATGATCAACATCTTTAGTCCAGTTTTTCAGCCTCTCGTTGCTTGCCATCAGGTCTATCAGCACAGGCAGTGCACGGAGGGTCTCCCTTATTGTGATAAGGTCAGACGGAGATCCCATCCTCAGGGTCAGCCTGCTTATTGCTTTTTCCATGTCTCCGCACGATGAGAGGCGGCGCTGCAGTTCCCCGCGCGTAGAATTGTCATTTACAAGCTCTTCAATGGAATCCTGTCTTTGCCCGATCGCCCCTATGTCCTGAAGGGGAGAGAGTATCCATTCTTTGAGAGTTCTCCTGCCCATTGCAGAACGGCATCTGTTCAGGACAGAAAAAAGTGAGATGTCAGAGGGCTCTGTCAGTTCAAGGTTGTTTACTGTGTTCCTGTCAAGAATGAGAGATTGCGCAGGCATGACAGGCGTGATGCCCGTTACATGGACGGCCTGGGAAAACTGGGTCTCTTCCAGATATCTCAAAACTGCCGCTGATGCGCCTGCGGCAGGATCCCTGTCATCGATCCCCATGCAGTTGAGAGAGGCTATCCCCCATTTTCTGCATAGCCATTCTGAACCTGTCCTTGGGTCGAATTCACCCTTTTCTCTTTCGACTATGTTGGGGCGGCCCTGGTCGGGATAAATTTCAGAAAGAGAGTCGATCTGCCCCTTTCTGATCAGTATTTCATCAGGACGGAATGAAGAGAGGAGAGACGATGCCTCTTCTTTATTGAAAGTGCCGGCTTTTAAAGTGCCTGTTGCCGTAGTGAGGAGGGCCAGTGAGACATTTTTCCCGTCAAAAAAACAGGCGGCAAGGTTTCCGTCTGACTCTGAGCTGTCTGACAGCCAAGTGCCAGGAGTCACTAATCTTGTTACTTCCCTTTTGACAAGAGTCTTTCCGTCAGGAACTGTTACCTGTTCGCATATGGCGACCCTGTACCCTGCGGCTACCAGCCTTCCGAGGTACGGATCGACTGAGTGGAAGGGCACTCCTGCCATGGGGATAGCGTTTTCTGCTTCACGTGAGCGTGATGTAAGGGCAATATCAAGAACTGAGGATGCGATCTGTGCATCCTCAAAAAACATTTCATAGAAATCACCCATGCGGAAAAAAAGAAGAGAGTCAGGGTACTGCTCTTTCCAGTACATGTACTGTTCCAGCATGGGGGTCATTTTTGTCCCCTGCGGAAGTTCCAAGTCTATTCAGACCTCCCCTTGTCCAGGTAACTTTGAAGGAGAAGAGAGGCTGCGACCATATCCACCCTTTCTTTTCGGCCTTTCCTCGAGACATCTCCCTCTATGAGGGACTGCTGTGCTATTACAGTCGTAAAGCGCTCATCCAAAAAAATTATTTCCAGATCGGGATACCTGCCGACGATAGTTTCAGCGATCTCTCTGATATTCAGAGCCTCAGGTCCCTCATTCCCGCCGGTCCTGAGCGGAAGGCCTACCAGAAGTTTTGTCGTCCGGTAGGTATCCATGATCTTTTTAAGTTCCCCTATCCAGTCGTTCTTTGTGCTGAGCACGGTCAGGGCCTGAGCAAAAGATCCAAACGGATCGCTCGTATCATGAAATATATTTACCAAAGAGATAACAGAAGAATAAAAGTAA
>JAXQGB010000014.1:0-396354 GCA_034331105.1 Synergistota bacterium | reverse complement strand
AGACAAGAAACAAAGTTTACTTTTATACTTGACAGCTGAGACGGTATCTTGCCGGGCCGGGATGCCCCAATTCCAAAACAAAAAAGGCAACCTGCAGATAAACCGCAGATTGCCTTTTTACTGTCTGGCTCCTCGACGAGGACCCATAAATACGACAATAATCTTTGTGTAGACTTATTATATATTTATGATGTGTCTAATATGTGTCTAAATATTTATCGATGGCTCCGGCGAACTGGTCCATCCTATTTAAGATACGTCTTCCAAGAGAACTTCCCTGTTTAAGGAAAATATATCCCGTATGTTATCGTGGGAGTATATCCGGGTATTTCGCGTTTGGTTTTCGACCATCCGAATAAAGGTGCTGACAGGCATGGCGCTTCCGGAAATGCCGGTCCTCTCTGCTATCTCTTCGATCTGTGATTTTATATTTTTCCCGAAGCTGACGGAAAGATAAGAGAAGAAGGCCAAATCGAGCACTGGCGATCCGGAATATCTCTGGTAATCATCAATATAGACATCAATCATGCGTCGTTTATGGTCCCCGATGACGCTATACCCATCCTTATAAGCTTTATTGTCTATAATGGCACACCAGTCAGAATTACGAATAAGGACATCAGGTACATTCCCCCTCTGTCCTATATGTTTTGCTTCGAATCCGAAAACATCCCTAAAAATACCGGCGGTCGTTATTTCGAACTCCGTTGCTTTTTCCCGCGATGCCTGTGCCATCTCAAAGTATCCACTCATAAAGGCTCCGATAGCTCCGTGCGGGTATATCCGCATAAGGATAGCCTCTGTTTCTTCTGAAGGAACTCCGGATAATTGAGCTACTTTCTCAATTATTTCAGGTGTTATCTTGGTCACCAGTTCCCTAATAGAAAGACCGGCGAATACAGTTAAGACCCTTCTTTCGTTAAATTCTCTGGGAGTAATTGTTATGGATCGGCTGAGATCCCTCGTGTCCTTCACTTTGCCTGGGGGCAGGCCGTACGACCTTTGGAAATTTATATGTACTCCCGGATTTTGTATGAATGTCCTTTGCTTGTCGAACAGTTCTTCAAGAATGTATTCGACTTCATCCTTCCTATGGGGAAGGATGCTTATCTTTCCTTCGATACGTTCGATGAGCTGGGTGTATGAAAGCCAGTTTACGAAAGTGTTCGCTATATCTGCATATTTTTGGGGTGGGCGGTTGTATTCTCCGGAAGCCCGGATTCTTTGGATTTCGGTAACTACATCATTGACCGTTGATTCTGACTCGTTTTCTCCTTTAAAAATGACTATATCAGCGATCTCCGTTTCTGTGATGTATCCGTCCAGTCCATCTTCAGTCATTAAACGAAGGAGAAAGAGCAGGGGCCTTACTCGGAAACGAGCTGAAACAGCCTGTCGGCCCGCACTTGTATAGGCAGAAGGGAACTGATATCTCAGTACTTGGTATGTCAGAATGGAAACAGGATCGCCCGTTTTTATGAGTTCCTCTCCGGCTAAGGTCGGCACTACAAGCTTTGATCCTGCTCTGTCCTCGTATCTCATCATCAGTCCAAGGGAGGTCATCCACGCCATATATGTTCTGCCGCCTCCGCCCCCTCTGTTTTCACGGTCTCGGAGGTCGCCGTCTCTTTTTAGTTTAAGCTTTGCCAGAAGGTCTTCAGCTCTTATCTGAGAATTAAGATCCCATATTCCTCCTTCGGCTGCAGTTAAGACAGCAGTTAACACTTCTGGAACGCTTGTCAGGGACCGTTTAGGACGCGTGGCCCACCAGTGGTCAAGCATTACACTCACTCCTTCAAGCTACAGGGGATACTTTTATATTGGATGCCCTCAAAGGTTCTTAAAACTGACTCAAAAATTATTCTTGCTCCTCTGGGAGGAACTGCCATTCCTATCTGCTTTCTAACACTTTCCTTGCTGCCGATAAAAATAAAATCATCGGGGAAAGTCTGCAGACGGGCCCTTTCGCGGTTTGTAAGGGCGCGCGGTTCGTCCCAATGGTATATATGCGTTCCGCCTCCCCCGCTGCCAGTTACTGTATATGCCGGCTTGTCCGGGTCGAGCCTTTTGTATATTTGGGATATTTTTGCTCCTTTTACATTAAGCTTCAATGTTTCCGGAAGGTTTGCCGTAAAGGCATTTTGTCCCGGTTTGATATGTTTAAGTCTTTCGACTACAGTAGGCGACTGCCTTGTCAGTTCATTATTTGCGGCCCCCTTCGGTATCGGAGGCACTTCGATAGCATACCTGGCAGTATTATTTGGGGACGAATACACAGAAGGATCGGGAACGCAGTATTCATACTCCAAGTCTGAGCGTATTCCAATAATAATTATACGGTGACGCGTCTGCGGGATTCCGTAATCTTCAAATCTGTACAGATGCGGAAATATCCTGTAGCCTGCTCCCTTGAGGTCGTCCATTATCTTTGAGAGGGCTCCGCCATCATTTGCCGACCTCAGACCGCCTACGTTTTCGGCAAGGAACCATTTGGGCCTGAAATGTTTTAATGCGGCTACGCCATAGGAATACAGAGGGCCGAAAGTTCCGTTAAAGCCGAGCTGTTCCCCAACGACACTGAAGTCGTTGCACGGAAAACCGAATGCCAGGGCATCAACAGGAGGAAGCAACGACATATCAAGGGAATGAACATCTTCACATATTACTGTATCTGCGGATTCGCTCCCACAAATATTTTTCGAATATGTTTTACATGTATCCAGATCATAATCGTTTGCCCACCCATGAACGATCCTGTGTCCCGGATCATCTATTTTTGCCGTCATTGCGCCAAGAGCGAGTCCACCCGGGCCGCAAAAGAGTTCGCCTAGTCTGTATTCCATCCTTAATTCCTCCATGAATGTTTCCTGTCAGCATATCCGGGTTGCGTTATTTATTGGGTGCTTCTGACAGTTTTTTCTATTATGTCAGCACAAGCGATTAGAGATGTCCTGATTTTCTTGCCCCAAAAGCGCAGAACAATCCAGCCCTGTTCACGGAGAACCGAGTTTACAAAAAGGTCCCGCTTGATATTTCGTTCTATCTTCGGGATCCAGTACTCTCGATTGGATTTAATCGCTTGCTTTTTTGTCTCCCAGTCATATCCATGCCAGAACTCAGAATCGCAAAACACGGCTATCCGACGTCTTTTAAATACAATGTCGGGTTTGCCGGTTACTGCAGAGTAATTTTTTCTATACCGCAATCCGCGTTTCCAGAGTTCTCTCCTTAAGAGAACTTCAATTGAGGTATCCTTCGAACGGATACGGCTCATATTATAGGAGATCTGCTCATCTGTCTTTTGCATCAAATATTCCCTGCCAATAGGGTATTTGTGGATCCGCAACAGGGCTATTATAACCTGTAGTCCGGCCGTAGGATACAAATCAAACATAGCCTGTTAGGCCGTAAATATTTCCGACAGCAGCCCAGTCATTTATTTTTACGCCTAAATCACAGGCAAGAAAAATATCGCGATATTTTATTGACAGTTGTTTAGCATTTTTTTATTTGATACAATCATTACATAAGGTGCTTTCGTTGCTATTAAGCCGATTGCACAGCTATAGTCACTCTAATCTTATTTATCGTTTAGAGTTGCTATAATAAGTATATCCCGAACGGGATATAGCGCGAGGTACCCCCCGGTTTCAGACACTTTGTGTTTGCTAACCGGGGTATCCTCTTCAAGCAACGCTTCTCTTATCTGTCTGCCCACAACGGCCTTAATGCATAGTCTCAGAGTGACTACATATCCCACCCAGAAGAGTAATCGAGGTCGTTCCATCCTCGAGACAGGGCATAAGTATAAGGTATATAGTCTTCCGGACATTGGTCTTTCCGATAAATGCGCTCCATCACGGCATCGACATATTCCCTGTGCTCCTCGTCTTTGTCTATACCCCGGTCAATATCCACCCATAGAGCACAAGCTCTGTGCCAATCCTCCTCTGTTGCTCCATTCTTCTTTATTTCTTCTATCAGCCATGCGTATGTGATGCTCCTTTTTTTCTGTTCAGTTGCCTTTTTGAGCTCTTCCATGATGATCTCCTCCTTGGTTTGCCTGACCTCAAATTCCTCCCCGAATGTATCGCCTGCGCCCTCTCTGCCCGTTTCTTCATCCTCCTTTTTCTCCTCCTCCTTTTCTTTATCCGGGATTTCTCTTTCTTCACTTTCTTCCTCTGAAACGTCCGCAACGATAGCGTTTAGTCTCTTCAGAATTATTTCTTCACGGTCAGTAACGCTGTTTTCCTTAAGACGTTTCAGGTATTCATTGTCTCTTTCCGGCAGGTATTCTATGCGTTTCTGAAGGTCTTTCCATTTCGCCTTCAGCTTGCTCCCTGTGTATCCGATTCCTGATAAGTCATGTGAGTATCGGAATGAAAAACCGTTCATTTTTCCGGTAGAAGCTATGTTCGGGAGGATATCGACCCCCATCATCCTGAGGCGTCCGCAGAATTCCTGAACGGTAAGCTTCCGGCCCTGTTCTTCGGCTTCTGTTATTAGAGTACGAACATGCCCGGCTATCAACAAACGGGTCGGATCTTCTCCTGTAACCTCTTTTCTTTTTCTTTCTGGAACTGTCGCTCTGGGGCAGGCAAAATCATTTCCGTAAGTGTTCCCGCAGTCTCTGAGGTAGGGGAGAGCTTTCTCCAAGTCCCTGCATGCACTGATCGAGCGATAGGCTGTGTTGCTGTCGTCATACAGAATTCCGT
The DNA here is from genome assembly GCA_034331105.1 of Synergistota bacterium. Lineage (GTDB taxonomy): Bacteria > Synergistota > Synergistia > Synergistales > Synergistaceae > Caenicola. Next base: position 391,639 of record JAXQGB010000014.1, on the reverse strand, counting down.
CCAGCCCGATTTTATTTATTATTAAATGCGCATGTTCATGCGCCTTATCACTGTGCCGGACAAGCATCCATTGATGATTCTGGATATCAATATCCATATGCGCCATGTACTTCTCGGCGGTCTCTGTCCATTGTTCAGGTGTTAAAGTGTCGCCGACAGGCAAGGACAAGGGAATATGCAGGCAGGGTTTCAGTATTTCTCTACGAAGGCTTCTGACAGCATTGAAATCCATAATTGCTGTGTCTGAATCATGTGCCGCGACGTTTCCTCCAAGCAGTTCCGGGTTGCCGTGATTGAAGATATATTTACAGACGCCCTTATATCCTCTCGCCCGTATCACTTTTGCTATCATGATCTTCCTCCTCTCTGCCTTTAAGCATCGCCCTTCGGAACTCCTGAAGCTCGTGGATCAGCTCCTCTAGGATGACCCGGTCTCCTCTGTTGAGTGCACGTGCGATCTGATTAAGATTAGAAGCAGCACGGGCCAGTTCAATATATGCTTTCCGGTTTATCTCAGGTATTTGTTTTGGATCAGGCCTTCCAAGAAAAAGGTTCCTTATGAACCGGCCCCGTTGCTGAGCGCCACGGCGTCGGTCTAGCTCCGCATTTTCCTGCGGAGAAAGACGGACAGAAATACAGTGGCGGCGAAGCGCTTTATCGTTCTTCGGAGTCTTTCTGCTCTTCTGCTTATGCTTGTTCATTTGTTTTTCTTCTTTCTTTGCTCTCAGATCCAGCGGTAGACCGGAGGTGGTCAGCGGCTCTAGTGCTGACGTCCGAGAGGGCTGTATTTTGTCTTTTTTCCTCCCCGCAGGGCGGGGCGAGTTGGCTAAGCGAAGCGTAGGCCGCAACTCGCTTTACTTATGGGTTCGGATTTTGTAACTGAAATGAATATATTAGTGGGGCCTGTCTCTTTCAATTATTTCTGTAAATGCCTTTATACCCGGATATATTCGTATAAGCTTTATGAATTAAGAGGGGGTACGTGGCGTGAAAAGAGGCCGTAAAAGCAATGCCGAACGCGATAGGATGCGCCTTGCTGTTGCCAAATCAGAAAGAAAGAAGGAGAGGTATGCAGAAAGAAGGGTCGCAGGAGAGGAGTATTTCCGCAGGTGGATCTTCTCCGCTGACAAGGAGCTGCTAAACATATTCTGTCAGCTGATATCAATGTTGAATGAGGAGCAGAAGCGCTTGTGCTCCGAGGGCATACAGGAACAGATAAATAGGATTCAAAGCAGATAGGACTATGACCAGTGTTCAGGCTGTCTTTCATCATACCTTGACTGCACGGTATTGGTCCGTGTTTATAAGTGCAAGGCATGCAATTCAGTCAGACAAAGAGTCAATACATAGTGGAGGAACTCTTATCAGATGCGTTGATGACAATATCGTGTAGCATTAAGCGTCCATTATGGACCGAGCAAGACATCAGAATAATTCGGAAGGTAAGCCTACATATAATCTCAGGATATCCTTATTAAGACATACTAGAGCCTAATAATAGTAATGAAAAGCAACAACAGCAGAGGTATCAATTCAGCCGCTGCTGTACTACCCTTATTCATCTGTAGAAACATGCGTTGGAGGTCCTCTTATTGGGGGTAAGCCCACCCTTGGGATAAGCCAAAACATAGTATGATTATTACTCTGCCCTGATTTCAATGCATGATAAGCACCCTCCTTATATTTGAGATGAAACTTTCTGCTGTGTCTTTTTCCGGCACCTATAAGAAGGCCACTGTGGATCTTAAGTCTTCTGAAATGAGAGCCGGTAAGACAATATTTTTTGCTTTGTTTTAGCGCCCTTCCATTTTTCCTATTTCCTATTTCATTTATCGCATCTGCGATCTTGGAATTTAAGATGTCATCATTAAACAAGCTCTGTAAATTTTTCCAAGCATAAGCCATCAGACCTTTCAAGACATCTGGTTTCCGGAGCTTCAATAAATTTAAATATGCTTCCCCTCTTTTCTGCTGCCGCGGATCACCCAAAAGGGGCCGGCATGAACTTGCCTTAAGGTACGAGGTTTCTATCCGGATAACGGTTTTGTCTTTATATTCCATTTTCCGGTATATCCTAATTTTCCTGCTTTTATTCTGAATATAGATAGTTATCTCGCCTTTGCTGAGCGCGTCTCTGATTGATCCGCTGTTTATCTTGAAGTCTTCTGCCTGTGACGCAACAGACTTATTGCTTTTCCGTAATTTTTTTGATGGGTAGGAAACCCAGCCGACATTTTTCCTGTATTCAAAAACGTAACCGGCATTAAATATCCTCATGACCATATTCCGATTCTTATCAGTATAAGAAATCATATCTTCCAGGCATGGCGGAACAGCAATGTCAAAAAATGCATCCAGCCGGCCAATGCGGAAGTACCGCAATGGGGCTTCATCCAAACCAATATTTTGACATGCTTTTTCGATATCACGATGGAATGTCTTTATCGAGTTTAAAGCGAGAGGATTTATATTAAATGATTCTATGTTATTTAATTTTCTTGAACTGTCGTAACGCGACAATTCCGCTGTCATATTCAAAACATGCACGAAACCCTTTGGGAAATTCTGTATATGGCAACGGAGCGGACCTTCCATGCGAAAAGCCGAATCCTTTCCGGAAGATTTTCTCCAGCCATTTTTAAACTTCCTTGCATCTGCCTCAACATTTAGTCCAGGCCATGGGATAGAAGCCGAAATCGTATCTATGCCTATATTGAAGACGGTTGGTGGAAATTCTGGGTCTGGCAAAAGTTTTCCCCCTATCGTGTTTCTGATAGGGGGAACATATTTGTTGATTTATATGTAAACAAAAAAGACCTTGAACGACAAGAATTTTCCGTTCAAGGTCTTTAAAGTGTTATGTTCTATTCGTTATTCAAGTTTTTGATCCTGTCCTTAATGTCTCTGAATTCTGGGCCGGTCAGATCCGGCAATTCCTCCATCCCCGGAATTACAGCTCTGTTTAAGCTTTTTCCTATGTCAAATGAAATTTTTCCGGTGCTATAACCCATGTACCCTGTTAGTGGCTCGTTTTGCTGCTGTTGCTGCAAACGAATCTGTACGTTACGTAATTTATCAAGCCAAGCATCAATGTCATCTTTAAACCAAAACATCTCCTCTGTCCCGCCGCCCTTCGACTTGAAAAGCTCAGAATGCGTTACCGGTTCCGGTAGGAGGCCTCTATCTACCCATCTTTTTACGGTTGATTTGGATAGTCCCAATTTATCAGCGAGTTCAGATATTTTAATTACAAGGCAGTCTGTCATGGGGAAGTTCCTCCTTTATTAACATATTCCAGAACCGTCTGCGGAGATTGAATCAATCCAGTTAGCCCAGTCTTGCATCATCTTGATTCGATCATCTGTATAAAGAGCCCTATTGTAAGCTCTTTCTACTTGATTACCGATTCTGTGCGCAAGCTGTGCTTCGATTGTATCATAACTGTATTTAAGCGTCTGTCTTAGGTGCGTTGACGCAATACTCCGGAATCCGTGTGATGTCTGTATCTTGCCGCTGTAGCCTAATATCTTCAGTCTTTTTCCGGTGAAACTGTCAGATATCGGTTTTAAAAAGTTGTTTTTAAGGTGGAAGACATATTCATTCTCGGGGTCAAAGGGATCATCTGTTGAGTCGCTCATCCTGAAATCTTTAATATCATTCAGCAGTGCTTTGACCTGGGATGACATTGGTATAATGAATTCGTTTCTGTTCTTCATAATTTCCCTTGGTATCGTAATGATATTTTTGTCTTCGTCTATATAACCCCATTTCAGATACCGCATTTCCTGCGGTCTGCAAAAACAGTAGCAGAGGAAAAGAAGGCCTCTGCTTATTATCGGGGAGTTCGGAATGTCGTTCTTAATATCGAGGACAAGTTTGCCTATAGCCTTAATATCGTCAGTTATAGCGGGTAAGTTTATAGGGATATGTTTAAGAGATAGCTGTTTTGAGCTCGGGACAGGGCTGTTCCCCTCGTATAGGCCGTTATTATCAGCATAAACATATATTAGGCTCAGCATTGTAAGAAGTTTTTTCTTTGTGGGCACCGGAATATCTTCATTTATTGTTTCCATTATATCCCTGCGGGTAATATCTTTTATGGGCATTTTATAGAATTTGGAGGGCCGGATATATTTGTTGAAACGGTTCGATTGTCCTTTATACGTTTTCAGAGCAGAGTTCTTTTGGTATTCAAGAAGCCATTCTTCTGATATCTGGCCAAAAGTCTGATCGTCCTGAGTTGTGGTGATTTTTTCCCCCTTCTTTGCCATGTCGGAGTATTTAAGAGCAATAGCTATAGCATCAGCCAGTTTCATATGCCCCCCGAGTTTGCTTAGCCGCTTATCATAAACGCCTATATAAAGCCATTTCTGTTTATTCTCCCCGCGATCGAGGTATCTAACATACCACTTTTTCGAGGGGTTATCACTGTTTTTAGAGCTTACTATGAGATATAGGCACTTATGAATGCGGATTTGCTGTCTTGATTCAAGGAATTTAATAGCATTGATTTGAGAGTCAGCCCATTCATTCTTCATCTTCATGCCCACCTCCATTGACAGATTACCCCTTTATTCTAGTATACAATGTGTAACTGTCAACTAAATTCAGACAATTTGCCGTGTCTATGCTGTGTCTATTTTTTCTGAAATAAGATGAAAACAGATGATTTGAGATGAGATAAGCTGAAAAGGCTTTGTGTGTATTTTCCCTGTATATGACTGAAAAAAGAAGCAACTTGTATCAAGCTGATACAAGCTGCTTCGGAGCGTCTGGCTCCTCGACGAGGACTCGAACCTCGAACCTAGTGGTTAACAGCCACCCGCGCTGCCGATTGCGCCATCGAGGAATAGCTTGCCGAGAACAGAAAACTCGACGCAGAGTATTATAACACCGATTTAATTTTTGACAACCACCTTTGGCGATTTCGATAATTGCAAAAGTGAGTGTGCCGGATCGGTTTCAGTTCATGCTGTAACGGGTTTTCAGGTGTTCGGAGACTACCGGTATACAAATTTTATGTGAGTTCCGGCACTTTTGGGGATATACTTGGTATGTATGCGATCATGAATCAAGAATGGAGGGCTTTGTTTATGTCTTTGATACTTATAAAGAACGGGACAGTCGGGAAGGCAGACGGGGCTTTCCGCGGCGATGTGCTTATAGAGGGAGAAAAGATCATTGAGGTCAAAGAGGTCATAGAGTGTGTTGACGCAGATGTCGTTGACGCTGAAGGGTCTTATGTGGTCCCGGGCGGGGTGGATCCGCATACTCATGTGAGCCTGGCATCAAACGGAAGAAGCGTTTCGGACGGTTTTGAGGCTGCGACTAAGGCCGCGATCTGGGGAGGCACCACGACGATTGTCGAGCATCCCGGATTTGCGCCGGTAGGATCAGATCTTGCTTTTGCTGTTGATGATGCGGTGAATAAAGGAAGCGGTTCATCGTACACGGACTTCGGGGTGCATTTGGTCTTTCAGGGGACCAACGTAATAGATGAAGAAGAGTTGTGGGGGCTTGTTTTGTTCGGCCACCCGACAGGGAAGGTCTACACTGCATACGACGCCCGGATGACTGACGGGCAGATCGTTCCTTTGATGAAAATGATGGAAAGGTCGGGCGGGCTTCTTTTATATCATGCGGAGAACGATACGGAGATAAGGCGTGTTACCTCTTATTATGAAAAAAAAAGGCTGACGGGAACCAAATACTGGCCGCTGAGCCGCCCCGGCCATTGCGAGGCAGAGGCTGTGGAACTTATTATGGAACTTGCGAAGAGCACAGGGGTGCCGACCTATATCGTCCACCTTTCCACTTCATTGGGTCTAAAAAGTATCATGGAAGTGAGAGCGCACGGACAGAAGGTCTATGCTGAGACATGTCCCCAGTATCTCTGCCTGACAGACGAACTTTACAATGGTGAAAACGGCATTGATTTTGTCATGGCGCCTCCGCTCCGGAAGAAAAAGGACTGCGAAACGCTCTGGAAGGCAATAGCATCCGGTGATATCGACACGATCGGGACGGATCACTGTTCTTTCAGCAGGGAGGACAAACTCAGGTACAGCGAGGGGAACGTATTCAGGTCACCGGGGGGGATCCCGGGGATAGAGACGAGGATGCCGATACTCTTTTCCGAGGGTGTCATGAAGGGGCGCATTTCGCTTGAGCGGTTTGTTGCTGTGACTTCTACGATCCCTGCAGACATCCTTGGCCTGCAGGAAAAGGGAAGGATAGAGCCGGGAGCTGATGCCGACATCGTTATCATCGATCCAAAGGCAGAGAAGGTGCTCTCAAAGGATACTCTCCATCAGAAGGTCGATTACACTCCTTTCGACGGAATGATGGTGAAGGGGTTTCCCTCCCATGTCTGGCTGAGGGGCATTCCGTTGCTTGCAGATGGGTCTTTTGTGGCTGACGGACCTTCGGGACGTTTTGTGAAAAGATTTTTGTAAGAGGCAGGTCATAGAGAAAAATACAGCCCCCTTGACGATCCGGGGGCTGTTTCTTTATTTAAGGAGATTAGCTAAAGTCTCTTCCAGACCTCTTTGGAGCACTCCCTTGCCTTGGCGAAGATCCGCTCCCTGTCAAGCTCTATGAGCTTCCTGTCCCTCATGAGGACCTTGCCGTTGGCTATGGTCGTTACGACGTTCCTTCCGGAAGCTCCGAAGAGCAGATGTCCGTTTATATTCTTTTCGCTTATCGAGGTCGGGGGCATGTAGTCCATGATTATTATGTCCGCCGCATATTCCTCCCTGATCATTCCAAGCTTAACGGGGAAGCACCTTTCCGCGATCTCCGCATTGTTGACGAAGAGCATCTGCGGAAGTTCTCCCCATCCTGCGTTAGGGTCTCCCGAGGAATGCTTGCAGAGGGCATTTCCGAGCCTGTAGGACTGGATCATGTCGCAGAGATAGCCGTCAGTACCAAGACCGACAAGGAGCCCCTCCCTGAGCATTTCCCTGATGTTTGCCGAACCGACGGCGTTGCCCATGTTCGATTCGGGGTTGTGGACTACGGCTGTATTTGTCTCCCTGATTATATTTCTTTCCTTTTCGTCTACATGGATGCAGTGTACGAAGATGGACTTTTCTCCTGTGATGCCGTGATCTCTGAAGCGTTCAACGATCCTTTTGCCGTATTTGGCCAGGGAGTCCTTTTCATCCTCGGGGCCTTCGGCAACGTGTACATGGAAACCGGCGTCCCTTCCCCCCATGGCTTCGATGCATTTTTCAAGCGTGAGGTCTGATAGGGTGAAGGAGGCGTGGAGGCCGAATTTGCCGGAGATCATCGGGTCGTTCTGCTCTTCGGCCCAGTCGATAAAGGATATGTTTTCACGTATTCCCTCGTAAGCGGTCTTCTGTCCGTCCCTCTCCGAGACCTCATAGCACAGCGAGGCCCTTATGCCTGCCTCCTGTGTCGCTTTGGCTATTTCACAGAGGCTCCCGGTGACGGCTGTGGGGCTTGCATGGTGGTCGATGATGGTGGTGCAGCCGCACTTGATGCAGTCGACAAGAGCGGTCATGGTGCTGTAGTAGGTGTCCTTGAGTGTGAGCGCTTTGTCCAGCTTCCACCAAAGCCTTTCAAGTACCTGAGAAAAGTCCTTTGCCGGTTCCCCGGGGGGAGTCATGCCCCTGGAGAAAGTGCTGTAGAAGTGCATGTGGGAATTGATGAACCCCGGCATGATAAGTCCGCCCTTGGCATCGATGAATTCTGCCTCGGGATATCTGGCTCGCAGTTCGGATGTCGTTCCCACCATGAATATAGCAGAACCCCTGACTGCGGCGCAGCCATCTGGAATAAAAGGCAGATCTGGATCCCTTGTGATAAGTTTTCCGTTTCCGATGAGAAGCATTTTTTTCACTCCCTCACAAAGAGATGCGGGTGTTTATGGTGTAAAAAGGCTCTCCCTGATACGGGAGAGCCCGATGTCTCTCTCTTACTTCAGAAGGGCTATGGCTTCTATCTCTACAAGCACGTCTTTGGGAAGTCTTGCCACTTCAACGCATGACCTTGCGGGAGCATCCTTTTCAAAGAACCTTCCGTAGACCTCGTTGATCCTTTTAAACTCATTCATGTCCTTAATGAAAACAGTTGTCTTCACAACGTCAGAAAAATCCAGTCCCTGGCTTCCCAGAGCCGCTTTCATGTTTTTCATGACCTGCTCTGTCTGCGCCACGGCATCACCCGGAACGACGGCCATTGTCTGTGGATCGAGCGCGATCTGCCCCGAAAGGAAGAGGAACCCTCCCGCCTTCACACCCTGCGAATAAGGTCCGATAGCCGCCGGAGCCTTTTCTGTACTGATTATCTCTTTCATTATTAAAACCCCTCTTTCTGATGGTTTCTTGCTCAACAATACCTGTTGCCTATTTTACAGCATAGCATGCCCAAGGGGCACGTTTACAGATGGTGAAACTGCGACAAATACAGTCGCGTGAAGCGGTAGTGAAGCAATGGTGAAACAGTTGTACGGGCAGTCAAACTATCGTCAAACGATCGTTTTGATACCGCTTAGCGACTGCTCAGCAATGTCCTAAAACAACAGCTTCACCATTGCTTCACGCGACATTTTTTCGTCGCAGCTTCACGGCGATAAAAATCGCCGCTCCACCATCGTAACGACAATTCCCCTTTATAATGGACCAGAAATAGGCTATTCTTTTCACAAGACAGGCGGGTGATTCGTATGGATATCGTGATCGAGGGCAAGTATAAGGAATTTGACTATCTTACTGTGGACAGCCTTACGGGAAAGATAAAGTCGCTGGGGAAGGGCAGGCCTCCCAGGGAGCCTGACTATTCATTCGGCGAGGGGTTTGCGCTCAGCGCGGGGGATTTCAATGCGCACTCACATCCGGAGCAGTCGATATATGTCGAAATAGCTGACAAAAGCTGGGATCTGGCAAGGTGGTGCCGGGAGACTATATATAAATACAGCATCGAAATGACGGCCGAAATGGTCTGGCACGGATGTGTGAGGGCCTTCGGACGAATGCTGGCCTTTGGTGAAACTTCCGTAATGGTCTCTTTTTACTGTCACAACAAAAAGGGAAACGAGCTGGACCTTGCGGTGATAAAGGCGGCGCAGGATGTCGGGATAAGACTCTTCTTCGGGAGGATGAACTATGACCTGGTGAACCCGGAAGCCTACCCCGAAAAGAGGGCGTCTCAGCTCAGCTACTATGAGAGCCCCGAAGATGCGGAGAAGAACTTTATCGGCCTGCTCAAATACGAGACGGAGACCGTGAAAGCCGCCCCTGCACTGCACAGCTTCCACGCAAACACGCTTGATGCGGTCATCAGGGGAATAAACCTGGGTGCCGAGCATGGAAGGAAAGTACAGTTCCACCTCTCGGAGGACGAGGGCGATGTGAAGATCTGCCTCGAAAATTACGGGATGAGACCGGTTGAGGTGCTTGCAAATCTCAAAGAGACGGGAAAGGTGCCATATCTCGACCACCTTATGCTCTCTGACTGCGTATGGACGAGCCGAAGGGAAAAGGAACTGATAAAGGAGCATGGGATGTCCGTAGTCTTCAACGGCAGGATGAACGAGCGTGTAAAGGCCGGAACTGCCGCGGTGCGCGAATACATGGAACTGGGAGTGCCTCTATATATCGGGACTGACGGGGAGGCAAGCAACGAAGACCTCTCCATAGATAACGAAAGAAAGTGGCAGTCAGAAAAGCACAAGCTGAGCAAAGATGAGGAAAAAAAGCTTCAGATGCCATTTGAGATGGCAGGCGTAAGGGTCGGAGAGCTTGAAGCGGGCTCCGCTGCCGACATAAAGGTCTGCAAAGATGGCAAGCCTGATGCCCTCTTCGTAGGCGGCAAAGCCGTAATGAAAGATGGAGAGCTTCTTTCAAAGGATACCGTTGAAGGTTCTGAGAACTTTATAAAAGATATGTGGCAGAGGATAAGAAAATAGAACAGGGACGGTCGGCCATTTTCTCCCGGATAGTGTGTTGTCAGAGCAAAAAATGTATAATAGTCTTGACATTAATTTTTATAACTAAACCTTGGGACAATTGTGAAACTGCGACGGGAATATGTCGCGTGAAGCAGTAGTGAAGCAATGGTGAAGCGGTCGTGAAGGCAGGTGGGGAGTGCATCCGCCGGAGAATTTGCTCGCTCCGCATCGCGGAGAATTTGCGACAAGACCGGTCGCGGTGAATTAGAGTCCTTTATATCGTCTTCCCGGTATGTCCCTGAGCCGGGATCCAGTGTCTTCTGTTTAAGGTCCTATAAACGCAGTAATAGCCTAAAACCAAAGCCGCTGGATCCCCGATCTCAAAGCGCATTCGAAATGGTTCGAGCACTGAGGTTAATTTAACAAGTTTTCCTAATCGGAAAACAGTGCTCTCCCGATAGGTGCACTCGAGGGAGACGACAAAAAACAAAGCCCGGGGACGACGGAGAGGGGCGGGGCCTTCGCCCTTACGATCGTTTGACTACTGTTTGACGACGTTTGACAATCGTTTGACCGCCATAACAACCGTTTCACCACTGCTTCACCATTGTTTCACGCCGGTGTTCTTCCGGCAGTTTCACCATCAGCATGACAGGAGGTTTTCAGATGGCCGAATTTAATATAATTGGCAGATCACCATTGAGGGACGACGGACCGGGAAAGGTCTCAGGGCGGACTGAGTATATTGCTGACATTGAGATGCCGGGGTGCTGGGTCGGAGGCATCGTGAGGTCCGGGGCTGCCAGGGGAAGGCTGAAGGGGATCAAAAAGTCCGCCTCTTTCGACTGGTCCAAGGTGACAGTGGTCACCCATGAAGACATTCCGGGTGAAAACTACATTTCGATGGTAAGGAACGATTATCCCGCGCTTGCGGAAGAAGAGATAAATTACATGTCGCAGGCGATCGCACTTGTCGCAGCTCCGGATGCAAAGCTCCTCAAAGAGGCCATGGCCGCCCTGGAGCCGGAGATAGAACCGCTGAAGCCGGTGCTGACGATGGAAGAGGCGCTTGAAGGAAAAGAGATCATCTGGGGAAGCGACAATATTATTGACGAGTATTTCAACGGAGCAGGCGACATCGAGAAGGGCTTCGCGGAGGCCGACATAATAGTCGAGGGCGACTGGGCGACAGGTTTCCACGAACAGCTCTACCTTGAGACCCAGGGCATGGCGGCAGTGATGAGGGAGGACGGCGCGGTCGAGATCATCGGTTCGCTGCAGTGTCCATTCTATGTACATGGTGCGATCCAGAAGGTGATGGGACTTCCTCCTGAAAAGGTGATCATCAAACAGGCTGCCACAGGAGGGGGATTCGGGGGAAAGGAAGACTATCCTTCGATACTCGGCGCATACGCTGCACTGCTTGCCCTGAGATCCGGGCACCCCGTGAGGATAGTTTTCGACAGGGAAGAAGATCTCCTGGTCACGCCAAAAAGGCACCCGTCGAAGAGCCATTACCGTATGGGGCTCAAGAAGGACGGAAAGATAACGGCGCTTGACGCCGACATCCTGCTCGACAGCGGAGCTTACACCACTCTGAGCAGGGTCGTCCTGCAGCGCTCCCAGCTCCACGCCTGCGGCATATATTATGTGCCCAACGTAAGGATAAGGAGCAGGGCGGTCGCTACGAACACGCCTCCCAACGGGGCTTACAGGGGTTTCGGCGCTCCGCAGTCTATATTTGCTATGGAACGGCAGATAGATATGGCCGCAAAAGAACTGGGGATGGATCCCCTCGACATCAGGCTCAAAAATGCCCTGAGGACGGGAGACAGTTTTCCATATGGGCAGGTGCTCAAGGAAAAGAACAACGCTGTTGCTGTTCTTGAAAAGGCGGCAGAGATGTCAGATTACAGGGCAAAGAGGGAGCTTTACGCTTCCCAGCCCGGTGGCAGGTACAAAAAGGGGATAGGCATTGCCGCGGCGCTGCACGGAGGGGGCTTTACCGGGGCCGGGGAGGACAAGATGGGCACTACCGCAAGGGTATCCTTCGATGGCAGTAGGTTCTGCCTCTACGTGAGCAGCACCGAGATCGGGCAGGGCTCGTCCACGATACTGCGGATGGTAGCCGCCGAGGAGCTGGGAGTGGGCATTGAAGAGGTCATCTACATGACTCCCGATACCTCCAAGTCGCCCAACACGGGGCCGACGGTAGCCTCGAGGACGACGATGTACGCATCAAAGGCAGTGCGCGATGCATGTGCCAACATCAAAAGAAAGCTAGCCGAGTGGAGACCCCTGAAGGGACTGCCCGAAGGCATGCCGACATCATCCCTTGCAGAAGAATATTTTAAGGAATATTCAAAGCTTGATGAGTTCGGCTACAACATATTTGATGACGACAGCTGCTGGGACGAGGAAAAATTCGAAGGCGACGCCTACAGGGGTTACGCCTGGATAGCAAACGTGATAGAAGTAGAAGTGGATACTGATACCTATGAAGTTTCGGCTGAAAAGGTCTGCGTTGCGGCAGAAGTGGGCCGTGCGATAAACCCCATGCAGCTGAGGGGACAGATAACAGGAGGCCTTCTGCAGGCTATCGGCTGGTCACATCTGGAAGACATGAGGGTGGATGAAAAGGGAAGGTACACTGCGTCGCACATGAACGCATATCTTGTCCCGACCACGCTTGACACGCCGGAGTGGGAGATAGAGCTGCTGGAAGACCCATGCGCCGAGGGATGCTTCGGAGCCAAGGGCATAGGTGAGCTGCCGATGAACGCGGCCGGTCCGGCCTTTGTCTCGGCGGTCGACAACGCAGCCGGAGTGTTCTGCGATTCGATCCCATGCACAGGTGAAAAACTTTTCCGGCTGGTACTGAACGAAGAAAATAAAGCAGCAGAGGGAGGAAACTAAAGATGAGGATGGAAATGACGATAAACGGAGCACTTTATTTCGCAGACGTTCCTCCCATGAAGCCGCTTCTCTCTGTTCTCAGGGAAGACCTTGGTTTTAAGGGGTCCAAGGAAGGATGCGGAGAGGGAGAGTGCGGCGCATGTTCGGTCATAATAAACGGCAGGCTTGTCAACGCATGTCTTGTGCCTGCAGTGCAGGCTTCCGGATGTGAGATACTGACCATAGAGGGGCTTGGCAGCCATAATGAGATGGACCTGCTTCAGAAGGCATTTGTATCTGAAGGCGCAGTCCAGTGCGGTTTCTGCACCCCCGGTATGGTCATAGCGGCCAGGGCTCTCCTCGAAGAAAACCCGACGCCGACCCGTGATGAGATAAAGGTCGCCCTTTCCGGCAATATCTGCCGCTGCACCGGATACGAAAAGATCTACAACGCAGTTGAAAAGGCTGTCGGAGAGGGATACTGCGATGCCTTCAGGACGCGTGAGAACCTTTGCAGCGGACAGGCCCCGACTCCCTCTTTCGAAAGTGACAGGAACTGCTTTGCCCCGGAAGACCTGAAAGAGGTCTTTGAAATACTGGACAGCAACAGTGATGTTTCGATCCTTGCAGGAAGCACGGACATCATACCAGACATAAAAAACGGAAAATATTCATTTGAAAAGATAATGGACCTCAGCAGGGTGAAGGAGCTTAAGGGGATCAACAAAGTCGGCGATACGATAAGGATAGGCAGCTGTGTCACCAACGGCGACATCATCAGGAGCAGCATCATCAAAAAGTATCTGCCGGCACTATGGGAAGCTGCTTTCAGAAGCGGCGCGCCGGCTGTTCAGAACAGGGCGACAATTGGCGGCAACCTTGCCACCGCCTCCGGAGCGGCAGACCTTCCGACCATCCTCCTTCCCCTCGATGCGGGCGTGGTAACAGAGGGGATCGGCGGCGCGCGCGAGATGAAGCTTGAGAAGTTCATCATCGGATACAGGGAACCAGACCTGAAGGACAACGAAATAATGAGGGAGATAGTGATCCCCCTGCCAAGGGAAAAGAGCTTCCAGAAATTTTACAAGAGGGGTTCGAGGAAAGCCCTTACCCTCTCAAGGATATCTCTTGGTTTTTATGCAGAGGTAGAAAACGGGGTCATCTGGGAGATCCGAGCTGCCGCAGGGAGCATGTCACCGATACCGGTCCGCCTGAAGGAGCTGGAGTCGGCACTGAGGATGAAGCGTCTGACCGGAGAACTTGTCGAAGAGGCAGCGAAGGCCGCATACGACGAGGTCAACCCGAGAAAGAGCCCCGAGTGGCGAAAGAGGATGACATCAAATCTTGTAAAGAGCTTCCTTAAGGAACTGATGCAGTAAGAGCCGGAATAAAAAGAGGCGCCGCTGAATGAGCGGCGCCTCTTTTAACGAGGTCATCATTGAATAAATCTTATCAGGAACGCTGTGAGTGAGTCGTAAAAACTGTCCGGGTTCTCAAGGAACGAGGTCTGCGAGGCCTCGGGTATAGTGACCCTTACGGCCCCGGGTATGAGGGAGCGGTAGTACTCGGCGGTCTCTTTTCTTACCTGGTCGTGAACGCCGCATATGATCAGCACCCTCTGCTTTATCTGCGGAAGCCTGGCTGTAATATCTATGTCTTTCATTACGCCGATGCAGGTGAACTCACTGGGTCCCCACATATGCCTGTAGACCTTCATACCTGTGGATGTTTTTGGTTTAAGGGCATACTGTCTGAACTGGCGTTTGTGCTTCTGAAGCTCGCGGCACTGGAAATTCCGGTTGTATTCTTCAATAATATCCTGATATATTTTCCCTCCAAAGTGCAGATCCTTTTCAGCTTCCTCCACGATCCTTACGTAGTCCTCACCCAGTTCCGCAAGTCTGGACTTGGCGTCCCTTATCCAGATCTCCGTACTGAGGTAGGGGCTTACCATCGTTATCGATTTGACAGGAGAGCGAGGGTTCCTCAGCACGTGTTCCGCTGCCAGCATTGCTCCCCAGGAATGCCCTATCAGATGGAGCTTTTCAACTTTCATCTCGCTTATAACTGTATCAAGGGTCTCTATGTAGCGTTCGGGGACCCAGATAGATTCGTCTCCGACGTCGTTCTTCTCATCGCTTCCGAGCTGGTTGTACATATACACTTTGCAGTCTTTGGCAAGCATTTCAGCCATCGGAGTGAAAGATTCGTAATTGCCCCCCGGGCCTCCATGAAGGAAAAGAATTGGGATAGTGGAATCGTTGTCGCCTAATACTTCCAAGCCTACAAAACCTCCGGGCACGTTGATGTATTGGGTCTGCATGTCAATTGCCATTTCCGGTTCCTCCCTTCGCAGCCATGTATTAGTGGCATTTAAATTATATCGTAATATTCTGAATATTTGAAGGCTGGACCATGTTATTTAAGTGTTTTTACTTTGTCTTATTGCAGAAAGTCATATGTTTAATAAAACATTAAATTTGCTTTTATTTGTGATTTTTTGACCCGACAAACATCTCCGGTTTTTAAATTGCAGCAAGAGGGGCTTACCTGAGATTTTTAAATCAAAACAGATAGTATAATTAGTATTGATCACATTGCGCCCAATGTATGGCGGCTTTCGGATCAAATAGACCACCAGGGGGTATAAATATGTCATATCCGGATCCGGTAATGGCCATATGCTACGATTTTGACGGCACTCTTGCCCCGGGCAATATGCAGGAGCATGATTTTTTCCCTGACCTTAAAATCACTCCGAAGGATTTCTGGAAAGAATCCAACGACCTGGCGAGAGAACATGAGGTAGATCCGATACTGGCCTACATGAAGCTGATGCTCGACAAGGCAAGGCTCTCAGGAAAGGTGCAGATCTCAAAGAGCGCCTTCAGGAAATACGGCAGGTCTGTAGACCTTTTCAGGGGGGTAAAGAGCTGGTTCGGCGAGATAAACGAATATGCGGAGAAGAAGGGCGTCAGGCTCGAACATTACATAATATCCTCCGGCCTCAAAGAGATGATAGAGGGCACCCCCATAAGCAAACACATAAAGGCCATTTATGCGAGTTCTTTCATATATGACCAGCATGATGTCGCTATCTGGCCCGCCAACGCTGTCAACTACACCACCAAGACCCAGTACCTATACAGGATAAACAAGGGGATAGCGAGCATAACGGACAACCAGGCGATCAATGAGTTTGTCGCCGAGGAGGACCGCAGGATCCCCTTTTCAAGGATGATGTTCATAGGCGACGGCAGCACTGACGTGCCATGCATGAAGCTGGTGAAAAACCAGGGAGGACATGCCATAGCTGTTTACTCCGAGGAGAGGGAGGAGAGCAGGGATTACGCTCTCAGACTCCTGCGCGACGGACGGGTCAACTTTATTGCCGAGGGCGTCTACACAAAAAACTCGAAGATGTTCAGATACACATCTTCGATCATAGACATGGTCTCGGCCGCTTACAAAATCTACATGCTGACTAAATCGGTCACGCCTGCATCGGAAGAGGCGGGATCGTAAAACCCGGATCCAAAAAATCAAATTAAAGAGGCAGAGGGCCCTTATTTATCGTCGGGGCCCTTTGTCTCATTTTTGATGTGAACGTCCCTTTGCGGGAAGGGTATTTCAATTTTTGCGCTGTTGAATGCCGTAAGTATCTTATGCCGGACTGAACTTTTTACGTCCCTTTCAAGGTTTTCCTTGATGTCTACAAAGAACTGGGCTGTGAGGTCGAGCGCGCTCTCGCCGAAATCCTCGAACAGTATCTTGTAGGGGGGGGACTTCAGGACATTTTTATCTTTGCTCAGTATCTCCCTCATGATCGACATCGCCTGTTCTATGTCCGTGTCATATGCCACGGATATCTTTACCTCCGCCCTTGTGAAGGAATTGTTGAGAGTCAGGTTGACTATTGCCCCTTCAAGGACCTTGCTGTTGGGGATTATGAGGTGGTTGCTCTGTTCGCACCTTACAACTGTGTTCTGAAGCGTTATCTCCTCGACTATCCCTCTTTTGTCCGCAATTATCACTTCATCCCCGATGCGGACTTTTTTCTGGAACAGGAGGATCATGCCGCTGAATACGTCGCCGGTGTACTTCTGTGTCCCGAAACCGACTGCGATCGCAATGGCGCCTCCGAGGAATGCGAAGGCTGTAAGTGGTATGTGAAGGCTCCATAGCCCGAAGAAAGTTGAAATGATCACGCCTGTATAGTAGATGAACTTTTGTATGATGAGGCTGCTGTGTCTGCTCATACTCAGTCCGTCAGATGTCCTTTTCCTGAAGGCATATGCAAAATACCTCGTGATGGCTATGCCTATAAGGAATATTATCAGCCCGAAAGAAAACTTGCCTACTGTTACCGGGTATTCACCCACATGCCAGAGCTCGGTCTCTTTGATCCTTGAAAAATTGCTTCCCCAGAAGAAGTTCAGCTTGTCTTCCTTACCCTGTGTTCCGGTTATACGCATTGATTCTTTCTGGAGGTCCTTGTACTGGCTCCTTATCATTCCCAGGTCAACAAGGTATGAGAGGTATCTTTTTTTTCTGACCGCAAGGTTTTCGAGGAATTTGTCCCTCTTCAGAGCATCCCCTTCGGTTATGAGGAGGCTCTCTCCGCTGAACCTTCTGTTGACTGCCTGTTCCGTCTCCCTGATCGTCTGTATGGCATCTACGCACAGGGTGATATTCGCATTTATGTCGTCGATGTAGTCATTTGTTTTAGAGATGATAAATTTTTGTCTCGACAGATCCAGGTTTCCTTCGAGGAGATCCTGCATTCCTCTCCACACTGACCTGAGCGAGGTCAATTTTTCGATGACTTCCAGGATCATCAGTATTTCATCTCTGACCAGCTGTTTCTCATTTGAGATCCAAAATCTTGTAAACTGCGTCATCTCAGTTGGATCATCACTGAGTTCGCCTGCAGGATCTATCTTTTTTTCAAGCACGGAGATAGTATCGTAAAGAGATCCGGCCTTTCTTAACACTATGGAGTTAAGGAAGACGAAATCTTCACTGCTGAACTTGATGTTCTTCCTTATATTTTCAAGCATCGGCCCGATGATCGCTATCTTGCCCTCTGTGTCGTTCAGCTCTTTTTGAGCGAGCGACAAAGTGGCGGAATTAAGTGTGTTTATTGCAGTACATTCTTCTAACTTTGCCAATATCTCCCTCATGCGCCAGCTGTTGCTCAGGTTGTTTCCGCTGCCTCTTGAGAGCAAGTCGTTTACAAGGCGGAACCTTTTTTCCGCCTCATCCCTCTCTCCGTTGTTTCTCAGGATAGCGGCTTTGGCTTTTTCTATCAGGCGCTTGTATCTGTCTGCTTCGTTGAGGTAGTTTTCCACGTCTTCGAGGAAGTCGAGGTAAAGGAGGAATGAGTATGGAGGTGTTTTATCGGCCAGTTCTTCGAGCCTGCCCTCTTCAAGGATGAACTGTGTAGGCGCGGTCCCCTGTTTCTGAAGGAAATAGATGCTGTGGTATACATGTATGTTGTTTTCAAGCATCATCTCGTAGTTTATGACCTGCGAGACCGGGATGCTGTACTGTCTTGCAAGCCCTTCTTCCAGCCCCTGTATTTTACGGACTTCGGACTTTAGCGTCTTTATTCTTTCGAGCGGATTTGACTGGTAATCGACGATCTCCCTTTTGACATCGGCAAGGGTCTCAGCATGTGATATTGGCGAAAAAATGAGAAGCAGTAAAAATGCAAGAAAAAAACATAAAAAGAAAATTGTTGATCTTATGGCCGTCTTTCTCACGAAAGTTCCCCCCGCAGTTACAGCTTTTGGGCAACAAGTACAGTGCTATTTTACATTAATTATCCAATCTTTCCATTGTTTTTCCCGCATGGTTTTTAGGGGGAAACCAGTGACTTAAATATTTTCATACCGTGTATCTTTGTTAAGGATCACTCGGAGAAGACGAAAAAGAGGGGCGATAAATATGCTGTTAACGACATGTGAAAAAGTTCAGTGATCTTCTAAAACAGAAAGGGACAGACACAGATAATTATCAGGCTGTCCCCTTTTGTTTTCAGTATTTTTTGAGGCTTAGCCTAGCAGGAAACCTGGCAGCAGTGAATCGCTGTCCTGCTGCACAAGCCAGTTGAATCCGGTGATATTGGCAGTGCCCTTTATGTATGGCTGGACAGCATCGAAGTCTCCTACCTTAAGTCCCGGCTCGTAGTGACCTTCGAAGACGGTCCCAAGGATGCTCTCGTGCAGGAACTTTTCGCCCGGTTTAAGCTCACCTTTTGCTGCAAGAAGGGCCATCTTTGCGCAGGTGCCTGTGCCGCATGGTGACCTGTCTACGTTTTTGGCGCCGAATATGACGCAGTTTCTGGCGTTTTCGCCCTCTTTATGGATACCGAACTCAGCCAGCAGCACCTTATTGTTTTCAGGGATCAGGGGATGCTGTACCGCATGCTGTTTGTTTGCCTCTTCCATTACTTCCAGCCCCATCTTCGTGATAGCGGCTGCTTCAGACGGAATGATCTCAAAACCGAAATCCTCCGCTTTCAACATTGCGAAAAAATTACCCCCAAAGCATATGTCAAACTTTACTGTTTTATCCAGAGAAGGCAGATAAAGGTCAAGATCGTTTGCGAATACAAAGGCCGGAACATTCTTCAGTGTCGCCGAGACTGCCTCTCCATCCTTTACATCTACAGACATTGTGACCATGCCTGCAGGGGTGTCCAGTTTTACCTCTGTCGTCGGTTCAGTGACGGGAACCATGCCAAGATTGACCATTGTGGAAGAGAGTCCTATGGAACCATGTCCGCACATTGAGACGCTGCCGCCTGAATCGCAGAAGATCACACCTGTATGTGCCTCCTGGTTGACCGGCGGGACCATGATAGCTCCAAACATATCAGCGTGGCCGCGCGGTTCTGTCATTATGAAACGGCGGAAGTCGTTGTGATTATCACAGAAGTCTTTCCACTTCTCGGACATTGTCTTACCTTTAAATATCGGAGCGCCGCCAATAATTATTCTTGTTGGCTCCCCGCAGGTATGTGAATCTATTGCAGCTACCATTTTAGTGATTTTCATTCCGACATCCACCCTTTATGTATTTAGATTTAATTTTGTTTCAGATGCTAACACAATAAATTCGTCTCTGCAATCATTGGACAGAATATTAAATATTCTGATTGACAAATCAGAACTACCGAACTAATATTTAGTCGGAATAAATGCTCCATATTTTGCAAAATTAGGAGAAAATACTCCATGGACAGCAATGCAAGCATGCCGCTTCTCGAACGGATACGGTCAAAATGTGAACTATTTTCTCCTGCTCAGAGAGTCGTCGGCAGATACATACTCTCTTCATATAGATCTCTGGCTTACGTGACCCTGGCTGAGCTTGCAAGGCTGACTTCAACGGGACAGGGGACTGTAGTCAGGTTTGCGCAGGCACTCGGGTACGAATCTTTCTCAAAGCTTCAGGCAGCACTGAGGGAAGAAATTGAAAAGAGCGCTCCAAAAACATTGGAACTCTATTCATCAAAGAGCTTAAGAGGAGAGGGCGCGTCGCCATTCGATACCGTCTTTGAAATGGAAAGGACTCTCATGGACGACACATATCGCCTTATAAATAGAGAAGACTTCAACGAAGCGGTGAAGATGATATCAGATGCGCCTGCCATGATTATTTCAGGGACCGGCAGCAATTCATTCCTTGCGGAGTATGCCGGTTATTTCCTTGGCACCATGAAGAAGAACGTTTCGGTCATCAAAGGGACAGATATTTATGATATGGACCTGTTGCTTGATGCTCCTGAAGGGACTGCTGCCATTGTCTTCAGTTTTCCAAGGTATCCGATAAAGACGCAGTCGATAGTAAAAGTTATGAAAGAAAGAGGCATGGGAATGATCGGCATCTCGGATTCCATAGCTTCACCCATTGCTGAGTACTGTGATCCTTTCTTCATTGTGCCGCAGAAGTTTATTTCATTCATCGATCCCTGTGCGGGCGTGATGTCTCTCATACATTCGATACTGTACGGTGTCTGGCTCTCTGACAAAGAGGGCTGCAGAAAACGTATCGAATCAAGGAACCGTCTTTTTGAGGGTGAAAAAATATTTGTATCAGACAACGTCTATCTTCCGGATCTTATTCCCTGAGTTCTTAGCAGTACATGGCCCGGCATACCGGGAAAACTTATAGAGGAGGCGTTTTTGTTATGGCGTACGATGTTCGTTTTATTTCTCAGGCAGATGTTGAGTCCCTCGGTATCACAATGAAGGAAGTAATGGACCATGTTGAAACGGGCTGGAAAATGAACGGAGAAAAGAAGACAGAACTTCCTGCAAAGATCGGAGTGCACCCCAGGCACGACTGCTATATGCACGCGATGCCATGCTGGATCGGCGGGGAAGTTGATATGGCAGGAATAAAATGGGTCGCCGGCTTTCCGAGCAATCTGCAGAAAAAGCTGCCCTACAACAACGGCGTTTTTATCCTCAACGATGTTGAGACGGGGGTAGTCAAAGCTATTATGGACTGCAACTGGATGACAACATGGAGAACAGGTGCGGCGGCAGGGCTTGGAGCCAGGTACTTCGCAGACCCCAACGCGGAAGTAGTCGCAGTCGCAGGTCTTGGAACTATCGGAAAGATAACCCTGCGGGCATTCAAAGAAGTGCTTCCAAAAATGAAGACAGTAAAACTCTATGATCCGATGCCTGAACAGGCCGACAGATATATCGAAGCCATGAAGGACGTATGCCCCAATGTTGAATTCGTTGTATGTCCGGACATTAAAAAGGCATGTGAGGATGCTGATGTGGTAACGACCTGTGCTCCTATACTGGAGAAACCCAACAGAATAATAACCGTTGACATGCTGAAAAAGGATGTCTTCTGCATGACGAGCGACTATGATTCAACGTTTGCCGGTGATGTTGCAAATAAGGGAAAGGTGTTTGTCTGCGACGACCGCAATCAGTATCTGTGGACGCAGGAGCACGGCGTCTATTTCCAGAACGGATACCCCCTTGCAGAAGAGATATATGCGGACATGGGAGAAGTTGTTTCAGGCAAGGCGGCGCCGGTAAGGGAAGGCCGCAGGACGTGCCTCTTTATGGGGATCGCCAGCCATGACGTTATGACAGCGAAACTGATCCTCGAAAAGGCTGCAGCCCAAAATGCGGGGACAATGCTGAAGCTGTGATCTGAACGTTTTTTACTGTCCGACTTTAGATCTGATATCAAACTATAAAAACAGACCCCTCTTGTTCCGGGAGACCTATCACGGACAGAAGGGGTCTTTTGTTTATCCGATGCACTGAGATCTTGTTCCGGAAGTTGTCAACTGCGTACAAAGTTGGCAAGAGCGTATTGACGTGCATGTGTTTTGCGTTTTTAGCTTGAGAATGATGAAGTTTCAAATGATATCTACTTATGATGCAAATTACTGATATGTTTTTCACTCCTTTTATGTAATAATAAATAAATTGGCGGCTGAAATAATTGGAAATATATACGGTTCCAGTCTGTGTTTCAGTACAAATATGAGGAGGTAACTGCAATGACAAAGAGGAAGATGGTAACACTTGACGGCAACGAAGCAGCGGCTTACGTTGCACACGCAGTCAATGAAGTAATAGCGATCTACCCCATTACCCCATCTTCATCGATGGGTGAATGGTCAGACCAGTGGACTTCGGAGGGACGCCCCAACATATGGGGAACAGTACCGCACGTTGAAGAGATGCAGAGTGAGGCCGGAGCCTCAGGCGCCTACCACGGAGCCTTACAGGCAGGAGCTCTTGGAACTACGTTTACCGCATCGCAGGGCCTGCTTTTGATGATACCAAACATGTACAAGATCGCAGGCGAACTTACAAGCACAGCAATGCATGTGACTGCGAGGACCATTGCTACGCATGCGCTTTCAATATTCGGCGATCACTCCGACGTAATGGCTGTCAAGGCGACAGGATGGTCCATGCTCTGTTCCTCGACTGTTCAGGAAGTTATGGACATGGCTCTCATTTCGCAGATGGCTACACTTGAGAGCAGGGTGCCGGTACTCCATTTCTTTGACGGATTCAGGACGAGCCATGAAGAGATGAAAGTCGAAGAAATTGAGTACGACGACATGCGCGCACTTATAGACGACGAACTCGTCAGATCCCACAGATATAACAGGCTGAGTCCTGATTCGCCATTTATCCGGGGTACAGCACAGAACCCGGACGTCTTCTTCCAGGCCAGAGAGGCATGCACTCCATTCTATGAAGCAGTTCCGGACATTACCCAGAAAGCAATGGACCGCTTCGCGAAACAGGTCGGCCGCAAATATCATCTCTTTGATTACTACGGAGCAGATGATGCGGAGAGAGTGATCGTTATGATGGGATCAGGAGCTGCCGTGGCGCGCGAGACAGTTGACAGGCTGATGCAGAACGGGGAAAAAGTCGGGCTTCTCGTTGTCCGCCTCTATCGTCCGTTTGATATTTCCCGCTTCCTCAACACGCTTCCCGCAACAGTGAACAGGATAGCAGTGCTTGACCGCTGCAAGGATCCCGCAGCGATCTGTGAACCTCTCTGCATGGATGTAAGAGAGGCCCTTTCCGGCAGCGACATCATGGTAGTCGGCGGCCGCTACGGACTTTCATCGAAAGATTTTACCCCTGCCATGGTCAAGGGAGTATACGACGAGCTCAAGAAAGCCCTGCCGAAGGACAGCTTCACTATCGGCATCGACGACGACATCAGCTTCTCCAGCCTCGACTATGATCCCTCTTTTGACACGGAAGACCCCAAGACGGTCCGCTGCCTCTTCTACGGACTTGGCTCAGACGGAACAGTCGGAGCGAACAAGAACTCCATCAAGATCATCGGCGGCGAGACAGACCTCTATGCCCAGGGATACTACAGCTACGACTCCAAGAAGTCGGGCGGCATAACGGTAAGCCACCTCCGTTTCGGACCCAACCCCATATACGCCAGCTACATGATAAACAAGGCCAACTTTGTTGCATGCCACGTTTACTCATTCCTTGAGAAGCTCGATGTGCTTAAGGGCGCGGCAGAGGGAGGGACTTTCCTCCTCAACAGCCCGTTCGGCCCCGATGAGGTGTGGGACAAGCTTCCTAAGACCACTCAGCAGAGGATAATAGACAAAAAACTCAAGTTCTACACCATAGACGCAGTTAAGATAGCCAGGGAAAGCGGCATGGGCGGACGCACCAACACGATCATGCAGACATGCTTCTTTGCCATCAGCGGAGTGCTCGAGAAGAAGCGGGCGATAAAAGCCATCAAGGACGCGATAGTCAGCAGCTACAGCCGCAAAGGCCAGTCTGTCGTCGATCAGAACATAGCAGCGGTCGATGCTACACTTGCAAACCTTTACGAAGTCAAGGTTCCCAAGAAGGCGACGTCAAAGTTTGACATCAAGCCACCTGTGGCAGACGACGCTCCGGAATTTGTCAAGGATGTCCTCGGCCCGATGATGGTACTTGAAGGAGACGGACTGCCCGTATCCTGCCTGCCTGAAGACGGGACCTTCCCGAGCGGGACGACCCAGTACGAAAAACGCAGCATTGCCATAGACATCCCTTCATGGGATCCGTCGCTCTGCATACAGTGCGGAAAATGCGCGCTCGTATGCCCTCATGCATCCATACGCGCTAAAGTATATGATGCGGACCTTCTTAAAGGCGCACCGAAGACATTCAAGAGCGCAGACGCAAAGTGGAAGGAATTCGAAGGAGCCAAGTTCACTGTACAGGTAGCTCCCGAAGACTGCGTCGGATGCGGCCTCTGCGCATACAACTGCCCTGTTAAGGCAAAAGAGGGCAGCACCGCACGTCCGCTTATGATGGTCACACAGATGGATGTCCGCGAGAAAGAACGCGAGAACTGGAATTTCTTCCTCGAACTTCCGGATGTGGACCGCAGCAAGCTTAACCTCGGACTCGTGAAAGACGTACAGCTTCTCAGGCCGTTGTTCGAGTTCTCAGGCGCATGCGCCGGATGCGGAGAGACACCATACCTCAAGCTTCTCTCAGCCCTCTTTGGAGACAGGGCGATAATAGCCAATGCAACAGGATGCAGCTCAATATACGGCGGCAACCTTCCGACGACCCCATGGGCAGTCAACGATGATGGACGCGGACCTGCATGGAGCAACTCCCTCTTCGAAGACGCAGCCGAATTCGGACTTGGTTTCCGCATGGCCATAGACAAGCACTGCGAATACGCGGCCGAACTCCTTGAGAAGATGGCCCCGGTGCTTGGCAAGAAACTTGTAAAATCAATACTTGAGGCTCCCCAGACGACAGAAGCAGAGATAAGCGAACTCAGGCAGAAGGTCGAAGAGCTCAAGAACCAGCTGGAATACATGTGCACGGAAGAGGCTGAAGAGCTTATTTCCTTGGCAGACAGCCTTGTTAAAAAGAGCGTATGGTGTGTCGGAGGAGACGGATGGGCATACGACATCGGATACGGCGGACTTGACCACGTGATAGCCTCAGGCAAAAACATCAACATCCTGGTCCTTGACACAGAGGTCTACTCCAACACAGGAGGCCAGATGTCAAAATCCACACCTCGCGGAGCAGTTGCCAAATTTGCTGCAGGCGGAAAGAAGATGGGCAAGAAAGACCTTGCGCTTATGGCTATGAGCTATGGAAACGTCTACGTTGGAAGGGTGGCCATGGGAGCCAATGACGCCCACACGGTCAAAGTTTTCCGCGAGGCAGAGGCCTATGACGGACCCTCTATCATAATAGCCTACAGCCACTGCATAGCCCACGGGATAGATATGGTGAAGGGGCTTGATCAGCAGAAAAAGGCTGTGGAGTCCGGACATTGGATGCTTATGAGATATAATCCTGACTTGGCGAAAGAGGGCAAGAACCCGCTCGTCCTAGACAGCAAAGAACCAAGTCTGCCGCTGAAGGATTACGTTTACAACGAGACACGTTACAAGAGCCTTGTGGCGATGGATCCTGAAGTTGCAGAGGCGCTTCTGAAAGAGGAAGAGAAGGATATAAAGGCGCGCTGGCGTTATTTCAGCCATATGGCCGCCATGAAAATGGAGGACTAGCAGTAAATGGAAAAAAGTGAAGTAAAGCAGGAGATCAAGGATACCAAGGGCCGCGTCATAGCCACAAAAGTGAACTGCGCTGCTGACTGCAATGGAAAGGAGGCTGCGGAAACCGTGAAAGAGTGTGTTTCTGAAGAGACAGTGAAAACTGTTATCGAAGTGAAAGAGACACCCAGACCAGAGAAAATAACCGCCGCCCCAAGACCGAGAGTCGGAATAATGGAGACTGCTTTCCGCGATGCACATCAGTCCATAATGGCAACGAGACTGAAGACAGACGACATGCTCCCTATTTGCGAGATAATGGACGAGGTCGGTTACCATTCAGTGGAGATGTGGGGAGGAGCAACCTTTGATTCTGCGATGCGTTTCCTGAACGAAGACCCATGGGACAGGCTGCGTCAGATCAAGAAGCGGATGAAGAAGACAAAGACCCAGATGCTTCTCAGAGGGCAGAATCTTGTTGGGTACAGGCATTACTCCGACGAAACAGTCCGTGAATTTGTAAAGCGGGCGATAGGCAACGGGATAGACATCATAAGGATATTCGATGCGCTCAATGACCTGCGCAACATGTCGATCGCAGCAGAAGCCGTCAAAAAAGAGGGCGGAGAGCTGCAGATGTCCATCTCTTACACCATATCCCCCGTCCACACCCTTGATCTTTTTGCGAAGCAGGCTAAAGACATGGCGGACATGGGTGCCGATTCCATATGCATAAAGGACATGGCAGGGCTTATGTCCCCGGTCGCCGCTTCCGAACTTGTTAAGGCGATCAAAAAGACGGTAAACCTGCCGGTGCAGCTCCACAGCCACTACACCAGCGGCATGGCAGCAATGAGCTATTTTGCCGGACTTGAGGCCGGAGCTGATGTTATCGACT
This sequence comes from Synergistota bacterium, assembly GCA_034331105.1. Lineage (GTDB taxonomy): Bacteria > Synergistota > Synergistia > Synergistales > Synergistaceae > Caenicola. The sequence continues at coordinate 364,873 of JAXQGB010000014.1, read as the reverse complement.
GCGCCATCTCCCCATTTGCCATGGGGACCAGCCAGCCTGCGACAGAAGCTATGGTGGCGGCACTTAAAGGCGGCCCGCTGGACACACATCTCTCCCTTGAGAAGCTCCTGCCTGTAGCAGAGTACTACGAGGGACTCAAGAAAAAGTACAGCGACATAATCATGGGAGTAAGCGGAGTAGATATCAACATACTCCTTTACCAGGTGCCCGGAGGGATGTATTCAAACCTGCAGAGCCAACTCAAAGAGGGGAATGCATTCCATAAGTTCAAAGAGGTCATGGAGGAAGTCCCAAGGGTCCGCAAGGAGATGGGTTATCCTCCTCTTGTTACCCCGACGAGCCAGCTTGTAGGCACACAGGCAGCCATGAACGTCATTTCCGGAGAACGCTGGAAGGTAGTATCAAAGGAAGTATATCAGTACTTCAGGGGTTACTATGGAACAACGCCGGCTCCTGTCGATCCCGTGATCCAGAAGAAGGTGCTGGGCGATGAGATCCCGATCACCTGCAGGCCCGGCGAAAAGATCGAGCCTGAGCTTGAGGCCGCCAGGAAAGAGATGGGCGTCTGGATGACACAGCCCGAGGATGTTCTGAGCTACGTTCTCTTCCCCCAGGTCGCCAAAGATTTCCTGCCCAAAAAGTTTGCAAAGGAAAATTGCGTTGACATTGGTCTTGAGGAACAGGTATCTCCGGAAGCATACGCAATATAGAAGTAAGAACCTAAAAAATATTTTAAACGATCAGGGGCCTCCGATAAACAATTTCTAAGGAGGCCCTTTTTATTGTAATAGAACTTTCTCATCGTTTTTCCCGTATGCCTCTTAGCGGGAATCCAGCGGCTTGAGGGTTTTAAGACACTAAGTCTTCGATTATAAACATGCTGAAAAAAAGAAGGGTTTAAATCCACTTACTGCAACAGGTGGGAAAGTTCAGTAATAAAAATAAAAAATGAGTTATGATTCTTAATCAGACAGGTCAACGAAATATCCCAATGTGATGCCAAACATCAGGAAAGGATGGAAAATAATGAAATTTTTTATCGACACCGCAAATATCGAAGAAGTAAGGACAGCATGTTCATGGGGCATTATCGCAGGAGCGACCACAAATCCTACTCTTGTATCAAAAGAGGGCAGCGTGGATTTCCACACCCGTGTACGTGAAATAGCGGAGACTGTAAAGGGGCCCGTGAGCGCTGAAGCAGTGTCGCTTGAAAAAGATAAGCTGATCGAGGAAGCAAGAGTGATCGCTAAGATAGATCCTAACGTAGTGGTAAAGATCCCGCTCTGTCCGGATGGACTGGGAGCCGTGAAAGAGCTTTCAAAAGAGGGCATCAAAACCAATGTGACCCTTATTTTTTCAGCGAACCAGGCTATCCTGGCGGCTGCAGCCGGTGCAACTTATGTCAGCCCCTTCGTCGGACGCCTGGATGACATCGGTGAAGACGGGATGCAGCTTGTCAGGGATATAGCAGGAATATTCGATATCTACGGGATAGAGACGCAAATAATCGCAGCCAGCCTTCGCCACCCGGCTCATGTCTTTGAATCAGCAAAGGCCGGGGCGCATATTGCGACAGTCCCGTTCAAAGTCCTCAAAATGATGTTTGACCATCCTCTGACAGCGAAGGGGATAGACCAGTTCAACAAGGACTGGGAAAAGTATCTGGGCGCTAAGAAATAACCCCTTACGGTGAAGCTGCCGGAAAAACACCGGCGTGAAACGGTAGTGAAGCAATGGTGAAGCAGTTGTAAAAGCGGTCAAACAATAGTCAAACGATCTTAAGAACTTAAGTGCCTAGCCTTTTATCGTCTTCCCGGTGTGCCCGTGAGCCGGGATCCAGAGTCTTTGGTTTCAGGTTATTACTGTGTTTATAAGCCCTAAGACCAAAGCCGCTGGATCCCCGATGGAAGCACTCGGGGACGACGGAAAGGGTCAGGTTCTTGCCCCCTACTATCGTTTGACTACTGTTTAACAACGTTTGACGACCGTTTGACCGCCCTTACAATCGTTTCACCATCGCTTCACAACGGCTTCACGCGACATACTTTTGTCGCATTCTGCCATTGCCTCCCGCTTCTCATATGGACGTCATTATTCTCGGAAGGGCAAGTTTCAGGACTTCTATTCCCTTCAGATACTCAGAGACGGGGATCTGTTCATTGGAACTGTGGTCGTATATCGAGTTGCCGGGGCCGTATGCTCCCATGTGGCAGCCCCAGGGTGAGAGCACGTTGAAATCGCACGTCCCCTGTTTGGCCAGAACTCTCGGAGTGCCGCCGCAGTCCCGTATGGCGTTCCTGAATGCCCTTATCACGGGATCGGACTTGTGTACACCGTAGGGAGGAACATATTCGATGATCTCGGATCTCACTCCGAAGGCCGCTGCGGTCTCTCTTATCATAAGTTCGAGCTCTTCCTGATCGGCTCCCAGAGGAGTCCTGAGGTCCATTGTGATGGTGGCGCTTCTTTTTCCGGCTTCGTGCCCTTCCATTTCCATTATCGCCACAGACCAGCCCTTCCCCATGTTTCTGGTTATATCTATTATGGAAGATGCTGCCATGACTGAATCAGTTATTGGCCCCGGGCTTCCGGACCTGTGCGCCCCGTCGTCCTCGCCCTTTATGTCAAAGAGGATCCTGCCCCTGTAGGAGATCGCCACGCCGTCGCTCCCTGTGGGCTCACCTATGACGCAAGCCTCGGGGGAGTGGAGGGGCATGCGGAACCTTGCTCCCTTTGAGTCGATCTCTTCTCCTACCGCTGCAACAAAGGTGATCCTCCATCCGTCCGGCACGGGGACGGCGCCTCCTGCCACGGCCATTGCGCAGCAGGGGCCTTTTGCGTCAACGCTTCCGCGCCCCCGGATGACATCTTCGCTTATCATGACCTCAGGCCCGCCCGGAACGGTATCTATGTGGCTCAGCAGGACAAGCTCCTTATCCCCTGTTCCACGCTCAGCGACAACACTGCCCGCTCCGTCAAGGTGCGAGCCGCTCCATCCAAAGCGGGGGAGCCTGTCTGCCAGCATCCTTGCAGCATCAGCCTCGTGCCTGGTCGGACTGGGTACAGCTACAAGATCTGCCAGTAGCCTGGCTGATTCAGGAAGCCCCATGTCAAAATCCCTCCAGAGTTCTTGCAAGTATCAGGGCCGCTTCTTCGAAGTCTTTTTCTTCAGCGGCAAAAGATGGCAGGAACCTTAGTGTACGGGGACCAGCAGTGAGCGAGAGAAGGCCGTTCTCCTGCAAGGCTTTGACTACACCGACGGAGGGGATGTCAAGTTCTATCCCGTTTAGAAGTCCCATGCCCCGGACATCCTTTATGTGGGTGCTTCCTATGGCAAATATGCGGGATCTGAAAAACTCACCTGACTTCGCTGCTTTTTCGGGAAGGTCACTGTGCATGACCATTGAAAGGACGGCCAGAGAAACGGTCGCGGCCAGTTCGTTTCCTCCGTATGTGGAACCATGGCTGTGGGGGAGAAAGTCTCCGAGCTCTTTTTTCCACACCAGAGCCCCGGCAGGAATCCCGCCCGCAAGGCCCTTTGCCAGGCAGACCATGTCGGGATCCAGTCCTGTAAGGCTGCTTGCAAGAGGCGCACCGCACCTTCCGAGGCCGCTCTGTATCTCATCGGATACGAGAAGGGCAGAGTGTTTTCTGCACATTTCGGTAATTTTATTTCCTGTTTCGACAGGAAGTGCAAAGACCCCTCCCTCTCCCTGTACCGGTTCTATAAAGACAGCTGCCGTATCATCGTCGATGTTGTCAGCGAGGTCGTCCATGGAAAAATGTTCTGCCTTTCCCACCAGCGGCATGAAAGGTTCTCTGTATTTGGGATTGAAGGTTATCGAGAGAGCCCCGCAAGTGCGTCCGTGGAATCCCCTTCTGCATGCGAGTATCCGACTGCGCCCCTTTCTCAGTGTCAGAACAAGCTTGAGTGCGGCTTCGATGGCTTCCGTGCCGCTGTTGCAGAGAAAGACCCTGCCCTCTCCAAGCATCAGGCCAAGCTCATCCGCCAGCTTTTCACGGACGTGTGATTCAAATCCGGCTCCGCTGGTCCAGATCCCCTTTGCACCCCTCTCCAGCGCTTCTGTCAGCAGCGGATGGGAGTGTCCGAAGAGCGAAGCGCCGTGACCGTTGAAAAAATCTATGTATCCGCGGTCAGCGGAGTCGAAGACATGGCAGCCAACTCCGTGAGTGAGGTCGATCCCCCGGCCGCCGTAAAGTGAACTTAGAGAGTCAGGCATGTTCCGTTCCCCATTTCTGCGTTTTTAAGCGGTTCTGCTACCCTTCCGTCTGCAAGGTGGATGTTGGGGACACCCAGATCAAATGCTTCACGGCAGGCAAGAAGTTTCCTTTTCATGTTTCCGACTGCGTATTCTTCGAGCTTTTTCCAGGCACCCATCGAAGAACGGCTTTTTATCAGCGATCCCGGGTCATTTATGTCCATCATCAGCCCCGGAACGTTGGAAAGTATCACAAGGATGTCCGCACCCACCGCTTTGGCTGCGGAGGCGGCAAGCCTGTCTCCGTCTATGTTGAGCGATAACCCTGAGCTGCTGTCGAGTCCCAGTGGGGGGATAATGGGGATCAGTCCTCTCTCTATGACGGAGATGATCTTTTCTCCGCGGACAGAGGAGATAGTCCCGCTGTAATTGCCGCGGAGTATGCGGGTCCTTCCACCCGAATACTCCCTCAGTACGTCCTTTCTGTCGGCAAAGACGCCCTCTGTCGTTTCAGGATCCATAAATTCCGCTGAAGCCCCGAAATCTGCAAGTATATTTTTGATCTTGTCCCCGTATGTGAGGGCTGCCTCCCTGAAGAGCTCCCTTTCACTTTCTCCGACGTAACGGCTTCTGTAACCGGAAGGGCTTGTTACCATCCTGATCTCGACACCGCGTTCTCTGCAGAGTCTGTCCATTATTCCGCTTGCGCCATGTACAAGCACCCATTTCTCACCGCCGGCGACCCTATTCGCCAATTCTGACATGAGGGACCCAAGTTCGTTGCCCTCAGCGCCGCCGATCTTAACCACTCCGATCATGACCTCTCCTCCGTTCCTTTCGATCTCTGTTCCGACACTCAAATATTAAGTCTTTTAAGCAGGGTAGAGCGGCATCATTTCAAGCCCGGCTGTTTCCTCTGCCCCGCACATTATGTTTGCGGACTGTACCGCGGATCCCGCCGCGCCCTTGAGCAGGTTGTCAATTGCCGATGCCGCTATCGCGCGGCGTCCGTCTTCAGCAAGGGCAAATCCGGTGAGGACCCTGTTGCTTCCAAGTACGAACCTTGGATCAGGTATACGCAAATGAGCCGGTTTGGCAGGTGAAACTGATACAAACGGCTCATTTGACCATTGAGCGCGCAATAGCTTCCAAATGTCTGCTTCCCTTAATGTCCTGTTGAGTGATACATGCGCTATGCACTGTATCCCCCTTACAAGCTCAACGGCCGTTACAGTCATGCTGATTTTCTCTTCGGGGAGTGCGAGCTCCTGGATGACTTCTGCCATGTGCCTGTGGAGGAAAGGGGAGACCACTCTGAGAGACCTGCTTCTCAGCGAATGGGAACTTCCCTCTTTGGCTTCAGCCCCTCCCTCGGAAGAGCCTACACGGCATTCGATCCTGGCACTTTCAATAAGGCCTGCCTTTGCAAGGGGAAGCAGTGCGAAGATGGCTGATGTTGCGTTGCATCCGACGCCGGAGATCAGCTTTGCACCTGCCATTTCCTGCCTGTGCAGCTCAGGAAGGCCGTAGACTGCTCCTTCGAGCAGTTCAGGGCATGGATGCTCTGTTTCGTACCACCTTTTGTATTGTTCATGGTCCCTGAGCCTGAAGTCGGCGGAAAGGTCGACGACCTTCTGTCCGGCTGAAAGCCTTTTCTTTGCCGTCTCTGCAGCAGCCTTGTGGGGCAGTGCCAGGAAAACCAGTTCGGCATTGATCTCTCCGCCTTCCTCCGGTGAGATGAAATTCACATCCTGATATGCGAAACGCAGGTGCGGATGTATGGCTCCGATCGGTGTTCCGGCTTTGCTTCTTGAAACGGCTCCGGCAACTTCCATGTAAGGGTGGCGTGCAATTATCCTCAGCAGTTCTCCTCCAGTGAATCCCGTTGCTCCCCATATGATCACAGGTATTTTCCTATTCATTTCCGGTTCCTCCCATTTTTAATTTACGGCAACAAAAAACCCGCTCCTCTTCAGGCAGCGGGCCGGTCTTTACAGAATGTCACAAATCACTGTTACTGACTAAACTGCAAAAGCAAACGGCCCATCGTGCAACCACGCTTTATTCCGTGCTTGCATTTATTTGCCGACATCTGTTTAGGATCAATATGTTCTGCGGTCATTAAATTTTTCATCGGGAAGGTCTCCTCTCCCATGCAGCCTTTACCACTGCCGCAGGTATGTCTGTCCCTGTAGGTTCGATGGAATTCCTGAACTCTCCGCCGTCGTTGACCTCATTGACCAGCCATTCCCCTTCTTTTCTGAAGAGATCCACAGCCAGAAATTCTCCGCCGATCACTTTGTGTACCGATCTCAGAACTGAGCTTATCTCATCATCCAATGGAAGGTTCGAAGCTGCTCCGCCTCTTGCCGTGTTCGTGATCCAGTGGGCGCTCTTTCTGGTGATGGCGCAGATCGGATCTCCGCTGACAACGAAAGCCCTGACGTCATAATCGCCCTTTTCTATGTATTCCTGAATATAAAATGTGTTGTGGATCGCCCCGAGCATCGACTTGTGCTCGAATACCGCCTCTGCTGCCTCACGGTCGTTGATCTTTGCCAGCAGCCTGCCCCAGCTTCCGCTTACGGGTTTGCATACCGCCGGGTATCCAAGGTCTTCAAGTGCTTCGACCGCTGCTTCAGGAGAAAATGCTGTCCTGAACTTAGGCTGGCTGATCCCCGCTTTTGCGAGCGCTATGCTCGTGGTCAGCTTGTTTCCGCAGACCGCCATTACAGATGATGGATTTACCACCCTGATCCCTTGTGATTCCAGTATCTGTGCAACTGCCTCGTTCTGGTTGTGGGAGACGCACCTTGCAAGCACGACATCATCAGTGCCGCAGAAAGGAGCCTCCCCATACCATACGTCGGACACGTTAATGAGTTCGCATGGAATGTTTTGCTTTTCCGCAGCTTCACGCAAAAGTTTCTCTTCGACCCGAAGCCTTGTGAATAGTATGCGCAGTGTAGGCAAGGCTACTCTCCCCAGTCCTCCTGGACCTGAGGGGCCTCTTCTACAGTGATGGGATCGAGGGCGATCACCTCAAGTTCAGTCCCGCAATCTCCGCAGACAAGAAGTTCACCCTCGCAGCAGTCATTTGGCAGAGACACCTGTGCTTCGCAAACAGTACATGTAGCAGTCATAATATTACCTCCTATGGTTTATTTTTTATTAATAAATCAACTTTGGTTGACTCATATCAATAAATATTCAGAAAATACAGCTTGTTAAATATATATCTTTACCTAAAATTCTAAAAAAGTTCAATTTCGGGTCAATTAATGAACGTTGCGAGTCAAATAATATAAGTTTGATTAATTATCATGCTGTGGAATGATACTCCTTATTTCTGAAGTGTCAATAGTCTGAAGAAAAAGTTTGTCTTGTACTACAAAAAAATACCTTTATGGTGCCGATGAAAGGAGGAATACATGTAACTGTGGAAAAGTTAAGCCCGGGTACCTGTATCGGCCCCGGGCTATTTTAGTATTATGGATCAGGTTAAACCTTGATCATTTTTCAATTTCGAGCTTCCTGCTCTCTGAGACCAGTTTTCTTATCTCTTCCCTTGCCTTTGGCTCCCTGTTGATCACTCCGGCTCCGTTTACGCACCCTCCCGAACAGGTCATGACCTCAAGCAGATCGAAAGGACCGCCGTTCTTCGCGTAGGCTCTCATCCTTGCGATCTCTGACTTGCTTGTTCCGTTGATGCAGGCTGTCCTTATTTCATTTTCGCTGCCTATGACGCTCTTTACTGCCGCTGCGACGCCTCCGCTGAGCGCGAAACCCCTTCCCTCTGCGGAGGCTTCCGGGAGTTCGGTGTCGACTTCGCATGATGCGGGGTCTATTCCCGCTGCCTCGAAGACAGAGGCAAGCTCTTCGAAGGTCATGATGTGATCAACGCATGAATCTTCCATTGCCTCTCTTCTCTTTGCCACACAGGGCCCTATAAATACGGTCAAAGTCTGCGGGTCTTTTGACTTGACCATCTCGCCTGTGTAGTGCATTGGAGTTGGGGTGTCAGATATGTGGGGAAGCATCTCCGGCATATGTCTTCGTACCGTCTGGATATATGCAGGACAGCATGAGGTCGTCATGAACGATCCGTTTGCAGACAATCTTTCCATGAGCTCTTCAGCCTCTTCCCTTGCGGTCCTCTCTGCACCCTTTGCCACTTCCACGACTTCTGAAAATCCAAGCTTTTTCATAGCGGTCACCAGTTTGGTCAGAGACGCGCCGAACTGTCCCACGAGAGCCGGAGCTGTTATAGCCACGACTTTTCTCCCGCTTTTAAGAGTCTTGAGTATGTCGACTACCTGGCTTCTTTCAAGGACTGCGCCAAAGGGGCATGCTGCAACGCAGCAGCAGCAGCTTATGCATTTTGTGAAATCTATGGACGCGACCCCATGTTCACCCTTTGTTATGGCATCCACCGGGCAATTTTCCTCACAGGGAACAGATATTTTGGAGATAGCGTGATAGGGGCAGGCATCTTTGCACTTGCCGCAGTTCCTGCATTTTTTTATGTCTATCGAAGAATGTCCGTCCTTTACCGTAACGGCGCCGAAAGGACATACCGTTTCACAGGGTCTGGCAAGGCAGCCCTGGCAGAGTTCCGTAACATAAAATCTTGAGTTTACACACCCCTTGCAGGCGATATCGATTATCGTCAGAGGGGGGTCCTTCAATGCGTTTTCTTTTCAATGCAGCATCGGCATATTCAAGAAGGGATGTCATCTCATCGTCAGCTTCAACGCTGAATCCGAGTCCCGCAAGGACCCTTGACCTTACAACAGCACGCTCCTTATAGACGCAGCAGCGGTATTTGGCCTCCGAGCCGGGCGGGATCCTTTCAAAGGGGAGTCGCTTGATGCCCTGGCTGAAATTGTCCCCCCAGAAGGATTCTGCTATTTTCCTTATTATCCATCTTTTTGTGTTGACGAGATGATTCTTCAATTCACAATTCCTCCGTTTGGTTTGCAAACATTCGCAGAATCCTATACCCAAACATGACAAAGCGCAACATGCTCAGGCCTGTTTTGAAAAGAGACGGAAAAGTTCAAATTGTCAGAAGCGTTATCTTTCACATGTTTGCACATCTGCTGATACAATTAGTGCGGTCATCAAGATCACTTTTGACAGGGGGAGTATGCATGCCTGTTTGGGATATCATCGGCCCTGTAATGATAGGACCCTCTTCGAGCCATACAGCCGGTGCCGTGCGAATCGGAAGGATCGTGAGGCTTTGCTGGGGCGGAGAGGTAAAAAATGCAAACATCTACATGAGGGGCAGCTTTGCCACCACAGGAGAGGGTCACGGCACAGACAGGGCGCTCCTGGCGGGGCTGCTTGGCTATGCGCCTGACGACCCCGAAGTCCGGGACGGAAGGGAACTCGCACTGAAGTCGGGAATGAAATTTATTTTTTATGAAGAAGACCTTGAGGGCGCTCATCCAAACTCGGTAAGGATAGAGATATGGGACGACGGAGGGAGAAGGATGGACGCCACAGCCGCGTCCCTTGGAGGAGGAGCTGTATCGCTTCAGGAGTTGGACGGCTTTGAGGTGGATGTCTCATGCCTGTTGCCCGTAATAATAATCATGAACAGGGATGTCCACGGAGTAGTGGGGGCGGTGACGACGTACCTCTCCTCGCACGGCATAAACATAGCGACGATGAAACTGCACAGGGACTCAAGGGGCGGCCTGGCCACGATGGTCCTTGAGCTCGACAGCAACGAATCAGCGGTGGTCCCCGAAGAAATAAAAGCGGTGCACGATGCAATAGTAAGGGTAATTTCGATACCGGGGGTGGCATTATGAGATCGTTGCTGGACCTGACAAAATTAACAGATAAACTGGATATGGATCTTCATGAGGCTGTCCTTGCCGCAGATTCTGAGGCGACAGGATTCTCTTCAGACGAGATATTTGACCTGATATCCTCAAGACTCAAAGATATGCGCCGCTCTGCCGAAGAGGCGAGCTGCAGCAACAACCCCTGCAAACTGGTGCCGAAGACAGGGCCTCTTATGAGGAAGTATTCTGATAAAGGGGGGATGTCCGGAGATTTTATCCTCAGGGCCTCTGCCATTGCACTCGAAGTTGCAACGTACAACGCCTCCATGGGAAGGATAGTTGCGGCCCCAACTGCAGGAAGCTGCGGCATACTGCCGGGGATGCTCTTTGCATGGGAGGAATTTTACGGCAAAGATGCGCCTGACAAAGAGAGAAAGCTGACTGAGGCCCTTGTCGTAGCCGGAGCTGTCGGCGAAATAATCGCCAACAGAGCCACACTTGCCGGTGCGGAGGGCGGATGCCAGGCGGAGTGCGGAGCTGCTGCCGCAATGGGGGCTGCCGCGCTTGTGTATCTTCAGGGAGGATCATGCCAAGCGGTATCGAATGCCGTCGCCCTGACCCTGAAGTCTGTACTCGGACTTGTCTGTGATCCTGTCGGCGGACTGGTAGAGTCTCCCTGCATAAAGAGGAACGGTCTCCTTGTTGCTGTCGGCGCACTGGCGGGTGACATGGCACTGGCCGGGATAACTTCCCTGATACCCGCAGACGAAGTCATCGACGCGATGGGGCAGATAGGAAGATCGATCCCTCCTTCGCTGAGGGAGACATCAAAGGGAGGTCTGGCAGTCACCCCGACCGCAAAGGCGCTTGTCAAAGGCCTCGGAGCAAAGAAAAAATAAAAATCAGGGCCGGTCTCAAAAGAGAGACCGGCCCTTTGCTTAATGCAATGTTAAATTCTATTTGCTTGGTGTGATGAGTTTGGGATCTGTAATTACGCCGTAGTAACGGAACAGGCCGTTCTTGACGGTCTGCACCTGGACCGGCTTTACAACTTCGCCTTCAGGAGTGAAGCCCTTGATGAGTCCTGTGAGGCCGTCATAATTTGCTGTCTTCGCCAGGGCTTTTGCCACAGCAGGCCCATCAGTTGTCTTTGCCTGTTTGATGGCGTTGACGAGAAGCATGAATCCGTCATAGGCAGAGGCTCCGACCATGTCGGGTTCGATCTTGTGACGGTTGCGGTATGCCTTCAGGAATTCCTGGACGAATGGGCGTTTGTCATCCCTGTTAAGGTTTGTGACCATTATGAAACCTTCGGCGGCATCACCGGCTATCTCGATCGTTTTGGGAGAGTCAGCGCCCTCTTCCCCGATAAACTGGACTTTTATGCCCATCTCTTTAGCCTGTTTCATTGCAGGGCCTACCTGGAAATAGTATCCGCTGAAGAATACCGCATCGGGCTCGGCAGCCTTCATCTTTGAAAGATAGGGTTTGAAATCCTTTTCACTCATCGGATATTTCTGGTGAGATACGATCTTCGCTTCGGGATGATCCTTCATGAACTCTTCAAAACCCTGTGTGAGTGTGGTTCCGAAGTCATTGTCGCTGACTATCAGAGCGATCTTCTTAGCCTTAAGCATAGTTACTGCAGTGTAAGCGGCGCCTTTTCCCTCAACTGTGCCGAGGAAGCCGTTCCTGAATGTAAAGTCTCCCTTGGTTATGTCAGGATGGAGCGCATAAGCTGATACCAGCGGTATCTCGGAATCGTTGAAAATAGCGGATACAGCGCGCGTGGGAAGGCTGTATGAGCCTGCTACGAATGCTACGACCCTGTCCTGTCCGATAAGTTTGTGTGCGAGAGGCACTGACTGCTTGGGGTCTGCAGCGTCATCGTAGCAGACCAGTTCGACCTTTTTCCCAAGGACTCCGCCTTCGGCGTTAACTTTTTCAACTGCCAGCTTTACTGATTCATATGCACTGAACCCGTCAGCCGCTGCGAATCCCGTCAGTGGAGCGAGCATGCCGATCTTTACTGTGTCTGCTGCAAATGCAGTCCCGCAGAAGCAAAGAATTGCAAGACATGAAACAAGTGCGATAGATCTGAAAAATTTACTCATTTTGACTCCCCCTTTAAATTGATCAGGCAGATCACGAATGACCTGCCGAAACGCACAAATTTTATGAACCCAGATATGCTTCCCGGACCCTGTCGTCATTAATTAGGTCTGACGAGAGCCCCTCGATCTCGATATTTCCTGTTTCCAGGACGTATCCCCTGTCTGAAATTTTCAATGAGGATAGTGCATTCTGTTCAACAAGAAGGATGGTAAGCCCTTTGTCTTTATTCAGTGACCTGAGGACCTCAAATACCTGTATTGCCAGTTTTGGCATAAGTCCCATCGATACTTCGTCGACGAGAAGCAGCCTCGGAGACGAGACCAGGGCACGTGCTATGGCCAGCTGCTGCTGTTCTCCCCCTGAAAGGGTGTTGGCATATTGGTCGCTTCTCTCCTTAAGTATCGGGAAAAGTTCATATATGCTCTCGAGCTCATTCTTGAGCGTTGATGATTTTCCGTATACACCCATCCTAAGGTTCTCATATACGGTGAGTTGTGGAAAACACCTCGCTCTCTCCGGGACTATCCTTATTCCAAGGTTTGCTCTTTTGTGCGCAGGCATGGCAGTGATATCGGCTCCATCAAACAGTATTTTGCCTGATTTAACGTTCTGCAGCCCCATAAGAGCTCTGAGGGTAGTTGTTTTCCCCGCGCCATTAGCTCCGATTATTGATACAAACTCCCCATTTTCAACATGGAAACTTATACCGTGAACGGCCTCAATGTCTCCGTATGAAACTGAGAGATCACTTACTTCAAGCAACATCAGAAGCCTCCCCTTTCCCCAGATATGCTTCTATGACGGCCGGATCAGCAGAGACTTCGGAAGGTGTGCCTTCGGCAAGTTTCCTCCCGTGATCGAGAACGACGACACGGTCAGACAATCCCATTGCAACGCGCATGTTGTGCTCGATAAGCAGAATGGAAACTCCCTGTTCCCTGATCAGTCTGATCAGATCTTCAACGATCTGGATCTCTTCGTGTCTCAGTCCGGAAAAGCACTCATCAAGAAGCAGGAGTGTGGGGTCAAGAGCGAGGGCCCTTGCTATCTCAAGTTTGCGAAGATTGCCCAAAGGGAGCAATCCTGCTTTAACAGAAGCATCTTCATCCAGGCCTACTGTCTTTAATATTTTTTCGGCAGCTTTTTTATTGGCCTGAGTGTTCCAGAATTTCCACGATTTTATGAATTTGTTGTATTGCGGCATCCCAAGCGATACGATCACATTTTCTTCAACAGTGAGTCCACTGAAAGGCTTTACGACTTGGAATGTCCTTCCTACTCCCAATGCCGCCATCTGGTGGGGAGACATACCGTCTGTCCTTTTTCCGTTGAGGTATATCTCGCCTGACGTAGGTTTGTAAACTCCTGAAATCATATTGAAACAGGTGGTCTTGCCTGCTCCGTTAGGTCCAAGAAGTCCAAGGATCTCCTTCCAGCCGATATCAAAACTGACATTGTCGAGTGCTTTCAGTCCTCCGAAATTAATAGAGAGGTCTTTTACTGAAAGGATCTTATCGGTCAATTTTGCCACCTCCTTTAGTTGCTGCGGCTTTTCTTTTTCTGAGGTTCTTTACTGAGAGAAGGTCTGAACCGCCCAGAAGTCCGCCGGGCAGGAATCTTATCATCATGAGCAGTAGAGCGGCGTAAAGGAACATCCTGTAATCGACCAGGGGCCTGAACACCTCAGGAAGGATACCCAGTACAACAGCCCCGACAACAGGTCCCAAAAGTGTTCCCAGACCGCCGACTACGGCTATGGAAAGCAATGTTACAGAGAATGGGAAGGTGAATGAATCAGCGCTGATAAATTTCATGTAGTGGGCATATAAGATCCCTGAAAGTCCTGCCATCAGGGTCCCCAGCACAAAGGCAGAAAGTTTTGCCCTTACGGGGGATACTCCCATGCTGGAAGCGGCCGTCTCTTCTTCTCTTATCGCAAAGCATGAAAGACCAAGCCAGGATTTTGTGAAAAACCAGCTTATAGCCAGTACTGCCAACAGGCACAGGAGGCAGAACCAGAAGAAGGCCCTGGCCTTAAGTTCATAACCAAAGAACGCCACATTTGGGATCCCACCTATGCCGAGGGCTCCGCCCAATGCCGGTGTGTACTGGAAAATGGCAACTACGATGAAATTTATGCCGATGGTCGTAATTGCAAGAAAGTCTTCTTTGACACGGAGACTGGGAAGGCCGCAGAGAAGTCCTATAAGTCCGACGATCAGAAGTGATATGGGAAGGGCCTGCCAGAAAGACAGACCGGCCGCAGTCGTGAGCATAGCATTCGAATAGGCTCCGATACCCACGAATGCTGCGTGCCCCAGGGAGATCTGGCCGGCGTGGCCTACGATTATGTTCAGTCCGCAGGCTGCGATCGCCTGGATGATTATCTGTGTTGCAACATTTATCATGTAAATGCTCATGATATCGCCTCCCCTATCTCTTTCCCATAAGTCCGGTGGGGCGCCACATAAGAATAATTATCATGGCTATAAAAGCCAGGGCATCCCGTGGCATCGGTATGTTTGCGTAACCGATAAGGAATGTCTCGGCAAGGCCAAGCAGCATTGAGGCAAGTACAGCTCCGGGAGCAGACCCCATGCCGCCGACTACTATGAATGCAAGGGTCTTATATGCGGGGACCTGTCCCATCATCGGATAGACCTGGTTATAGTAGATGCCGATAAGGATCCCTGCCACTGCTGCGATCGCCGATCCTATGACAAATGTGAGGGCTATGGTCAACTGCGTGTTCACACCAAAGGAAGATGCTGTTTCCATGTCCTGAGATACTGCCCTCATCGCAAGCCCCAGTTCAGTTTTCGTCATAAGCAGCCACAGCAGCACCAGCACTGTAAAAGAAATACAATATACGGCTACCAGAGTGGAGGAGATGGTCACACCCCATATTGATAAAGAGGGGAAGGGCAGATCGGCAGAGAATGTTCGTACCTCTGGCCCCGCAACGAGCCTGCATAGTTCTTCAATAGCTATGAGCAGCGCAATGCTGCTGATAAGAGGAACGTAAGGCGGATATTTTAAAAGAGGGTAGTAGATCAGCCGTTCGATCAATACGCCAATAATGGCGCAGAATATCATGGATCCCAGAAACGCCAGAAGAATGCTCCCTGTTGAGGTGTATATGAAGAGCCCCATATATGCGCCGGCTGTATAGACTGAAGCATGCGCAACGTGGAGTATTTTCATTACCCCGTATATGAGAGCCAGCCCCAGTGTGATAAGTGCGTACATGGATCCGGCAGCGAGTCCGTTCAGAAGCTGTTCTATGAAAAGCTGCATTGTATCAATCCCTCTCAGAAGGTTTGTTTCAACTTAATAATTTTAGCCCCCTTTTGTTAAGTTGTAAAATGATCACTTTGTAGGTAATTTTAAAACAAAGCAGTTTAATTTAATATGAAAAGTTATTTTGCCTTTCAAAAAACATAAAAAAGTTACAGGGGACTTAGCCTGTTACCTGATCTTCCGATTCTACAATGTCGTCTATCATTGCTCCCAGGTGGGCCTGGAGCGCGGTCTTTGCGTAGATGCCGAGTATCCCCCTTGATTTTTTGAGAGGCAGCTTCCATTTTGAAAGCCTCTCTTTTATCGTCTCCTCCGGGAGAAGTAGATCTATACTTCTGCCGGGGATATCGACCCTGATCATGTCGCCCTCTTCTACTACGGCTATGACGCCGCCGACTGCGGCTTCAGGGGATATGTGGCCGACCGCGGCCCCCTCGGTGAAGCCTGAGAAGCGTCCGTCTGTCAGGACGAAGACATCCTGCCCCATTCCGATGCCGACAAGCGCGTCCGTGGTCATCATCATCTCCCTCATGCCCGGAGCTCCCCTTGGACCTTCATACCTGATGACAACGACGTCTCCCTTTTTTATCCTGCCTGACACTACCGCGGAATGAGCTTCCTCATCTGAGTGGAAGACCCTTGCCGGGCCTTCGAAAAGCCTGATCCCTTCAGATATCGTGGTAGTCCTGCATATCGCACCGTTCGGGGAGAGGTTGCCCTTGATGACCGCTATTCCACCGTTTGCAAAAACAGGTTCTTGGGCGGTCGTAAGCGTTGAGTGGTCTGACGACCTCTTCAGTTCGCATATCTCTTTGACAGTGTGTCCGGATACCGTGAGGGCCTCCCTGTTCAGGAAGTCTTTCATCTCTCCCATTACAGCAGGTACTCCTCCCGCGTTGAAGAGGTCTATGACAGTCGCTTTTCCTGTGGGGATGACACGGCTTATCACTGGGATCGATTCTGAAAGCCTGTCAAAATCATCCAGAGTAAGTTCGACTCCGACTTCCCTTGCTATGCTGAGGAGATGGAGCACTGCATTTGTCGAGCCTGCCAGTGCCATAGTGAGAATCACCCCATTAAGCAGGGCTTCCCTTGTGAGTATGTCTTTAGGTTTTATGTTTTCTTTTACGAGGTCAACTATACGCCTGCCAGTCTGGGTCGCGTACCTCTCTTTTTCTGCTGATACCGCCGGGACTGTCGAGGATCCCGGAAGGGCCATGCCAAGGCCTTCCGCAAGTATCTGCATCGTGTTTGCGGTCCCCATGAGGGAGCATGCGCCCGGTCCGGGGCATACGTGATCTTCCAGGTAACGGATCTTCTCGCGTGCTTCGTCGTTGGCGTAGTCCGCCCCGAAGACAAGCTGATCCAGTTCACTCATTACAACACTGCGCCCTTCGCTTTTACAGACTTCCTGGGGGCCGCCTGTGAGCATTATGCACGGCACGTCAGCCCTGATGCCTCCGATGAGGACTCCCGGAATAATGCTGTCGCAGGATGCAAGCAGTACAAGTCCGTCCAGGAGCTGGACACCTGTCATTATTTCGACCGAGGATGCGATGACGTCCCTTATTACGAGCTCATACCTGAAATGGGGCATCCCTATCGGCACCGCGCCGCAGGTGGCGATAGTTCCGAATTCAAAGGGTGTGCCTCCGGCCTGGAGGATCCCTGCCCTGACACGGTTCGCGAGCCTGTCAAGATGAACATGGCCGAGGCCCGCGTCGTTGGCGGTGTTTACTATGCCTATCAGAGGCTTGCTGAGGTCTCCGTCGTCATAACCGCATCCCTTGTATATAGCTCTTCTTGAAGACGATCCTTTTCCTGAAAACAATCCCAGTTCTTTTGAACGGTATGTCATATTTATCAATTCCTTTTCGTCAGTTATATTGTTCGACCGTTTCCCTTTACAGATCATGAAGGTCAATGGCGCCCTGTCTGTAAATGCTATCTCTGCGGTCTGCAGTTCCTGCCGATACAGTAATACTCGAAGCCAAGTTTTTTCATTTCCGCCGGGTCATAAATGTTCCTGCCGTCAAAAAGGATCATGCTTTTCATCAGCGGGCCCAGTTTTTTCCAGTCAAGACATCTGAACTCAGGCCACTCTGTTACCAGAACAGCAGCATCGGCTCCCTCGAGCAGTTCTTCTATGCTGTCAGCGTATCTGACATCCCTGGGAAGGATCATTCGGGCCTGATCCATTGCGATAGGGTCGTAAGCCTTTACTGAGGCACCGCAGTCGAGAAGTCCCCTTATAAGGGATATCGAAGGTGCCTCTCTCATGTCGTCGGTATGAGGCTTGAAGGCAAGTCCCATGACTGCAATAGTGAGGCCTTCCATGCTGTTGCCGAATTTTTCCCTTACCATGATCTGCAGAAGTTCTTTCTGCTTGCGGTTTACTTTGTCTATTGCAGAGGCCATCGTCATATCAAGTCCCTGTCCTTCTCCGATATGGCAAAGGGCCTGGACGTCTTTTGGGAAGCATGAGCCCCCGTAGCCGCAACCGGCGTTCAGAAAAAAGCTTCCTATGCGCCTGTCTGAGGCGATGCCTTCCTTGACAGAAAGAACATCTGCCCCGACCTTGTCGCAAAGCTGTGCGATCTCGTTCATGAAGCTGATCCTGGAGGCAAGCATAGCGTTTGCGGCATATTTTGTGATCTCTGCCGAGGACGGGTCCATGAAGAAGATCCTGTCTTCGGAAACAAATGGGGCATAGAGCTCGCGCATTATTGAACGGGATTCGTCAGATAATGCTCCTACAACTACCCTGTCAGGGTTGAGGCAGTCTTCGATAGCCATTCCTTCTTTAAGGAATTCAGGGTTAGAAAGGACTTCGAGGTTGATCTTCTCAAGCCCTCTCTCGTGCATGTGCGCCCTTATGCGCTTCCAGAGCAGTGTCCCTGTGCCGACAGGCACTGTGGATTTGACTACAATGAAGCATGAATGGTCTATGCATGAGCCTATGCTGTCCAGCGCGTTGAGTACCTGTGCAAGGTCCGCGCTGCCATTGCTGGAGGGTGGGGTACCGACTGCTATGAAGCAAAGCTGGGCATTTTTGATCCCATCTTTGATCTCAGTTGAAAAAGAGAGCCTTCCTGCCTCCCTGTTTTTTTTGACCAGTTCTTCAAGTCCCGGTTCGTATATCGGTATTATGCCATTGTTGAGGTCTTCGATCCTTTTTTTATCGATATCAACGCAGCAGACATCGTTGCCTTTTTCTGCAAAACAGGTCCCCGTTACGAGACCCACATATCCGGTGCCTACAAAACAGATCCTCATATCTGATGATCCCCCTCAGCTTTTCATTGTCAGCATTGTGATCCCAATAAGGATCGCCCCTATGCCCATTATCCTCATCATCGTTATCTTTTCCTTAAAGATAAAGAAACCGACGAAAAGGAGGATAAGATAGACCAGCCCGGACATCATCGGGTATGCCAGAGTCAGGTCTGTCCTTGAAAGGGCGGCTGCCATAAAAAAGAACGAGATCCCGAACATGCCGAGTCCGAGTATTATCCAGGGGTTAAGAAGTATTTTAAGTATTCCTGCGATCAGTCCGGAAGAGACTATCGATGAGTCGCCTCCGTAAGCATGTTTCATGACAGTGCTGCCAAGAGCGTTTGTCATTGCTGAGGCGATCAGGAGCAAAAGGCTTATCCTGTCCATTTTTATTTCTCCTCCTGTAGTGCGAGAGTGCCTGCCCGTCCGGTCATACTGCCTATCCTGATGTTTTGTTCCGTTGGGGCCGAGTCTCTTGCGTAGTCAGCAAGGGTATAGAATACTGTTCCGTTTTCCTTTGCCTTGACAATAAATTTCTCAAAGACATCTATCTTTGAAAGCCCTTCCATCTCAGCGTGTACAGTGAGAACGTTCCACTCATTATCCATGCCCTTCAGCCATACGTCACCTATGGAATCATCGTCTATGCCGGGAAGTCCGAGTATCTCGTCCATCGTAGGAAGTGTGGTAGGGATCTGCACCGGCGAATATGATCTTCCTTTGAAAATAGGGATGAAGGGAGAGCGTCCCCTCGTGTCGCTGCAGTATTTAAGTCCGGCTTCCTCCTGCACTTCAAGGCTCACTGAGGAAATCTGCCATCCCGGAGCTGCGCAGGAGAGTGGCTTGCTTCCCGAGAGTCTTTCAAACATATCTGCGGACCTTTCAAACAGCGAGAGGAATTCATTTTTTGTTATCCCGGGGAGCTCATCCTGCACATAGACGTGATCCCACGCGTGCACACCGCAGTCATGCCCTTCATCGGAAGCACGGACAAAGATATCGGGTGCGGAAGGAACTATCATCGGCGCAGGAAGAAGCGTTCCGTACATCAGCGTTTTGATGCCGTAGGTCGAAGGGGCTTTTGTCCTCATCATTTTCGATATAAAGCCCTTTCGGAATATCCTTCTTATTGCTTTTCCCGAATTGTCCGGTCCGAACGAGAAAAATATCGATGCCCTTATTTCATGTTTTTTAAAGAGGTCAAGCATCTGTGGGACACCTTCCCGGTATCCCCTCAATGTATCAATGTCGACCTTGATCGCAAGTTTTTTCAATCCGGCTTCTCCTGACCTCGAAGCGCACTCGGAATAGTTTGTGCGCTGATATGAATTTTACATGTTCCCCTGACGGGGAACGGCGCCCTCCTGAGACGCGTACCAGCTTATTGTCCTGTTGAGCAGCTCGCGCATTCCCGTGCGCGGCTTCCAGCCGAGGAGAGTCTCCATTTTTTCCACTGAAGGCAGACGGTTCTGCATGTCGTCATATGTCTTTCCGTAGTAGGCATCGGCTGATATGATCTCAAGCTTTGCCTTTTCGGCCTTTTCACGGTAGACCGGGAATTTTTTCATCTCATCGATAAGCATCTCGGCAAGTTCCCTGATCGAGTAGTTGTTGTCGGGGTTGCCAATGTTGAATATCTGGCCTTCCGCCTTGTTGTCCTTATTCTCAATTATCGCGGTAAGGCCTTCGATCCCGTCGCCCACCCAGGTGAAGCTCCTTCTCTGCTCACCGCCGTTTACAAGGGAGATCTTTCCGCTGTTGAGCACGTTGTATATCATCTGTGTGACGGAACGGGCCTTGTTTTCGCTTGCGTCCCTGAAGGTGTCCAGCCTCGGGCCCACCCAGTTGAAGGGGCGGAAGAGGGTGAAACTGAGTCCTTCCTCCTGGCCGTATGCGAAAATGAGCCTGTCCATCATCTGCTTGCTGCAGCTGTATATCCATCTCATTTTGTTGATCGGGCCTGTGATCAGCGGACTTTCATCCTCTTTAAGGATGCTGTCTCCGCTCATGCCGTAGACCTCGGATGTCGAGGGGAATATTATCCTCTTTTTATATTTTGAACATAGCCTTACCATTTTGAGGTTCTGCTCAAAATCGAGTTCGAATGTCCAGATCGGTTTCTGCAGGTAGTAGGCAGGTTTTGCAATGCCGGCAAGCGGCAGTACGATGTCTGACGATTCGACCTGCTCTTCGAGCCATTTTCCGTCTTTGAATATGTCTCCGGCTGTGAATTTGAAATTGGTTTTTTCCATGAATGGTCCCAGGTTGTCGGACATTAGGTCAAAACCCTGTACATCCCACCTCTTGTCTTCGCAAAGGGCCTCCATCAGATGAGTTCCAATAAAGCCGTTTACCCCGGTGATCAGTATTTTCTTCATATTTTCATGCATCCCTTTCAGGTTCGCCTTCAGGCTGTATCCTAATTACCCTCAGCAGTCCGCTGCCTGTTCCCACAAGCATCGGCGATTCTGATCTTATTTTACCCGGCTCAAAAGTGCCTTCGGCCGGGAGAGCTTTCCAGATAAAAAACTTTTTGCCTCCCCAGTGCGTAAATGCTCCGGGGAAGGGGTGTGTCAGAGCTCTTACAAAGTTGTATAAATCACCGGCGGATCTGTTCCAGTCAATTTCCCCGTCTTCGGGCCGACGACGTCCAAATTTTGTCGCTTTTGACTCATCCTGGGGATGCCTCTTTGCAGTTCCGTTTTCAAGCGACGGCAGGGATGATAGCAGTATCTCCCTCGAGGCCTCTGTCACCTTAAGAAAAACATCGTGTGCTGTGTCCTCAAAGTTGATCGGGACAGACTTTTGCGCAATGATGTCTCCCCTGTCGGCGAATTCGGTCATAACGTGGAGAGTGGCCCCTGTTTCCTTTTCTCCGTTTATCACTGCCCAGTTGACGCAGGCCCGTCCCCTGTATTTTGGGAGGAGCGCGCCGTGGATATTGTAAGCCCCAAGTCCGGGTATATCCAGCACCTCTTTGGGGATCATAGCCCTGTAGTAGAAAGAGAAGATAAGGTCCGGCCCTATCTGTCTCAAATGATCTGTCTCCCTGCTGTCGATCTTTGAAGGAGTGCGTACCTCTATCGAATTATTTTGGGCTGTTTCCTTTACCGAGCGGAACCATATCTCTTCTCCGGGATCGTCCTCATGCGTATAAACAACAACGACATTTGCACCGTCTCTTATAAGGTCATCAAGACAGGCGCTTCCGACCTCGCTGTATGCAAATACCGCTATCCGGGGCCTGCTCTTATTTTCCGTTTTCATGCTCAAATATTTTCCTGACAGAGTATCTCGGTCTCCGGCTTACTTCCCTGTATATCCTGCCGACATATTCACCTGTTATTCCAAGGCTGAAGAGCGTGATCCCGGTAAGCATGAACTGTATCGCCATAAGTGTGAAGAGACCCTCTGCTTCAGGTCCGATGAAGAGACGTCTCAGCAGCATGTAAAGGACAAGGAGGGACGACAGGATCGAGATGAGCATCCCTGCCATCGTAACGAACTGGAGCGGGACTATCGAGAAACTTGTCATTAAGTCAAAATTCAGCCTTATCAGCTGAAAAATGCCGTATTTTGATGTGCCCATCTCCCTCTCTTTGTGTGCCACCGGGATCTCTATGGGGTTGGCAGCGAATTTCTGTCCCAGTGCGGGGATAAAGGTGGTCGATTCCCTGCTTATATTAATTATCTCGACTATCCTTTTGCTGTATCCTCTGAGCATGCAGCCGTAGTCACGGATATTCAGTTTGGCGATCCTGTTGGTGATCCTGTTGACCATTTTGGATGCGATTTTTCTGAAGAGGGGATCCTGCCTTCCCTTCCTGTACGTTCCGACAAGGTCATGCCCTTCGTCCATTTTAGCCACGATGTTGGGGATCTCTTCGGGGGGATTCTGCAGATCTGCGTCAAGAGTGATGATAATATCTCCCTTCACATGCTCAAATCCCGCCATGATCGCCATGTGCTGGCCGAAATTCCCATTGAGGTCTATCACCCTGACTTCGGGATGTGATAGGTAAAGGTCGTACAGTATGCCAAGGGTGGAATCCTTGCTGCCGTCGTTTATGAAAATGATCTCGAATGGCCTTCCCATTTTGGTCATTACCGGATACAAGCTCTCAAACAGGGGATGGAGAGATTCTTCTTCGTTATAGGCAGGTATGACTATTGATATCTCAGGTTTCATATTTCAGATCTTCTTTCCGCAGACTTCGAAAATGGCCTCTACAACGTCCCTCGCGTCTTCATCTGTCATGGCAGGGAAGAGCGGGAGCGAAACTATTCTGTCCGATACGTATTCAGCCTCAGGCAGGCTCCCTCTCTCAAGTCCCGTGGCCTCCCTGTAGCAGGTGAAAAGGTGTATGGCCTGATAGTGGAGGGCCGTACCTATGTTCCTCTTCTTCATCTCGGCCATGAAATCATCCCTGGACATCCCCAGGCTGTCGATGTCTACGAAGGGTGTGAAGATGTGCCAGCTGTGTTCATGCTCCCATGGTGCAGGCTTTGGAAGGATCAGTCCTTTGGCTTTTGGAAGTTCTTCCATATAGAAAGAGACGATCTCTTTTCTTCTTGAATTGAATGACGCGAGCTCTCTCAGCTGCGAATCGCCTATCGCTGCCTGGATGTCCATCATCGTATATTTCAGGCCGGGGAAAAATATGTCGTAGTTTGCGCTTCCCTTTGCAGCATACCTGTTCCAGGCTCCCTTGGACATTCCGTTCTGCCTGAGGACGGCAGCTTTTTCAGCTATGGCTTCGTCCCCGGTGCATATCATGCCGCCTTCGCCCGTTGTTATGTTTTTCGTGGGGTGGAAGCTGAATACCGATGCCCTGCCTTTTCCCCTGTCTGCACCGATCATTCTCCCCTTGTAAGATGCCCCCAGAGCATGTGCGGCATCTTCTATCACAGCGAGGTCATATTTTTCAGCAGTTGCTTCTATCCTGTCCATGTCGCACGGCATTCCCGCGAAATGGACAGGTATTATCGCCTTTGTATTTTTAGTCACAGCCTTTTCGATATTGTCGGGATCAATGTTCAGTGTGTTCCTGTCGATATCTGCCAGGACCGGTTTTGCTCCGACAAACATTATCGTGTTTACGGTAGCTGCGAACGTCATCGGGGTGGTTATCACCTCGTCGCCCGGTCCTATGCCAAGGGCAAGCAAGACTGTGTGAAGTCCTGCTGTGGCGGAATTTACCGAGAGGGACCACGAAGCACCGGTGTATTTTGAAAAGTTTTCTTCGAAACGGATAGTTTTGGGACCCATTGCGAGCCAGCCCGAACGTATCGACTCCACTACCTCATTTATTGCATCTTCTGCTATCGATGGTTTTGCAAAAGGGAGGAAATCATTTCTCATTTTTAGGGCCTCCTGTTGAAAAGAATAAGATAGTCATCATGCTCGATTTTTTTTGTTTCATAGGTCTTCCCATCTTCAAAAAGACCATCGAGCCTCTCTTTTTCTATTACAAGCACAAATTCGCGGTCTTTAGACTTCCATTCAGGCAGGAACTCTTCAGCGGTGGGGAACCACCCTTTACCTTCAGGTTTTCCTGCGCCGAACTCAAGTTCTCCCATGCTGTCTATCAGCATAACACGCTGTTTTGTATAAAAGGGTATCCCCTGAAGGATCTCGCCGTAAACTGCTATGGTCTCGTCAGGGAGTTTTTCTTTCATTATCACCTCAGAGATGCCTTTGGTGGAACGGGTCTTTCCCATTATGTCATATACACCGTAGTGAGCTGCTATATAGACCACGGCAGAAAGACAAAGAACTGCCACTGCCTTTTCGTAGGCGTTCCGGCTGCCCTTCCTTGTTATAAACAGTGCCAGAACAGGTCCTGCGAGCAGACCTGCAGAAATTGCAAGTGCGGACGGAAGAGTGTCTGCAGGATCAACTCTGCCGCCTGTTAACGTATATATGATCAAAGCTGCAGAAAAGAGGCCACCGGAGACTATAGAGAAAATCAGCGCTTTCCCGTGCCATTTCCCGCGTTCTATCATCCTGTCTATGTCAGATGCTATCAGTATAGCAAGAGGAGGGAAGCAGGGGACGATGTAGGGAATAAGTTTTGAACTTGAAAGTGAGAAGAATACAAAGATGACCGTGAACCATGAGAGCAGGTAAATATTGGCATCCTTCTTATCCTTGTCTGCAGGCGACCTAAGGACACTCTCCCTGCTGAAAAGGGAGAAGAAAAAACCGGTCCAGGGCATGAGTCCGACCGGGATCATCGGTATGAAAAACCAGAATGGCTCATAGCGGCTGTGTATTTTTGTGGCATAGCGCAGGAAATGTTCCCTTACAAAGAAGAAATAGAGGAAATCAGGGTTCTCACGGCTGACCATGTAAAACCAGGGGAAGGCTATCAGGAAAAAGAGCGCTATTCCCGGCAGGTAAATGGCATCAAGGATAAGGCGCCATTTTTTTGTAAAAATGATATACCAGAAAATTATCCCGCCCGGCAGGACTATCGCTATCAGGCCTTTTGCAAGCAATCCCAGTGCCACAGATGCGTAAAAGGCGAGGAACCACCTTCTGTCGTTTTTGATGTGCCCATAATAAAAGGCAGAAAGTGCCGCAGTTAAAAAAAGCGAGAGTGGCATGTCGGTAAGGGTAATAGTCCCAATGGCAAAATACAAAAGGGAGAGGGCCGTCACTGCTCCTGCAATGGAACCGGCCCTTTTGCCAAATACCGAAGCACAGAGAAGGGCAGTTATGAGTGCCCCCAGGACACCGCTTAGAGCCGTCGGAAAGCGTGCCGCGAATTCATTCTCACCAAAAGCAATAAAACTGGCAGCATTCATCCAATAGAGGAGTACGGGTTTTTCAAAATATTTTACGTAATTAAGCCGGGGTGTTACAAAATCACCCGATTCGACCATTTCCCTCGGGATCTCGGAGTATCTTCCTTCATCCGGCTCAAGGAGTCCGTGCCAACCCAGCGGGACAAAGTATACAGTGAGAATAAGAATGGCTATTCCAATTACCAGGAACCTCTTTTTTTTCTGTGAAAATTCCATTAAGGCCGCAGCACCTTCCTGTTTGAATTGAATGCAGTCTTAAAATAATGCAATGAATTTAATAATAATATATTAATTTTCATGATCTGCTTATAAGATGAGGCACTCGATAGACAATTATAGTTTAAAGGGAGGATAAATTAAATAAGTAAATAATAAATTCGGGACCCCCGGAATATCGGGGGTCCCGAATCAATCACACATTATCGCTGCTCTTTTTACTTATTGCTTTTAATTCCGCGCTCTTCGTCAGTACCGGGGATCACATTGTCGCAAATTGCAGCAAGGATACCTGCGACAGCCATGGGGGTCTTCATAATGGCCCATATCATTCCCCCGAAAGTGTTTCCAAGGGCTCCTGTGAAGAGAGCC
The DNA here is from genome assembly GCA_034331105.1 of Synergistota bacterium. Classification (GTDB taxonomy): domain Bacteria; phylum Synergistota; class Synergistia; order Synergistales; family Synergistaceae; genus Caenicola. The sequence goes on along the minus strand of JAXQGB010000014.1, from coordinate 338,763 downwards.
TGGTTGGGCTCGACCCATCCCGGGAGTCCCAGCGCCATGAGGAAGGAGAAGCCGACTATAAGTACGTTTCTCTGGCTTCCCATGTCCGCTCTCATCAGGTTCTGGATACCGAGCGCTCCGATGGTCCCGAAGAGGGTGATGTATGCTCCGCCTATAACAGGTGAGGGCATTGTAGCGATCAGTGCGCCGAGCTTGCCGACCAGCGAAAGGATAATAAGTATCACTGCGCCTGCTCTTACCACGTGCCTGCTTGCCACGCCAGTGAGGCCTATAAGGCCGATGTTTTCGGTGTAGGAGGTCGTGCCTACCGAGCCAAGAACCCCCGAAAGGGCACATCCTATGCCTTCTGCCCCGATGCCTTTGTTTATCTGCTCAGGAGTCGGATCGTCTATCCCTGCGGCAAATGAACAGTTGTGGTAGTCCCCGATCGACTCGATCATTACGCAGAAAAACCCTGCGGAGATAGCTCCGATCGCCAGCCCTGAGAACTTGGGGACACCCCACGGCATGAAGAGTTTATAGCGGATCCAGGGCGCTGCAACTACGTTGCTGAGGTTGACATAAGCAGCGTGTCCTTCCTGAAATATTCCTGTGAAAGAAAGGGAAAGGCATATAAGGTAAGCAATAGTTATTGAGCCCAGGACTGCAAAAATATTGCAGTATTTGTTCTTGCTGCAGAGGCTGAAAAAGAAAACGAGAGCAACAACAAGAAGTGATATCGGCCAGTAGTTTGCTGCATTGAACTGAATTGCAACGGGTGCAAGCGTGAATCCTATCGCCATGATCGTCGGACCTATAACTACGGGAGTGATGAACTTTCTGACATGTCCGATAAGCTTGCTGTATCCGAGGAGAGAAAGTACGAGACCTCCTATCAGGAGAGACCCTCCGATGTACTGCATTACCACATCCGGTCCCAAAGCCTTATATGCTCCTATGATAGTCATTATTGGGGGGATGAAGCTGAAACTTGAGCCCTGTACTATAGGAAGCCCGGATCCAAGTTTGGGGTGGGTCTGGATCAAAGTTGCGATACCCATTGAAAAATAAACACATCCGATAAAAGCGCCTATCTGTTGGGTAGTCATACCCATAGCCGGTCCGAAGATCAGCGGCACGAGTGTTGTTGCTCCGAACAGTGTGAGTACATGCTGAGCGCCGGCAAGAATAAGTATTGGTGTCGGCGGACGGTCGTCGATACCGTAAACTAACTGTTTTTTTGCCATGATACACCTCCAGGGAATTTAGCAGAGAGAAACTTCTGCAATCGGTTGCAAAAAACCTTCGGGGATATTATATGCCGATTGTTGGTAAAAATCCATAGACAAATCAGTTTTTCTTTACTAAATTTTTGTAATCGTCAGGGGTGTCTATATCGCGGAAATGGCAGTCAGGCGCTTCTGATGTGACTATTTCCTCTTTGTGGTCCATGAGGATGTTCCTTCCTCCCGCGTCTCCCTGTGCGGTTTTGAACCTGTTTTTCCATATCGCACGGTAAAACATGGGGTGGCCGAAAACTCCGCTCCTGCAAGGAGTGAAAACAGTTTTGCCTGAGGGGATCGAAGAAAAAAGTTCACGCAGTCCTTTGATCTCTTCCCGGCCTACTAAAGGCAGGTCGCCAAGCATAATGCAGAAATCCTCATTATCAGGCAGCATATCCAGGGCAATTGCCAGTGAGCTGGACTGTCCTCTCTCGGGGGCATTATTTATTCCGATGCGAAGCCATTCGGGCCTTTCCTGCACCTTGTCAGCCACTTCCCGGGAAAATACTGCGATAATGGGATCCAGGCCTCCTCCATACATATTTTTGATAACGGTCTCGATCACCGTGCTTCCTGCGAACGGAAGCAACAGCTTCTGGACCCCCATCCTTTTTGAAAGTCCTGCAGCCAACAGTATCGCGTTCATCTTGACAGGTCCGTGATAAGGTAGAGTTTGTCCATTTTTATCGATCCCATGATCATGTGATCATAACCTTTCAGAAGAGGCGGGAACTTTTCTGATATCTCAGCCAGCATTTCGTCGGTCAAAAGGTCGCATTTGTTGATAAAAAGGATCCTGCGGGCACTTTCAGGAGAGTTTTTCAGGTACTCATCCCTGTTTGAGAGCGTAGCGGCACAATTGGCGAAAGAAAGACATTCACCGGGCTGGATCGCAAATTTATCCCTCAGGATGTCAAAACGAAAGACGTTCAAAGGAGATATCGGGGCTGTGAATATATCTGCGCCCATCACTACAAAGTGACAATCTGAAACAGCAGGCACAGGCGGTTCCCACTCTTCATAAGCCTTCAGCGAAAGTCCCCTGGAGCCGTCTGCTTCAACGATCGTTCTTCCGACACGGCTTTTTGAAACGATCTCTGCGATATCCTCAGTTGTATAACCGGAAAGTTTTTCTCCGCTTTTCTCTTTCGCGGCAGTTACCATTGAAGGGAGTTGGACAGCATCTTCCAGCTCTTTGATGAGGTCATCCGGCCTGGCAATTATTTCAAACGGACACACATCCTTTTGGGGAGGAAAGATCTTTGTAGTGGTTGTAAGCAGTGTAAAAGCATCTTCTGCAGAATATCGCCCCAGCGCAAACATCAGGGAAGTTTTTCCTCCGCCGCCTGTAATTGCAATAACCTTGCATTTCAATATATCCAGTCTGTCATCGACAGCCCTGATCAATTTCTCTCCGGTCAACAGTTCACTCAAGTTATCACTTCCCTTATCCACCCGTAAATAATAACAGAGAAAAGCGAGATTTGAAGCATTATTTATCAAGAAATATAATTTGTCAGTTCTTGTTTTGATAGAGTAATACTTTATTAAATCATACAATTCCATGACCTTGTTTCGGGTCGGGAGGTTTAAGGCTGCAAAAGGCACTTGATCGTATTCAAACAGGTGATACCGGGATATTTTTTCATTTATGTAAAATATACACAGACATGTGTTGACAATTAAAGGTTTTGATGGTAATTTTCACTCCAATATTATAAATATTCAAACCGATGAAGTGGAGATCAAACCGTTTCATGCGCCTACAGAGAGCGGGGGATGATGAGAACCCTGCGGAAAAGCAGATCGGCAAATGGACCACCGAGGGCGAGGTCAAAGGCGAAAGCCGAGTATCCGAGACGTATGCCGGCGTAAACGGCAGGGTGTGTGACGGCACATCCGTTAGAGAGGGTCCGGTTCGGATCAACTAAGGTGGTACCGCAGATGAAATATATCTGTCCTTTGAGAATTCAAAGGGCAGATTTTTTTATACATAGATACCTTAGAGCGTAAAAATAAGAGAGAGCAAAGAAGAGAAGAGAGAGCAGTCAAGACGAGAAAGGGTTGGTAATTATGGAGCAGAGAGCAGCAGTAAGAGAGCAGAGAGTTGTGGCAGTTGAGAAGAGAGAGGGCCTTTCAATATCAGATGTGCTTCTTGTGGGAGTGCTGCTTGCAGCGGGGGCAGTCCTCAAATTTTTTGTCGGTTCCATGTTTTCGATGGGCATGAAACCGAATTTTATTATTGCGATGTACTGCCTTTCAATACTTATCATAAGGCCGAGATTCAAAGAGGCCGCAGTGATCGGCCTTCTTGCAGGAGCGATCTGCCAGTTCTTCCCGGGAACGCCGTATATCAATTTCGTTAGTGAACTTCTTGGTGCCCTGGTCATGGCAGCTTTTATGCATATTCCCATAAAGCAGGGTAAATTTTCCCCGATACCTGTCATCAGCACATTTATCAGCACATTGGCGAGCGGTTTTACATTCATTGCGGTAATGTACTTTATCTTTTATGCGGGCGCTGATGTCAAGCCGGTGCCGCTGGCCATCTTCATGGGAATAATATTTGGAACTGCTGCGATAAACTCAGTGATAGTGCAGATCCTTTATGTGCCATTGAAGCTTGCGCTGAAAAGAAACTGATCAAAGAAAATGATCAGGATAAGCGGACTCTCTTTTAAATATGACGGCGGCAGGGAAGAAGCCCTGAAAAATGTTGATATTACAGTACGCAGGGGGGATTTCTTAGGTGTCATAGGGAGCAGCGGAGCAGGCAAGACGACTCTGCTGCATGCGATCAATGGCATTATCCCCCATCATTTCCACGGAGATTATTACGGTTCAGTTGAAGTTAACGGTTCTGACACGGTCGAGAATAAGCCGGAGCAGCTTGCCGGGATGGTCGGAAGCGTCCGCCAGGATTTTGAGAGCCAGATGGTCTCGTCCGTGGTAGAGGATGAGATACTGTTTGGACTTGAAAATTTCTCAGTTCCTCGCGATGAAATTGAAAAACGGTTGACAGATGCCCTGGATAAAATCGGCATCAGAAACCTAAGGGAGAGGAACATAGCTACCCTTAGCGGCGGGCAGAAGCAGAAAGTGGCGATATCTGCGATCATAGCACTAATGCCTGATGTACTTGTCCTGGATGAGCCGACGGGAGAGCTGGATCCGCAGAGCAGCCGCCAGATATTCCAGCTTCTGAGAGAACTGAACGAAAAACATGGGGTCACCATCGTTGTGGTAGAACAGAAAATCATGCTTCTTTGCGAATTCGCCGGGAGCCTGGCAGTTATGGACAGGGGAAGGGTCATCCTGAACGGGCCGGTCTCCGAGGTGCTTAAAAGCAGCAGAGAGATGGAGAGTGCAGGTGTAAACTGTCCAAGGGTCGTAACCCTTGCTGACAGACTAAGGGATGAAAATCTTTATATGGGGCCGGTACCCGTCAATATCCCAGAGGCGGAAAAGATGGTAAGGAGCATAACGTTATGATCCGCTTTGATAACGTGTCTTACTCGACTAACGGAATAAAGATAATCAGTGATGTCTCTTTTGAGCTAAAAAAAGGTGATTTCACCGCACTCATCGGAGCGAACGGAGCAGGAAAGTCTACTCTTGCAAGGCTTTGCAACGGACTGTTGAAACCCTCCCGTGGCGCTGTAAATGTAGGAGGTTTTGATACAGCTTTGGTCAGGACGAGCCGGATAGCAAAATTTACAGGTTTTCTCTTCCAGGATCCCGACAGGCAGATATGCAAAAACAGGGTCCGCGATGAGATACGGTTCAGCCTGGAATGCGTGATGGAAGAGAAAGAAGAGATAGAGTTGAGATGTGAGAAGGCTCTTAAAGAATTTTCCCTTGACGGGGAGAGAGATCCGTTCAGCATGAGCAGAGGTGAGCGGCAAAGGCTTGTCCTGGCCTCGATCTTGGCGACAGAACCGGAGCTGCTGCTTTTGGATGAACCGACTACAGGCCTTGACTACAGGGAATGCATGCACATCATGGAATGCATAAGCTCAATAAACAAAAAAGGAGCAACAGTGCTTATGGTCTCTCACGACATGGAGATAGTGCAGGATTTTGCCCGTGAGGTAATGGTCCTGAATGACGGAGAGCTGCTTGCACACGGCAGTACAAAGGATATCATCAGGGACGAATCTCTTCTTGCAAGCGCCTCACTTCTGCCGCCACAGATAACAGAACTTGCCCTGAGGCTTGGAGCGGAATATGAAAATGTCGTTACCGTGGATGAGATGGTCTCGGCTGTAAAGAAAAAGATAGGAGGTGCAGAATGATGGGCGGCTTCCTTGACTATTCGCCCGGGGATTCTTTCCTTCACAGGCTTAACCCTCTTGCAAAGATCTTTTTATCGCTGATGCTCTGTGTCTCATGCTTTGTGACAGACAGTCCCCTCTTCTGCCTTATGATCATCCTGCTGAACATCGGCATGGCCTCTGTTGCGGGAATATCATCAAGGGCTCTGGCAATGCTCAGGACCCTCATAAAATTTTGCGCATTTCTTTTTTTCATACAGGTTTTTTTCATCAGGGAGGGCAATATCCTTCTCTCTCTGCCATTTAATGTCTATATTACTGATAAGGGGTTCATGTTTTCGCTGATGATGGCTCTCCGTCTTATAGGCGCCACGCTTCCTCTCGCACTGATGCTCTCAATTACAAAGATGAACGACCTTTCCAACGTTCTTGTGGGAAGAGTGGGGATACCTTACAAATACGCTTTTTCGCTGACTACAGCAATAAGGTTCATTCCGGTCTTCACTGCCGAGATGGCAGGCATAATGGAGGCGCAGACAGCCAGGGGAGTTGCTTTTGACACAAAAAATATATTCAAAAAGATAGGCCTGATCTTTCCGCTTTGTGTACCTCTTTTGATAACATCTGTAAGAAAGATAGAGGGTGCAGCGATCTCCGCAGAGCTTCGCGGTTTCAACTGCAGAAAGAGGGAGAGCGGCTACAAGAGTTACCCATTCAGAACGGCTGATATCGGGGTCTCGATATTTGCATTGATATTGGCAGCAGCTGGGGCCTTTGTGCCGTTTTAAGGGCAGAGGATATCGTCAAGCAGTTTCCTGGTCAGGTCTTTTGCTTTTATGCCAATGTTTCCGGCCCCGATGCAGGAGGGACAGCCGTCCCTGCATCTGCATGAATCAAGCTGTTCCCTGCATGCCCTCAAGATCACATTGATGGAATCGTAGGCTCCTTCCGCAAGGCCGACCCCTCCGGGGATGGCATCGGATAGAAAGAGTGCGGGCTGCTTAAGACCCGGCTCGCTCAATGCAGTGCTTACAGAAATATCGCTTCTGTCGCACATAAGGAAAAGCGGGGCCAGATTTTTAAGCAGGTTGGCCAGACCCTCCATAGCGGGCAGAAGTCCCGGCCTTGATCGAGCCTTTTCAGGCATCGTTATCCACAGAGATGTTGTATCTATCCGGTCTTCGGGCAGATCTACCGTTCCGTGACCTACTGTCTTACGGGTGTTGATGTCGATGACCTTGTACATTCCGGACGCAGCAGAGACTTTCGTCTCTCCCCACGCAAAAAGCCCCCTGCCTTCTTCACGTCTCACTATATTTGTCCTGACGTGGACCTTTGCTTCCGTAAAAGTATCAGAAATGGATCTTTCAACAAAACATTTATTGTTTTGAAAGTCGATCTCCCGGACTGAATAGCTATCTCCATTGTGGAAATATACGGCTCCCGGAAAAATAAGTGCAGACGCTGAATGTTTGTCCATGGTTCCTATCAGCCTGGATCTTTTCTGAGAGGCAACGTCGTAAATGTCATATTTCTCGCCGGAAGCGCTCCTTATGGAAAAGGATGCCGCGGGGTATTCTTCCGAGTTCCATGAGTATGTCCGGGTATCTGAATTCCCGAACGCATCAAGCATCCCGTGGATGGATAGAAACTCAAGGATATCGTTGATATTCTGTCCGCCAAAAGTCTCATTTGCCCTGAAGGGAAGCTCGAATACAGCGCATTTGATATGTTCAAGCATTATATATGGGTTGCGCGGGTCTATCCTCGCAGTTTCGGGAGATGCTCCAAGCAGCCAGCCGGGTCTTTCTGCAAGAAACTGGTCGATGGACAGGCCGGAGGGAATGATCACAGCAGCAGAAAGACTGTTTCTTCTTCCCGCCCTTCCGACCTGCTGCCAGACTGATGCGATGCTTCCCGGAAAGCCGTGTATCAAAGCCATGTCAAGAGAGCCGATGTCTATGCCCAGTTCAAGGGCATTTGTGCTGACCACTGCTTTGAGCTTTCCGTTTCTCAGGTTTTTTTCTGTCTCCCGCCTTTCGGTCGGCAGGTATCCCGAGCGATAGCCCCCTACCGAACCGGGATCTGTACCGTCTTTCAAAAGTTGCTGCCTCAGGTTTTTAAGAAGCAGCTCCACATTTGTTCTCGACCCGGTAAAGAGTATCGAACTGATGCCTAATGAGACAGCTTTATGCGCCAGCCTTCCGGCCTCGTAAAGCGAAGATCTCCTTATTCCTTTTCGTTTGTTTATCATCCGTGGATTGTAGATCACAAGTTCCTTTTGTGCTGAGGGCGCTCCGTTCTCGTTGATCAGGACAGCAGGTTTTCCTGTCAGGAGTTCCGCATGCTCCCCGGGGTTGGCAATAGTGGCGGAACAGCATATAAATACAGGATCAGAGCCGTAATGTCTGCAGATCCTCAGCAGCCGGACAAAGATGTTCGCGAGGTGTGAACCCAGTACCCCCCTGTAAGTATGCAGTTCGTCGACCACAATGAAGTTAAGGTCCCTGAAATAACCTGCCCAGCTTGCATGGTGGGGAAGTATGGCTGTGTTCAGCATGTCAGGGTTTGTAATAACTATATTTGCCTCTTTTTTTATCTCTTTTCTGTTTGATGGGGGAGTATCTCCGTCATAGGTGAAAGACTTGATCTCTCTTTTAAGGGAGCGGCTCAATTCATTTATCTCAGTAAGCTGATCCTGTGCCAAGGCCTTGGTCGGGAAAAGGTACAGAGCTCTTCCGGAAGGGTCTTTGACTATGGAGTTAAGTACCGGCAGGTCGTAGCAAAGTGTCTTGCCCGAGGCTGTAGGAGTTACCACAACGATGTCCTTTCCTGCCGATGCCAGGGAAAAAGCCAGGCTTTGGTGAGAGTAGAGCCTTTCTATGCCTTTGTCTTTCAGGGAAGCTATGATCTCGGGATCAAGGTCCCCGAAAGGACCGTATTGCGCCTCTTTAGGCTTTATGCTGTGCAATAAGGCAATGTCTCCGTCCTGTCTGCGAAGCCACTTTAAGTAATCTTCGACCCCGGGTCTTTTACTTCGGAATAAGTCTCTCCACATATCAACGGAAGGCATCGATCATCATTTTGATCGAGCTGATCAAAACTACGGCAGTCAGGATCCATCTGATAATGCGGTCGTTAGCCCTTAAGTTGAACCTTGCGCCTGCATTGCCTCCAATGACTGAGCCGAAAGCAAGAGCAAATGCAGCTGTCCAGTTTACCATTCCGAAAGATGCGAAAAGGGCCAGGCTTGCCATAGTATAGAAAGCTACAATTGTTATCTTAAGTACATTTGCCTCTCTGAGGTTTTTTTTGCAGCCTCCGGAAATGGCCCAGATAAGCAGAAAGCCGACCCCGGCCTGAAGGAACCCGCCGTAGATCCCAACGAAAAAAAGCGCGGATATCCTTTGCGGCAGAGAGAGGGGGTCCCCTTGCGGAGCATCCCACATTCTTGGTTTAGCGACTAAAAGGATCCCCATTGAAAAAATTGAAATTGCTGCAACGAGATGGAATACCCTGGGCGGCATGTAAACAGCTGAAAGCGTTCCCAGTACGGCTCCTGCTGTCGCAGGCAATATGTATGTGACAGCTTCTTTCCAGTCTATTTTTCCGTTTTGATGGTAGTGCCTGATCGCCGAGAGGTTTTGAAAGAGGATCGAAACCCTGTTCGTAGCGTTGGCGACACTGAGATCCAGCCCTATGAAATTCAGGAAGGGAAGGGTCAGTATGGTCCCGCCTCCGGCTGTGACGTTCAAAAATCCGGCTGCTATTCCTGTAAGCATTGTCAGGAGAAGCGTTAAAGCAGTATTCATTTCCACAGGCAGGAGACCTCCGTATCATGTAAAATCATCAGGGGGTGGATGATTTGCTAAAGCTGATAGTTCTGGTAGACAATAATACACTTATAGACAGATATTTTACAGCTGAACCCGGTTTGAGTTTCTGGATCGAAGCTGATGGAAGAAGGATAATATTTGATACAGGCTATTCAGATATATTTATTAAAAATGCCGCGATCATGGGGATCAATGTAAGCGATGCCGATATGACAGTACTTTCCCATGGACATAACGATCATACATGGGGACTTAACCATCTGGTCCAGCACTTTGACAGGACAATGAAAAAAGATCGGCCTGAAATGATCGCACATCCGGGAGCATTCGAGAGAAAACGATGCGGTAAACTGGAGATCGGGATGATCCTCAGGGAGGATGTGATCGGGGAGTATTTCAAAGTCTCAAAATCCAGAGGTCCGGTCAGAATTACAGATAAATTACTTTGGCTGGGGGAGATCCCAAGAAAAACCGGGGAGACGAAACCCATTGGGCAAACCCTCATCAAAAACGAGTGGATCGATGATCACTGCCCGGATGATTCTGCTCTCGCATATGAGGCAAAAGACGGCCTGGTAATAATAACCGGCTGTTCACACTCGGGCATATGCAACATGATCGATCATGCAATAAAACTGACTGGCATTGATAGGGTGGTCGATGTGATAGGCGGTTTTCATTTGCAGAATGCGGGACATGATCAGATGGAAAATACTGTAAGGGAACTGAAAAGGATCGCGCCGGATATGATGCACCCTTGTCATTGTACTGACATGAAGGCTAAAATCGATCTCGGAACATTTTTTAAAATCGAAGAAGTGGGCGCAGGCCTCGAGCTCAATTATGAATAACAGAGGTGGGAAAGTCATGCAGGAATCAGGAGAAAATTATCTTGAAACGATACTGATCCTCAGGGAGAGGAACGGTACCGTACGTTCGATCGATATCGCAAATCAACTTGGATACGCCAAGCCAAGTGTCAGCAGAGCTGTGAAGCTTCTGGAAAAAAAAGGCCTTATAGTAATGGAGCATAACGGAGAGCTTGTGCTTACAGATAAGGGGCTTGATATGGCAAATGCGATCTATGAAAGACACAAGATAATCTCGAAATTTTTTGTAGACATACTTGGTGTGGACAAATTATCTGCCGACATGGACGCCTGCCGAATAGAGCATGTGATAAGCGAAACAAGCTTCAATAAGATCAAGGAATTTGTAAAGGGAAAAACCGACCGTTCAGGGGGCAGCAGTTGATCATATTCCGGAAAATACCGATGTCTTCTTGATCCTGAGAGCTATCACCGACGAGAGGAACGCCTTCAGGATATCACCGCCGATAGTACTGATAAAACCAATGGAGAGGACCTTCATGAGAGGCATCCCGTTGCCCGGCATCCAGAAATTGACTATCAGATAAAGATGCAGAAGCCCAAATATATATACCCCGGCAACCCCTGCAAGAGAAGCCGCCATATAATCCCTGATCCTTGGGATCCCTCCTGTGGCGGATATTTTTTGGGTGATAGTTCCTGTGATCCAGGCACATGCCACAAATCCGATGACGTATCCAAAGGAAGGCATGAAAATAGAAGAAAGCCCACCTCCTCCTGTAAATACCGGAACCCCCACAAGCCCCATAAACATGTAAAAAGCCTGAGAAGCAGCTCCGTACTTTGGACCCAAAAGAAGCCCCGCGAGCATGCAGAACATAGTCTGCAGCGTGAAGGGTACCAGCGGAAGAGGAACAGCGATCCTTGCTCCAACGGCGGTAAGTATGGCAAAAATAGATATGTATATCAGCCTGCGGGTTTTCATGAAAGAGATACTATAGTTAATGGGGCAGTATGTCAACCATAAAAAATAAACTAGTTGACAAGTTGTTCTCAGCCGGCAGCTATTACAATGTCAGTAAATTTGATCAGATAAAAAGTTGCACAAGGATGACTGCTATCACCAGGCCTGGAAGCATGTTCATTACTCGGATCTTCATAAATCCCAGAAGATTTATGCCGATCCCCACAAGCATAAGGCCCCCTGTGGCGCTCATTTCAATGATCGCAGGCTGTGACATAAAAGGCTGTATCCACCCGGCAGCAAGAGTGAGTGTTCCCTGATAGAGAAAGACAGGGACCGACGCAAAAATAACACCGAAACCAAGCGAAGCAGCTATTGCAATAGAGGTGAGTCCGTCGATAAGGCCCTTTGCCAGAAGGAGTGAAGGGTATCCTCCAAGCCCCTCTTCAAAAGAACCCAACACAGCCATTGATCCCGTACAGTATATGAGGCTTGCCGCAATAAACCCTGCTGAAAATCCTTTTGCGTTATCTCCGATCCTGCTCTCCAGGGCCGCACACCCCTTCTCAAGCCTTCCTTCAAGGTCAAGCAGCTCGCCTATGACAGAGCCGGCAGCTATACTTGCTATAACTATCAGGGGCTGTTCCGTTTTAATTGACATTGAGAGACCAAGGGATATTACGAATATTGCCATTCCCTGTACAGGAAGCTCCAATATTTTTCCTGGCAGTTTTTTTCTCACGGCGAGCCCTATTAAAGCGCCGCAAATTATAAATGCCGCGTTGGCGATACTTCCAAACAGGGGTATTGAAGTCATGAATTCCAAAAAAATTCTCCTTTTTGTACAAAATGATCCATGATTTTACAACCAAAGGTTTTATGTGTACATAGAAAAGAGGCCGGCTGCTTCAGCCGGCCTCCCTGATACCTGAGTGCTTTAGCCTAAGATGACACGTTCATTGTTGATGTAATCTTTAAGCTCTTTGCGGATATATTCGTGGACGATCTCGTCTGCTTTTTTCTGGAGTTCGTCTTTCTTTTCTTCAAAGAATTTTGCACAGGCAGCTTCGTCGAATTCTTCTTCGACATCTTCTGCCACTTCCTGAACAAGACATTCAAGGCAATCCGCATCGAACTCAGGCAGCACCGCCCAGCGGGCCGAATCTTCTTCCATAGCTTCGCGGCTGTTCATGACTGATCCAGTTACCTGATAATTGCCGGTATTTACTTCAGCCATCTCCTGGGCATAATTGACTGCGTCCGCTTCGTTGTTGAAAACACTGGCATCAGTTACTTCAAGCCCCTGTATGTGAGTTACTACCCAAACTTTTTCCTGCATAAAAAACGCCTCCCGTTAATAATGTTAATCGAATGGTCAATACTATAATCTTAAATTCTTTGCTTGTATAGTAAAAAACCATCATATTTATGAATAATGTTGCTATTTGTTGACATTATTATATGCGAAGATTAGAATTTCCGCTAATAGTACTCAGGTGTGAGCGGAAGGAAGTGCCTGCATGTGGATCATTTTTCAAAACATTTGGCGATATCATGATGATGTATTATTCAGAAGGGTCCTTCCTGATGAAGCAGGCGTGAAAGTTTAGTTGTTTTCACCTGGTCGGATCTGCCTAGGGTCCGGCCTTTTAATATATTTAAGGAGGAATGCATATGTCAGAAAAGAAAAAAATTTTTGGGATGATGACAAGGGCCCTTCACAGCGGCTGGAAAAACGACCCGGCTACGGGTGCATCGGGGCTGCCCATCTACATCACCTCTGCATATCAGTTTAAAAGCACAGACCATGCAGCGAGGCTGTTCAGCCTATCTGAGGAGGGGCATATTTATTCCAGGCTTTCAAACCCGACAGTATCTGCCTTTGAAGAGGGCCTTAATTCGCTTGAAGGCGGAAGCGGCTGCGTCGCTCTTTCTTCCGGGCAGTCTGCGTTTACACATTTAATAGCAGCTTTATGTTCCAGCGGCGACAACATGGTAGTATCAAAAAAAATATACGGAGGGACCCTCACTCTGCTCCAAAACGTCTTTTCCAGGTTTGGCATAAAAACCATACTTGTTGACAGTGACCACCCTTGTCAGGTCGAGCAGGCGGTAAACGATGAGACCCGCGGGATCATAACTGAAACAATAGGCAACCCGATCATGAACGTTGCACCCCTCGAAGCACTTGCCAGGATAGCAAAACGGCAAGGGGTACCTTTAATAATTGATAATACTTTTGCTTCTCCTGTTCTTTGCAGACCTATAGAGTGGGGTGCAAATGCGGTCATACACTCTACAACGAAATATATCTCAGGCAACGGGAATGTGATAGGAGGAGCGATCGTTGACGGGGGCAATTTCGACTGGTCCGCCTATCCGGATAAATTTCCCGGGATAGCCAAGCCTGATCCTGCTTACCACAACATCGTCTTTGCTGAAAAGTTCGGAGGTTCAGCCCTTTACGCGAAGCTTCACATGGCAATGGTCCGCGATCTTGGAGGATGCCAGTCTCCTTTTGACGCTTATCTGCTGCACCTCTCACTCGGGACACTGCCCCTCAGGATGGAAAGGCACAGCAAGAATGCTCTTGAGACAGCTCAGTTCCTGGAAAGACACCCCTCAGTCGAATGGGTGAGATATCCCGGACTTTCAAGCCATCCGCAGAATGACATGGCTAAGGTATATCTTAAAAATGGCTGCGGCGGGATGATAGCATTCTCTGTCAAAGGTGGGATCGAGGCAGGAAAGAAATTCATCGAAGCACTTGATCTAATTGGACATATGGCAAACCTGGGGGACTCGAGGACGATAGTCATCCATCCCGCGAGCACGACACACAGCCAGCTCACACCTCAACAGAGGGAAGCTGCAGGGATCGGGGAAGGTCTGATAAGGCTGAGCGTAGGACTGGAAGATATTGATGACATCATTGAAGATCTTTCATCGGCGCTTTTATCTGCATCCGTTAAATAAACATATTTTTCTGATATGCAAAAACTGAAGATAAGCAGGATAAGATCATTCCGCATATCTTCAGTTTTTTCGAAAAAATATTAAAGAAGTTTATGGTTATGCAGTCTTAGACCAGCGGGATGTATGAGCAGACATACTGGACCTGAACATAGCAGCGGAACCCAAACTTGCTGTTGCCGGGCAGGTTGAAGCTCTCTCCCGCTTTGATCTCAATGTATTCGGTAGTCCCGGGGAGGCGTACCTGGCATACCCCATCGATGATTTCCAAAATTTCTGCGTCGCCTGTCCCAAATTCGTAATCACCGGGCAGGAAAAGTCCGAGAGTCTTGCGGTCGCCGTCTGCGGTGTAGATAGTGTGGCTGACGACTTTCCCGTCAAAGTATACGTTCGCCTTCGCAATAGCTGTAACATTTTCGAGCTTTTCTATCATCTGGTTACGACCTCCTGATAAAATTGAATGTCTGATTATGATAGTGTTATTTTGCACATACGTCTAGTACAATGAGATAGTTTGGTTGAAATGACAAAAACATTATGGGGGAAACATCTTGAGTAAATATTATATTTTCTGCAATGGTAAGATCCTGCTGAAAAACGGCTTCGAACTGCCGGACTCCTCCTCAGACAGTGAACTGGAGTCTCTTTTTAAGTCATGCGGAGACGTCGACAGGGGACCTTGTGAATGCGACAGATGGGCAGAGCTCGATCCCGGATCAGAGCTGCCGGACAAGTATGTGCTTTTGGAGAGAAGATCGATATGGCCAACCTTTGAAGAGAAGGAGTTTTTCCGGGCGGGCAGAGCATTTCACCTGATGGACTGGCAGAGGGCCAACAGATATTGCGGGGTCTGCGGAAGCCAGACTTCGTACGACCCTGCTGAGGGAGCAATGAGATGCCTCTGCTGCGGTGAGATGTATTATCCCGTGATCTCGCCGGCGATAATAGTCGCGGTTGAAAGGGACGGTAAACTTCTTATGGGGCATGGCGTGAATTTCCCTCCGGGAAGATTCAGTGTACTCGCGGGTTTCGTAGAACCAGGGGAGAACCTCGAAGAGTGTGTCAGCAGGGAAGTTTATGAAGAAACAAAAATAAAGGTGAAAAACATAAAATATTTCGGAAGCCAACCCTGGCCATTTCCACGTTCACTTATGCTGGGATTTACGGCAGAATGGGAGAGCGGTGAGATCGAGGTCGACGGCAAAGAAGTCACGGAGGCGTCATGGTTTGCTCCGGACGAGATCCCGGATGTTTTTAGGGGGCTCAGCATTTCCTGGAAGCTGATAGAAAATTTCATCAAAAACCGTTCGTAAACTACCGATGCGGTTATAGCCTGAATATATGACAATATTGTAAATACAGGTCTACAAATGTATTAATGCAATATGGAGGCGATACTGATGGCATTAGCCGGCAAAAATAAAATTATGGTTTTTCTTGCAGTACTGGTTCTTTTGCTGCTCATACCCGGCCTTTCTGAAGCCAGAATTAGTGCTGAAGATGCGAAGGCTGTTTGGTCAAGGGTAGCTAGAGCGACAGAACTGACGGATCTCCCCTTTACTGTAAAGGAAGAAAAAATACCTAACGCCTGGGTGGCGAACGGCAGTTCCGTAACTGTAACCACAGGGTTGCTTGAGCTCCTTGACACACAGTCCGAATTGTATGGGGTTTTGTCTCATGAAGCCGGACACGCTAAACTCAACCATTATGAAAACACGGTGAAAAGAGGGGTAGGCCTTTCTGTGGCCGCAATGTTATTTGGGAAATTATTTGGCGGAGGTATTGCTGAAACAGCGGCAGGCGTCGGAGCAAACCTTGCTTATGCCGGATGGAGCAGGGAACAGGAAGTTGATGCAGATGACTATTCTGTACACCTGGCGCATAAGATGGGAGAAGATCCTGTTGGGCTGTACAGCGCCCTTCTCAAACTTTCTAAAAGCGGAAAAAGGGGAGAGCCAAGCGGCTTCAACTCACACCCGCCCGATGAGCGGAGATTGCTGCATCTCAGGAACGAGATACTCAGCTTAAATCCCAATGCAAAATTTCCTGACGGATCTGAAAAGGGAGCTGTTCAACAGCCTCAGTCTAATTCTGTCGGCGAGCCTGAGAATACGACTGCCCAAAAAGGCGGATATGACATAGACGCAGCAATTGAGCGAATGAAAAAGGAAGAGGCAGCAAAAGCAAAAGCTGAAGAGCAAAAAAGCTGATGTTCGGAGAAAAGGGTCTGGTCCACGTATATACCGGAAACGGCAAAGGAAAGACCACCTCATCTCTGGGGCTTGCTATGAGGGCTCTGGGACATGGAGCCAATGTTACAGTGATACAGTTCATGAAAGGCTGGAAGGATTATGGTGAACTGATCACCGCGTCAAAGCTGGAAAGATTTGAAATGATCCAGACAGGAAGACCTGACTATGTATATAAAGGCAAAGAGCAGCCTGAGGATCATGCTGAGGCAAAAAGAGGCATGGAAACAGCACTTCGCATTATGAATTCCGGGAAGTGCGACATGCTCATACTGGATGAGATAAATGTAGCGCTTGAATATGGACTGGTCACTCTTGGCTCAGTTGTCGAACTGGTAAAGAAAAAGCCCTTTGGTATGGAACTTGTTCTCACAGGAAGAGGCGCTCACAGGGATCTTATTGAACTTGCCGACATTGTTACAGAGATGCAAGAGGTCAAGCACCCGTTTAAAGAAGGCATTACGGCAAGAAAAGGCGTAGAATTTTAGTTGACAGGGAATGTTATATAAGCTAAACTAAAATAGTTTTAAATTAAACCATGTAATCAAAAAAACCACATATAAATAATACAGGGAGGAAAAATAATGAAGACAAATGAAAACCTTGCAACAGCATTTGCAGGAGAATCACAGGCCAACAGGAAATATCTCTGCTTTGCGGCCCAGGCAGAGAAAGAAGGATTCAACAGTATAGCACGCCTTTTCCGTGCAACAGCGGAAGCAGAGACTATCCACGCATTTGCGGAATTCAAGGCGAAGGGCGGAATAGGCACAACAGCGGAAAACCTTACCGCAGCAAAAGACGGAGAGACATACGAGTTCACTGAGATGTACCCGCCGATGATCGAAGATGCAAAGGCCGAAGGCAACAACGAAGCAGCACGTATTTTCCATTATGCCAACGAAGCAGAAAAAGTGCATGCGCGCCTTTATGACGAGGCACTTTCAAACCTCGGCAATGAGCCTGAGGGTCAGGATTACTACCTTTGCCCGATCTGCGGCTATATCCACAAGGGCAAAGAGTCAACAACCCCCTGCCCGATCTGCGGAGCCAAACCCTCAATATTCAAGAAATTCTAGCTAAATATTTAAACTAAGACACAAGAGGATCCGAACCTTATAAGGCCGCGGAAAGATCAATTTCCGCGGCCTTAATATTTTCCTTTTCAAATAAAGAGAAAGGCCGGGCAAACGTTGAAACCATTCGACAGGACAGGTTTTTGACCGAGGTTGTCCATGCTATAATAAGTTATTATCTTTGTATAGGGAATGAGGGAATAGTCGATGTGGTTTATGATCGTTAAATTTTTTCTGAATCTTTTTTTCAGCATAGAGATAAAGGGATGGGACAACTGGAAAAAAGCAGGAGAAGGAGTATTGATAGCTCCAAACTATGTATCCTTCATAGATCCTCTGATCCTGGCGGTATTTCTTCCTGAAAAGGTTCCCTTCGCAATTGAGAGAAGACTTACCAAGAAACGATTCATCGGTCTGTTTCTGCCCCTCGCAGAGACGCACATCCTCGACGCTGACGCCCCCCTTACACTGAAATATTTCTTAAATTTGCTTAAAAACGGCGGAAGGTGCGTTATCTTTCCCGAACTTCAGCCTACGACCATTGGCAACCCTATGAAAGTTTCCCAGGGAGTGGCAATGATAGCTGACCACACCAAAGCAAAGATCCTGCCCATAAACATAAAAGGCACAGAGCTTACACCTTTTTCACGCATACAGCTCAAACCGGGGCTGAGGTTTTTTTCAAAAGTCACCATAACGATCCTTCCGGCAACACGAATAGATGTTCCTGATGACCTGTCTGGTCCGAAAAGGGCCACAGCTGCCGGCAGAGCCCTTGAAAAGATCATGGACGAGGCTTCCCTTGCCGCCAGGGTAAAGGAGAAGCCCTTCTTTGACGTGCTCCTTGACGCAAGAAAGCAGTACGGCGGCAAATGCAGGATCTTCTGCGACCATGGGCAGAGGCCTATCACTTACAACGGTTTTATTACCAGGGTACTTCTCATCGAAGATGTGCTTAAAAACGCAGATATGGAGGGCGAAAACATAGGGGTGCTTCTGCCGACTTCTCTCGGAGGGGTAGTAACAATGTACTCGCTCCAGAAAATGGGAAAGATACCTGCAATGCTGAATTTTTCGCTTGGCGGCCGCTCATTGGTGAACTGCTGCAGGACTGCATGCGTAAAGACGGTCGTCACGTCACGAAAGTTTATAGATCTTGGAAAACTCGAAGCTCTCATTACTGCTGTCGAAGAGGAGGGGCTGAGGGTCGTATGGCTGGAAGACCTTGCCCCGTCTATAACCAAGTTTAAAAAAATATCTGCGGCACTAAAAACTATTTTTATAAGATCGAACCCGGTAATAGAGGGAGAGACAGACAAGCCTGCAGTGATCCTTTTCACATCAGGATCAGAGGGGGCTCCCAAGGGGGTCGTCCTAAGTTACAAAAACCTTCACACCAACCATGCCCAGATGTATACGAGAGTGGACTTCTACAGGTCTGACAGGATATTGAACACAATGCCAATTTTCCACTCATTCGGGCTTTGCGGTGTGTTTATGCCTGTAACGCTGGGAATTTTCGTCTATTTCTATCCATCCCCGCTTCATTACAAGACGATATCCACAATTTGCTATGATGAACGTATAACGTTTCTTTTCGCAACGGATACCTTCCTTGGAGGTTATGCGAAAGCTGCTTCCGACAACTATGACTTCGCTACGATACGCATGCTTGTGCAGGGAGGGGAGAAGCTGAAACATTCGACCCAGGAGATCTGGTTCGAAAGGTTCAGCATCAGGATCACGGAGGGGTACGGAGTTACAGAGGCATCTCCGGTCGTTTCGAATAATTACTATGCTCACCACAAGAGCGGGACCGTCGGACAGTTCGTGGCGGGAATGCAGTACAGGATAGAGCCGGTAGAAGGGGTACATGAGGGCGGAAGGCTCTGGCTCAAAGGCCCGAACATAATGCTTGGCTATCTCAGGGCTACAAACCCGGGTGTTATTGAACCTCCCAAGGATGGCTGGTACGATACCGGCGATATAGTCAGTGTAGATGAGGACGGCTTTGTCAGGATACTGGGCCGGGCGAAAAGATTTGCAAAGATCGGAGGAGAGATGATATCTCTGGCTGCCGTTGAGGAAGTTCTTTCTGAAGCATGGCCTGAAGAGAAGCATGCGGTAGTTATGATCAAGGGAGGCCCGAGAGGGGAAACGCTGTCGCTTGTGACTTCAAGGCCGGACCTTAAGCGTGACGAATTGCGCCAGACCCTGTCTGACCTTGGCGTAGCAGAAATAGCCATACCCAAAAAAGTATTGCTTATGGAAGATATCCCTCTTCTCTCAACAGGCAAGATAGATTATGTTTCACTTGAAGAGATCCTTAAGGACACAGATGCGGATTCCTGATCAAACGCTTATGATCCACAGATCGAAATGAGATAAGTATCTTTAACGATGCTAAAGTCAAGATTAGGTATAGGATCCTTTTGTCCTGAACTATCAGAAATTTTCGGAGGTGCATCTTGTTGGATCTCTTCTCAAATATGATCGCAGCAGTTACCTGGCAGAACATGGTAATGATGCTTGTAGGTGCTTTTCTGCTCTACCTTGCAATTGAAAAAAACTTCGAGCCCACCCTGCTTTTGCCAATGGGTTTCGGTACCCTTCTTGTGAACCTTCCACTCTCCTCAGCGCTCGATCAGATGGCAGGAACCGAGGTCGTAGAAGGAGCACTGTCCATGCTCTTCAGGATGGGCATTGCAACTGAGATACTTCCTCTTCTTATCCTGATAGCCGTGGGAGCAATGTGTGATTTCGGGCCGCTTCTCGCTAACCCTAAAGTTTTCCTTTTCGGACTAGCAGCGCAAATGGGTATTTTCTTGACTATGGGGATCGCCCTCCTTCTGGGGTTCAACGTATATGAGGCGGCTTCCATAGGAATAATCGGTGCTGCCGACGGTCCCACATCGATATATGTAGCTACCAGATTTGCACCTCATCTTTTAGGGCCGATATCGGTCGCCGCGTACACATATATGGCTTTGGTGCCGATGATCCAGCCCCCTGTCATAATGGCGATCACGACCGAAAAAGAACGCCGCATGAGAATGCCTGCTCCTACAAGGACGGTGACCAAAAGGGCTAAGATATTTTTCCCGATAGCAATAACCATGCTTGGCGGGATAATAGCTCCTGCATCTGTTTCACTGCTCGGTTTTGTCATGTTTGGGAACCTTCTCAGAGAGAGCGGAGTCACCGAACGCCTCTCACAGGCTGCACAGAATGAGCTGGCAAATATAGTCACTATCCTTCTGGGTTTTTCTATTTCAGCTACAATGACCGGAGAGAAATTTGTAAACATGAGCACCCTGATAATCATCGCAATGGGCCTTTTGGCCTTTGTTCTTGATACCGCCGGTGGGGTATTTACTGCAAAAGCACTGAACCTTTTTCTCCCGGCAGGCAAGAAGGTCAATCCTATGGTAGGTGCCGCCGGTATCTCAGCCTTTCCAATGTCAGCAAGGACTATACAGAAACTTGGACAGAAGGCTGATCCGTCTAACTACCTTCTTATGCACGCTGTCGGCGCGAATGTCGCCGGTCAGATCGGATCTGTGCTTGCAGGAGGAGTTCTTCTCGCCTATCTGGGCGGCTAAGGTTCCCCGAACGTTTCCTCTTTTTTACATTTGATCTTTCTGTATGATTTTTATACAGCCTTAATATAAGTCTGCCGCAGTGATGTAAAATAAAATTTATTTTTACACTAAACATGAATTTTATTTATTTATTGCGTCTGATTATTTTGTTATAATCATATAAGTTTAGGAGGTGGAGCGATTCCCAAGGACACCTAGAAATATTTCGATGTTTATTATTCCTTCCACGCTTGGTGTCTGTGCCTTTTTGCTTCCCTTTGAATGGCATGGTGCTGTCAATACTCTTATTGGCCATTGCAAGGAATATATACTTGCTTTATTGAAGGATGAACTTGGTATTCTGGTTTTGATCGTCTCTTTTCTGACTATGATGCTTAGCGTCACGGCAACAGCTGTTCGCCCTGACTGGGTGATCAGAAATCAGGTGTTCAGAGAAAATCTGATCTGCAACCCCTTCTGGTTCATAGCAAGATTTTCCAGTATTCCCATTGTGATGGCAGCGCTCTGGGGGAGTCCTGACATGTTCGGGCTCTTGCTCAAAGACGCACAGCTTATAGTGCTCAATCTTGCCCCTAAATTGATAGTACTGACTTTCATTATGGCTCTGGCTGCCCCGATGCTCCTTGACTTTGGCCTGGTCCAGTTTGTCGCAGTCTATGCAAGTCCTGTCATGAGGCCTCTTTTTAAAGTTCCCGGCCGTTCAGCTGTAGATAGTATCGCTTCATGGCTGGGCAGCAGCTCAATGGCGGTCGTAATCACTGCAAAAATGCACCACTGCGGTTATTACAATGACAGGGAAGCGGCTGTTATGGTCACAAGCTTTTCGCTTACCGGGGTCTACAATATATATGCTATAGCTACGCTTCTTGATTTCAGATATGCTTTCCCTCAGGTGGTCTTTTCTGTATATCTTACGATGTTCCTGCTTGCCCTGATATTTCCAAGGATCTGGCCACTGACATCTATTCCGGAAACGTACCATGGGGGCATTGAAACTTATGATGTATCTTCACAGGAAATGAGGCATGGACACACACTCCTTGACTGGGCATTTTTAAGGGGCATAAACAAAGCGCGGCACATGAACGCAGGACTGTACTTTCACGAAACACTTTCGATAGCCATACCTCTCCTGTTCGGTACCATCCCCCTGATGATCACCTTCGGTACAGTGCTTCTTGCAATAGCAGACCTGACCCCTATCCTCTACATTCTTGCCTATCCGCTGTCGCAGCTGCTGGAGCTTATAGGCGTGCCTGAGGCACAGGTGCTGGGAGGCTCGACGGTATTTGCCTTTATCGACCAGTACCTGGCTGTTGCGTATGCACAGATGCTATTTTCTGAATCGGCCAGGTTTCTTTGTATATGTCTGGCAACTGTAGGTCTGATAAATCTTACTGAAATTGGGATACATGTGTGGCACTCTTCTATCCCCCTAACATTCTGGCAAATGACAGTCATCTATTTGATGCGGATCGTTTTGTCGCTCTTCATTCTAGTTCCTCTTTCCATATTCTTCTTTTCTTGAAAAGCAGACATTTATGAAGAGATCACCACCTTTGAACAGTTTCTGATGTCCGATGTGGCTGAAGTCATGCACTTTGCTGCAAATTATTTTTGTTGTCTCAACAGGGAATAGTGTATACAATATATCAATTTGCTAAGGGGTGCCGGCATGCCTTTATGGGGTTTTCTGCTCAGTTTTGTTGTTGCTGTAATGTGGGCCGCTTCACCGATAATGGTGGCGCGGGGCATGGCCCTGTCCAAATGCACCTCAAATGAGGTCAACCCAATACGCTCCATTTCTTTTTTCCTTTTCACGTTAGCCGTTGCGCTGATATATACAAAGGGCAGCATTCCCCTGGTCTCTTCTCCGAAAGCTCTCTTATACATTGCGGGGAATGTGCTGTTGGGATATCTGATCGGAGACATACTTTACTTCATTGCCATCAGGAAGATAGGTATAAGTCTTGCTGTGCCTGTCTCCAACTCATATCCCATTCTTGTCGTCGTGACCTCATGGCTGATGCTGGGAGAACCTATAACCCTGCAGATAGTGTCAGGAATAGTGATCGTGATATCCGGACTGCTCTTGCTGAGATTCGGAGGAGGCCGTCAGGACAGTGATAAAGATGGACTTATCCCTAAAGAGATAGGCCTTTCAAACCTTATGAAAGGTTTTCTCTTTGCCATAGGTGCGGGCCTTTGCTGGGCAGTAGGAGCTCCTCTGACTAAAATGGCGATGGAAGCTTCCGGCCTTGACCCCGTTGAAATAACCTTCTACAGGGCATCAACTCTGCTTATTATGGCATGGTCTTATAGGTTTTTCCTTGTGAAATACCGTCCCGGATCGATCATGCCACTTAGAAACATATCACTTAAAGCCTGGCTTTACATTCTCACAGCGGCAGTAATAGGGCTTGCTTTGGGGTCAATACTTTACACTACATGCATCAATGTGATGCCGGTGGCTGTCGTTACGGCGATCACCTCTACAAGCCCATTTATAGCAGCCCTTTTCGGTCACTTTGTGCTTAAGGAGAAATTAAGCAGGCTCCAGTGGGCAGGCGTAGTAATGATAATTTCAGGTTCTGTGACAGTGAGCTTATAGAGGCTGTTATGAGGATAGTTGTCCCTGATTCACTTCGAGCCCTTCGAAGCAGGAATTACAGGCTTTTCTTCATGGCCCAGGCTATTTCGCTGACCGGTCTCTGGATGCACCGTGTCGCAATGGGCTGGCTGGTCTTCCGGCTGACCGGCCTTAACAGCGCCCTTGGGATAATTGATTTCGCAGCATCCATATCGGTCTTTTTATTTGCACCGTTCGCCGGGGCCCTTATCGAGAGATGGGACCTGAGGAAGACTTTGTTCTGCTGTCAGGCCGGGTGCATGATGGTGGCATTCATGCTTGCTTTTCTTACCCTTACCGGCCTTGTTACTTTCCACATCGTCGTCTTCATGAGCCTGTTGCTTGGCCTTCTGGACGCATTTGAACTGCCGTGCAGATATTCACTTGTCTCGTACATGGTAGACAGAAGGGAGGATGTTTCGAACGGGGTCGCCCTCAATTCGATGAATTTCAACGTAGCAAGGATGATAGGGCCGACGATGGCAGGTTTTGTCATACACGCAGTCGGAGAGGGAGTCTGTTTCCTGATAAACGGATTTGCATATTCTTCGACTCTTATTGCAGTAAAAAGGATGAAGATGGAACGCCCGCCGATAGGCAAAAGCGACGGCAGCAGATCACAGCCCTTAAAGGATACTGCGGAAGGTTTCAGGATGGCCAGGAATTTTCCCCCCAGCAGATATCTTTTGATGCTGATCGCAAGCACAGGATTCTTCTGCTTCCCAAGTATCGTCCTGATGCCGGCAATGGCAAAAAGTGTCCTTGGCGGCACCTCGGAAACTCTTGGCTTCCTGCTTATGGGTGTGGCGATAGGAGCTCTTGTGGGATCATTTATAATGGCATCACTGAAATCTTCGGAGAAGTTATACTGGTGGTGCACAAGGGCATGCCTTGCTTTTGGAGTTTCAGTGGTCTTTTTTTCGCTTTCAAATAATATATATGCCGGCATAGCGCTTGCTGCTCCTGTCGGATTCTGCATGGTAACAAGCACGATCTCGTGCAATACGCTTCTTCAGTCAATGGTACCCGCCAGCAGCAGGAGCAGGATAATGGCGCTTTATACAATGGCAATACTTGGCATACCGCCATTCGGCAGTTTGCTTTCAGGGAGGCTGGCTGACCATCTCGGAACTGACTGGGCACTTTTTATATGCGGATCCATAAGCGCAGTGATCGCGTATTATTTCCTCAGGAAGATCGACAGGATCAAAGAGCAGATATCAAAAGCTCTTGAGGATCCGGAGGCAGTGCAATGGGAGAACTAAAAACAGAACACAGCGCAAAGCAGATATTGATGGCAGATATGCTTCTGGTGCTCGTCGCCTTCATTTGGGGCGCAGGCATACCTATGAGCGCACTGCTCGCAAGGAGCATCACTCCCCTGTGGGCTGTTGCGCTTAGGATGCTTATGGCTTCCTTTTTCCTGATACTGATGTTTCCGAAGAAAATAATAACATCGACCAAAAGGGAGTGGGCGATCTCTTCTGTCCTCACCCTTGTTCTTACAGGGGTATTTATTTCCATGACCTTTGGTCTGGTATACAGTACTGCAAGCAAACAGGCCTTCATCGGAGGGCTGAACGTAATTCTTGTTCCTCTCTTTGTCTGGATAATATATAAGACAAAGCCGAGTTTATGGATATTTGCCGGTGCCGGCATAACCACCGCAGGCCTTCTTGTGATGGGCTTTACTCCGGGGATGGAATTCAATAGTGGAGATTTTCTTTCTTTCATAATGGCGATCTTTTATGCTTTCCAGGTACTTGCCGCCGGGTTTGGAGCCAGGAGGGTAGAGCCATATCGTCTTGTTGCCCTTCACATAATTATGCTTGCGGCAGTCATGACAATATTAGCCTGCATATTCGAACCACTGCCTGACATAGGTTCATTCAACCTGAAGATCTGGGCGACACTGCTCTGTGTTTCACTGGGAAACACGATATTATGTTTCATCATCCAGTTCAAAGCCCAGAGGATCACACCTGAATCACATGTTGCAGTTATCTTCTCGCTTGAGGGCCTTTTCGGATACATGGTCGCAGTGCTGAGCGGGCAGGATCCATTCCATCTTCAGGGAGCGTTTGGCGGTATGCTGGTCATTGCAGGCATGATGCTGACTGAAACGGAGACTTTCCTTAAGCACAGAAAAGCTTCCGGTCAGCTTTAGCAAAAGTATTTTCCGGACCGGTCTAACTCTTATTAACTCAACTTTCCCACCGTATTTCCCGCATGCCTTTGATCAGGAAGACACTGTTCCTTGAAAGAGGAACATAACAAATCACAATAGCGACTGAACCATTTCGAATGTGTTTTGAGATCGGGAGAGCACCTTTTTCCGTCAGGAAAATTATTAAATAATCCATAGTGCTTGAACCATTTCGAATGCGTTTTGAGATCGGGAGAGCACCTTTTTCCGTCAGGAAAATTATTAAATAATCCATAGTGCTCGAACCATTTCGAATGCGTTTTGAGATCGGGAATCCAACGACTTCAATATTTTAGTCCCACTGGCTCGCCGCTATAAACATGTGGAGAAGACGAAAAACAGAGGTTTTGAATCCACTGGTAGCAAGAGGTGGAAAAGTTGAGTTATTAACTGACTTTTTTCATGGATAGAGATACTGATAAAGCAAATGTAAAGGACCGGCTGATGGAGAAAGCCGGTCCTAAATTTTTTTATATTTACGCAAAAAGTAAAAGCGATGTTTTTATTACATGCAGTAGTTTGGTCCGCAGTACTTTGTAGGGTTCAAAGCTGACTCAACGTGCCTTATCATTGTTATGAAATCAAATACAGGCAGTCCCGTGTGTGCGTGCACTGCTGCAGCAAAGGGAGGAAGGTCGCTGCACTCAAGTTGGATGGCCGCCACTTCGGGGTGGTCTTTGAGCATCTGGTCACAAACTTCCAGGATCTCTTTCTCAATAACGTCGGTATCCATTGTACCTTTTTCCTCCAGGACAGAGGAACGGAACTCGTATTTGTTCTCCATCCCATAAAGCACGACCGGCATATCGGGAGTGATGCCTACATTTCTCAGATGCTGGTCTGTCATGACAGAAGCGTTTGCCGATATTATCCCGACTTTCTGGCCTCTTTTAAGCGTTCTGGTTATAAAAGGTACCTGAAGCATACTTGACATAAAGACAGGGACATCCACAGCATCAGCAATTTCCTGCTGGAAAAGAGCCATAAAGCCGCAGGCGCCTGTTATTCCACGTACTCCTTCAGCTTCGAGTTTGCGTGCCCCCTCAAGGAATGGTTCCAGGAGCGTCATGTCCCGCTGATTCAGAAGCCTTTCTATTGAGGCTCCTTTGACTTCATGGAAGCGGACAGGAAACGGATAGGTGGTCGCGTTCCCGACGTTCCCGGGTACACAAGGGTATGCGGCATCGAGTATCAGTATCCCGATCGGTTCGCCATCCCACGAGCGTGTCTTGCTTCTGATCTTATAAAACGGCATCATTATTCCCCCCAATTGAATGAATTACACTAGAGAAAATAGCAGTCAATTGACCATATTGTCAAGGAGAGATCAAAATAGTTGAATTATTGGAGCTATTTTAAAAATACGCCGCATCGCTTATGACAACATCGATATTTGAATATAAAATGTCATAGTATCAAATCTGGAAACGGGAGAGATGCCCCATGAAAAAGATCTTATTAAGCTTTCTTGCTGCAGTGATTATCATATCCGGCATTGCACAGATCGCATCTGCAATAGAGGTAGGTTCACAGGTAAGCGATTTCGAGCTCGCAGATCTTAACGGAAATATGGTAAAACTCAGCGATTTTAAGGGAAAGACCGTAGTCATCAATTTCTGGGCCACATGGTGTCCGCCATGCAAAAAAGAGATGCCCGACTTTGACCTTCTGGACAAAGAGCTGAAGAAAAAGAATGATGCGGTACTCCTTGCCGTAAACATGACAGACGGCAAAAGAGACACTAAGAGCAAAGTCGAGTCATTCGTCAAAGAGAATGGCTACGGAATGAGGGTCCTTTTAGACACAGAGGGTAAAGCAGCAAAACTCTATGACATAAAGTGGCTGCCAACTACTGTTGTAGTGGATCGTAATGGTAAGCTTCACTGGCAGATATTTGGTGAGACAACGAAAGAGACAGTGCTAAAGGTAATAAAGGAAATTAAATAAATGTGGACTGACCTTCCACTTTTATTTCTCGAAGGCTTTCTGGCCTTCATCTCTCCCTGTATGCTTCCTATGCTCCCGGTATATCTCATGTATCTTGCTGCAGAAACAGAGCATGGGAAGAAAGCCAGCATAGTAAACACGATAGGTTTTGTATGCGGGTTCACTTTGGTTTTTATGGCACTGGGAGCAACTGCGACGGCAATAGGCACTCTTATGAACGAGCACAGGATGTTTTTGCAGCGTGCGAGCGGAGCGATAATTTTCATATTCGGTCTTCACTTCCTTGGCATTTTCAAGATCGGTTTCCTTGATGTTGAAAAAAAGATAGACCTTGGTCTGCAGAAGCGCGGAGGGTTTATTGGCTCTTTGCTCTTCGGCGCAGCATTTTCACTTGGCTGGTCTCCATGCCTTGGTCCGTTTCTTGGTTCTGCCCTCATGCTTGCAGGAAGCGGAAAAACAGTTTTACAGGGAGTTTTTTACCTCTTTGTCTTTTCAATGGGCCTGGGAGTTCCCTATATACTAGCAGCGGTTTTTTTCACTAACATAAAAGGCGTCTTCCAGTGGCTTAAGAAGCATGGCAGGCAGATCAAGCTGATATCCGGGCTGGTGCTTGTTTTTGCAGGGCTCATGATGGTTTTTGACCTGTTCGGCTACTGGGCCGGATTGTTTATGTAAATTGGAAGGAATAAAAGAAAATAGCCAGGGCCGCATTTCAATATGCCCCTGGCTTTTTTATATCAAAGATTGGCCAGGATCGGTCTAACAGTCACCTGAGGCTTTCGAACAGCCCCTTCCCAGCAGGATAAGGCTTATTCCGCTGAAAACGAGGTTTATTCCAAGGATTATCCCTATGACCGCCGCTCCTGTGAAGATGTTCTTCCACATCATTACAGAAAGGATAACGCCCAAAAGTCCTGAAACGAGGATCCATATTGAGCCTTCTATTTCCCTTATCCTAAAGTATTCAATAATTTTTGTAACTCCGTCTGCCATAAAATATGCTGCGAGTATTACGCTCAGGGTCATTACGCCTGCCACCGGATGGATCAGGAAGATGAAGCCCGCGGCCATGGCAGCAATTGCCATAATGATTTCCTGCCATGGTTTCCCGCCGTCACTGAATCCTCTGAAAGCACTCCATCCCTGACTGAAAGCTACTGCTATCAAAAGCAGACCAACTATCGTTTCCACTGCGAACGAGGCGAGCAGAGGCATTGTTAGAGAAATGAGGCCAAGGAGAAGCATAAGCCCCCCAATAAGATAGAATCTTCTCTTGTTCTTTTTGAGGTCTTCTTTGGAAAACTTTCCGGTAAAAAGCATTTGTATCCCTCCGCTTTTATTTGTCCTTAGAACCTTTGCTTGTAAATTCCTTTACTTTGGCTACGATCCATGAAAATGACGCGGCGACCGCCACGATCGGAAGAAGCAATATTCAGGGCGGGCATCCTCCGCGACGTTTTTTTAATATCAATGCAAACACCTCCAGCGAGTTATAATTTGCCAATTCTCCCACACATGGACTGAAAGTTAGAGGGGAGAATTACCGTATTATCTGTAATGATTTGATTTTACAGATCATTTGGATTATTTTTTGTCAGATATATTCTCCGCCGGGGTAAAGCCTTGGCCTTTCATCTTTAAGGAGTATCCTTTCTGCTCCTTTGTAAAGCGCTTCCAGTTCGTTCTCTCCGGGTACCGTGACTATAGGAGCAAGAAATTTTATTTTTTTCAGAAGCATTTCCATCAGTCGGTCAGAGTATGCCATGCCCCCTGTCAGGATGATCGAATCGATCTCACCGTCCAGCACCGTGCACAGTTCTCCAATACCTTTTGCGATCTGATATACAAAAGCTTCCAGGACTATAGCGGCTTCCGGATCCTTTTCTGCCATTTTGAAGACTTCCCTTATGTCACGCGTTCCCAGATAGGCGACCAGCCCCCATCCTGAAAGCAGTTTTTTCTTAAGTTCTGCTTCGGTGTACTTTCCGCTGAAGATAAGATCGACGAGTTCCCCGACGGGAAGCCCTCCGGCTCGTTCAGGGGAGAATGGACCGTCCGCTTTTGCCCCTATAACATCAACGATCTTACCGCTGCAATGGGCTCCGATGGTGATGCCCGTTCCGAGATGGGCTACCACGAACCTGCAGTCTTCATATTTTTTCCCAAGGTCAGCCGCGACCTTTCTTGCAACAGCTTTCTGGTTGAGCGCATGGACGAGGCTGGACCTTTTGATCTCGGGTGCGCCGGAGATCCTTGCCACATCGGTGAGTTCATCTACCGAGACAGGATCAACGATATAAGCTTCACATCCTGACAGATCTGCGAATTTTTTTGCAATGAACGCTCCTAGGTTTGATGCGTGTTCGCCTCTGGGAGCCTCTTTAAGGTAATCTGTCATATCTTCTGTCACAATATACGTGCCGCTTGGCATGGGTGCAAGTATGCCGCCTCTTCCGACCACAGCGTCAAAAATGTCCGGTTTGACACCTTTGTCAATAAGGGTCCTTTTGATGAGGTCGAATCTGTGCTCAAGCTGGTCAAGAACGCATTTAAACTCTGAGATCAGTCCATGGTCAACGGGAATATTCTCTTTCAGGATCTCTTCTCCGTTTTCGAATACCGCGATCTTTGTTGAAGTCGATCCGGGGTTAACAGCGAGTATCCTGTGCATAGCTACTTCATCCCCCCGGAAATGATACATGCAAGCGCCATGCTCAGGAATTTCGATTCAGGCGGATCAGACCTTGAGACAAGGACTATCGGGACCATTGCGCCGAGGACCAGCCCCGCCATCTGAGCGTGGCAGTAGTGGACGAGCGTTTTGCAGTGGACGTTTCCGCATTCTATGTTCGGGACCAGGGTGAGGTCCACCTTGCCGGCTATCTTGCTCTTTATTCCCTTGTGTTCCGCATACTTCTGTGATGCTACGACATCGATCGCCATCGGCCCTTCGACCGTACATGTGCAGGGCAGGTCGTCAAATTCCCCGTTTTCCCATGCTTTTACAAGTCCTGCTGCATCCACTGTGGACTGGACATGTGGATCGACTTTTTCGTTTGCTGCTATGCATGCAGCGTTTACGTGTTCGTAGCCAAGTGCGCTTATAGCTTCCAGCGCGTTTCTTAGTATCTGTTTTTTCTGGTCAAGGTTCGGTGCAACGTTGAATCCGCTGTCCGTGCAGAAAGAGAGGTGATTTTCCCCGGGTATTTCCATTATCGCAAGATGGGTGAGAAGGCGTCCTGTCCTGAGGCCGTTTTCCCTGTCCAGCACAGCTTTAAGGAAATCAGAAGTGTTGATCAGGCCTTTCATCAGGGCATCGCCCTTTCCGTCCCTTACGCACTGAACTGCGATGGCCGCGGCAGATGAGAGGGACTCCGCGTGGATTATTTCCACTTTATCAGAGATCCCTGCCTCTTTTACCGCCGGAAGTATCAATTCACTGTCTCCTGTAAGTATAGCTCTTCCCAGGCCCCTCTTCATTGCGAGCCTTATGGCCTCAATACTGTCTGCATCGGCAGCAGCCAGGACAACTTTGCTTCCTGCAAGGCACCCGCTGCTGTTCATGATCTCAATGAACCTTTTAAACATAAATACACCCCCTTTACTCAACATTATAATATCTCAGGTCGGTTTTGCATTATAATAGACCGAATATTTCCACAAGGGGAATCTTAATGAAATTATTGAAGACAATGAAGAGGATGACATGGCTCAGGGGCAAGGCAGACCTGGGCAGGGGTCCTGTACTCAGCACACTTGTAAAACTGTCGATACCATCCATAGCGATGGTGCTCTTCCATACTCTTTTTCATCTTGTAGATACGGTTTTTATCTCATGGTTGGGAGAGAGCCATATGACCGCGATCTCTTATACATTCCCTGTCCAGATAGGAGTATTTGCTATTCTGGAGGGAGTGGGGAACGGGATGACTGCACTATGCGGCAGGAGACTGGGAGAAGGGAATCTTGAAGAGGCAAGGAGCACTGCGCTTGCAGGAATGGGATTTGCATATATGCTGTGCATCATCTGGATACCGTTTCTTTTTCCCTACACCTCGAATATGTTTTTCGGGGCCCTTGGCGCATCTGATGCCGAAACACTTCGCCAGGCATGGCTTTATAATATGTGGATACCACCGACTTTCATACTGATAAGCTATTCTTATGTGGTGAACTCTGTCTTCAGATGCCAGGGAAATACAATGGTGCCACTCAAATATTTCCTTATCGCAAACGGGATAAATATTGTGCTGGACCCCATATTCATATTTACCCTCGGATGGGGAATGACAGGGGCGGCTGCAGCGACCTTTATAGGAAGGCTGGCGGGTATCCTCTATCTTATAAAAAAACTCAGGTCTGAGAGCGACATACAGGTCCCCTTCAAACCACACATCAGACTTTCCATGATACCTCTATGGGGGAAGATCACAAGGATAGGGTTCCCTGTCACTCTTTCAACCGCAAGCGTTGCACTTGGGATGGGGAGCGTAAATGGGATACTCTCAGGAACTTTCGGATCGAGGGCCGTTGCCGCGTGGATGGTTGGACTGCGTGTTGAGGACCTCGCATTCAACACCCTTTTGGGGATAAACGATGCGTTGGTGCCTTTCTTATCCTATAACTACGGCAAAGGAGACCTTCCCAGGATGAAAAAAGGGATCAGGTCTGCACTCATCATCAGTGCTGTTATTACGGGAGGTCTTGGTTTACTGGTTTGCCTTTTTCCATTCCCCGTCATTGGTCTTTTCAAGCCGACAGAGGAGATCGCAAGGGTAGCCGCCCAGGCTATACGAATAACGATAGCGGGTTATCCAATGGTGATATACAGCGTAATTTACAACTCTCTTTTTGTTGCTACAGGGTTTTCAACTTATGGACTTATAACGCAGATATTCCGCTCTCTGATAGTTCGTGTTCCGACGGCTCTCTTTTTGTCGCGAACACTCTCACTTGACAACATATGGTGGTTCCAGCCGATATCATCTTTTGGAGCTGCCTTGATGACAGGACTCTTTTCATGGATACTGCTCCGGAAGTTAAAGCGTGACATGGAAAACCCAAAGGTACCGTAAATATAAACCTCTTTTGGCTTGACTTTATTTTTTAAAATGCTATAAACATTCTGGCAGGAAGAGGATAGCCTCTTCCCACAGAGAGAAGAGTCAGTCAGAAGAAACGCAGAATAGAATAGACCAGGCATTGAACACTCTTAAGATTATCAGGAGCCTGTCATTTCTATGGCAGGCTTCTTTTGCACATTGAGGAGGGCTTTAAATGACCAAAAGAGTCTGTATGGGCAACGAGGCGATAGCCCTTGGCGCTGCCAAAGCAGGAGTCAGTGTCGTCTCAGGCTACCCTGGTACTCCTTCGACAGAAATAATCGAGACGCTCCTGAGTGAGAAGATCCCCGGAATAGAAGTCCAGTGGTCGACGAACGAAAAAACGGCAATGGAAGTTGCTGCCGGAGCTGCCTATGCAGGAGCGAGATCTATGGTCACAATGAAGCAGGTAGGACTGAACGTTGCTGCCGACCCTCTCATGAGCCTTTCTTACGTTGGTGTCGAAGGAGGCATGGTCGTAGTAGTTGCAGACGATCCGGGCCCGTGGTCTTCACAGACTGAGCAGGATACGAGACACTTCGCAAAATTTGCGAATCTGCCGGTGTTTGACCCGTCTTCTCCCGAAGAAGCCTATCAGATGGTCTCATCTGCATTCGACCTCTCTGAAGAGTTTAAGCTCCCAGTATTTCTAAGACCAACGACAAGGGTCTGTCATGCAAGCGCAACGGTGGATCTCGAGAATGATCCGGGTCCCAGGCCTGCCGCAGGTTTTGAAAAAAAACCGGACTGGATAATCTTCCCTGCCCTTTCCTATAGGAAACATGGCGAGCTGGAACAAAAGCAAAAGCTTATCTCTGATAAATTCAGCACGCTTCCCTTCAACAGGATCATCAAGGGAGGAAAGAAAGGTATCGCTGTTTCGGGGATATCCTACCTTTATGCAATGGAAGTAATAAAAGAATTTGATCTCGACCTGACGGTATTCAAGGTCGGTACACCATACCCACTTCCGCTAAGCCTTGCAGAGGAATTTTTGTCCTCGGTCGA
The DNA here is from genome assembly GCA_034331105.1 of Synergistota bacterium. Classification (GTDB taxonomy): domain Bacteria; phylum Synergistota; class Synergistia; order Synergistales; family Synergistaceae; genus Caenicola. The sequence goes on along the minus strand of JAXQGB010000014.1, from coordinate 304,805 downwards.
TCAGGTCATGGTGGTCGAAGAGCTCGATCCTGTGTTGGAGGAGCAGCTGCTTCTTGTATCAGCGGGGAAAAATGAGATATTTGGCAAAATGACAGGCGGTATGCCATGTAACGGGGAGTACAGTTTTGAATCGATAAAAAATACACTGCTTAAGTTTGCTGGAGCAGAAATCGCAGACCCTGCCATGGTCGAAATCCCCAAACTTCCCGTGAGGCCGCCGGTGCTTTGTGCCGGATGTCCGCACAGGGCCTCTTTCTACGCTGCCAAAACAGCAGCCAAAAACTATGAAAAGACAGTATACTGCGGGGATATCGGCTGCTACACACTTGGGAACGCCGCACCCCTGAACACTGTGGATACCTGTCTATGCATGGGTGCCGGTATAACTATTGCCCAGGGTATCAAACTTGCCGAAAAAGGAACTAAGTGCATTGCATTCATAGGTGACTCGACATTTTTCCACACGGGAATTCCCGGGATCATCAACGCGGTCTATCAGAACACTGACATAACTATAGCGGTGCTGGATAACCATACCACTGCAATGACTGGCGGACAGCCTCATCCGGGGACCGGAAGGACCGCAATGGGCATGCCGGCGAAACCCCTGGATATTGAAAAGATGCTTATGGCATGCGGTGTGGAGCACATATCGACAGTAGATCCCTTTAAATACGAAGAGACGGTCGATGCCTTCAAGAATGCACTTGAATACAACGGGCCTTCGGCAGTAATAGCAAAAGCGCCCTGCATTGCCCTCATCAAACTTCCCGTGACTGTACGCAGAGTCAACGAGGCGTGCATAGGGTGCCTGAAATGCATAAAACAGCTGGGATGTCCCGCAATGTCTGTTGGAAAAGACGGAAAGGTCTTAATTAACGAGTCGATATGCACAGACTGTTCTCTTTGTGTGACGGTCTGTCCTGTCGGCGCCATAAAGAGGGTCGATCGAAATGTTTAGCAGTATAGTGGTAGCAGGTGTGGGCGGCCAGGGTACACTGCTCGCTTCAAAGATCCTTTCTGAAGCGGCCCAGAGAAGGGGACTCTTCGTCCGGACTTCAGAGACGATCGGTATGGCACAGAGGGGCGGTTCCGTATCAAGCCACATCAGGATCGGATCTCAGGATGTATCGCCTGTGATCCCCCTTCGTCACGCTGATGTCCTGATAGGATTCGAACTTGCCGAGGCGGCAAGACAGCTCAACAGGCTTAAGCCCGCCGCGTCTGCGGTAGTGAACGTTGACTGCATAATCCCTACAAACGTTGTGCTCCGTCAGGGCGAGTATCATTGTGATGAATACCTTAGCGCGATCAAAAATAACATCGCCAGGGGGTTTTACATCAACGCTGCTCCTATGGCAATAGAGGCCGGAGATGCGAGGACGCTCAACATCGTCCTGCTTGGCTTTTCAGTCGGAGCGGGGATACTGCCTTTTGAAGAAGATGAGATAAGGGAAGCAATGGAGTGCTGCATAAAGCCAAGGCTTTTGGAGATCAACAGAAAAGCTTTCCATATGGGAGCAGAGGCAGCCAGAAAACAGCTTTAAACTATATCGTTATTATTTTTTCAGAAGATACAAACTTAAGAAATTAAGTAATCAGAAGAGCGGAGCTGAGAGCAATGAATGAATTGTCAATAATGAGCCAGTGTTTTGCCCAGGTGAGAAGAGTAGCAAAGTTCAGTCCGATGTATATTGAAAAGTACAGCGGTATCCCTGTTAACACCCTGATGACGAAAGACCAGTTTGAATCGCTGCCTTTCACAACTAAACAGGACCTCCGGGACGCGTACCCCATGGGAATGCAGTGTGTCCCGAATGACCGTATAGTAAGGGTGCACTCTTCTTCGGGAACGACAGGCATACCGGTGATCCTCCCATACAGCAGCCAGGACCTTGAAGACTGGGCAGTCATGATGGAAAGATGCTACCAGTTCGCCGGAGTAACAAGGGAAGACAGGGTGCAGGTAACTCCCGGATTCGGCCTGTGGACTGCGGGCCTTGGTTTCCAGGCCGGAGCTGAACGCCTTGGAGCTATGGTCATCCCTACCGGAAGCGGAAACACCGACAGGCAGCTCCAGCTTATGAGAGACCTTGAGGCATCGGTACTCATAGGAACATCCTCATACGGGCTCCTTATTGCCGAAGAGGTCGACCGCAGGGAGATGCGGAGCGAGATCAAACTGAAAAAGGGTATATTTGGATCCGAAAGATGGGGAGATAAGGTGCGTGACCGCATCTACCAGAGCCTGGGCATTGAGTTCTTTGATATTTACGGGCTTACTGAAATATACGGACCGGGAATAGCGATAGACTGTCCGGAACATACTGGGATGCACTATTTCAATGATTTCATCTATTGCGAAATAATTGACCCGGCAACAGGCAAGGTGCTTCCTGACGGAGAGCAGGGAGAGATCGTCATAACGACCTTCAGGAAAGAAGCTGCTCCGCTTATCCGCTACAGGACTCACGATATTTCACGTATCATCCCGGGCGCATGCCCGTGCGGTTCGCCATTCCCGAGGCTGGACAGGATCGTCGGGAGAAGTGACGACATGATCAAGGTCAAGGGAACTAATATATATCCGGCGCAGGTGGAGGAGATACTTCGAAACATAGAAGGATTTTCCAGCGAGTACAGGATAATACTGGACAACGAAGACCTTAGGGACAGAATGATCGTGCAGGCAGAGGCCTTCGAAGGGGTTGACCGGGAAGAGCTTGAGAAGGAGCTGGAGAGAGCCTGTAAATCAGGGCTTGGAATAAAAGTCATACCTGAAGTTATGAAGATAGGCGAGCTCCCCAGGAGCGAGAAGAAGACCAAAAGGGTAATAGACAACAGGGGATAGTTCTCAATAAAGAAGATAATAAAACAGAGCGGGCTGCCTGGTCATTTTTAGGGATGACCATTCAGTCCGCTCAACGTTTATTAAGAAAATTATCTTGCGCCGTCTATGCCTTCGTTGGAAAGTATGTCCGCTCTTTTGTTCTGATCCCTTGGTATCCAGTGGTAAGAGATGTCCATCCCATCGGCCAGTTCCCAGGCCTGCTGTGCCAGGAGGCGCAGGTGGGGAAGGTTGATCTTCCACTGCCGTGAGACCTGGCTGACCACCAATTTGCTGTCACCGAAGACCCTGAGCGATCTGACCCCGTGCTCCTTTGCCGCTTTGAGCAGGAGTATCAAAGCCATGTATTCTGCTTCGTTGTTCGTTTTTTCCCCAAGAAAACGGGATGTTTCCCATACGACTTTTCCTTCGTCATTTATCATAAGAGCACCGGCTCCTGCTTTTCCCGGATTGCCTCTTGAGGCTCCGTCAAAAAAACCTTCCATGAATATCCCTCTTCCACACTTAAATAGTTGCGCTATACTTTATTATATACTGCATTGGGGGTATTGATATGGCTTCTGTAAAAAAGACTAACGCAGTCAGGATATTGGAAAACGCAAAGATACAGTTTGAGCTGATCGGGTACGAGGTCGATGAAAGCGCGCTCTCTGCGGAGGATGCGGCATTAAAGACGGGCGTGCCGGAGGAACAGACTTTCAAGACACTCTGTGCCAGAGGGGATAAAACAGGTGTAATGATGGTCTGTCTGCCTGCGGGCAGAGAACTCGATTTCAAGGCTCTCTCTTCGGCAAGCGGAAACAAGAGTACTGAACTTGTCCCGCTAAAAGAGGTCCAGCCACTTACAGGGTACGTAAGAGGCGGCTGTTCCCCACTTGGGACAAAAAAGAAGTATCCGGTTTTTATAGATGAAAGCGCGCGCATGTTTGAATTTATAACTGTGAATGCAGGGCAGAGAGGACTTCTCTTTAAACTGAATCCTGATGACCTTATAGCTGTCACCGAAGCTAAAACAGCCGGGATCGTAAGATAATAAAAAAGAGCCGGGCAGGCATCCAGAGACATGGCCGTCAGGCTCTTTAGTTTTTGGCCTGTTTTAATTACCTTATTGGAATCCTACGGGCATTATTGCAATTATCCTTGAAAGCGGACCGATGTTCAGCAGGTTTATCAATGTCTCCCTGTTGAAGGACTGAACGTAACGTGTCTTCATGCCCAATGCTCCTGCGGCAAGGTAGACATTCTGTGTCATTGCTCCTACCGCCGTTTCTGCCCATCCCTCTACGCGCGGACCGCTTCCCTTTGTTGCAAATACGAAAATAGAAGGAGCTGTTCCGATGAATTTCTGTCCGGCGGCTCGGGAGAGGGAATTTTTGTCTGAAAGGAGCTTAAGCATATTTTTCCCCGGATCATAGAGATATGCGCCGCTTTTAAGAAGGACATACAGGCTGATGTAGGGATCGGATCCCATTGCGAATGGTACTGTCCAGCCTTTGCCGTCCCTGTTTTTGCCGGTTGCCGCCCATACGAGGGTAGAGAGTTCTTTGAGCGAAGGCTCTTTCTCTGTGAATGCTGCCTGAGCGGCAGATGACCTCTCCGAGATGGCCTGAAGAACGCTTTTCCCGCCCTCTGTTTCCGGAGAGGTGAGCATGATGTCGGAAGTAACAGCCTCTGAGATGTTAGCCATTGTTCCAAGCAAAATAAATGACATGATAAGAAATATAGTCTTCATAACGGCCTCCTCTTTCTTGCGGATCAGTTCCTTTTTTCTTGGCCAGGTTTTGAAAGGTACTGGTTTTTCACATGCTACCAGGCGTTTTCATATATTTTTTTAACGGCTTCAAAATCAAGCGGGCGGGGGTTGTTTGACATCAGTCTTACCTCTTTGAGTGCGGCTTCGGCCATTTCAGCTGCTGCCTCTTTGGGTATACCGAACTCCCTCAGCCTGGTCTTTACCCCTATCTTCCCGCCAAGTTCAACAATGGCTTTTAGCGCGGCATTGGCTGCATCACAGGCAGACATACCGTCGGTGTAGACTCCCATTGCTTTTGCTATTGGAATGAATTTCTCCTCGCACCCTTCAAGGCTGTATTCCATTACCCATCTCAGAAGGGCTGTGTTGGCCTCCCCGTGGGGCACATGATACTGACCCCCGAGCGGGTAAGCCATGGCATGGACTCCGGCCGTTCCTGACATTGAAAAAGCCATGCCGGCTATCATGCTTCCGTAGGACTGTGCTTCCCTTGCCTTAAGGTTTTGTCCGTTGAGGACACATTGGGCAAGGTTGTAATAAATATTGCTGATCGCCGTCAGAGCAAGATCCTTAGTGAATTGGTTGGTTCCCAGAGATAGGAAGGATTCCACTCCGTGAACGAGAGCGTCCATGCCTGCGGCCGCAGTGATATGGGGAGGCAGGTCAAGTGTGAGCTCAGGATCAACGAGTGCTGTGTCAGCGACAAGGAACCTGCTGGATATACCTTTTTTCATCCTCTCGTCAGCGAATGAAAATACTGCGACTGCGGAAACTTCCGATCCGCTCCCCGAAGTGGTGGGTATCATTATTGTCGGAAGGCCTTTTTTCGGTATCTTTTCACTTCCTACCATTTCTGATACTTTGATCTCAGGATTTTCAGCCATTACTGCCGCCATCTTTGCAAAATCCATGGAGCTTCCGCCTCCAAAGGCTATCAGGCAATCATAAGAACCATCCCTTATAAAAACGACAGCTTTTTCAAGGAGCTCGACCGGAGGTTCAGGTTCGACCTTGTCCCAGTGCCCCGGATACATTCCCAGTTCTGAACATCTTTCAATAAGCCACGCGAGATGCTTGCTTTGTGCCATGTGACTGCCGGTTATGAAGAGGGGCCTTTTGGATCCGAGCAGCGATGCTTTTTCCGGGGCTGTTCGCGAACAGCCCGATCCGAAGGTCACTTCCTGCGGCATTCTGAATTTGAAAGGCTTCATAAGATCCATATTACATTCTGAAAAGATCATTTGTCAGACACTCCCGTCATATATTTGACCAGGGCCAGCCGAGGCTTAAGCCCAGATAACCGAAAATATACCTCCCTGTAAATATCGCAAGGATGCATCCTGCAGCAAGGTAAGGACCAAGCGCGACAGCATCCTTTCTGTTGATTTTTTTTGCGATCAGAAGCGGTATGACTACAACACCGCTCGTCATGAAACCAAGGTAAAGACTGAGAATAGTAAGCTTCCAGCCCATCAGGGCACCGACACCGACCATCATCATAGCATCCCCCATGCCCATACCGCCGCGGCTGACAAACACTATTGCATAAATAAATGCGAACCCAAGTGCTGCGCCCATTGCTCCGTCGATCAAAGAAGGAAGTCCTCCCGGCAGTCTTGCCAGGAACGAGACCGCTGCCATAGCAAGCGCCCATGAATCGTAAATGTAACCGCTTTCAATGTCAGTAAGCGAATGGAAAAGCATGAAAAAGAGAGCTATGAAAGAGAAGAGCAAGGGATATCCTATTCCCCAGTACCAGACAGAAAGTGCCCCGATGATCCCTCCGGCGAGCTCTGATATGAAGTGTCTGGGCGGGATGACGCTTCTGCATGTCCTGCAGTGTCCCTGGAGCACTATGTAGGATATTACGGGTATGAGGTCAAAAGAACTCAGTTGTCTGCCGCATTTATCACAAACAGAACGCTCGTTTCCCCACCATTTTTTTTCTGCCACAGTACGCATCGCCGCAGCGTTTATGAAAGAACCTGTCACTGCACCTGCAGCTAAACCCAGAAATATGCCGATACTTTCCATACCTTCCATGTGGACACCCCTCAGGCAGAAGGTTAAAATAAGCTTGCACAGGCAAGAACCAACAACATTATATACAGGAGATGAAAGTCCATGCCGATCGTAGTAGTAAACATCAAAGAAGGCCGTACTCTCGAACAGAAGCGCGATATGGTCACAAAGGTCACTGAAGCCCTTTGTGAGACCATGGAGGTCCCTAAAACGTCAGTCCGCATCATTATCAACGAAATGGCAAACGACAATTTTGCAGTTGCAGGTACCCTGGTCTGCGACAATCCGGACGCGCAGGTCAAAAAGAAGGGCTAGCCGGAAAAGTGCTCCTTGAATCGCTTGTGCTGCCATAGGTACTGTTCAGGCGCCCTGCGTATTATTTTTTCAAGCTCCAGATTTACTTTCGCTGTCAATGACTTGAATGTTGCCTCCCGGTCCTTGCCCTTCTCCCACTCGATCGGGGGGCCGATCACCAGTTTGAAACGGAACGGCTCTATCCTGATGGATTGGTATGGCAGTATGGGAGCTCCTGATATCCATGCAAAGACCGCGGCTCCCTGAAAAGTGCTGGTCTCATGGCCGAAGAAGGGGACCATGATACCATCTCCACCGCCGTGCTGGTCTGCTGCAAGACCAATGAGTTCATTCTTCCTCAGTATGCCTACAGCCCTTGTCATTGGCTCGTCTTTTCCCAGTGTGCGCAGTCCGCCGTTACGCCTCAGTGTATCAATGAGTTCCCTCTGAAACGGGTCATCAGAGTGTCTGACCACGCCTACGCCCTTACAATTCCTTCCGAGCCAGGCTGCAGCATGCTCCCAGTTGCCGCAGTGGGCTGATACAACAATAACGCCCTTTTTGCGCGCAAAAGCCTCGTCCATGTGTTCTTTGCCCTCGATCTCAACGATCCATTTGTCAACAAAAGAGGGATCTCTCTGCCAGGATAGCATTTCGATGCCTGTCCATATCATGCTTCTGTATGATCCATCAAGCATTTTCTGTTTTTCATCATCAGACTTGTCCGGGAAAACAAGTTCTATGTTTTCCCGTGCAACCTTTTTCCTCGGTGCAATAAGCCTGACAGGGATGAAAAGAAAATAAAAAAGAGCTTTTGCTCTCCAGCCGGGTCTTATCATTTTTGCGAAGCTAAGAAAAAGTTTGACTTTCCAATCCATCGTAAAGCTCCTAAAATTTATCCTCTGACTGCGATACACAAGCCGTAAAAATACCGGCATCAGCAACATGCGCGTAGTTTATACAGCACAACAGCGGAAAAATATCAATGACACCCTGTGCTGACATTTCTTAAATTTCACTACAAGACCTGAAAAACCCTCACTTTAAGGATAGTGATCGTTCGGTTATTATTAATTCGAGAGTGCTGTGTGTCGAAAATGTATTATCAGAGCAGTAGTTCAGTTTTTAAACTTGACCAGTCTGAAATCCTTCTTGCCTACCCTTAGCTGTATAAATCCACCGTTCAACAGGTCTTCAGATGAGATCAGCTTTGACTCTTCTGTTACTTTGACGCCGTTGAGGTAAACTCCGCCCTCTTTTATTTTACGTTTCGCCTCACCCTTTGAGGCACATCCGCCTGAAAGAACAAGAAGATCTGTAATTGGGCCCCCAATTATCGAGTCGGTCTCTGCAAAGGGTATCTCTGCAGAAAGAGTGTCAAGCAGTTCGGCATCTGCTTCCCTTATGTCCATTTCACCGAAGAGGATAGCGCTGGCGTCTTTTGCCCTTTTCGCGGCATTTTCCCCATGTACCCTGCACGTCAGGTCCCAGGCAAGTTTTTTCTGAGCGACTCTTAGATGAGGATTTTTGTTGTGCTCCTCGATGATGGCACTTATCTCATCGAGCTCCAGGAATGTGAAAAGTTTATAAAGTTTTTCAAGATCGCTGTCGTCGACATTTATCCAGAACTGGTAAAACTTGTATATGCTTGTGCGATGCGGAGACAGGTAGACGGCTCCGCTCTCTGATTTTCCGAATTTCTGCCCCTGTGCGTTGAGCAGGAGGGGGAATGTAATTCCGTAGCACTGGCCGCCGGATTTTTTCCTTGCCAGGTCCATGCCTGCGATTATGTTGACCTGCTGGTCGTTGCCGCCCATCTGCAGGGTACAGTTTAGTTCATTGTACATGTGGTTGAAGTCGTAAGCCTGAAGCAGTATGTATGAAAGCTCGGTGTATGTGATCGACTTATCTGGATCGACGACCCTGCTTCTTACATAGTCCCTGTTCACAAGAAAACTGACAGAGAAGTATTTTCCTGTGTCCCTGAGGAATTCAATATAATTCAGTTTTTTGAGCCATTCGTTGTTGTTCACCAGAAGTGCGCTGTTTTCTCCGCAGTTGAAATCGAGAAAATGTTCAAGCTGTTTTGCGATACGTTCAACGTTGTAGCTTATCTGTTCTTCAGAAAGGAGGTTTCTCTCGGCGCTTTTGCCTGAAGGATCGCCTATTCTCCCTGTACCGCCGCCGGCAAGCGCGATGGGGCGATGTCCGAGGCGCTGCATCCAGGCAAGCCCCATTATCGCAACCAGGTTTCCTACGTGGAGGCTGTCGGCGCTGGGGTCGAAACCTATGTAGCCCGTGACCATATTATTTAAAAAATGTTCATCGAGTTCTTCATTGTGGCTGCTCCACTCAACGAAACCCCGTTCCTTCAAAACTTTCAGCGCATTGCTGTGCATTTTGTTATCCCTCCGGTTTATCATTGCTGATCGAAATCATAAAATTTTTATCAGGTCACATACGTTAACAGGTCACTGTTATTTTGAGTTCCTGTACCAGTTTATTCTGCCCGATTCGGCAGTTTCCCAGACGATGAGTGTCTTGCCCATTCCCTTCAGGACATTTCCAAAAGAGTCTGAGATGCCCTGATCAAAAGGCGAGAATGTGTTATTCGGCTGGAAAATGTTGTCTGTATCTTCTTCGAAATACTGTTCATCATCAACGTCTGAGTCATTCATGAAGGCATTCATTTTAGTCATATCGCTAAGTGCAGCCCCAATTTTTGGAAGATCTGCAACTATCCAGCCTATGGCTTCTTCATTATTTTTAATAAAACTTTCGAGCTTTACGGTCTCCTTGATCGATTCAGGAGAGAGCAGCCCGAGTATGGCGACATTTCCCCTGCCGGCTCCCACTACAGAAAAAGGAACGTTGGTGGTCCCGCCAAAATCAAAGCCATCAATGGGTCTGGGTTCAGCCCCAAAGAACAATCTGTTCCAGAACGCATCAACAAGTTCTCTCATCAGGTCTTTGTCGCCAGTGAATTCCGCCATTATGCCGGGGAGAGAAAACCAAAGAAGCTTGTTATATCCACCAACTGAAAATATCGTCTCTCCTGAGAGGATATTCTGTATCTTTTTTTCGCTCAGTCCCATGCTCTTGCCAAGTTCACCAATGGTTTTGAGAGGGAAAGGCCAGTCAGAAGGCGAGCCTTTTTGCTCAGGGAGGTTCATGCCCGCTGAGAGGAGCAGTGGTTCAGGAATGATGCAGTTTGTTGTATCCCATGTCTTTGATTCGAGAGCTTTAAGAAAAATTGGGGAGATCCTTTTGTCGAGCCCTTGTATCTTCCAAATGGCTTCCGCTGTCCTGCCTGTTTTTTGGTCAGGTTCATGTGAACGCCAGGCAGCTTTCAGAATCAGAGGAGACTGGATCTCGTCATCTGTGAACAGGAGTCCTCCCTCACTGATCTCAATGTGCGCAGGCCATGACTTTTTTTCATTGCCCCAGTAATTTTTCGGGATACCTTTCACAGAGCCTGATCTAACGTCCAGCATCTTAAAGAATGAGTCCCTGTTATGGGCAATGATGGCAATTTCTCTCTCTGTGGAATAGTAGAGGGATGTATCAGCCGCTGTTGTCTTTATCTCCCAGGAACCATTTTCGCCGCTCTTCCTGACCTCGGTGTTTCCCAGGATCATTTTCCAGGACCTGGGAAGATCTCCCTTCGACAGTGAGGAAATATCCTCTGGAAGCAGGCGCATCACAGCATAGATGTCGAAGATACCTTCGTCACCGTCTTCAATGAGGACCGCACATTCTTTTGCTGTTTTAGCAAGGGAAAGGATCCGATTCCCCGCTGATCCTTCCCTGAATACCGCATACTGACCTTCGGTCAGAAGAGCAGAGATCGAAAGAGGGTATTCGTTTTCTGGTGTCTCAAATACCACATAAGGTGCTGACGCCGAAGGGAGCGGCAGTCTTGATGCCAGGACTGCCGGACCTTTTGTGCTGAAATATGCAAAAAGGCCAAAGAGTGCGGCTGCTGCCGTACAGATAATTAAAATTACTAATTTGACTCTTTTTGACATTAGGTCTCTCTCCTCTTCGTGATATTTTGATCTGATACTTAATTTGATCTTACTGCAACCAGGGTATTATATCCCTATTGACTTCGAAGACAACAAAGATCACGCAGATTTTTTAGTTTCTTCTCCCAATGATGCCGCTGTTTCCAGCAAGGTCTTTGCAGAAACCAGCAAAGGCATTATTTGGGCGTAGTCTTTGGCTTCTATTGTCTGTCTCTGCATCTCGTCAGCTGTGTGCGTAATTGCGGCCAGCAATTGAATGATATCCTGAGGGCTGAGTTCGAGCCTGTCAATTATCCTCTGTGATATTACAGGCATCTTAACAGCTTTTTCTGCTGCAGGTGCGAGCAGATCTATTGTGTCATTAAGAGCCGGGACCTGTGCTGCATAACCTTTGTCGTTCAGTCCCATAGCCAGGGCCTGGGCTGATTTAGGTTCACCGTGAACGACGATGAATCTGGTCTTTTTGGGGAAATGCCCCGCCCATTCGAGAAGTTCGTTCCTGTCTGCATGGGCGGAAAAGCCGTTAAGAGTGTGGAACTGGGCTTTTACAGATACATCTTCTCCCGCTATCCTTATCTCTTTTGCACCGTCAACGAGCCTGCGGCCGAGTGTCCCATGTGCCTGATATCCAACGAACAGAACATGGGTATCGTGCTTGTAGAGGTTATGTTTGAGATGATGCATTATCCTTCCGCCCGAACACATTCCGCTGCCGGCAAGTATGATACCGCTAGTCTCTTCATTTATGGCTCTCGATTCATCTGCTGACCGTGTGAACTGGAAGTTCTCCGGTTCGAACGGATCGTCCCCTTTCCGGAACATTTCTTTAAGGTCGTTTGAAAGCAGGGGGATATATTTGCCATAGATCTCAGTTACCTTGATCCCCATAGGTGAATCAAGGTAGATCTTCGGCATCTTGAGATCCGGATATTTTTTCTGGAAACGGTCAAACTCATAAAGCACCCTCTGAGCCCTGTCTACGACAAACGTCGGAACAAGTACCTTTGCGCTTGTTTTGAGAGCTTCCTTGAGAGCATCTTCAAATTCTGTCCTTGTATCTTCGAGAGATTTATGAAGCCTGTCCCCGTAAGTTGATTCGATCAACACAAAATCGGCATCTTCAATGAAAGTCGGTGGATTTTCTATAACACCTTCAAATGGACCAAGGTCACCGGAAAAGACTACTTTTACAGGTTTGTCTCCGTTGTTCTCTGATACCCATGCTTCAATTATCGAACTTCCCAGAATGTGGCCTGCTTCGCGGAAGCGGACCTTTAGTCCGTCGATTATCTCGATCACTTCGTCATAAGGGATAGGTGAACGCAATCCAAGGGAATCCTCAACCTCTTTTTCGGAATAGAGAGGTTCCACAGGCGGCAGTCCTTTTCTTGAATTCTTTCTTGTCCTCCATTCAGCCTCTTCTCCCATAAGCCTGGCTGAATCCCTCCAAAGTATTTCAACGAGCTCCGATGTTGCGAAGGTGCAGAAAATCTTTCCCTTAAAGCCTTCCTTTACCAGAAGGGGTATCCTTCCGCTGTGGTCGATGTGTGCGTGAGTGAGAAGCAGCGCGTCGACTGAAGCAGGGTCAAATGAAAAAGATTCCCCCTCATGCTTCTCCTCGTCCTGCCCCTGGTGAAAACCGCAGTCCACAAGGACTTTGTATGAACCGGTCTCGATCATGTAGTTTGATCCTGTTACCTCTCCAGCAGCTCCATGAATTCTTAATTTCACATTATTCGCCCTTATGGGCTCCCACCTTTCGATCATTTTGGTAAAAGGTCCTGATTTATTGTACAGTCACTAGCGGCAGTTCACAACGAATTACAGTACCTTTTCCCGGAGTTGAGAAAATACTGAAGTGACCTCCTACTATGGACATCCTTTCGCGCATGTTAGAAAGACCTCTGTGCCCCTGAACACGAAGTTCAGTGAAGTTATCCAGGACCTCAAAGCCTTTTCCGTCGTCCTCTATCTGAAGGAGTATCGTTCTGCCTGTATTTTTGAGTGAAATAGATACATTCTCCGCGTCAGCATGTCTTGCTGAGTTGTTGACAGCCTCCTGGGCTACCCTGAAAAATGCAAGTGTTGCTTCATCAGAAAGATCAGGGATCTCCTGCAGTTCCAGGTGTATCTTTATGTTCAGCTGAGCGCTCTGTCTCTCCGAAAGCTCAGTAAGGGCCTGGACTATTCCCAGGTCAAGCCAGGGAGGGGTAAGGTTGTTGCATAGTTCCCTCATCTCTTTCACTCCTGCCATTGCTGCGCTTTTTGCCTCTTCAAGCTGTTTCTCCCTTTCTACAGGAGAATCAATGTCGAGGGAAAGCAGCCTGAGCCTCTGTATAAGGGCGGTCAGGTCCTGAAGGGGACCGTCATGTATTTCACGCGATATTCTTGCCCTCTCCTCTTCCTGCACCTTTACGAGGTCATTAACATACCTTCGTGAGAGCTGTACTTTGTCTATTGCAGAGTTTGCGAGGACTACGAGGGCCTCTCTGAGTTTTTGAAGCTCTGTAACTGCTTCCGGTGCGTTTTTCAGAGGAACTTCTTCACCCCAGCTGAGCATAGAGACCTCTTCTTCGAGGTCTTTAAGAGGCATTATCACTTTCTGCCACATTATGTAGACTGAGAAGATCCCGATCAGCCCAAGGATCCCCATAATAAACGGCCAGAAAGTAGTAAGCGATACCATTGGTCCAAGCAGTTTGTCCCAGGATACAGCCGCCATAACGAATAGATTTCTCTGAAGCATAGGGTAGACTGCTATGGTGTAAAACCTTCCGTCAGGTCCCCTGATTTTCTGGGGAGACATGGTGGTTATCGGTTTGTTCCATATGATAGAGAGGATCGTGACGTCAGATGTCCCGTATATAAGATTGCCGTCGTTGTCAAAGACAGCAAACATGCCCGGTACAGCCATCTCATCTGACATCATTTCTCCAAGCCCGAGAATGCGTGACCTGTACTGGTTTGGCTGCCAGGTACCGTCGGTCCTCAGGTCCCATTGGGAAGATTCAAGCCTTGCAGCAGCTCCCCTCGCAAGGTTCTGAACGTAAGAGCCGGCTACTCCCTCCATGGTATTTTCAAACTGACAGAAACCTACCCATGCCAGGAGGAATGCCCCCAGGCTGGGCAGAAAGACTGCAACAGTCAGCTGAAGGAGAAGGTTTCTCCTCAATCGAGCAGTTCCTCCAGTGTCACTATGCCGTATTTAAGAGAGAGCAGCATTGCTTCTGTCTTGTTTTTTGCTCCAAGTTTGTCGTATATTGAGGCCAGGTGTGTCTGCACAGTCCTCTCGCTTATGAAAAGCTGTGTTGCTATCTCTTTTCCTGAAAGTCCACGTGCTGCGAGGAGAAGTACCTCCCTTTCTCTTACTGAGACAGGTTCCGGAACGAAATCTCCTTCCTGCTCAACAGCATTTGCCACCTCGCTGTCAAGATAGAAGCCTCCCCGCGCTACGATCCTTATCGCCTTTGAAAGAGTTTCCATGCTTGCGGTCTTTAGAACGTAACCCCTGGCACCTGCTCTGAGTGACGCCATAACGTACTGCTGCGCATCGTAAGAAGTCAGCATCAGGGATGCTACGGGAAGAGATGCTTCCTTTATCTTTCGCGCGAGAGCCACCCCGTCTATTCCCGGCATCCTGATGTCAAGAAGGGCCACCTGGGGCCTAAGCTGCTGTATCCCTGTCCATGCTGATTCTCCGTCTGCGAAGCTTCCCAGGATATTAAAATCTGTCTCTTTAGCCAGATATGCTTTCATTCCTTCTCTTGTAAGCGGGTGGTCATCGGCAAGTACCAATGAAATTGACATTTTGTATCCTCCCTCCTAATATTTATGATTCTTATTATTTTCAGGAACCAAGCCCGATCTCTTTTTCTACGGGTCTTAAAGCCGTAATGGTCTGTTCAATAAGCGTTTCCAGCGGGATGTCCAGCAATTCTGATCCCTTCTCGATCACTTCTCTGTTAACACCCCTTGCAAAAGCCTTGTCTTTCCATTTTTTCTTAACTGATTTCAGTTCCAGGTCCTGAAGCGATTTGCTTGGACGAACAAGTGCCACCGCTGTAATGAATCCGGTCAGTTCATCTATTGTGTAAAGATATTTTTCGCATAGTGTTTCAGGTTTTATCCCTGAGTATTCCCAACCATGAGCAAGCACAGCATGCACGAAATCATCAGGGTAGCCTTTTTTTCTGAGCATCTCCCCGCCTTTCATGGGGTGGGTCTCTGTGCTGGGGAATTCCTCCCAGTCAATATCGTGCATAAGTCCGATAAGACCCCAGTAGCTTTCGTCTTCGCCGTTTTCCCTGGCAAACCATTTCATCGCTGCTTCAACAGCGTATGCATGTTTGATGTGCATCTCTTCCTTGTTGTGTTCCATGAGAAACTCGATTGATTCTTCGCGTGTAAACATCTATTTGTTTCCTCCTATTGAAAAATTATTCTTCACCGGCTCATCATCGGGTATGCATACCGCTTCGATCCCCGACTGCAAAATGATCTCCCTCGATATCCTGTCCGGGTATGGATGAATATAAACAATACGCCTGCATCCGCAGTTGATAAGGGCTTTAGTACAGTAGACACACGGCTCATGTGTACAGTAAAGCCAGCATCCCGCAGTGGCTACTCCTGCATATGCCGCCTGCGCTATAGCGTTTATCTCAGCATGGGACCCGCGGCAGATCTCATGCCTTTCACCTGAAGGGATGCCAAGTTTTTCCCTCAGACATCCTGCTTCCTCACAGTGTATTATCCCCTTTGGAGCTCCGTTGTAGCCGGTACTGAGTATTTGCTGGTCCTTTACAAGAACAGCTCCTACATTTCTTCTCATGCATGTGCTCCTGCTGGCAACTACCTTTGCTATCATCAAAAAATAACTGTCCCAGTCCGGACGGTTCAGCATGTTATCCTCTCCTGCGTGTATTCAAATGTTATATAAAGTATAGTTTATTTTGCACTATTTATGTTGATAAAAACGCCAATTATCTTTCATTTTTTTATGTTGATCGGACTGATCCGGCGTTTACCGTATCCTCAAAAGCAATATGACTAAAGATGAGAATAAATCATAAGTGGATTTATACTCTTTATTAAATCTACATGTTGGATAACTTTTTTTCGACAGGAAATTGCGGAGATATCAAATATTTTTTATAAGTTTTTCTATTGCGGTCCTAAGTTCTTCATAAGAATGACTGCGATCCCTCGCGCACTCCTTTGCGGGCCTGCCGCAGAGCAGGCATGTACGGGGGGGGAGTCCAAGGTCTGATCTTGAGATAGTTTTTATCTGCACGATAATATCTATGTCGAAGATGCGCCCTTCAGGGATGCCTTCCTCTATACTGACAGCAATTTCTTTTGCTTTTTTTGCAGCAGTGATATCTCCTTCGAAAAAACCTACCCAGCAAACTCCTGCAGCATTTGTGATCTTTTTTTTGGATATGGGACAGGAGGTCCATTTTTCAATGAATGCCTTACTGACACTTTCCACGGCCCTTTCATCGTTGGGGATGAGTTTGGGATATCCGGGAATGTTAAGGGTTATCTGGCAGGCAAATACATTTTCAGAGAGGTGTGCGTCCCTTATCCTTACTCTATCTTCTCTTCCTGAAAGTATTTCAGAAAGGATATTCTCAATGTCAGTTTTCTTTATGTTCATGGATCAGTTTTTCAACGACAGACCTTCCTCTCACGGAAGAAAGGTAATCCAGCGTAACAGGAGGGAGCATTTCCTTTAGCGCCTCAAAATCGTTGTCTGCGATGGCCTTTCTGACCCTTGAAGCTGACACAGCTTTTCCTGTAGGGTCGTTGAGCCTTTCTATCTCAACAACTTCTACCCCCCGCGCCGGGAGAACTTTCTTCATCATCTCGTTGTACTTTGATGTGATCGGACAAAACGGTTCAGTCCCAACAAAACGTTTTACGATCGAGAGTTCCGGGACGAAAAGGTTCGCAAAAAGGGTAGCGTCAAGTTCAGCCTGTGTTTCAGCAACAGAAGCAGTACATTTGTCTTTCAGGAAATAAGTAGGGAACGTGGCTCTCGATACTGCGTAGTCACCGCTGGCGATCAGTCTGACATTCCCGAGATCTTTCGTGCCCTCTTCTACCAGCATCATCCTGTCTTTAAAAGGAAAGAGAGAGAGGTCCTCCTGGACGATTATGACATAAAGGCCGTCACATTCTCCTGCAGCGGTCTCGATCAGGTACCTGTGACCATTTGTAAATGGGTTGCAGTTCATTACAGCAGCCCCGATGTTCTTTTTGTCAGAAAATATCCTGTTTTGTTTAAGGAGGTCGCGGTAATCTTCAGAAGATGGCTGTCCGGACTCCATCAAAACAACAGTCTCTGTCCTCGCCAGTTCGCTGAAGCCCAGGTATGCAAATTTATCCGCCATGTCACATTTAGTGTAGACGAAAAGGTGGAATATCCCGTTCTCCCTTGCATAACGAAGCAAGTCTGATATCACCATGCCGGAGAGGCCAGCTTCCTGCCATTCGGCATCTGCTGCCACCATTTTTATCACTTTGCCCTGCAAACTTGCCGTCGCGATGACCTTTTCATCGGAGTTCTCCACGACAGCCGTACAGTCAGGAGCGCCTTCAAAGGTCAGTCCGTTTCTCTCAAGCAGCAGTTTCACCTGTTCTTTTTCATTTTTGCTGAGATTTTTTATCGTTCTGGTCTGAAAGCCGAACATTAAGCCTTAGTCCTTTCCAAGCTTTCTTTTTAGAATTTCTCCTATGCTTGACCTTGGCATCTCGGTAAGGAAATCGATTATTCTGGGTACTTTGTAGTAAGAAAGTTTTTTCTTGCAGTGTTCGATGAGTTCCTTTGAAGTGACCTTTTCATCTTTTTTCAGTACAACGAATGCCCTTACTATCTCTCCGCTTATTGAGCGGGGCACTCCTATGACTGCCGCCTCAACTACAGCGGGATGTTCAAGCAGAACTTTCTCTACTTCCTGCGCATAGACTTTGAAGCCTCCGACGAAGATCACCTCTGTCCTGCGTCCTACAAGGTAGAGATATCCATCTTTGTCGAACCTGGCTATGTCACAGGTGTCGAACCATCCGTCCACGAATCTCTTTGCAGTAAGCTCAGGGTTTCGGTAGTAGCATTTTGCCACATTGTCGCCCCTGATCCAAAGATGGCCTTCTGAACCTGCTGGAAGAACCGCCCCCTCATCATTTCTTATTTCAGCTTCGACACATGATAAAAGCGTGCCGACACTGCCCGCTTTTCTGTTTTCTATCCCTGGGGCTATCGATACGACAGAAGCAGCTTCAGTGAGCCCGTATCCTTCTATGACAGGAACGCCGAGATACTCCTGGGATCTTTTGTCAAAATCGAGAGGAAGCCTGTCTCCTCCCGAGAGTATGTACCTGAGGCTTTTTGGAGGTGTAATTCCTCTTGCTACAGTTCCAAGCAGAAGCGAAATAATTGTCGGAACGGCGGGCACGATAGTTACAGAAGCATTTCTCATGGCGTCCATGGCAGCCTCAGGAGGCATGAAGGTCGGAAGGACGACCTGGCTTGTGCCTTTGACAAGAGGGATCAGGGAACCGCATACAAATCCGAATGCGTTAAAATTTGGCAGAGCATTAAGGAAAACGTCGTCATCCGTCAGTTTGCCGATATGATCGACACATGAGTTGATGCTGGCGTAAAGGTTGGCATGAGTCAAAGGAACAGCCTTCGGTTCGCCCGTAGTGCCTGAAGTGTAAAAAATAACGGCAGTGTCTGTCGATTCTTCCTCGGACGTTCTTCCTGCAATGCTTTCTACAGGGGCGTCCAAAGAAGTTACGACACAGGGTATGCCCTCCTCAGAGATGAGAGGCACAATGCTCGATGACCCCCTGTAAGTTATAGAGGCGAATACATCTGCGTGCTTGAGCTGTTTTATAAGGGAGACGTAACCGCTTCTGGGATCTATGGGTACTACCGTTCCTCCAAGCTTCCATACGGCTATCATTGATGCGAGCAGTATCGGGCTGTTGGGAAGAAGGAAAGCCATTCTTTGTCCGGCCTTGAAGCCGCTTGAACGGAAGCCTTTCTCGCATTCCTCTGTCAGTTCAAGAAACGCGCCGCCTGACCACCATGTTTTCTGCCACCATATAAATGGTTCTGTTCGAAGTGATTCTAGGTTTGATATTATGATATTTTCAAGTCTGGGAGCCAATGCTTCCCCTCCACTCTGTTAAAGCTTTAATGCCATGTACGATTCCCATGCGGCTGAAAAAGGAAGCATGCTCTCAGGAATGTCATACCTTGGATGGTGAAGACCATATTCCAGCCCGGTCCCCATGAGCATAAATACAGACGGGACACATGAACTGAAGAAGGAAAAATCCTCTCCGGAGAGCAACGGCCGTTCCAACATCTTAATGCCATCATCACCAAAGAAAGGAATGCCGATGTTTACTACCTTATCAACCATTTCAAAGTCATTTTCGACCTGGCTGTAATTCCTTGTGTATTCTACGGAGGCCAGGCCTCTGAATGCTTTGGCAATTGCAGGGGCAACAGTTTCTATCCTGCTCTGGACAAAGTCCCTTGTTTTTGGGCTGAAAGCGCGCAGCGTCCCCTATAGATTGACCTGTTCAGGTATTACATTATAAGCGTAACCCGCATCTATCTGTCCGAAAGAAACGACTATCGGGTCTCTTGGGTCTATCTCTCTTGTAAGCATCGTCTGTATCGCAATAACGATGTGAGAAGCTATCGTTATGGGGTCGATCGCCATGTGAGGCTCTGCAGCGTGTCCTGCAGTACCTCTGATGTCGATATGTATCCTGTCCGACAGTGCTGTCAGGACACCTTTGCGCAGGAAAAGTTCCCCATAAGGAATTTCTGACCACCAATTGAGAGAAGCTGCGTTTCCGATGTTGAAAGTTTCAAGAAACCTGTTTTCAACAAGTATCCTGGCCCCGCCCTTCCCTTCTCCCGCAGGCTGGAAAAGGAATACAACTTTTCTTTTTAATTCATCTCTGTGAAGTGAGAGCACTTTGGCTGCTCCAAGGAGAGACGCCATATGGGCGTCGTGTCCGCATGCATGCATAAGGCCGGGCATGCACGAAGAGAAGGGAAGCCCGGTCTCTTCTTCAACAGCAAGTGCATCCATACAGGAGCGCAGAAGGATAGCAGGCCCAGGCAGGTCTTTCCCCAGGATCCCGATTACGGATGTTGGAATTGCAAAACCTGAGATGACCTCCATGCCCTCGATAGAATCGAGTACCCTTGTTATTTTGGAGGCAGTGATATTTTCTTCGAATGCAAGCTCGGGGAACTGATGGAAATCCCTTCTCCAATCCCGCATTTCCTCTGAGATGTTCTCTGCTTCAGTCAGAAGCTGGGCTCCCAGAGCAGATAGTCCTGAATTATCAGACATATCGGATACTTCCTTCCACCTTTAGAAAGCACTAGATGAATAATGGCTAAGTTTATCACAAATCGGAGATATAGTGTACAATTGTGCAGTCGGAAGGCCTTTCTTCCTAAATGATGACAGGGGATGCTGAATCAGGTGGACCAGAATATGAAGGGGATAGCTGCTCTTTTTTTTGCTTATTTTATCTGGGGAGCAATGCCGGTCTACTGGAAAGCACTGGAAGCGGTCTCGTCTTTTGAAATATTGGGCCACCGGGTAATATGGTCTGCAATCTTAACTTTCCTTCTGATGCTCGGGCACAGAAACCGGATGATCTTCCTGGATATGCTGAAAGAGAGAAAAAACGACATCTTCTGGCTTGCCGGAGGGGGATTCCTAATATCTTTCAACTGGGGCCTATATATATGGGCTGTCAACCATGGAAGGATCCTGGAGACAAGCCTTGGGTACTTTATAAATCCTCTTGTGAGCATGTTCTTCGGGATGATGTTTTTTAGGGAAAAACTAAATAAAATCCAGACGATCGCACTTTGCCTTGCGGTTCTCGGAGTAAGTGTCGAACTGATATCAGTCGGATCCATTCCACTTGTTTCGATAGGCCTTGCTCTCTCCTTCGGATCATACGGAGTTCTCAAAAAGGCAGTCAAGGCCAAACCCGACATAGCACTTTTCATTGAGACACTCACGGTGTCTCCGATCGCACTGACTTTCCTCATACTTCTGCAGAAAGAGGGAACCGCATCTTTCCCTTATGACGGACTGACGAATATTCTGCTTGCAGGTACAGGGATCCTGACTTCAATTCCTCTTATACTTTTCGCGTATGGTGCAGCACGGGTCCCCCTCACGACGATAGGCTTCGTCCAATATGTTTCTCCGACACTCAGTTTTATGCTTGGCGTCTTTGTCTACAACGAACCTATCCGGATGTCCAGGATAACTACATTTATTTTTATCTGGACAGCTCTGGCTGTCTACTCTGCGGATGCCATTTTCAAAAGCAGGCGCAGGAACGACAGCAGTAAAGCCTGATACCTTTTCTTTACAATACAGGCGATAAAATTACGACATAAATTTTGACTTGTGTTGACATACATACTTCAGCGTATGTATAATTCGCTATGCAAATTTTGAATTGGAAGTGATGCGTTGCCTAGAAAGACGAAAGAGGATTCAATAAAAACAAGAGGTTTGCTTCTTGAAGCCGCCCTTGACGTTTTTTCCGAAAAAAGTTTTTCAGAAGTTACATTGAGTGAGATAGCAGAACGTGTCGGCATGACAAAAGGAGCTCTTTACTGGCATTTTAAAAATAAGAGTGACTTGCTTTCCAAGCTGATCGGAGAGATATGCCTGGATTCCGAGATAGAGTTTGCAGAAAAAATAGGCGAGCCCGAAACATTGGCAGATCTGCGTGATTACTACAAGAAAAAACTTATGCCGCCTGACAGAAATGACAGATTTATGAAGATCCACGCCATAATGCTCAGGCGTTTTGAATGGCCGGAGGATGTAAGGTCCAATGTATTTACCCTTCTGAAGAACCAGATAGCAAAAGAAAAGAAGATGATCAACGATATTTTGCATAGAGCCATGAAGGAGGGGATCCTCAGGCAGGATATTGAGGTCGAGAAAGCTTCTTCAGCGATAACTTCGGTCTTTTATGGCCTGTTTATATTGGTTCTCAACGAAATTGTCACAGATGACATTATAAAGTGCACAGATTTTATATGCAACGCATTCAGGAAAGAATTACTTTATAAAGAAAACTGAACATTCTTATTAAAGAAAGAGCAGGTGCTTTTAAATGACAGCACAAGGGGAAGACGGAAAGATACAGATCGGAAACTCTTCAAAGAAGAACGGATGGATCAAGACTGCTGTAATTATCGCATTAATGGTCATACTTGGATTTGCAGCAAAGAACTACTTGAAATCCGATGCAGCAATTGATAAATCTCAGATGCTGCCCCCTGCTCCCGCTGTAGTTCTCTACACTGTGACAGAAAAGGATCTGTCTTCAAGCCGCAGTTTTATCGGAAAGGTGGAAGCAATTCAGGTCGTGTCCCTGAAACCCCAGGTTTCCGGAGAGATCGTTAAAGTAAACTTCAAAGAGGGATCTTTTGTAAAGGCAGGACAGGCCCTTTTTACGATAGACTCGAGCCATTATCAGGCAACGGCAGATCTTAGGAAAGCAGAACTTGAACAGGCTCAGGCCGGACTGGTGAAGGCAGAGAAGTATCTTGCCCGCGTTAAGGCGGCAGATGAGCGCAGCATTTCGGCAAGCGACATAGACACTGCAGAAAGTGCGTTCCTTCAGGCCAAGGCAAGTGTCGCACAGGCTAAAGCAGTACTTAGGCTGGCACAGATAGACCTTTCACATACCCGGATAACTTCTCCTATAAGCGGACAGATAGGAGCAGCTGCCTTCACAAAAGGAAATTATGTGACACCATCCTCCGGCGCTCTTGCGACGATAGTTCAGATGGATCCGATACGTGTCTCTTTTGCCCTGCCGGATAAAGACTATCTTGACGAACTAGAGCAGTTCAGAAAAAACGGGCCGGTATACGAGACTACTTTGGTACTATCAAATGGCAGGGAAGTCAATATGCAAGGGGAACGCGACTTTGAAAGCAATAAAGTTGACGAAAGGACCGGTACCCTTGATATGGTCATCCGTTTCCCCAATCCTGCAGGCACACTTATACCTGGTTCGATGGTCAGGGTCGGAACAAAACCGGTCGAAAAAGATACAAGCCTGGTCATCCCTCAGGAATCGATATTGGCAGATTCACAGGGAAGCTATGTTTATACGGTAGATGAGAAGAACATTGCTCACCAGGCAAGGATAGAACTTGGAGCGGAGGTCGGCAGCATGCGTAAGGTCATTAAGGGCCTGAATGCAAATGACAGGATCATCCGCATCGGACTGCAGAATGTACGTCCCGAGGCCCCTGTTGCGCCGGCTCAGACAGAAAAGGAAAATAAAACAGCAGCAGAGCTTGCAGGGCAGACCGGGGAAGAACTTTCCCTCTCTTCACCCGATTCTAAAAACAAAGAAGGAAACTAAAGATGTTTTCTGAATTTTTTATCAGGCGTCCCAGATTCGCGATGGTCATAGCCATAGTCCTGGCTTTCGCCGGACTCATAAGCGCGTTCAGGCTGCCTGTGGCCCAATATCCCAATGTGACACCTCCGCAGGTCAGTGTGGGAGCCTCTTACAGGGGAGCTGATGCCTCGACTCTCTCAAACACCGTGGCGGCTCCTTTGGAAGAACAGCTGAACGGCGTCGATGGGATGATATACATGAGCTCGACTTCTGACAACAGCGGCAATTATGAACTTACCATAACTTTTGACATGGGTACAGACCCCGACATGGCCCTTGTAAAAGTACAAAACCGTGTCCAGCAGGCCGCCCCGATGCTCCCAAGCGAGGTCACGGCACAGGGTATAACAGTGGAATCCCGTTTCTCAGACACGCTGGGATTTGTTGGTATCATATCTCCCAATGGAACGAAAGACGGTCCATTTCTTATGGACTACGCTGAAAATAACGTCAAAAACGTTTTCAAGCGTGTTCCGGGAATGGGCGACTGCCAGGTCTTCGGTTCAAAGTACAGCATACGCATATGGCTTGACCCCGAACGCATAGCTTCACTGGGGCTAAGCATCAATGACGTTGCCAATGCAATAAGGAGCCAGAATAAACAGGCGTCCATAGGTTCTATAGGGACGGCTCCGGTAAAAACTGACCAGCCTCTGGTATATTCACTGACCACACGGGGACGGCTAAATTCCGTAAGCGAGTTTGAAAACATAATCCTTCGCACGACGACCCAGGGAGGGCTGGTGAAACTCAAAGATGTCTCCCGTATCGAACTGGGATCTGAGTCATATGCTTTCGATGCCACATTTAACGGAAGGCCTGCGGCAATGATGCTTTTGACCCAGTCCTCCGGATCAAACGCTCTCGATGTAATGGCAGGAGCCAAAAAAACTATCGAAGAACTGACCCCCAGGCTTCCAAACGATACAGAGTTCGTTCTGGGATACGACTCAACCGAATACGTAACTGCTACGATAAAAGAGATCATCCTTACACTCCTGATAACGTTTTCTCTTGTCGTTTTCGTATGCTATCTCTTCCTCCAGGACCTGAGGGTCACACTTGTGCCCGTGGCAGCTATCCCGATCTCTCTCCTGGCTACATTTTCAGGACTGGCATTCATGGGCTACAGCATCAACATTCTCTCACTCTTTGGACTGGTGCTTGTAATAGGAACGGTCGTTGACGACGCTATCATAGTTGTCGAACGTGTCCTTTTCATAATGGACAGAGATCACTGTGATACAGAAACCGCCACTGTGCAGGCAATGAAGGACGTTACAGGGCCTATGGTCGCCACCACTCTGGTCTTCCTTGCGATATTCGTTCCGGTTGGTTTTATGGGCGGCATTACAGGCCAGATATATCGTCAGTTTGCAGTTACCATATCATTCTCTGTTGTCTTTTCCCTGATCGTTGCACTTACGCTCAGCCCTGCAATGTGCGCTCATCTGCTTACAAAAGTCCACCAGAAAAAAAGCGGTCCCCTTAAGTGGTTCAATGATTTATTGGGTGTTTCTACTAAGAAATACGTCGCCGGCTCAGTCTGGCTGGCCAGCAGAAAGGTGATAACGGTGGCGATACTTGCAGCTGTGATAGCGGCAGCAGCATTATCAGCCAAATATCTGCCCACTGAATTCCTTCCAGGTGAAGACCAGGGAGCGGCTTTTGCAGCTATCCAGCTGCCGGAGGGTGCAAGCCTGGCTAGGACACAGGCTGTAATGGACAAACTTATCCCTCAGATAAGGGATATTCCAGGAGTCAAATTTGTAATGGGAATAAAGGGTTACAGCATAATCGGCGGGGCAAGCGAAAACATGGGTACGATAATTATGCCTCTTGAGCACTGGGAGGAAAGAAAATCAAGGGAAAAGAACCTGCAGACTATCGTTGGGAAAATTGTTGCCATCGGTTCATCTGTCCCCGAGGCTCAGATAAATGTTTTTACGCCTCCGGCTATACAGGGGCTGGGGATAAGCGGCGGCATAGATATGCGCCTGCAGTCAAGCCTTGAGAACGATCCTGAGAGGATGGCCATGGTTCTGAGGGATTTTGTGGGAAAAATAAACCAGATACCCGGAGTTCTTTATGCCTACAGTACTTACACATCGAACACCCCCCATCTCTTTCTTGACATTGACAGGGAGAAGGCTGAGATGCTGAATGTGCCGATCGGGAATATATTCTCCACTCTGCAGACATACTTCGGCTCAGCCTACATAAACGACATCAACATAGGCACCCAGGTCAACAAGGTATTGGTGCAGTCTGACTGGAATTTCAGAAACAACATGAGCAAGGTGGGAAACATTTACGTAAACAGCATGGCAGGAGACCCGGTCCCTCTCCATAGTCTTGTCTCAATAAAGAATACCGTAGCCCCACGCTCAATAGCCCGCTACAATCTCTATCCCAGTGCGGCCATAACGATAGTTATGAAACAGGGATTTTCTACGGGACAGGGCATCACAAGTCTGAGGGAGCTGGCCAAAGACCTTCCTGAGGGGTATGGTTATGAATGGTCAGGAATGACCTATCAGGAACAGCAGGCAAAGGGACAGATAGCCATAGTTATATCGATAGCGATGCTGTTCGCCTATCTTTTCCTGGTCGCGCAGTATGAAAGCTGGACGGTTCCGGTACCGGTCATCCTCTCACTTCCGATTGCCGTCCTTGGGGCCCTTGGCGGGATCTATGTAATGGGACTTTCGGTCTCGATCTATGTGCAGCTTGGAATATTGCTTCTGATAGGGCTGGCCGGCAAAAATGCGATACTGATAATTGAATTTGCGAAGGAACTTAGGGAAGAAAAAGGACTGTCAATAATAGATGCTGCGGCGGAAGCGGCACGTGAACGTTTCCGAGCAGTTCTGATGACGGCCTTCACATGCGTAGTAGGAGTTCTTCCCATGCTTCTTGCAAGCGGTGCGGGTGCCGGAAGCAGAAGGGCCGTCGGGACGACGATATGTTTCGGTATGACGACGGCAACCATACTTGGAATATTTTTGATACCTGCGCTTTACGTCCTTTTCCAGACCTTGAGGGAGAACATCAAGGGGCGCATAAAAGCTTCGTTTGGTAAGGATTAAGGGGGGGTGGGATGATGAAAAAGATCAACATAGCGATAATTACAATATTCATCCTTCTGACAGCAGGGGCTGTTTTTGCTGAAAATATTCAGCAAAGCGCTGACATTGAACTAACTGAAGGCAAGTGGGTAGAGATGTCCCAGCGGTTTCCCATCCCTTCGATGTCGATCGAAGCTGTGAGCGAACCCGATCCTGAAATGCTGGCAAAATGGTGGGAGTCATTGAACGATGAGATACTGACACAGCTCGTTGAATGGTCCCTCGAGAGCAACAGGGATCTGGCTTCTGCCCGTTCAAAGGTGACGGAGGCAAGAGCCGCCCTTGGAATAAACAAGGCTGCTCTTTTGCCATGGCTTGACAACACCGATTACTGGTACAACTCGAGGACCCCGGTACAAACCGGAGGTAAGGGTAAAGGGATCGATATCTACAGGTTAGGTATAGATGCGTCATGGGAGATAGACATTTTTGGCGGAAGAAGAGAGACGGTCAAAGCCGGAGCAGCTTCTCTGGAGGCACAGTATGCATCACTGCATGCCGCCTGGGTCTCCCTCTCTGCTGAGGTCGCACTGAACTATCTCACGCTTCGGACCCTTCAGGAGCGACTGTTTATTGCAGAAAAAAACCTGCTTCTTCAGGAAGAGACGCTTGAAATGCTCCAGTCGAGGGTAGATGCAGGATTGAGCGACCATCTTGCACTTAGCCAGTCGAAGTACACCCTTGAGCAGACCAAAGCTGAAATACCCCCAATACAAAAGAGTATCGAGGAGGTAAAAAACAGCCTTGCTATCCTCACCGGCAGAGTGCCCGGAAGTCTTGACCAGATGCTTAGTGAAAGAAAGCCTCTCCCTAAGCTTGATCAGGAAATGATGACAGGTATACCGGCAAACAGCATCCGCCAGAGACCCGACATATTTGCCGCTGAGCGTCAGCTTGCTGCTCAGATAGCACGTAAAAAATCTGCCAGGGCAGATCTCTGGCCCAAGTTTTATCTCCTGGGATCCATAGGGACAGAAGGACTGGATACCGGAAGCCTTTTTGAAGGTCCCAACAAAGCATATTCATTCGGACCGAAGATAGTATGGCCCATATTCCATGCCGGGGCCATAAGGAACAACATTAAAGTCCACACAGCAAGGCAGGAACAGTACCTTGCCGCATATGAGCAGACAGTACTAAAAGCCGTGGCTGAGGTCAGGAATGCCCTGACCGCAGGAATAGAGGAAAGAAAGAGGAACGAGGCCCTCAGGCGGGGCACAGAGGCCGCGCAGACAGCGCTCGATGTGGCTAATGACAAGTACAGGAACGGACTTACCGATTTCAACAATGTCATAAATGCACAGAGAGCACTCCTTTCCCTGTCAGAAGCTACTGTGATCAGCGATGGACAGATAACGTCTGATACGGTCATGCTTTTTAAAGCTTTGGGCGGCGGATGGGCTCCTATCAGCGAAGAATATGAAACTTCTGCTGCTAAAAAGTAGTATCATTTTTTAAAATATAATAATTTTGAGAGCCTTGTCGCATATTAAGACAGGGCTTTCGTTGTTATAATGATGTAGCTTTACGACAATGTTCTGTTGAGGGGGAAATTCCGGCATGAAACCTGCCAGATCTGCTTTGATAACAGGGGGAGCCGGATTTATCGGCTCGCACATGGCTGACGAACTCATTTCCGACGGATGGAAGGTCACTGTGCTCGATAACCTGATCACCGGAAAGAGAGAGAACCTGGAACACCTCTCAGGCGACCCTTCTCTAAGATTTGTTGAGGGAGATGTCTCAGATAAAGATCTCCTGAAGAGACTGCTGGAGGGCATAGATGCGGTCTTCCACTTTGCAGCAATGGTCTCTGTACCGCTGTCGATAGAAAAGCCTGAAGAATGCCATCTCAATAATGTAACAGCTTTCAGTGATCTGATCATAGCTTTGAAAGATGTGAACATCCCTCTCATATATGCGAGTTCTGCGGCAGTTTACGGCAACAGGAGCGATGGACTGAGGCACGAGGGAGAGCTCCCCCTGCCGATGTCACCCTATGGAGCAAGCAAGGCCATAAATGAAATACAGGCAGGTTCTGCGGCAAGAGTCTGGGGACTGGATTGTATCGGGTTCAGGTTCTTTAACGTCTATGGCCCCAGGCAGGATCCCTTTGGTCCTTATGCATCTGTTATACCGAAGTTCTGTTATGCGCTTTCTTCAGGGGGAAGACCGGTGGTATTCGGAGACGGCTCTCAGACAAGGGACTTTGTATACGTCAGGGATCTGACGTCCGTGCTCCTGAAGATGTGTAAGAGAGCACACCAAAACAGGGGACGGGTCTTTAATCTGGCTACCGGAAAGAGCATGACAGTAAACGAACTATTGAAACTTATCTCTGAGATAATGGGTTCAGATGTCAAAGAAGAGAGGCTTCCTGAGAGACCGGGAGACATAAAGATAAGCAGCGCTGATATCTCTCTCCTTACCGAAGCCCTGGGAAAGACAGAATTGACCGATATCAGGTGTGCACTCTCAGAAACTGCTGAATGGTACAGGGATCACAATAAAAAATAACTATCATCCAAGTATCCTGAATGCCAATATGCTGATCCATTCTTTTATACCCAGACAGGAGAGGTGAAAATTGTGAGCATCCGGGAAAAGGTCCGGGATGCCCCGAAATTTTGGGTTTGTCTCTATCCCTCCAGAGAGAGAGAAGAGGATCTTCCCTATGAAGACCGAATGGGCTCTTAACATTGAACGGGGCATGTGGAAGGCGTTGGTAACTATAACTATGTGATGAAAGTCCGGACCGGAAAGCATCCTTTCTGCATAGACCATGTTTTCTCCTGTCGTTCTCGAAGAAGTTTCAACCAGTGTTTTGCCCTTCCATCCCATTCTCTTTGCGCAATCTTCCATTATTTCTGCCTCTGTCCTCTGATCGTAGCCATAGACGTTTCCACCTGAAAAGATCAGTACGTCTTTAGTGCTGTCAGCAGCCGTGACAGCCGAGTAGATCCTTTCAAGGGAGTAGACACCGGGTGTAACTGCATCTCCATTCCTGTCGTAGTTAGAGCCGCCTGCCAGAACAAGGAAAGCTACAGGCCTTTCAGTCTCCGGTACAGAATTAATATGTTTCCTTTCCAGCCCGCCTGTAATAAAAAAGGATCCGGCGGATGTGCTCATAAACCAGATGGACAGGCTGAGTGCCAGCATAGCAAGAGAAAGTATTTTTTTGTTCCTTGACCTTAAAAGGATAAAAAAGAAGATAATTGTGATAACGCACAGCAGCCCGGGAGGAACTAAGAGCGATCCTATCAGCTTGTATGCATAAAACATATCCTCACCTCTTACGCAAAATAGGTCAAAAAATGTTCATTATCAGTGCCGGATGTTGATCTGCTCTGCTTCAATAAATTCTTACATTTCAAACAGCTGTTTAGGTGATGCGGCGCTGGACATACAGCTCTTTTTAGTTAACAATAACCAAATATGATTGTACACTGAGCGAGGAGCTGGTGACTATGGATCTCAAAAAAATATTTGAAAGCTTGTACGGGCGTACTCGTCAGGAATGGACGGACGGATCCGGAGATAATGAAAACGGTTGGGAAGAGGAAAGACCGAAGATCCCAAACATAAGAATGCCAAAGATATCAAAGATATGGTTCATACTTGGCGGAATTTTTATACTCTTTACAGTGATCCTTCCGGGTCTTGCTGTTTTTCTTACAGACCTTTACTGGTTTGAATCCTACGGTTTCGAGTCTGTTTTCTGGAGACGTTTCACAGCAAGGTGGGAGCTCTTTTTCATTGCTCTTGTCCCGGCATTTTTGATCTACTGGGTCAACTGGAATTCGGCTTGGAAAAACGGACTAAGGCTTATAAACGACGCATCCGGGGAAGATGTGAAATTCTCTGCATCAAAATGGGTAATAATAGTAGTAGCCGTGCTTCTGGCAATAGTGAACGCACTGAACGCAATGGGTTCATGGGGAACCTTCCTCAAATTCATGAACCAGACTCCCTTTGGGGAATCCGATCCATTATTTGGCCTTGATCTGGGTTTTTACGTCTTCACACTTCCATTTGTAAAATATATCCAGTCCTGGTTCCAGGGATTATTGGTCGTCACCCTTCTGGGTACTTTTGTCTCATACTTTATGACGCGCTCACTTTCTCTCGAAGGGACAAAAATCAATTCATCTCCCAGAGCGAGGCTTCACCTGTCCCTTCTTGGATCGCTTTTCCTCCTTGTCTGGGGAGCCGGATACTGGCTTGCCAGATATGAACTTCTTTTTTCACCGACAGGTGTGGTCTTCGGTGCAGGCTATACCGATGTGAACATACTGCTGCCTGCTTTCAATATCCTCACTGTCGCGGCCGTAATTGCTGCAGCACTGCTTCTTTTGAATTTCTACAAGCCGATGTGGAAAATGTCGGCTGTTTTGATCGGGTCCCTTCTTTTGCTTGGCTGGGTATCAAGTTCTTTTGTTCCGGGACTTGTCCAGCAGTACAGGGTAAAGCCCAACGAGTACGAAATGGAAAAACCCTTTTTGGACTACCATCTGGATTATACCCGCAGGGCCTTTGGACTCAATGATGTGAGGACAATAGCAATTACACCTGAGAATGAAGTCACACCGGAAGAGCTGCTGGCTGATCAGGAGACAGTGAAAAATATTCGCCTGTGGGATTATTCTCCGCTTCTGAGGACTTATAAACAGCTTCAGGCCATAAGGACATATTATGATTTTGAGGATGTTTACATAGACAGATACAAGCTGAACGGAGGCAACAGGCAGGTAATGCTCTCAGTCAGGGAATTGGATCTCTCTAAGCTTCAGAATCAGACATGGGTGAACATGCATCTCGAATTTACACATGGGTACGGAGTAGTAATGAATCCTGTAAACGAAGTATCTCCCGGGGGACTGCCCTTCTTCTTTATGAAGGACCTCCCTCCGAGGTCAACTGTTGATATCAGGCTCGACAGGCCACAAATATATTATGGATCGATGAAGGATTTTTATGTCCTCGTCAATACTGATGTCAAGGAGTTTGACTACCCGATGGGGGACTCTAACGTCAGAAGCACTTATGAAGGCGAGGGCGGGGTAGAGATCGGCTCTTTCTGGAAAAGGCTTCTCTTTACACTCAGGTTCAGGGATACTGAGATACTCTTTACAGGCGCGCTGAGGCCTGAGAGCAGGGTCCTTTACTACAGGAATGTCCGTGAAGCACTGAAAGAGATCGCTCCTTTCCTGATCTTTGACCAGGATACTTACCCTGTTATATTTGACGGCCGAATAATTTGGGTCCAGGATGCCTTTACGTGGACTCACAGATACCCATACTCAAGGCCGGTCATGACTCCGGATCCGACGCTCAGTCATTTCAACGGGGTCAATTACATAAGGAACAGCGTCAAAGCAACGGTCGATGCCTATGACGGCAAAATGTGCTTCTATGTAGTTGATGAAAAGGATCCTTTAGTCCAGACATGGCGAAAAATATTCCCTGCGATCTTCAAACCGGCAGGGGAAATGTCAGAGGAACTCTGGAAACACATGAGATATCCTGAAGACTTTTTTGAGGTCCAGACTGACGTCTACAGGACATATCACATGACCGACACAAACACCTACTACAACAGGGAGGACGTGTGGGAAGTCACGCCTGTTGGGCGTAAGAGAAGGATCTCTCCTAACTATGTCACTATGAAGCTCTGGGGGGAAAAAGATCCTGAGTTTGCGATCATTGTTCCTTACATGCCACTTGGAAGGGATAATCTTATTGGCTGGATGGCAGGTCGGTGCGATCCCGGAAATTACGGCGAACTTCTTGTCTACCAGTTCCCAAAACAAAAGCTGATATATGGTCCTGCTCAGATCGAGGCGCTTATAAACCAGAACCCGGAGATATCATCACAGCTCTCTCTCTGGGGTCAGAGGGGATCAGAAGTGATCATAGGCGATCTGCTCGTCATACCGATAGGCAAATCACTGCTTTATGTCCAGCCGCTCTATCTGAAAGCAGAGAACGGCGAACTGCCTGAGTTGAAGAGAGTGATAGTTTCAACAGGAGGCAGAGTGGAATGGGATGAAACATTTGCCGGGGCTCTTGAAAAGCTGATAGGCAAAAAAGCTTCAGAAAAGGGATCTGCCGTCAGGCCGGGATCAGTAGCCGACATGGTGGGAAGAAGCGGAAGCATTGTCATGTCCGGAGATTATGTGCTTGGAGAAAAAGACATCTCTGTCCTTGCAAAACAGGCCCAGGAATTATACGATTCAGCTCAGGAAGCGCAGCGCCAGGGCAACTGGGCACTTTACGGAGATAAAATCAAAGAACTTGGAAATGTCATATCAGAGCTGGAAAAGAGGTCAAAAGAATAATGTTCACAATACTTTTCGGAGCATTGGCAGTCATTGTGCTGGTACTTATGTGCTTTGGAATTTATATTTTTGCAGCCTATGTGTTTTCCAGACTGGGGGAGAAGTTCAGGATCGGATCTTTCCTCCGGTTTCTTATCCCTTTTTACAACATTGCGCTTCTTTGCGACTGTGCGCGGATTTCCCGCTGGTTCACTGTTGCGATAGTTGCGCCGGGGATCATAACTGCTGCAATGAACATAGTCAGTTTTTATGTCTTTGCTGAGGTCTTCAGCTCAGGATCTGCACTGGTAGCTTTTGCCGCAAACGTCTACCTCTGGGGAAAGATCGCAGAGAGACTCGGTAAAAATTTCTGGTTTTGGGGGATCATCACACCTATCCTTCTCGGACTGCCTGTCCTGATAATGGCATTTGACGGGTCCATGCCCATAGGGAACGGAAGAGCATCAAGAAAAGGGGAGACAAAATATATAGATGTCTAGCAGCACGAAAATCTGTTCTGTTTTTACGTTTAAAGACGTTGGACTGTTCAAAGTTGAGAGAAGACATTTAAAAGCTTTTTTTGCATACTTAGCTTTAATACTGTTATTTTCTCTCTATATCGGAAGTGATCGTCTCTTTGCTGCGGATAATGAAGATGTATTATCTGCTGATTATGCTCCATCTTTTGAGGCATCAATTACTGCTGCATCTTCAGATATGGAAGAAGTGGCCGAAGATGCCTTCATGTTTCCGGAAATTTATGAAGTTTCGATCAATTTGATCTACCCGGTCGAAGGCGACAAAAAAGACCAACTGACTGCTTCCATAAAAAATCTGTTGATCGATGACAGAGAAAAGGATGCGGTCCAAAAATTGGGAGAGATATTAGGGGTTCAAAGGAAAAACTCGAAAGCATATCTCGGGTTTTACTGCAGAAAAGCCCTGCCCTCACTTGAGGGGGATCTCAATGAAAGGGCTCAGTTCCTTAGCTGGTTCTTGGCCGGTTACGGAAAATCCGGCGTCGTAATGGTTTCCAGAGAAGGGATCGAAAAATTAAGTGCCTCGGGCAAGCGAAGGGGAGAACTCTGGAAGTTTGTCGAAGATGGAAAGGTCCCATCTAAAAAACTTGAGAGGATATACG
The DNA here is from genome assembly GCA_034331105.1 of Synergistota bacterium. GTDB lineage: Bacteria > Synergistota > Synergistia > Synergistales > Synergistaceae > Caenicola. The sequence goes on along the minus strand of JAXQGB010000014.1, from coordinate 270,779 downwards.
AGGCTGACGATGCTGTTTATATACCTTTTACGTCCGGTGAGATCTTTATACTTGATATAGTTGGTTCAGATCAGGGAGAAGCGGCCGTATGGAAGATACTTCCCGGAGGCATAAACCGGAAAGCCTGGGCTGCCGGTCCCTGGGAAAGAGAGATAACTATAAGGGGAGACAGGGTAAACTGAGATCAGCCCGGTAAGATCCTTATTTTGTACTTCTTGATCAAAACTGAACCTCCCACCGTCTTTCCCGCATGTTTTTGATCAGGAAGGACGCCGTTCCTCGAAAGAGGGACATAACAAATCACCATAGAGACTGAACTGTTTCGAGTGCGTTTTTAGATCGGGAATCCAGCGACTTAAATGTTTTAGAGCCAATCGGCACGGCTCAGAAACATTCGAAGAAGACAGTAATCAGAGGCTTTGGATCCACTAGCAGCAAGAGGTGGAAAAATGAGATCATAACTAATTTTTTGAGGGGTGTTGCAGAGATGAAAGTAAAGTGGACGTTAGCTGTGTTTCTGGTATTGGCGATATCATTATTTTCTGCGCCGGTCTTTGCAGCCTCTGACTGGGACATATTCACCGCAGAGATGGAGAAAAGAAGCAAAATAAAAGATACCGGAGCGGCTATAGTTGCTGATATGCTTGACATTGCTCCTCAGGGGACCGAGGCTGAACTGTGGAACAAGCTTTGGGACGGAGACCCTCGCTGGAGGGCGGCAGCGGCTGTAGCGCTTATCAACAGGATGTTTCCCCAGGGAGACCCGTCAAGGTGGCAGGAAGTATCAGGATTTGTCCCACAGCGCAGCCTGCAGCCCAGACAGCTTATGGCAATGGATGCCTTGTTTGTAGCCGTTGATTCGCTTAGACAGATACCTGACGGAGTATGGGGCTCTGCATATTTGCTGTACCTCTTTGGCAAGTCCGGAATGGGCAAAGTCATGTTTATTGAAGAGATCCCCGAAGGAATGGATCACGTTCTGAATGAAGTGATCTCAGTCACAGGCCTTCAAGGTGACTGGAGCATAAAAAAGATCAGAGGGAGACTTCCTGTCCTGCCTTTTTACCGCGGGCATATCACCAGAGATACTGCTGATTCAAGAAACATGCAGTATCTTGACGGATACGGTTCAATAGCTTCGAACGGAAGGTACGCATGGGACAGGGACAGGGGCTATGTATATGAGGTAATGGAAGACAGCTACGAAAGAGATATCTGGATAATCAGGTAAGGTGTTTCTTATCTCCTGACTGTTGCAGACAAAATAAATATTGTTTTTCCGTAAGAGAGAACGGAGCGCAGTACTTATCTGCCTCCGTTCTTTTTTGATATTGCTCCTAGTCGTTGCCTCTGATAGTATCAAACGCCATATCAAATATTCCTGCTATTGTTCCCAGCAGGATATAAAGAGTTGCCAGGCTGAATATTGTTACGCCGCTTTCTGTCGTAAAAAAGAGAGGGTATTGAAACCCTCTTACCATTATCAGGTCGTATGCGAGACCTGTTAATCCGGCGAGCAGAAGCAAGGTCCACAATTTTGGCTTCATTCCGCCGCATTTATAAAAGACCCAGAAAATCAGCATGACCGGGGGTATTATTATAAAAGCCCTGCTGCGTGCTGATTCGCCTGCCAAGACCTGAGTAGTCTGTGTCAGAGAGTAAGAGAGCGGCCCGAGTTCAAAACCGATGCCTTTGTTTGCAAATATTTTAGAAAACCTGTCCAGGGCTAACAATGCAAATACCCCGCAGGACCAAGTATCTCGACGAAGCTCTCTTTTCATTGTTTTCCTCCTATTTAAAATTCTTGTAAAAGAAGCTTCAACAGTATATCATCTTAATAGGTACAGATGATCAAAACAAGAAATATGTTCGAAAAAGTTTGTTTATGTAGCTTAGCGGAGGTGGAAGGATGGAATATGGAGAATATTATAAAAGTTTTGACCCGGAGCCTTACTACAGGGAAAGAGGCTGGCTGATAGGCAGCGGAAAGGTCGGAGGGAAGGCAAAAGGTCTGAGCTTTGCTCATGAGGTCCTTAAGTCGAACGGGATGCTCAAAGAGGTCTTTCTGCCCAGATGTTCTTTCATTATAACGACTTCTGTTTTTGAAGAATTTATGGAAGAGAACAGATTATGGGACAGGCTCCTGGATCTGAGGGAGCACAGCGATGCTCCTAAGCTCCACAGGATTTGCCAGGAGGCTGAACTGCCTGCGAGTATTGATGAAGATCTTGAACGTATCCTTGATGTGATCGATACCCCGATGTCTGTCCGTTCATCATCGATACTGGAAGATGATGTCAACCTTTCTTTCGCAGGCAAGTATGCCACTAAATTTGTTGCCAACAGCGGTGACAGGATCTCGAGAAGAAAAGGCCTGGAAGCAGCGATCAAAGAGGTATACGCTTCAACATACAACCCCGCAGCAAGGGAGTATAAGAGAAAACACAACATACTCTGGGGAGGCGAGCGTATGGGAGTCCTTATCCAACCGATCGCCGGAAGGATGAGAGACAATAAATATTATCCTGAGCTTGCAGGAGCGGCTTTCTCTCAGGTCTTCAGACGTCCGTCGCCCAGGATCAAAAAGGAAGATGGTGTGGCAAGGATATGCTTCGGTCTTGGTACCAGGACAGTGGACAGGAGCTTCGCACGTACTTTTTATCTTACAAACCCCAACTTAAGGCCCGAAGGGAACAGGCCTTCGGAGATCGTCTCACACGCGCAGGAACAGTTTGATTATGTGGATATTGAGCACAACGCCTTTATGACAGCTTATGCCGCAAATAACATCAATATGATCTCAAAAAAACACAAGATGGCGCAGTCTTACCTTCAATGGTTTGATGACAACATGTTTCACTGGCTTCTTGCCGACACAAATGACATGGTAGCGCCCAGGGCGGTTTTTACTTTTGCCGAGCTTCCTAAAAGATGCCCTCAACTGTTTGAAAGGATCAAGAGGCTGCTTAAGCTTTTTGAAAAAGAGCTGCAGCTGCCGTCAGATATGGAGTTTACCTACGAAAGCGCAGAAGACGAGTTTACCCTTGTCCAATTAAGGCCTCTGTCAGTTTACGATGACAGGGGTAAGGTCGAGATCCCGGAAGTTGACCCCGCAAAGATCGTTCTGAGAGGTAACCGTATGGTGGCAAACGGGAGGCTGGAAAACATAAGGCATATTGTATATGTGGACCCTGAATTATATGGAAAAAAACCTGATTTTTATGATGTAGCGAGGGCGATTGGTGACATTAACGAGAAGCTGGACGGAGAGAGGTATCTCCTCGTAGGTCCCGGTCGCTGGGGGAGTTCCAATCCAGTTCTGGGAGTACCTGTGCAGTACAGTGAACTCTCAAATTCAGGCTGTCTGGTCGAACTGGGCATCCCGAGCAAAGGGATGGCTCCGGAGCTTTCGTACGGGACACATTTTTTCCTTGACCTTGACGGGGACAACATCCTCTACCTTCCGGTATTTGATGGTGAAAAAGGAAATATATACAATCAAGAATGGTTCGACAGCAGAAGTTGGATATCTGCCCACCATCCGGCCGTAAGGCACTACGAGGGGACATTCGATGTCCTGCTTGATGGTGACAGCGAAGTTGGGATCGTGATCGACAAAGGCGACACGGAGGTGAAAGGCAAGTGACCGATCTGGAAAGGATCAGGGAAGAATACTTTTCTTGGGACCCGCACGATGATCCGGAATTTGAGCCGATGATATTCGGCAAAGGAACTATCGGAGGAAAAGGCAGATCTCTTCTTTTTGCGCTCAGAAAACTGCGTGATTCAGGAGACCCGCAGCTTTGTAACAGCAAGGTGCCTGAGTCTATCTACTTTGGGATCGATATTTTCCACCAGTTCCTTGAATCAATACCATCTTTGGATCTCCTGATATCACAAAATGAACCTGAGAGGCTGGAAGAGGTTTTCCTTAAGACACCGCTGCCAAAGATAGTTGCCGAAGCGGTGCGGAATTTCCTGTCAGAAATGCATGACCCGGTGGTAATAAGAAGCAGCAGCAGACTGGAAGATTCAGCCAAGCATTCATTTGCAGGGAAGTATCTCACTACTTTCATGAGCAATGACTCACCCTCACTGGAAGAGAGGGTAAGTGTCGTAGAACGGGAAATAAGAAAGATATACGCAAGGATATATTTCCCTCAGGCCGTAAGTTACAGGGAAAAACACTGTCTTGGCGACGACGATATGGGGATAATAGTAATAAGGATGTCGGGAAGATGGCATGGCAGATATTATTACCCAACTATAGCCGGAGTGGGATATTCACAGAATTTCCGACGATGGAACAAAAGAGTAAAACAAAAAGACGGCGTTCTTAGGATCGTGTTCGGGCTTGGGACTATGAGCACAAAGAGAGGCTATGCAAGAACGATCTCGCTTACCAATGCTTATCTCAGGCCTGACGGACAGAACCCGGAAAAAATTGCTATCCATTCGCAGGAAAGATTTCATGTCATCGACAGGGAAAATCCGAATGAGCTGACGACTCTGGACATTAAAAAAGAGTGGCCACAGCTTATAGAACATCACCCTGATTTTGATGCGTATGCCCAGGTCTATTGCTATGATTCAGAGGGGGGATGCCTCTCTTCCCTCATGAAGACGACGAAAAAGATCGATGTCGGTTCAAAAGTCTGTCTGACATTTGATAATTTCCCCAAGAAATATCCTAACTTTTTTGAAAGAATGAAGAAGACTCTGCCGCTCCTTGAGTCTTCCATGGGACTGCCGGCAGATATTGAATTTGCTTATGAGCCCCTTGACGACAGCTTCTGCCTGATACAGTCCCGTCCATGTTGGTGCCAGACATGTACAGAGGAAGATATGCCTGATCTGGAGGGGAAGCGCATCCTTCTTAAGGCAGACAGGATGGTCACACCGGGAGTTATAAACAACATTCCTTTCCTTGTGTATGTAGACCACAGGATCTATTATTCAAATCCGGATTTCTTCAAGGTGGCCCGAGGCATTGGAGAGATCAACAGCCGGATGAACGGACAGAAGTTCATCTTTGTCTCGCCCGGTCGGGTAGGATCCAGCAATCCGGAACTGGGAGTCCCAGTGAAGTACGATGAACTGACCAACTGCTGCTGCATTGTTGAGCTTGGCATCCCAAGGCTTGGTTTCATGCCGGAGCTCTCCTACGGTACACATTTTTTCTCTGATCTTGCAGTGGATAATGTGCTCTATATGCCTGTTTTTGAAGGAGAATCGAACAACCTGATAGACCAGGATTGGTTCAGTGAGAGAAAATGGGAAGAGGGGCCCCATCCTGCGATCAGGATATACAGTGGCAGCTTCTCTGCTTACATGGAGGGTGAGACTAATCAGGGTCTGATAATTGACAACAGCTGTACTTCATAGGAACAATAAAACAGGGCGGCCCACTGGGGGCCGCCCTGTTAAAAAGGTCTCTCAGCCAAGAAGCTTTTCCACTATTGCTCCTGTTTCACCAAGCGCTACAGCGTCTATCTCCTCTGGATCGCATGCCTGCTGTTCCATTTCACGGATCTTTGCCTTTGCCTCTTCAACTTCTTTTAGCACACCGGCTCCTTCGTATCCTTCCTTTAAGACCTGGATCTCTTTTTCATCGTTCAGCCTGTCTGTCAGATATCCGAAAAGGAATGTTGGCGCACTGAGGGCAGCCAGCCTTTTGTCTGAAGAACACCATGGCTCAGCTACATATGTAGCGTAATTTACGGTATCTTCGATATCTTCATCGATGTCGTCCTCAGGCTCAGGGAACTCCCAGATGTTGAGAACAAAGAAGGGGACTTCAGGATCGAGAGAGATGGCGTAGCTTACAGCATCACGGATCTCACCGGGTTCTGCCCCGGTTTCGATCAACGCTATCGCACGGGCGTGTTCTCCCACGACAGATTCAAGCGGGTCGCTCTCAAGCGTATCGAAGATCTGCCTGTACATCTGAAGATCGAGCATGCAGCGGTATAGAAGCGTGCGGCTGGGATAAAAGCCTTCGTCATCAAAGTTTGCAAATTCTTTTGCCACTTCAAGAGCTTCTTCAGTCTCCTGCTCAGCGAGCAGAGAATAGCCGAGGTTCATCATTATCGTGCAGTAAGCCTGAGCGTCGCGGTCTTCTTCTATGTTGGGAGGTGCATCTTTTTCTGCTATTATCATCCTTATTCCGGAAAGAGCCTCTCTAAGCATGTCAAGATTTTCGACGCAGCCCTCATAGTCCATTGTTTCCCAAACAGCCAGTTTGCCGTAGGGGTTTTCAGGATCGATTTCCAGGATCTTTCCGCCTATCTCAGAGATCTCTTCATCTGTCTCTGCTGTGTCAAGTCTTTCAAGAAGTTGTTCGATATTCATCATTTATTCTCCTTTTTTGTTTTTTATGATCGATCATATCTTTGATATTACCATCATTATCATACCGCCCGGCTGAAGCTTCAGCATGCACCTGTAACCCCTTACGGAACTGCTCCTCTGGATCCCGTCAAGCATGTTGCCATGTATCCCTATAGACTTTAATGCGCTTTCTGCTTCTGAGTCGGAGATGTCGTTGCCCAAAGAAAATATCAGCTGTCTGCAGATATTCTCAAAACGGCTGTTTTCGAAGGATCTTGATATGGAAGCGGATCTGTCCTCGCTCGCGTATGTGTTTGTAAGATAAATCAAGGCCACATTCAAAAGTTCTTTCTCATCATCTGATTCTGTGAGTACGAGCATCAACTTACTGCCGCAGTCGAGGACCCTTTTGGATCTTCCTGTATTCTGGATATCAGAAGCTATAGTGACGCTCGAGATCCCATTTTTAACTTTTACGCAGGCATATCCCATCCTCTTTAAAAAGTAGTCAGAGCTGATGCCCATGCCTTCAGAGCATGGAGCTTCATTTGTAAAAAAAAGCATCAGGAATATTGCGGTGACCAATGATAATTTTCTCAGTTCAAAGCACTCCGGTCCCAGATTATTTTATCTTTGCATTATATAGCAATTTTGCCGAATCTCTTATCAGCAAATGAGGTTAAGATTATACCAGAAGTTTAGAAAGGGGTTATAAGAATTGATCAATATCAAGTTTTTGGATCGTGCGATCCTTCTCTCTTTCCTGTTTTTTACTCTTATCTTTAGTTCCATGGCAAGTGCTGACGACGGTGACAGGTACATTGACGTAATTTTCTCTGATGGATCCTCAAGGGATCTGCTGGGGACGGCCATCGTTCGCGGTAAGGATATCTGGGTGCCCGCTGATGTCCTGAGCACCTTGGGGCTGTCCTTAAGGGGGGGGCCAAACGGAAAAGGTTTTCTATTTGATGTTAAAGAGCCTGCAAAAGTTTTTGGAATAAAGGAACTTGAGAAGCTTGCCGGAAGCTCCATTACCCTCTATTTCCCCTCGATGGACAATGAGGGTACCTCTTATTTCAACGTAATAGGACTGGATCAACTTACGGGGATCGCTGCAGATGAGACAAACGCAGGTATTGAACTCAAAAGGATCACTGTCAATACTCCTTTGAACAGAAAAAAGCCTGATCAGGCAGCTTTGAAAAATAAACGGATCACCCTTGCATGGGCACACATCACAAGGGATAATCCCGATCTTGGTGCTGAAGACCGCATTGATGGACTCGATGTCATCTCCCCGACATGGTTCAACCTTACCGATGGCAGCGGAAACATGGCAAACAGGACTTCCGCAGCCTATGTTGCGGCCGCCCGCGAAAAGGGATACCGGATATGGCCCCTTGTCTCAAACGGTTTCAGCAAAGAGAACACTTCCAGGTTTTTCAATGACACAGCTGCTGTAAATATTTTTATTGCAAGACTTCTTTGTTATTCGAAGCTGTATGGTTTTGACGGCATAAACGTAGACTTTGAAAATGTTGATGCTGCCGACAGGGACAAATATGTGCGTTTCATCTCGCTGCTCAGCGGCTATCTCAAAGGTCAGGGACTTATCAGCTCAGTAGACGTACACGTTCCCGGAAACAGCAATCTATCAAGGAGCCACGACAGGGCGGCACTTTCAAAACACGTTGATTACGTTATGCTCATGGCCTATGACGAACATTGGAGGACCTCTCCGAGGGCAGGTTCTGTTGCTTCGATGCCATGGGTCGAACGTGCAGTGCAGAAAACAATAGAAGAGGGCGTGCCTCCTGCTAAGTTGATATTGGGCGTTCCATTTTACATGAGAAAGTGGGAGGAGACTCCGGCAGGTCAGGGGAAGGTGAAAGTCAAAGGCTCCACCCTAACTATGGCCGAGTCCGATTCAATTATTTCCCAGAGAGGGCTCTCTCCGGTATGGCTAAGTGACAAGGGACAGTATTTCTATTCGTATCTTTCAGAGGGAAAGACCTACAAGGTATGGGTAGAAAACAGTGATTCCATTAAAACCAAACTCTCGATCCTTGATAAGTACCGTCTTGCCGGGGTAGCGGGGTGGAGGAAGGGACACGAGACTCCCGATGTATGGGATATGATAAGGACTGTAGTAAAGAACAGGTAAGAAAGTTCTCCCGGCGGGTGAATGAAAAGAGGTGCTTTTTGAAACCTTGTGTTTCAAAAAGCACCTCTTTAAATTTACCAAAAAGCTGATGAATATTCTGCTGTCAGGAAGATCGGCAGGTAACTGAGAGCTTAGAATTACCAGCCCTTTGCCCCTCCGCCGCCACCTCCGCCTCCGGCAAAACCGCCGCCGCCCATTCCTGAGGATGTCCCTGGGGCAGACTGCGGAGCCATGCTTTGCCCCAGGCTGCTGCCAAGGCTTGATGAGAAATTGTTCAGGCCCGTACCATTCAGGAACAGATATGGTGAAGGCCCTGAATACCATTCAGGCTTATAACCGGCTTTTGTCAAAACACTTTCAAACCTGTTGCCCCATGTTTTTGCAACATCAAGTGCAAGCGCATAAGGAAGAAGTTTTTCAAATAGCTCAGGGGTCTCTTCCGGCGGGTTGAACATTTCAAGCCGCTCTTTTTCTGCTGTGTCCATATAGAGCTTAAGACCCTCCGCCTCGCTCAAAATATTGCTGCCCTTTTGAGTCCTTGAGACCATAAGAGGACGCATTACAGCAATGACGGCTGCCGAAGCGACGAAAAACACAAATGTAAAGGGGGACATTCCCTCTCCTCCGAGTGCAATAGCTCCTACGAGCCCCACCGCAATGGCAGGAAACGTTCTACCAAGGAATTGCCTTATATTCTGGCCGCCGGTATTTGCAGCTTTGCTCAGCCTCATCCCCAGTGCAATTATGAGCAGTCCGCAAACCCCAGCCATAAGCGTGTTCAAGGGATACTCCCCGCTGAATGGGTAGCTAGCTGCTGTTCCAATTCCGTACAAAGCAAGGCCGGGTACCATCTTGTCGGTGTTTCTGGTAAAGATTGCAGAGTTTGCTTTTCTGAGATTTCTTGCCAGGCTTCTCATCGCTCCGGAGATTATGTCACCGTTATCCTGTACAAGTTCCACGCTGTCGATGCTCCCCGGAAAAAGCTGCATCATAAGGGCCTCTTCTTCAGGCTGAAGTTTTTCCGGCTCCGTATCTTTCTCGTATAGGACAAAGTGCCCCTTGCCTTTTCCAAAGAAGGTCTCTTTTCCTTCAACCTCCATGATCTTAATGGCGCCCTTAACAGCCAATCCGATTATTGCAGCCGTAAAACCTGTCTGATCGAGCCGCATGTCCCTCACGTACCTCAGAAATGCGGGTGATGTACCATCGGGTGCGTAGAAAAGCGGGATCACTGTCTTTTTATCCGGATCTTTGCCCCACTTTTTCCAGGCGAACCAGAACCATCCGGAGATCAACGCGAAAGTTGCTGCCGCGATCCCTCCCTGAGCTTTTTCGTTGTCTCTTGCAGGGGGAGGTGGCGGTGTGACCAGTCCTTTTGGCCAGGTGTAGACTACAGTAAAAACCTCTCCCGGCTGAAGTGTCCCGACTGTGAAAACGCTTCCGGAATCCTGGCGCGCTCTGCTGTTGTCACCTTTTGCGCCGTACTGGCCCACATACCACTCTATTGTGTTGAATCCCTCTCCGAAACTCTTTCCGGGAAGCGCTACTTTGCATGATGCTTCAAGTACAGGAAAAGAAAAATCTTTCCCTGTTACGTTCCAGTAGAGTTCATCGTGGTCCTCAAAAAATCCTATGTGTCTTTCGACCCGGTATTTTATCAGAAAGGTATGAAGTCCCCTGGATATGATCTTATTCGGGTCACCGATTTTTACATCGACGTTTATGCCTGACCTCACTGAACTCCAGGGGACATCCTGCCCGTCCAGCTTTATATCTTTTATTTCTAATCCGAGTTCTGTTGAATTGCCTTTCTCGTCCCTGTATTCAACAGGAAGTGATCGAATTATGCCCCTGTTGATCTCGATATTCTCTACGTTGACCAGAATTTCTTCTGTCACTTCGATCGAGCTGTTCTCATTTATTACTATGTCAGCGTTGAAACTATTGAAAGTTTCTCTTGCTTCTGTCGACCTAGCCCCTGACAATATAACGAAAACAGCTGCGCATAACAGTACAGTTATTTTAAAAAGACAGTTTCTCCCGTTCCTCATATTTTCCCTCCCCTAAGTATCACAAAATACTGATTAAAATGAAACCTTCGGGTTATCTCTAGCCTCTTCCTCCGCCTCAAAGAATGGGGCTTCTTTAAAACCGAACTGTCTCGCGATCAAAACAGCAGGAAAACGTTGGATGGCAGTATTAAGGTTTCTTGCAGTTCCGTTGTAGTAACGTCTGGACATCTGTATCTCATTTTCGATCGTCCCCAGCTGCTGCTGAAGATCAAGGAAATTCGTATTAGCCTTAAGCTCCGGATAGTTTTCTGCAACAGCAAAGAGAGTCCTCAGTGTTCCTGTCAGGGCATTTTCAGCCTGCAGCCTTGCTTCCGGATCATTTCCCGCCTGCATTACCGCGGCACGGGCATTAGTTACCCCCTGCAGCGTTTCCTTCTCGTGAGAAGCATACCCCTTGACTGTCTCAACGAGATTGGGTATCAGGTCGGAACGTCTTTTCAGCTGTACGTCTATTCCGCTCCATCCCTCCTGCATGAGGTTGCGGAGCTTTACGAGGCCGTTGTAAGTAGTCATGAGCCATAAACCTAAAACTGCAGCCGCTGCCAGTAAATACATCATCATTGTTAATCCCCCTCCTGTTAATTTGATCCATGCAAATTATACCTTTTTTATAGCAGCCCTGTGGTATTATTTATCAGTATTCCGTATATTTCTCAAAGGGTGGATGTTATGACACTTCGTACAGCCAGATTGATCAACAGAATGTCAAAAGTATTTCTTGCTTCAGCTGTTGTCCTGCTCATTCTCTTTTTTGCCGTCTATATGAAGGGCGGCATTGAATTCAAATATGTCTCACTCCCTGTGATGGCCTGCTTTATAGGAATTACATGGCTGGGGACATCAAAGGCTGCAATAATGGCCCTGGAGCAAGAAGAGAGAAGAGAGGGAGCAAAGAATGATAATTAGGCTTGAGGATCAGGCAGGCCAGCTTCGTACTGCAAAAGTCGGATTCAGCTGGACAGTCTTCTTTTTTGGTTTTTGTGTCCCCATATTCCGGGGCGATGCAAAGTGGGCAGTGATTATGTTCGTTGCAAGCGTCCTTACTTTATGGCTGGCAAATATGATTTTCTGCTTCACCTATAACGGGACTTACATAAGAGATCTCCTGAGCAAAGGATTCCGTCCCGCCGATGCAGAGTCCCGTCAGATACTCATCGAAAAAGGATTCATATCAGGCTGATCTAAAATATTTCCCTGGATACCTTAATTCTTTGCAAGCTCTGTCAGTGCAGAGAGAGTGCGGTCAATATCATCTGGTGTGTTGAAATAGCCGGGGGATATCCTAAGTGCTCCTTCAGGGAACGTCCCTAACGTTCTGTGTGCAAGAGGTGCACAGTGGAGCCCCGGTCTCGTCTCGATCCCGTAGATGTCGGAAAGGTCACGGGCAAGCTTTGCGTTGTCCATTCCCTTTATGTTGACGGAATAAACCGGAAGCCTTGGATCGCCTGATCCGGGACCGATAATCCTGAGTCCGTTTATCTTCCTTAGTCCCTCTTCAAGCATTTTTCCCAAATAGTCTTCATTTTTTCTTATTTTGTCTATTCCTTCATTTTTTATCCACTCGACAGATGCAAGCAGGCCTGCGATGCCCGGAAGGTTCGGCGTCCCTGCCTCGAATTTATCTGGCATCTGGGATGGCTGAAATTCCTCGTGAGAGAGGCTTCCAGTCCCTCCTTCAAAGAGGGGGGAACATATCTTTGCGAACTCCGGATCCCAGACGATACCTCCGGTACCCTGCGGGCCGAAGAGCCCCTTATGCCCTGTGAAGCACAGGGCAGCTGTTCCGAGATCCTGCGCGCTGATCCCAATTATCCCTGCTGTCTGGGCACAATCGACCACAAGCGGGACATTTGATGCCCTGCACACTTCAGCGATATCTTCAATATTTTGGAGGGATCCGCTGACATTGCTGCAGTGGTTTATTATCGCGATGTCCGCGCCCCCGGAAAGGTTTTTTTTCAGCAGTGCCGGGTCCAGATATCCTTTCAGGCTGCACTGGATGATATCAAGTGCGACACCCTCTTTTTCGGCTCTCCTCAGAGGCCTGAGTACGGAATTGTGTTCCATAGAGGAGGTCACAGCTCTCATACCTGGTTTAAGGAAGCCTTTGATGATAATGTTTATCGATTCCGTAATATTGGAAGTGAGGGTTATGAACCTGGGGTCGCATTTCTGATGACCGCCCAGCAGTTCCGCCAGTTTTTGCCTGCAAGTAAAGACATTGTCAAGGCTCTGGATGTCCCTCATGGAAGCCGAGCCCCTTGCGACATTTGCCCCCCTGTTTGCTATGAAGTCATAGATGGCATCGGGGACACAACTGGGTTTGGGCCAGGTGGTTGCGGCATTATTAAGATATATAGACATGATCAGCCTATCACTATAGGTTTTGTTGTGCCGAAGACGGCCTCTGTTATCTCAAACATGTTGGAGATAACTCCTACCGAAACGGCTTCAGTGATCCCAAAATGTTTCGTGCATGTCCCGCAGACCAAAATGAGAGTCCCACGGTCCCTTAGTTCGCAAAGATAGTCGTGGCATGAGGATCCGCTTACAGCCATTTTCACGGCACTGTTCATCAAAGCGATCACAGAGGGGGCTTTCTCGCCCTGCACCAGGGTGCCCAGGTAAGATTTCATAAGGACTTCTCCAAGTCCTCTCGATTCCGCTCCAATTTTGTCAGAAGTGAACATGATGCCTGTTGATCCCTTCTTTTGAGGAGTTCCCACGGCCTCTTTGGACTCGATCTTAGCTTCAAGTACGATGGATTCTTCTCCGTACGCTTTTTTGACCATGAAACCTCTGTTTTCAAGAAACCTTGCAACATTCGCCGCTGCGACTTCGTTATCGACCCAAACTGCAAAAGACCTGCACCCCTTTTCAACAGTCTCTTTTGTTAATATAACGGGTTTGGGACAATCAAGTCCTCTTGCGTCAACAATATTCATTTCAGATAGTTTTCCCTTCATCATGCAGTAATTGTATAAACTGTTCCGTGAGATAGGGGTCTAATTTCGTTCCAGCCATTTCACGGAGCTTGATCTCTACTTCTTCCTGATTCGGCAGTTTTCTTCCAAGCCACGGCCTGGTCATCTCATTCCATGTGTCAACAATAGCAAAGACGCGCGCGGTCAAAGGAATCGCGCTTCCGCTCAGTCCCTTTGGAAATCCTGTGCCGTCCCATTTTTCGTTCCAGCTGTGGGGGATCTGCGTAGCAGGGCGCAGCAGCTCCACTGACTCTAGGAAATCCTTGGATATTATCGGGTACTTGTGATACTCCCTCAGTTCTGAGGGAGAGAATTCTGTAGTTTTGTTCCGTATCGAAAAGGATATGCCAAGAAGCCCAATCCTGCTGAAAAGGGCGCCAAGGTACGCATAGAATTTTTCCTCATCCGGCAGCTTTAGTTTCTCGCAGAAATTAACTGTCATTTTTGCAGCACGGGGAAGAGCGTTTCTGAATTTTTCATCACCCGGGGAGAAGGCAGTCGCTATGTCTTCAAGAGTCTTGTAGCAAAGGCGGTTTCCTGCCTGAGCGAAACGTTCGTAAACCATAAGGCTGATGCTGTCCATCTTGTTTTTATGTTCCTGCTTGAAATCGTGGTATGCCATGACATCGCTCAAAGTTCTCTGCAGGCTGTTGATCTCGTCTTTTTTAGAATCAACTGTAACCACGCCTTTATGTCCTTTTTCGTCCCTTATAGCTTCGACCTCTCTCTGGAGTCTCTTCATCCTTTTTGAAAATGCATGTTTGAAGAAAAAGTCATAAAGGAAGGAAAGCAGTACAGCAATGACTCCAAATATCAGAAAAAGAAATTGTATCTGTTTTTCTGCAGCAGCAATGTCTTCTTTTTTATCTATTCCCCTGACCCAGAAGGAGGGGGTGCCGCTGTGATCTTTTACGAGCATCCTTGCGGATATCGTTGTGGCTTTCTTAGCAGGATCCTCGATCAGCACCAGCGGAAGTTTATCTGCATTCTTCTTTTCGTTTTCTGTCGTTGGTTCTATGGCAAAATTAAAGTGGAGGTTCCTCGATATATTTGCTATAAGCTTGGGGCTTATGGTCTGGGTGACTATAAGATTGCCAGCAGGAGGTCCCTGAATGTCTGATGTAAGGATCGGTTTTACTGTAAAAAGTATGGGCTGGTTTTCCTTTAAAACTATCCCGCTTGTACCTGTAGGTCCCGAATAGTCCAAAAGATACTGGTTCTTGGGGTCGTCGAATATCGCAAGGAACTCGCTTTCAGGGGTGGAAGGCTCATCCTCGGAGCTGAAGTCCTTGAAGAGACGCACCATGTTCCCGTTGTCAATGAATATCATTGAAGATATCCCGATCTCAGTCAGGGCGTCCCTGTTGAGGGTCTCGGCGGCGTAATTGGGGTTGCGTCCGTTCATGTAGTCCCATGTCGCATCAGAATGTGCCCAATTGGATGCTATTGCTGATAGTATCCTTGCCTCAGCGTTGATCGATACTACAGCCCTTGATAGGTTTAGTGTGATCCTTTCCCTGTCTGTCTGTTCGGCAGATCGTCTGAGGAAATTAGTAAAAGTAAGGTCCAGCATAAGAAGTATGAGGAGCAATGTGATCCCTAATGCGATCTGAGTCTTTCTGCGCAGTGTCATAAGCAACCCCCCATAGGTGACTTTAATTGTTGATATTGTAACAGATGACGATACTATGATAAATCAGGTCCTGAATAATAGATAGACGAAAATAAACATTGGAATAGAAATATCTTTACAAATTTAACATGGGAAAAATTTCATCGTTGATGGAACGTATTTGTGTATTTTGTTTTATTCGAATTGGATGAGTGAAACATCTGTGCGTTCTCATTGATCACCGGGACATTTTTATTACTCCTCCGGCAGCGACATATCCATCATCAGTATATATGACTAGCCTTTGACCGGGTGCCGGAGCAAAAATCGGCTCTGAAAACCGAACTGTCAGGCAGGCATGATCGATGGAGAGGATACGGCACGGCATAGGGTCTCCCTGGGATCGTATTTTGCCAAAGAATAGAAGACCTTCTCTAAGATAATCGGGCGCCAGTATGTTTACTGATCCTGCTGTGACCTCTGATCGGAAAGCTTCTGCCCTTGAAGCTACGACAACAGTATTTGTCTCCGGAACTATTGATATCACGAAGAGAGGATGCTTGGATGCTATGCCCAGGCCTTTTCTTTGTCCCAGAGTGTATCCTCCTATCCCTTTATGTTCTCCCAATACTTTTCCTGAATTGTCTTTTATCGGTCCCGGTTTTTGATCACGGCATATCATGGTCCTGTATCCATCCTCGCTTGCAAAGCATATTTCCATGCTTTCAGGGCGCTCGGATACTGCCAGACCTGAAGTCCTTACCAACTCCCTTGTCTCCTCTTTTGACTTAAAGTCCCCCAGTGGGAAAAGTATCCTCTGCATCTTTTTCGCTGGGATCCCGCTTAAAAAATATGACTGGTCTTTTGCTTTATTTGCTCCTGCCGCCAGGTAGTGTCTGTCGTTTTTTTTGATGATCCTGGCGTAATGGCCGGTCGCAACATAAAAATCATTTCCAAAGAGTTCTTCTGCGGCTTCCCAGAGAACGCCGAATTTTATCCTCTCATTACAGTCAGCGCATGGGTTGGGTGTCAGTCCTTGGTTATATGAGCTGCAAAAAGGAAGTATTACATTTTTTTTGAAATCTTCACTTATATTCACTGAAAAGTGGGGGATGGACAATTCTTTACACACAGAAGCCGCAGATTCAGTTGCAGGAGTTTCTTCGCTCTCAGTTATCTCCATCGTCATACCGGCAAGGGAATAATTTTTCTTCATGAGCAAAAGGGCGGCAGCGCTTGAATCGACACCTCCGCTCATAAGTACCAGTGCCTTTTTTGAGGGAGAGTTTTTCCATTCGGAACTATTGAGCGGCGATGTTGTTTTTACAATATATTTCATTCTGATATTTTACATCAAAAGGAGAGTGCCCCATAATATGATCATCATGAAAACCGATCGTTTTTTACGGGTATACTATAAATATGCAACCAATAATATTTTTATTTTTATAGGGAGGTGTCAAGTTTGCCGGTAGACCTGGTCGAGAATTTGCAGATCAATTCGGAGGACAGAGGAGGGATAAAAGTGATCCCTTTCCTAACTTGCCGAAGGTTCGCTTCAGAACTTGGATTGAAGCCCCGTGATGTTGAGATCACAGCGTTAAAAAACGGAATCTGCCCTTCAAGGTATCAAAGAAATATCGGTACTATTGGGATCCAGGGTCAGATAAAGCTGCTTGGTTCACGAGCTGCGGTAATAGGCTGCGGCGGCCTTGGAGGCTGGATCATAGAAATGTTGGCCAGAGCCGGGGTCGGAGAGATAGTGATGATCGATCCTGACGTTTTTGATGACAACAACCTGAACCGTCAGCTTTTCTCTACAGAGGGAAACATCGGAAAGTCCAAAGCACTGGCTGCGGCCGAAAGAGTAGCAGCTGTCAACAGTGTCGTGGATACCTTTGCATGGGTCACTTTCCTGGATGAAAAAAACGGACGGGAACTCCTTGAGGGTTCTTCAGTAGTGATAGATGCACTTGACAACAACAAGAGCCGCAGAAATGCCTCCATAGTTTGCCGCGAGCTGGGTATACCTTTTGTCCACGGAGCCATTGGAGGTATGTTCGGGCAGATCGGTGTTTTTTATCCATGTGACAGGCCATTGTGGGAAAATGACGACGTTCCTGACAAAGGGGTCGAGACAGAGTCGGGGAATCCACCCTTTACCCCTGCATTTATAGCTTCCCTGGAGGTCTCTGAAGCGATCAAGATCCTTTCAGCTTTAGAAAATGGTTTAAGGGGAGAGCTGGTATGGTTTGACATGGCAGACCTTGGATCACAACGGATCAGAATATGCCGGTCGGACAAAAACTGAAGCAGCCTCAATCAACTGGTCCAGATCTGTTTTTTTAGCAGGCTATCTCTGGTTAAAGCAATGATTCGAATTGAGGGAGATGTATAACATGGTACTCGATGCACATTTTGACGTGCTCCTGGATGTCCTGAGCTACAGAAAAAAGGGAGAACGGAAGGTCCTCGAAAGAAGGCATTTTCAAAAATTAAAAGAAGCAGGGATCAGTACTCTTATATGTTCTTTGTATATTTGTGAAAACTATTTGCCGGAGGGGGCCCTCCGCAACGCACTGGATCAAATATCAGCACTGAAGGGAGAACTGGAGGAATCAGGAGAGTATTTTTCTCTCTGCAGAAATTCGTCTGAGGCGAAAGCCGCTTCAGAAAAGGGGAAGATAGGATTATTTCTCTCTCTTGAAGGGGCTGAACCTCTGGGCAAAGATATCTTTCTTCTCCGGACTTTTTATGACCTGGGTGTGAGGCTTATAGGGCTTACCTGGTCAAGGAGGAACTATGCAGGTGACGGTAGCAGCTTCGACCCGTCCGATGCGCCCAAATATCCGGGAGGCCTTACCATGTTTGGAAGGGAACTGGTCATGGAAGCTCAGAAGATGGGCATGGTCATCGACGTGAGCCATCTGAACGATCCAGGCTTTTATGAGGTCGCTGAGTTGATGAAGGCTCCATTTATAGCTTCGCACTCAAACTGCAGGTCGCTGTGCGGATCAGCTAGAAATCTCAAAGATGACCAGATAAAGATGATAGCAGGATCAGGGGGAGTTATCGGACTTAATGCATATTCACCGTTTGTATCGGATAACGAAGCTGATCGAAATACAGATAAGTTTTTTGAACATCTTCAGCATATAGCCCAAGTCGCGGGGATGGATCATGTGGGATTGGGTCTGGATCTGTGCGACTGTATAGTATCGCTTGGCATGGGGAATGACGACAGCCGGCAAAAGGATCTCTTTACAGACCATGCGGACGCAGCAAGACGGTTTATCGTACCTCTGAAGAAAAAAATGAGTCCCGCAGATCACTGCGCTTTTACAGGCTGCAACTTCATGAGAGTTTTAGAAAGGGTGTTGGGATAAATGGAGAAAGAGTATATTTATCCGGCAGTCCTGGCCTTCGGTTATGACGAAGGCAGGCTCTGGGCTGCAAACTTTGTTGGTCTGTCCGGCTGCTGGGTAGAGGGAGAGGACAGGGAAGATGTAATAAAAAGGGCTCCCGAAGTTTTAAAAGAGTATCTGAAGTGCTGTATTGAAGCAGAGTGGCCTATCCCAGGACCGCCGAAAACTGACGATCTTGAAGCAGCGGATGTAGGCGAAATAATAATAGTTAAGTGCAGAATATAAATGAGAGCCGCCTTAAAAAAGGCGGCTCCTTTTTATATTCAAAATTTAAAATAGAAATTAGTATCTGAGGCCGAATATGGGGTGAAAGATCCTCTCATCATGGAGGAACTCAGCCTGTTCTTCAAGATGCTTTTTCGCATCTGCCTCAAGCGTTATAGCAAGTGCGGAAGCAAGAACATGCGTCAGAAATAGCGGACCTATTATGCTGCTTCCGAAAGTCGGGCTGTTTGCAGATACAAAAAATGAAAGTTCTGCAGTTCTGCACACAGGAGCAGCAGCGCTGTCAGTGATGGTAACTACCTTTGCACCATTTTTATGAGCTATCTCAACAGCTTCTGTAACTTCTACCGCATAACTTGGCAACTCGCAGACCACTACCAGATCGTCCATCCCGATGCACCTGGCCTGTTCCCACATCGAGAGACTGCCTCTGTGTACGAAGACAGCTTTTCTTCCCATTACAGAGAGCCGCATCTGGAGTAGTTCTACAACAAGGGATGATATGCCCCACCCAACACAGTAAATAGTGTTTGCAGATCGAACGAGTTCACAGAATTTCTCCGTGTCTTCCGGTGACAGCTGTGCCATCGTGTCATCAAGGTTTGCATGCTCTGCCTTGTAAAGACTGTCCGGAAAACTGTCCCCGCTGCTTACAGCCCTGGCAAGAAGAGCAGCCGGGTTGATCTGTTCCAGAATGGCTTTCTGAAGACAGCTCTTTAATTCTGCGTAACCGGAGAAACCAAGCATTTGTGCTACTCTCACCAATTGTGCTTTTGATACTTTAAGCTCTTCTGCAATATCTCCTATAGAACGAAAAGAGGCTTCGCGCATATTTGCGAGAAGATATTCTGCTACACGCCTTGCTTTGTTGGGCATCGTATGAGCCCTTTCCATAAGCAGGTTCTGAAGCTGTGTGCTGTCCATACGGTAACACTCCTTATTATTGTTGGTCAACTGTTGATTGCATTTTTGAACTTTATTACAAGTTTAGTCTCACCGGATAAGCTTGTCAACATTAGTCAACTTTTGGTCCGGTTAGTTCAGTGAAAATACGTAAAAAATACATTATTATGAAAAAATCAACAGTCTTTCAGTTTATGATGTGCTTTGGTGCCTGTTCAGACATTATCTGTCTGTCGATCGTTGATGAAGGAGGATTTAAAGAGGATCCCAGTTTCCTTCGTTTCTGTCCCTTAATATGGGACACTCAATAAGCCCATATTTCGCGGTTTTGAAGCAGGCGTTGCAAGAGATGCATGCAGTAGGCCTGGGATCTTCTTCACGCCACCTGTTTATCAGGTCCGGTTCGGCTATGAAGGGACGGCTCAAAGCAAGAAGATCGCAAGTTCCGTTATGTATCAGTTCTGCCATCACGGGAAGGCTTCGAAGTCCGCCTGTAAGTATTATTATCTGTCTGTCGGACACATGCTTTTTTAATTCCCTGGCATATTCCGCAAAAGGAGCCTCCGATTCTCCTGCTGATACTCCCAGAGTGCTCGGAGAGTTCAGTGCTCCTGCGTAGATTGTGCCGGAAGAAACATTTATGCCGTCTGTCCCTCTTTTCAAAAGGCCTATAGCAAGCGCTGTTCCGTCCTCGGGGCCGTAACCATTTTCAGTGCCTTCAGCAATGCTTACCTTGAACCAAATGTTGAAACCTTCTCCGACAGCGCGCCTTACATCTTTCAGTATTTCATAAAATATCCGGGTCCTGTTTTCCAGTGATCCGCCGTATTCGTCATCCCTTTTGTTTATCGAAGGGGAGAGAAACTGCGTAAGAAGGAATCCATGCCCTGCATGTATCTCTACTCCGTCAGCTCCGCCCTTCTTTGCCCTGAGCGCGGCCGAGGCGAAATCTTCTGCTACTCTCCTGATCGCATCCTTTGAGAGTGGCGTGGTCTCAAAATCACACATCGGATGGATCCCGCCGGAAGGTGAAAAAGATACTGTCCCTTCAGCAACGGAAGCCTCCCGCTGTCCGCCGCCGTGGCATATCTGAACTATAAGATTGGAACCGAATTTATGGACTTCTTCGGAGAGCGTGGCAACGTCATTGATCCTCTCGTCGGTATGAAGTCCCCACTCTCTTTTAAAAGATCTCCCTTCAGGGCTTATGTAAGCCAGACCTGTGATCAGCGTGCCGGCACCGCCAGCTGCGATCTCTGAGTGTCTTTTTATTTCGGCGATGGAAATTTCGCCTGTAGCCTCATCAGCTCCGCCAAGATGTGTGGCAGAACGGACGAATCTGTTGATTGCTTTAAAGGATGGCCTTTCGAATCCATAGAACAGGGAATGAATTTTTTCTGCTTTATCCATGTGCAACTTTCCTTTCATAAAAACTGGTGAATAATCTATAACAAATATTACGCAGAATACAGCGCAATCTCTGCAATTTAAAATCTATATTGTTCCGATCCTCCTGATATTTTGCGAGAGAAGAGATGATCCGGCGTCAGAGTATTTTTCCGGCAGAAGGGAAGAAAGACAGCTTTTTTGATACAGCAGCTGTCGTTGTACCGGTAAGCTCAGCTAAACGCCTGAGTCCGAAACACCCGTGACCGGTGAATTTTGAAATGTTATCCTCAGGGACTATCCATGGACCTGTCCAGTTGTTTCTGGTCAGTTTCCTTACGAGGGATTCCGATGCTATCATCTCTCCTAAAGCCGGATGATGCGGCCCTCCTTTGACTTTTGATGCAAGCAGCTCAGATTCCTGAAGTCCTATCCTTATCGGATTGAACCCAAAAGAAACTGCGCAGTCAATAAAAATACCGCCCCATTCGATAGCCTGGTCCAGAGTAAGAGGTCTATAGCTCCCTTTATCCATCATATTCTCAAGTTCAGTTCCTTCCAGTACCAGACAGGGATAAAGTCTCAGGTCCCACGAGATGGCCCCCTTGATCTCAGCCAGTTTTTTCAGATCGTTGATGCTGCTCTCTTTTGTCTGGCCGGGCAGACCGATCATCATCTGGACTCCGAGCGGAAGAGACTCGTCCATGATGGTTTTTATATCGTTGAGAACTGCCTCAGGATCAGTTTCCCTTTTGCACAAGGAGAGGACAGCCGGATCAAGAGAAGGGATACCAAGTTCAATGCATGCGATAGGGTAGGTTTTTATGAGGTTTCTTATTGAAATGTCACCGAGATCCCCCGGGTATGTCGAAAAACGTATCCGGCTTCCTTCCGGTGCATACTTTACAACGGAATCGAGATACTCTTTCACTTTTGAAATACCAAATCTGCAGAAAGAACCTCCGAAAAAACAGACCTCCCTCGGTTCGTTGAGCTCACATAAAACTGAGGAAACATATTCGGGCGAAGGGATCTTTGAAGCTCCTGTTATTGTGCTTTGGCTGCAGTAAACGCATCTTCCCCTGCATCCGCCGAAAGGAAGAAAGAAAGGAAGCTTTTTCATTGAATTTATCAGGCCCAATCCGAATAGTCCCCCTCGCTCCATTCGGGCCAGAGAGCAGCCCAGGCAAAAGTGTCAGCCCTGTTTTCAAAACTTTCCATTGATTCAAAGGTGTGAGACCAAAAACGGTGTCCTTTTCTGTGATTTAAAAGGTGGTAGGTCTCATGGAAAAGTGCGAACCTCCTCCATATCAGAGGAAGGGCTGAATTTATATAAATACGTCCTCTTTTGCCGCGGACTATGTGAATACCCCAGACACCGGCAGGAAGGGGCTCAAACATAAGCTCAAGAGATAGACCGGTCGTATCTTCTGCCCTTGCCAGTATCTCGAACTCGCTCAGTCTTTGCCATCCGCTTCCTTCATTGATCGCCCAATTGGGTATCACTTCAGGAGGAGAGGGGATACACTCACAAAGATCCTCAGTGTCAGGGTTATTTTGTTGAAGCATCCTCTGTTTCCCAGTCGTCAAGAGCCGCCTCAATAAGACGGTAAACCCTTTTTAGTTCCTGCTCGGTCAGTTTTTTGCTGCGGTACCAGATCTCAAGTTCTCCGTTGTCCAGCATTGATTCAAGCTGGACTCTTCCTGGGTTATCCGGGGAGGAAAAGTCCATCAGAAGGTCCGTTACGTCTACATTAAGAGCCGGTGCAAGCCTTTGGAGGAGTTTCATCGATGGCAGTCTCCTGTTGCTTTCAAGAGCCTGTACGTATATCCTGCTGACTTCGACCTTGTCAGCAAGTTTTTGCTGAGTAAGGTTCTGCGCCTTACGCAATGTCTTAATCCTGTTGCCAAGACTCATAAAATATCCACCCTTTCTTTACATTATGTGCAATAAAAGAATACAACATTTTTTTATTGTTGACAAGTAGGTTTAGTTATATGGTCAATGAAAATAGAACAGCAGAGCAGATCTGCTGATCCGCCCGGACTGATCCGGCATCTTAAGAATTTTTTTTCGAGGTCTTCTATCGGGCGGTAGTCTTCGGAGAGAGGGTCAAATTTTTCGATAGTCTCTTTTACCATATTTTTATAGTCACTCTGCCAGAAGTCATAACCCCCTCGGTGGATAACGTTGCTGTCTTCGCAGTTGTACATTATTGATAAAAGAGCGGCAATGTGCGAGCTGTTTATTGATGCCCCCATCGAGGATACGCGTCTGAGTTCGGGAAGACCATGCTTCAGCAGCGAGGGGAAACCTTTTTCAGCTTCTCCTCTTGCGCCGGTTATACCGTGTTTGATAAAGAGCCTCTCGCCGTTTGTCAGATTTCCTGAAACAATTTTTTCAGAAAGAGAGCCCAACTCCCTTGATATGAGCCCCTTTACTGATCCGGAAGCGAAATATGAGATATTTTCAGGGGTCAGCTCTTTCCTGGAATAAATGCAGTAGCCTGCTCCGTATAAAAGCAGAGACAAAAGAAATATCAGGCCCTTATGTGTGTTTATTCCAGAAGTTGCTGCAAACATTTTTTTCTCCATTTCAACGCCGATAAATCTCAGGCGCCTCAAGGATTCTGAAGGCGAAGTTCCTGATAATCCGATCAATGCCTGGTACTCCCAGAAAGGTCCTATTGCCTGGGCGCTTTTGATAAATGTTCGCCAGGTCATATCTAAGTGACAGCCCGGACCAAGAGGGTCTACCAGCCCCGGTTTAGGTGCTGTGGCTATTTCATCTGCGACTGCTTCAGCTGCAGCCTGCCATAATGTCAAGTGAGAGAAATGCTTGACTTGTCTGTTCAAGTGACGGATACTTTTATTGTATGTAAAAAAATCAGAGGGTGGCTCGGATATATGCAAGATGTTACCTCCGTGTTCAAAATGTGCCTCGCTACATTAACTCAATTCGTTGTCTCCCGCAAGCGTCTGATGTTGTCATTATTTGTCCTGTTTGCATTTGCCGCCCATCTCTCTTTGCCCTCGGTCATTTCTATGTGCCGGGAGGATGTTTCGGAGAAATGGAATGAAGGCTGGCAGGCATGGCGCAACGATGATCCGGAGACTGCTCTTGGGTATTGGTCTGAGATCGGTGTCTCCGGAAGTTTTACGGTAAGGCCTTCCAGGATCTTTTACTGGAAGATCAGGGCACTGGAAAAATTAGGGATGCAAGCAGAGGCTGATGATCTCAAAGTAGATCTTGCCAGGAAATATCCTTTTGATTTTTATACATTTTTATTCTATAAAGATGGGGGAGCCGGGATCTTAGACAATGCCTGCAGAATAAAGACAGAAAGCCTTTTCTATCCCCGTCCCTGGAAAAAAGAAGTATCTGATGCCGCTGAGCGGACAGGTATCTCTGATGTGATGATATGGTCGGTAATGAAACAGGAGAGCAAGTTCAGGAAAAACGCTGTAAGCAGATCCGGTGCGCTGGGACTTATGCAGCTGATGCCGTCTACCGCAAAAGATGAGATGCGATCTCTTGATATGCTCTCTATGGAAATCACTGACCCGGAAAAAAACATCCTTATTGGGGCAAGTTATTTTGCCCGTCTTTCACGTAAATTCAAAGGAGATCTCCCCCGAGTGATCGCGGCATACAATGCCGGGATGATGCCCGTCATCAGATGGAACACACTTTCAGCAGGGGATTGGGTCGAATGGATAGAGGAGATACCTTATTCCGAGACGAGGGAATTTGTGAGAGCTGTGCTTCAAAACAGAGAGATGTACAACATGATCTCAGGCGAAAATGATGATCTTCCGATATCTTTTTTGATCTCAGAGAGGCCCATGCCTGTCGAGAAAATGGCTTCGGCCAACAGGTGAAAATGATCGATATCCAGAAAATTAAAAGCAGTAAGCCAGAAACGAGGTTGGTTTAAATTGTGCGTTCATAGGGCTGCAGAAGATTTTGATCCTGTGGAGGCTGTAAGCAGATTTCTTTCAAACTCAGGGTTTGACGGCAGGATATTTCATACTGAAGAAACGATATTCACTGTCTCTGATGCCTCTTCGGCTGTCGGAGCGCCTGAAGAGGAGATACTCAAAAGCATCCTTCTGAGGGTAAACAGGGGTGAATACTTTGCTCTCGCTCTGATGTCAGGGATAAACCGGGTCGACACAAAAAAAATAAAAAAGATCATAGGAGTCTCCCATGTATCTTTCGCTGATCCGGAAGAGTGTTCCAACTGGTCCGGGTTCAAGCCGGGCGGAGTTCCTCCTGTTGGGTATCCCGAACAGCCAAAGACGCTGCTGGACGAAGATCTTTTTAAATATTCGGAAGTGTGGGCTGCTGCCGGGACCGATCACGAATTTTTTCCGATATCCCCTGAAGAGTTGATGAGGATAACGGAGGGAGAAAAAGCTGATATCAAAAAGTGAAGAGTGAAGTTTTTATTAATGGCAAATATTACTTTCTCTTATTAAAATGATCGTCATGCAGTAACTGCCCTCGGGATCATCTTCTCCAGCTCAGAACAGCTATCTTTTCGATCTGAAAATTCAGCAGTGTCTCTGCTTTGGGAGGCTTCCCTTCGGCAAGGCTGTTGAACTCATTGAGCATCCTCACATATGCGAGTCTCTTGGCAGACGTGAATTCTCCCTGTATTCCGGCTCTGAGCAGTATGGACAGCTGTTTGTAAACCTCTGGCACAGGTACGAAAGCAGGACCTTCCGGTGTCATCCTTATGGTGTAGATAAAAGAATAACTGTCGCGGCCGCGGAATGAATCTGTCTTGTCGTATGTAGGAATGGCAGGAGAGACATATACAGCTGTTCCCTTAGGCACAACGAGCTTTGCGGGGACAGCGTCCCATCTTGTGTATTCGTAAGGAGTTATAAATATGTGTGCCTTGGGTGACCATGTCGTGACACCTACCCAAAGGTGGATCCCTGTACCTTCAAAGTTTGTGAAGGATGTCCGCCAAAGAAGATCCTCTTTGTCATCCTGGTCTACTTTAGCGAGGAATATGCTGTCCGACACAAAAGAGAGACCGTCAAGCTGTTCTATCTGCTTAACACCTGCCGGAGTCCTCAGCCATGCCGATGCGACCTCTCCCTGACTTTGCTCCAGAATAAGCACTATCGGAAAATTCCCGACTCTGAGTGTCCTGAGATTAGCACCGCCTTCGGGGATTTCGTTCCCCGGCACAAGATAGATGATCAGGGCAAGGCAGAGTGCCAATGCGGGCATTAGCCAGATCAGATAATTATCGGAGAAATAAGAAGCATACTTTTTTCTTAAGTTGTTGATTGCCTCATATGTGTTTTTCATTTCTATATGATCCACTCCATTTTTTCAGCAGGGAGAGCGCATATCATTTCGTCCAGAGTTTTCCCTGTTACCGGATGCCTGAACCAAGGAGCGATCTCTTTAAGAGGTACCAGGACAAAGGCCCTTTCATGCATATGCCGGTGGGGGACAGAGAGGTCCGGTGTCTCAATGACCAGTTCGTCTATTGCTATGATGTCGATATCTATCTCACGCGGGCCCCATTTTATGCTCTTGCTGCGTCCAAGTTTTTTTTCAATGTTTTTGATAGTTCTGATCATTTCTTCCGGGGGAAATTCTGTTTCAGCGCATATGCACATATTAAGGAACCTCGGCTGTCCGGTCAGGCCCCAGGGAGAAGTCTCCCATATTTTACTTTTATCAATTATACAAAAACCGCCCCGTTCAAGTTCAGAAAGAGCTTTAGTCAGCATGTTCATCCTGTTGCCCGTGTTTGAGCCCAGAGACATCAAAACTTTGCTTTTTTCAGGCATAATCTGCATCTCTTATGGCTTCTGCCATCATTACCGCTTTTTTGTTTTCCTTTGTGTCATGGACTCTGATAATGTCTACTCCGTACCAGGCACAGAGAGAAGATACCGCCAATGTGCCTTCAAGTCGCTCAGAAGCATCCTTGCTGTCAGTTGCCCTGCCGATGGATCCCTTTCTGGAGGCACCGATAAGGATCGGCTTTGAATGTATCCTTAAAGATTCGATGTGTCTGAGAAGGAAGAGGTTCTGGCTGTGATCCTTTGCAAAACCTATCCCTGGGTCAATGATCATCTTTGAGCTCTCTACCCCAAAAGAAGAGGCAATTTTGATCTTTTCATCAAAAAATTCATTGATCTCTTTAAGCAAATTGCTGTAACCGCACATTGACCCCATAGTCTGTGGAGTTCCCCTCATGTGCATTATTACCAGCATGGCTCCAAATCTGGCTGCTGTCTCTGCTATCTCAGGTTCAAACGACAGTCCCGAAATATCATTGATGATGTCTGCTCCGGCTTTTAATGCAGCCTCTGCTACTTTTTTTCTGGTCGTATCCACAGAGATAGGCATTAACGGAAGATTTTTCCTGATCTCATTTATCGCCGGTATCATGCGTTCAATTTCTTCTGATTCTGATATCCTTGCGGCGCCGGGTCTTGTAGATTCTGCCCCGAGATCCAGTATGTCAGCCCCGTTTTCAGCATGATCCAACGCACGGGCTACCGCTGTCTCTATGCTTCCGTAAGTTCTGCTTTCCTTATGGAAGGAATCATCGCTGAGGTTGATGATACTCATCAAGAGGGTCCTTGTGCCAAGCATAAGATCGTTGCCGGAAGGAAGCGAGACCTTGGAGGTTTTTCTTGAAAAGGAGTCAAGCGCGCACCTCAAAGCTTTTACTATATCGGGGAATCCCCACCAGGACATCATCTCAAGTTTGTCTGCGAGAAAGGATATCTGTTTGACTGTCCCGAATATTATGACGTCACTTTCCTGTACCCTGCAGTCTATCGCATGGGCATTTACGGCGGCGTCTCCCCCTCTTGAAAGCATTTCCTGCTTGATGACATTCGCTGCCCTTACATCGATGCAGGAAAGGTATAAAGCTCTTATCTCCCTTCTGTTGTCAAAGAAAGGCAGACTTCTCACATCTGCTCCTATGGCATGGAGCGAGTCAGCCAGTTCTATTGAGTCCCTGAACTTTATCTCGTAGACAGCCATGTACTGCCCTTCCTACTCAAACTCCTGGATAAGAGGGAGGTCCTTCAGGTGTTCTGAATAATTCAGTCCCATGAGGCAGAACCCATGGATGTCGTCATGTGTCAAAAGGCTGTAAGATCCGGTATCCATATGCAGCCTCCAGAATCTCGGCTTTTCTATGCCGAGAGCTCCCGAAAGGAGCGGTTTAAGTACGCCCCTGTGCGAAACGACAGCAAAAGTTTCACCGCGGTGCTTCTCTATAAGGCGCCGAAGTCCTGAGAGTGACCGCTCCATTACCTTATCAAGAGTTTCTGCGCCTTCAAGGATAAGGCTCTCCGGGTCGTTGATCCAGGTGTTCCACAACAGAGGTTCGCTTGCAGCTATGTCACTTTTAAGTCTGCCCTCCCATGGATCAAGTTTTATGTTGTTGAATGAATCATCGAAAGAAAGCCCGCACCCACAGCTGTTGCTTATCATTTCCGCTGTTGAGAAAGCTCTTTTCAGCGGGCTTGAATAGACATGAGTCAAATTTCTGTCTTTCATTGCTATAGCAAGAGCTCCGGCCTGCGAAACACCATTGTTGTTGAGGGGGAAGTCTACGCGCCCCCTTACTCGGTTTTCCCTATTGCCGGCGCATTCGCCATGCCTAATCAGATATATAGAGGTTTTGACCATTTGTACCTCTTTAGTTTTTTGTCAAAGAGACAGATTTTCAAAACAATGATCAGTCATTCGGGGTTTATTATACATTATCGACAGCCGCTTCTTTTAAAAACTCAGTCAATATTATTAAGTAAAAACAACTATGTAAATAATCTGACCTGTCTTGACATTTGTGCGAAGCGCTGTTATTCTTGTCCCGTTGTAAATGAATTAGCACTCGTGATACGAGAGTGCTAACAAGGCAGGAAGTGAAACCTTTGCTTACAGAAAGACAGTTGGAAGTAATGCTTTCCGTAGTATATGAATACATCAGAAGCGGTGAAAGTGTCGGCTCCCGTACTGTTTCCAGGCGCTATCTTACAGGGCACAGCTCCGCTACTATCAGAAACGAGATGTCTGACCTGGAAGAGATGGGTTTCCTGAAGCAGCCCCACACTTCCTCAGGCAGGATACCTACGACCCTTGGCTACAGGCTGTATGTAGACTCTGTACTTCAAAGGGTCGATTCTTCAAAATACAGCAAGGAATGGATCAAGAGCCTTGGCGAGCACCACAAGGGAATTGAGGGTGCTCTTGAGTCAGCATCGGATATTCTCAGCCGTGTGTCAAACTATGTGGGAGTGGCAGCCGTAACACCGTTGGACAAAGTCAAATTCCAGAGAGTCGATTTTGTCCGGCTGGGAGAGAGAAATGTTTTACTGCTTGTAGTTCTTCAGGGGGGACTTGTGCATCAGAAGGTGACCAGCCTTCCCTGGGATATGACGCAGGAGTATCTGGACGATCTTTCGAGAAGGATAAATGTATTTGCGGGCTGTGAGTGGACTGAGATAAAAACGTCCCTGAAAGCCTACATAATGGAGGAACTTCAGGATTACAAATCTGCCTGTGCAGCTGCGCTCCGTGAGCTTGAAGGGATAATGATCTCTCCTTCAATAAAGGCATTCACGGGGTCCATGAGCCATATGCTTAATCTTCCGGATTTTCAGGATCTCAGCCGAATACAGGCATTATATGAATTCCTTGAACAGGAAGAAGGAATGGCTGAACTTGTTAAAAGCTGCTCCAAAGAGGGTATAAACATAATCATAGGAGAAGAAAACGAATCTCCGGCGATGAAGAGATCGGCTCTTGTGGCGGCTTCGACTGTCTGCAACGGACAAATGACAATGATAGGTGTAGTGGGGCCGGAGAGAATGGACTACGAAAAGGTAATTACGACTATCGACAGAGTACTTCGGACCATGGATCCGGTACCCGAAGAGGAGGCTGAATAGAAGATGCACAAAAGTGAGAAAGCTAAAGGCATACAAAATGCGGCAGAAAGAGATCCCATTGAAAAAAAGGAACAGAAATTATCTGCTGCAGAAGATATGATCTCTCCTGAGAATGATCAGGAAAATTTATTTGAGATCATCGAAAAAATGAAAAAAGAGATAAAAACTCTTACCGAAGAGGCAGCGAGGGCAAGGGCTGACTACTACAACCTCAGGACAAGAGTCGAAAGGGACAGGGAGAAAAACTGCAAACTTGCAGCTGAAAGATCGATCGAAGAGCTTTTGCCTGTCTTTGAAAATCTGGAAAGAGTCTGCTGTGCGATAGAAGATGAAGAGAGTAACCTCTACAAAGGAATGGCCATGATCACAAAGCAGTTTTACAAAGCCCTGGAAAACCTGGGGCTTGAAAAAATAGAGACTGAGGGTGAATTTGATCCCTCCGTACACGAAGCTGTTTCGATGGAACCCATAGAAGACAGATCAAAAGACAATTGTATAATAGGCACACTGAGAAATGGCTACAGACTTGCAGGCCGTGTAATCAGGGCCCCTCAGGTGAGAGTCGGGAAACACACTGACTGATCTTTTTCCGGATAAGGAAACAAATGAAGTAAAAAAATAAAATATAAATTATTTAAAAGGTGGAATGAGTTATGGAAAAAATTATTGGTATCGACCTTGGTACAACAAACAGCTGTGTCGCAGTAAAAGAAGGAGACAATGTAACAGTTATACCAAACCCGGAAGGTGGACGTACAACTCCTTCGGTAGTTGCCTTTACCAAAGACGGCAATGAAAGACTGGTCGGACAGCTTGCAAAAAGACAGGCAATAGTAAACCCTGACCGCACAATAATATCGATAAAGAGAGAAATGGGCAGCGATCATAAGGTTACTATCGACGGTCAGAAGTACACCCCTCAGCAGATATCCTCCATGATACTGCAGAAGCTCAAGAGGGATGCGGAAGAATATCTGGGAACGACTGTTACAAAAGCAGTTATAACATGCCCAGCATATTTTACAGATGCCCAGAGACAGGCTACAAAAGATGCCGGAACTATTGCAGGGCTTGAGGTGCTGAGGGTAATAAATGAGCCTACCGCAGCATGTCTTGCTTATGGCGTCGACAAGGAAGGCGACCATAAAATTATGGTTTTCGACCTGGGAGGCGGAACCTTTGATGTCTCCATACTTGACGTAGGGGAAGGGGTTTTCGAAGTCCTTTCAACTTCAGGAGACAACAGGCTTGGCGGAGACGACTGGGATTCTAAAGTGGCCGACTGGGTCGCAGATGAATTCAAAAAGACAGACGGAGTGGACCTGAGGAAAGATAAAATGGCAGCACAGCGTCTTCGTGAAGCCGCTGAAAAAGCGAAGGTAGAGCTCTCATCAATGGCAGAGACCTCTATTTCACTGCCTTTTATCACAGCAGACCAAAACGGACCCAAGCACCTTGAAATGACACTTACCAGGGCAAAATTTGAAGAACTTACGAGGGATCTTCTTGACAGGACAGTACAGCCTGTTCGCACAGCTCTGAAAGATGCAGGCCTCCAGCCGACTGACGTTGACAAGATACTTCTTGTCGGAGGCTCGACACGTATGCCCATGGTCCAGCGCAAGGTGAAAGAGCTGCTTAACAAAGAACCGACAAAAGGGATAAATCCGGATGAATGCGTTGCAGTCGGAGCAGCTATCCAGGGAGCAATACTTTCAGGGGAGCACAAGGGTATCGTCCTTGTAGACGTAACGCCGCTCTCACTCGGACTTGAGACCCTTGGCGGAGTGTTCACCAAGATAATAGAGAAAAACAGCGCTATCCCTGTCTCCAAGAGCCAGGTCTTTACAACGGCTGCTGACAACCAGCCTCAGGTCGAGATCCACGTTCTCCAGGGAGAAAGAGCAATGGCAGGTGATAACGTGTCACTTGGAAGGTTTTTCCTTGACGGCATAGCGCCTGCTCCAAGAGGCATCCCTCAGATAGAGGTGACTTTTGATATCGATGCAAACGGTATTGTTAACGTTACTGCCAAGGACAAAGCCACTGGCAAAGTGCAGAATATCACGATACAGTCCTCAAGGCTCACGGATGAAGAAATTGATAAAATGCGCCGCGATGCTGAAATGAATGAGGGAGAAGACAAGAAAAAGAAAGAACTTGTTGAAGCCCGAAACGAGGGAGACAGTGCCGCGTACAATGCTGAAAAAGCGCTGAAGGAACTTGGCGAAGACGCTACACCTGAAGAAAAGGCAGCCGTTGAAGGAAAGATCAAAGCTCTGAGAGATCTTCTGACAAGCGAAGACGCATCGGCGATCAAGTCTGCTGTCGAAGCTCTTATGAACGCAATGCACCCGATCTCGCAGAAGGCATATGCAAAAGCACAGGCAGCACAGAATGATCCTGCGGATGCACAGGTAAATACCGACAACGGAGACTCAAGCGACGAAACAACTGTAGATGCCGAGTTCCATGAAGAAGACAATAAATAACGTGAGGTGAGGCGCTGATGGCTGCTCCCGGCAAAAAAGACTATTATGAAATATTGGGTGTTGGACGGGGGGCCTCGGCCGACGAAATAAAGAAAGCATACCGTAAGCTCACCCGGAAATATCATCCTGACGCAAACCCGGGAGATACTGAGGCAGAAAAAAAGTACAAAGAGATAAATGAGGCTAACGAAGTCCTCAGCGATCCCAAGAAAAGAACTCAGTACGATCAGTTTGGGTATGTAGGCGACATGCCGCCCGGAGGGGACTTTGGGGGCTTCGGCGGAGCCGGCTTTGGCGGAGCAGATTTTGGTGACCTCTTCGGTGATCTCTTTGGAAGCGCTTTCGGGGGATCCGGCAGGCGATCAGTCGATCCAAACGCTCCTAGAAGGGGCAATGACCTTGAATACACCATGCAGATCACGATGGAGGATGCATTCAGGGGAGTCACCAAAAAAATCGAGATCCCTCGCCTTGAGACATGTCCACACTGCGGGGGCAGCGGGGCGGAGCCCGGCACCAAGATAGAAACATGCCCGACATGCGGTGGTCGCGGACAGGTGCAGCAGACCGTCAACACACCCTTTGGACAGATGGCTCAGGTGACTGTCTGTCCGACCTGTCACGGTAAGGGTAAAGTAATTAAGACGGCCTGCCGCGAATGCAAAGGACAGGGTCGTGTGCGAAAACAGCATTCTGTTGACGTGAAGATCCCCGCCGGCATAGACACCGGAATAAGGCTGAGGGTGTCCAGCCAGGGAGAAGCAGGTATCAACGGGGGGCCTTCCGGGGATCTTTTCCTCCTCATAGAGGTAAAAAATGACAGAAGGTTTCAGCGCAAGGGCGACGACCTTAATACCTCGGTCGATATACAGTATCCTCAGGCGGCATTGGGATGCGAAGTCAAAATTGAGACCTTTGACGGTTTTGAGAAATTGGATATCCCTGCAGGCACCCAACCCGGATCAAAGCTCAGGATAAAGGGCAGAGGCATGCCGCGTCTTCGGGGAAAGGGCAGCGGTGACATGAATATCCTTGTAAAGGTCAGCATAAGCAAAGATCCGTCTGCAAAAGAAAGAGAACTGTTGGAACAGATCGCAAAAGAAATGAAGGTCCCTGTAAAGAACAAAGAGGGGTTATTCGATAAGATAAAGCGATAGAGATAATCTAAATCAAGAGCATAAAGCGACAAAACCGGATTTTTCTGAGGACAGGAAAACCCGGTTTTATTTTTATGGGAAGGGAAAAGCTTTTATGATTTGATCATCAGGCGCTTCTGTGAAAGTAATTTAATATTTTTCTTAAAAATAGAAAATAAACCTCTTCTTAATGAAAATTCAAAATTTTGAATTCACAGACGATTCATTCTTTACATATCCAATTATGGATTATAGAATAATCGAAGCAGATCAATTACCTTCTTAGTATTTTTCCCATTATTGTATTATCATAACTGTGCAGCCGACTGGAGGTGAGGTACAGGCAGTAAGTTCTGGGATCACTCGGCAACTTTATCCGTATCTGAATCATTTCCACAACATTAATGGAGGTGCAGTATATTGAAGAAGATCCTTGCAGTTATGGCAGTTATTATTATTCTTTGCGCCGCAGGAGCGGCATTTGCAGCAGATCCCATCAAAGTCGGATATCTGGCAGCCCTCACCGGCGACTACGCCGCATATGGCATCACAGAAGTCAACATGGCTAAAATGGTAGTCGGCGATGTAAACGCCAAGGGCGGAGTTCTCGGCCGTCCGATCGAACTGGTCATTTATGATACAAAAACACGTAACGAAGACGCGGTCAACGCTGTCCGCCGTATGATCGAAAGCGACAAAGTCGTCGCGATCATCGGAGCCAACTCAAGCGGCATCAACATTGCAACAGCGCCGATAGTTGACAAGGGAAAGACCCCTCAGATATCAACAGTCGGAACCAACCCGCTGGTTACAGTGGACAGTAAAGGCAATGTCCGCCCCTATTCCTTCCGTATCTGCTTCACGGACCCCTATCAGGGAGCACTCGCAGCAGAACTTGCAATGACTACTCTCAAGAAAGACAAAGCCGCTGTCCTTTACAACGTAGGTTCTGACTACGCCCAGGGACTCAGAGAGTTCTTCACGAAGAACTACACCGGATTGAAGGGCAAGATCGTAGCTGACGAAGGATATCGCGAAACAGACGTTGACTTCCGTGCACAGCTGACAAAGGTCAAGAGCTCAGGCGCAAACGTACTCTTCCTGCCGGGAATGGGCAAGGACATGGCCCTGATCATCAAGCAGGCAAAAGAGCTCGGTCTTAACGATATGACAATAATAGGCGGCGACGGATACGGCGAATTCATGAATGAGATCGCCGGAGATTCCATGAAAGGCACCTACTGGGTCAACCATACATACCTTGAAGATCCCGGAATGGCCCCTATCTTTGCCCGCTACAAGAAAGTCTACAATGATGACTGTAAGGAATTCGTAAACGGTACAATGGCATATGATGCAACTTACTGGCTTGTAGATGCCATCAAGCGCGCAGGCAAAGCAGAGGGTCCTGCGATCGCCAAAGCGCTCGAATCAACAAAAGGCCTCAAACTCAACCATGCCGTACTGACGATCAATGCCAAGGATCACAACCCGCTCAACAAGGCAGGCGTAATCCTTAAGGTCGGCGATGACCTTAAAGCTAAATTCTTCCAGAAAGTCGAACCCAAATAATTTCACTGAATGCTATTCCATGTGGGCTTGGGGAATTTATTCCCCAAGCCCGTTCAGGCCCTTTCAACAGGTTCTGAAAACTGGTTAAGCACCAGAAAGGCAGAGGTGTTTTAAATTGGATATGATAATCCAGCAAGTCATTAACGGCCTTTCTCTCGGGTCGGTATACGCCTTGATAGCAGTTGGTTACTCATTAGTCTATTCCATCCTTCTCTTCTCAAATTTCGCACATGGAGGCTTTCTTGTTATTGGAGGTTACATTTGTTATTTTGTTTTAAAGGGCGCCGGGATGAACATCTGGACAGCCTCTTTCGCTGCGTTGATCGGAGCAGGAGTTTCGGCAGTGATAGTTGAGCGTCTTGCATACAAACCGATACGTGAGCGCACTCCCATTACCCTATATATGCTTATTGCCTCAATGGGTATGAGCATAGTCATCGAGAATATTTTCGTAGTTACCGTAGGCGGCCGCTTCAGGGCGCTTCCTCCGGTAATTCCGACGCAGCCTGTAAATTTCTTCGGACTTGCAACTACGAGCGCTTTTGACCTCCTCTCCCTGGTCACTGCGGTAGTCTTTCTTGTAGGGCTCCAGCTATTCCTTTCAAAGACTAAGTGGGGGCTGGCTATAAGGGCGGCTTCTTATAACCTCAGGACCGCGGGACTGATGGGTGTCAATGTCAACAGGCTTATCTCCATAGTCTTCTTTGTAGCCGGACTTCTTGCAGGAGTCGGTGGGATCTTTTTGTCTGTAAGGTACACACTTTATCCTCAGCTTGGAATGATAACTACAAAAGCATTTGTAGCAGCTGTGATCGGAGGACTTGGCTCACTTCCGGGTGCTGTTGTAGGCAGCCTCATTCTTGGTCTTGCGGAGATGCTGACGGCAGGTTTTATATCCAGCCAGTTCAGGGACCTGGTCGTTTTCGGTCTCCTTATCGTGACTCTCATTATCCGTCCCACGGGGCTTTTTGGAAAATCCGTGGGCGAGAAAGTGTAGGGACCTGGTATGGATGGTTACACAACAGGCATAATAACGCTGCTTGCCATCAACTGCATAGCCGCGCTTGGAGTATCACTTTTCACAGGTTTTACGGGGGTCTTTACTCTGGGGCATGCAGGTTACATGGCGATAGGTGCATATACGGCAGCGATCCTGACAGTGCAGTATGAAGTCCACTTCATAGGGGCAATAATCGCGGGCGGCATCTTTGCGATGGTTTTCGCCTATCTGATAGGCATACCGACTCTTAAGCTTGTAGGGGACTACTATACGATAGCCTCCCTTGGCCTGGGCGAAGCCATAAGGCTGGTCATAGAAAACTGGGAAGGCGTGACCAGGGGAGCCAGGGGTTATCCCGGCATCGACAACTATTCGAGTATGCCGGTGGCCCTGACTTTTCTGGTGATAATGGCCGTGGGGATGTTCTTCCTTGTAAACAGCAGTTTCGGCAGGGCTTTCAAGGCTTGCCGGGATGACTATATTGCTGC
The DNA here is from genome assembly GCA_034331105.1 of Synergistota bacterium. Lineage (GTDB taxonomy): Bacteria > Synergistota > Synergistia > Synergistales > Synergistaceae > Caenicola. Next base: position 234,041 of record JAXQGB010000014.1, on the reverse strand, counting down.
TTCCCTGCTTGGTTTCAACACAGCAAAGTTCAGGGTCTTCAGCCTCGCAATCTCGGGTTTTTACTGTGGCGTCTCCGGCGCACTGCTGGGGGGATTCATGTCCTTTATACAGCCGGTCATGTTTGACATGGCAAAATCAACAGAACTAGTCTCGATAGTCGTATTCGGGGGACTCGGTTCGATGAGCGGGTGCCTTATAGGAACGACAATACTGACATTGGTAACTGAGCTCTTCAGGCCGATATCACAGTACCGCATGTTGGTTTACGGACTTGTCCTGGTCCTGGTAATGGTACTGAGGCCGGAGGGGATCATGGGAACCAACGAACTTACGAAAGACTATATAAAAAGCATTTTCTCACGCAGGAAGAAGATAACCGCAGAGGATGGAGGCGTACGCTGATGTCCGCGATACTTGAACTTAAAGATGTCAATAAGTCTTTTGGAGGAGTTCAGGCTGTCAAGGATATGTCCTTTGTCATAGAGACAGGTGAACTGGCAGGCCTTATAGGACCCAATGGCGCAGGCAAGACTACCATATTCAACCTTGTAACCGGCGTATACGACGTAACGAGCGGAGAGATCGAATTCAGGGGAAAAAACATAAACAGGCTTAAGACTTATCAGGTCATCTCTCTGGGGATAGCAAGAACGTTCCAGAACCTCAGGCTTTTTGCCGCATCTTCTGTACTTGATAACGTAATGACTGCGGCGCAGCAGCATTATAAATACAGCTTCTTTGAAGCTGTCAGCCACCTGGGACGATGGAAAAGCATGGAGAAAGCTACAAGGGATGAAAGTATGGGGCTTCTTGAGAGAGTCGGGCTGGCAGATCGTGCCGATCAGGCAGCAGGAAATCTTCCATACGGACTTCAAAGGCGTCTGGAAATAGCAAGAGCTATTTCCCTCAGGCCTGACCTGCTGCTTCTGGACGAGCCTGCCGCAGGAATGAACGCGGAGGAAGTTGAACAGCTCAATGAACTTATCAAGCTTATTCACAGCGACTTCAATCTTACAATACTCCTCATTGAACACCATATGGACATGGTCATGGAGATATGCCCCCATATCGTCTGCATGAACTTTGGAGCAAAAATTGCTGAAGGTTCTCCGGATGAAATACAGAGCCACCCCGAAGTCCTCAAAGCCTATCTGGGAGAGGAGGAATAGGACAATGGAAGATAAAAGGCCTATCCTCTCAGTAAAAAATCTGTCGGTCAATTACGGAGCCATCCAGGCTCTTAAGGGTGTCGACCTTGATGTATATCCGGGAGAGATAGTAGCAGTAATAGGAGCAAACGGTGCCGGAAAATCCACAATGATGAGCGCGATAATGGGAGATGTCCCAAGGGCAGGCGGAGACATACTTCTTGATGGAAAATCCCTGCCATTAAAGAGCTTTCAGGTCGTTACAGCAGGAATAAGCCTCTCTCCGGAAGGAAGAAAAGTATTTGCCCCGCTGACTGTATATGAAAACCTTCAGATGGGTGCGTTCCCCCTGAAAGACCGCAGCATGGTTGCAGAGCAGCTGAAAAAGGTCTATCACCTCTTCCCGCGTCTTGAAGAGAGACAGGGGCAATATGCAGGTACACTTTCAGGCGGAGAGCAGCAGATGCTGGCCATAGGAAGGGCGCTCATGGCAATGCCCAGGGTGCTGCTGCTGGATGAACCTTCACTGGGACTTGCACCAATAATAATCAACGAGATATTCAAGGAACTGACGGAGGTCAACCAACTGCTCGGAATGACCATCCTGATCGTTGAACAGAACGCGAGGAAGGCCCTCCTGCTTTCCAACAGGGCATATGTCCTCCAGACAGGCAAGATAATTATTGAGGGAGATTCGAAGGAACTCCTCCATAATCCTGAAATAGAGGAAGCGTATCTGGGAGGAAAGAAGAAATAATCCTAAACGATTTTTTTAGTTTAGGTCATGTAAAAAATCAGGGGAGGATCCTGTTCCTTTTTGGAAATTAAGGATCCTCCCCTGTTTGTTGCTTCGATCAAATGTTTTGTTGTTCGTGAAGGTCTTAATAGAGTACAATAAAGTGCGCCTTGAAAGGAGTTGGGTTTGATGATAAAAAATGACAGTTACTGGTGGTATATAACCTTATCAGCAGATGACGGACAAGAGGAAGTGCTTTTTTCTATAGCTGACATTTCAGGGAGCATCGGCACTGAGCTTCAGGAACTTCCCTCAGGGGGCATCAAGTTAAGAGCATACTACAGAAGCAGCGAAGACCTGTACTTCTGGAAAGCAAAGCTTCTTGATGCTATGAAGGAATGGAGCAATATCAAAATAGATGATTTTGGAAAAATAGAAAACCAGCCATGGAATGTTGCATCGGAGGAGGCTTTTCCTCCGTTGCCTGTAGGAAAGTCTATGGTGGTGCTTGCTCCCTGGCATAAGGGGACCGAGCCCGAAGGACTCATCCCGCTTTACATAAATCCCGGAAGTGCTTTTGGAACGGGCTATCACGAGAGTACCCAGATAGTCCTGGAGCTGATGGAAGATTTTGTGAAGCCCGGGATGACTACGGCAGACATCGGTACCGGATCCGGGATACTGACGATATGCGCAATAAAATTAGGCGCTGATAAATCTTATGCGCGTGATATCGACCCGGCCGTGATAGAAGAGGTCAATAAAAATTTCGAACTGAACGGTTTGGATCCTGCAAAGATCGATCTTGCTACAGGAGACCTTCTTAATGGTTTCAGGCATAGGGTAGACCTGCTGACTGCAAACATCCTTCTCGAACCTCTCTCAACGATGGTCGATCAGGTGCCAAAAGTTATCGGGAGAGAGGGTATGGCTATTTTTTCGGGCATGCTCCTCACAGAGAGAAACATCTTCGTTGAGGCTTTGGAAAAAGCAAAAATGGTCATAGTCAAAGAGCATGCGAAGGGAGACTGGTGGGGTGTCGCTGCCAAGGCTGCGTCTTGAAAAATGCATTTGTAAGGATGGACGCTGGCTAATAGATCAGGAGCAGGCGCATCATCTGATAAGGGTGAGACGCTGCTGCACAGGATCTTTGGCTGAAGGACTGCTCTCCGGCGAGAAAGTCCAGCTTCGGCTTTTATGTGAAGGAGAGCTTGTCTTCGCAGAGGAATTATCAAGAACTGCAGAGGCAGCTCCATCTATAGAACTTCACCTGCTGCTGGGGCTGCTCAAAAGCGATCAATTCGACCAGTCTCTCAGATTTGCAGCCGAGACAAGCGTGCATACGATACACCTGCTTGCATGTGAACGAAGCGTTCCCAGATATTCCGGAATTAAACTCAAAGAAAAAATGTCACGTTGGGACAAGGTCCTTGAAGAGGCTACCCGGCAGGCAGGCGCTGCTGCTCCGCCTGTACTCCTGCAGCCTGTAACATTAACAGAGCTTGATCCTGACCTGCTGCCAGACTGCAGGTTAGCGGCAATGCTCTCTTCAGACGCCAGGCCACTTTCAAAGACGGAGATCACGAGTCCTGCAGCGATCGCCATAGGGCCGGAGGGAGACTGGTCTCCCTCTGAGACAGAGCTGTTGCTGGCAAAGAACTTTAAGCCGGTGAACCTGGGCGATAGGATCCTAAGGGCAAGTACGGCAGTTGCTGTCGCCTGCGGCTGGTTCTCAATGAACTAAAGGACGATTTGTAAAATGTACCCTTTAATGGACAAAACATACTCAGTACACATACAGGGATGCCGCACAAACCAATATGAGGGAGAGGCCATAGCTGCCTCATTTGAAAAGGCCGGTGCGGTTCAATCCCCTGACGCCCCCGACATTATTGTGATCGTAAGCTGTACCATAACAGCAGCCGCAGACAGGAAATGCCGAAAGCTGATCCGTAAAATGAAGAGGGAAAATCCCGATTCGCTTATCATCGCATGCGGATGCTACGCACAGAGGATGTCTGACTCAGACAGAGTAACTCTCGGCGTTGATATTTTGATAGGCAACAGGATGAAACATAAAATTGTCGAGCTTGCGGCCGACTGGTTTACAAAGAAAGAGCGAAGATCATGTTTTTCCATTTTCGACGATGACATAATGACGGACGGATCGTGGGATGACCTCCTGCTTGACAGACCCAGACTTCACACCAGGGCATTCCTTAAGGTGCAGGACGGATGCAGCCATTTCTGCAGCTATTGCATAGTTCCTTATGTCAGGGGGAACCCGGTCTCAAGGAATTTCGATGAAGCTCTTGCCGAGGCGGAGAAGATCGTTCAGTCAGGCTGCCCTGAGATCGTACTTACAGGGGTCCACCTTGGGCTGTATGAAGACCTTCCGCTTCTTGTAAGAAAGATCGGTTCAATAAAAGGACTAAAGAGGCTGAGGTTTGGATCGATAGAGCCTTTTGCTGTTGATAAGAGGCTGCTGGAGTCGATCGCGGAAACAGAGACTTTCTGCAGGCATCTTCACCTTCCGCTGCAAAGCGGAGATGACGGTGTTCTTGCCGGGATGAGAAGGGGCTACACTACAAAAGGATTCCGTGTGATAACCGATAACATCAGAAACAAGCTCGGAGAAGATGTACACCTGAGCACTGATCTGATGGTAGGTTTTCCCGGTGAGGATGAAAAAGCATTTGAAAACAGCATCCGGTTCATTAATGATATAGGTTTTGGAAAGATGCATATTTTTAATTATTCTCCCAGAGAGGGCACATCTGCCGCACAGATGGCCTGTCCGCCTGAGAACGAAGTAAAGCAAAGGCTTGCAAAAGCACTCACGGAAGCGGACGCTCTGCACAGGAATTACTGTTCAAAGTGGATAGGTAAAGATGTAGAGATCCTTGTTGAGCAAAAAATCAATGATACTGTTCGCGGACTTGCCCGCAACTATATAAGGGTCGCTGCACTTTCCGAAAATGCAGAAATAGGTGAAGAACTCCATGTTACGCCTCAAAAATATATGAACGGGATTCTGACATCAGACCTTGTCTCGAAATGTTACCCGGATAATTCCGAATTCCCGGAGTTTTTGTAACTGACCGCTTGTATCGAATTCAATAGTACGATACAATAACATGGTGTTTATCCCCCACTGCACATATGTGTTTATGTTTTGTGAGTGGCCGAGAAAGGGGGGAATGTAGGTGACCACCGTAACCAGACGAGATAACGAGTCGATAGAGGATGCGCTGAAACGTTTTAAGCGTGAACTTCGGAAGGTGGGCGTGCTTCGTGAAGCAAAGAAGCATGAGCATTACGAAAAACCCAGTGAGATCAAAAAACGTAAGAAGGCTGAAATGGCCCGAAACAAAGGCAGGAAGGCTGATTATTAGTTATGTCCGACCTTGAACTGAAGATCCAGAACGATCTGGTCGATGCAATGAAAAAGAGAGATGACCTAAGGCTCTCAGTCCTCAGGATGCTGAAATCTGCCATACAGATGGCTCAGATCGAAAAAGGCAGGGGTCTTCCCCTTACAGATGATGAAGTCCTTGTTATCGTTCGGAGACTTATCAAGCAGCGGAATGAAGCGGCAGAAATGTACAGGTCAGGCGGTGCGCATGACAGGGCTGACAGTGAGCTTGAAGAAGTCAAAGTGCTCGATTCTTACCAGCCCGAACAGCTTTCTGACGAAGAGATCGAAAAAATAGTAGCTGAGATCTCAGCACAGGTCGGAGCATCAGGTCCCAAAGATATGGGCAAAGTCATGGGCAAAGCCGTAGCTTCTGTTAAAGGCCGAGCAGATGGCGGGAGAATAAAAGAACTGGTCCTGAAACACCTTTCTTCAAAGTCATAAACCAGACGAACAAATAAAAATGCCGGACGCAGGTTCGGCATTTTTTTGCATTTTAGGGAGATAATAAGAAGACAAGAATTTTTTTTGCCTTTCCCGTAGTTGAAAGTATTGAAAGGAGTGTTATCGATGAAAACTTATAAGATACCGTTGATACCCGGCCCGGTCTCTGTACCGGCCAGATTCAGAGAAGCATATATGACAGATTTCGGGAGTTCTGACCTGGAAAAAGATTTCTATGATCTGCTCAAGGAGAATCAAAGTTTACTCAAAAAAATATTAAATACAGAAAACAGTGTGACCATACAGTCGGGAGAAGCGATGCTCGTCCTTTGGGGCGCCCTTAAAAGCACAGTTAAACCTAAAGACAGGGTGCTGACACTTTCGAACGGACTTTTTGGACATGGTCTTGGTGAGATGGCAGGATCTCTGGGTGCGGAAGTAAGATATATCGAGGCTGAGGATGGAAGTTTTATCGACGAAAGTATCTTAAAGACCGAACTGGCTTCTTTCAGGCCCGATGTTGTGACAGCGGTCCACTGCGAAACCCCCAGCGGGCTGCTCAATCCTATAGGAAAAATCGCCACGATGATAAAAGAGAGCGGAGCACTCTTCTGTGTGGATTTTGTAGCAAGCGCCGGCGGAGCGGAAGTGAAGGTCGACGAGTGGGGAATAGATCTTGGGCTTCTCGGAAGTCAGAAATGCCTTTCATTGCTGCCGGACCTTTCTGTGCTGACCATGAGTGAAAAGGCCTGGAGGGCAGCAGAGAAAGTAAATTATGCCGGATATGATGCCGTCCTGCCATGGAGGAACGCGGAAGAAAAAATGGAAATGCCCTGCACTCACAACTGGCACGCTAATGCCGCAATGAACCTTTCCCTTAGATCTCTGCTCGAGGAAGGACTCGAAAATTCCTTCAGAAGGCACAGAGAGGCCGCAGAATACTGCCGTTCAAGGATCATCGCGATGGGTCTTGAGCTTTACGCAAAAGACATTACACTGGCCTCTCCTACAGTTACAGCAGTCAAAATACCTTCAGGATGGACCTGGGCGCAGCTGGACGGATCGCTCAGAGAGCATGGGATGGGAGCAGGCGGAAGCTATGGCCTTCTTGCAGGGAAAGTTTTCAGAATAGGCCATATGGGATCACAGGCGAACATGGAGATTGTGAAAAAAGGCATGGATGTCCTTGAAAAAGTGTTGAACAAATAATTTCGAACCTGCCATATACTTGTCTGGTCAGATAAAACGGGCTCAAGGCAGGCCCGTTTTTATCTTTGGAGTATATTATTTTGCATTCCAGCTATTTATTTAAAAACATAAAATATATTATTTTTTTGCATTTTCAATCCCCATATCTAGTGTTATACTTGAAAAACCGTTACATATAGTGTCAGGGGGGATGTCTAATGCGCTGTCCGGTCTGCGGTGCGCTTGAAACAAGAGTGATAGAAACTAGGAGTACTGATGAAGGCAGAGTCAACCGGAGAAGGCGCGAATGCCCTGAATGCCAGAATCGCTTTACAACTTACGAGAGGCTCGAGGAGAAGAATTATCTTTGGGTCGTTAAGAAAGACGGAAGCAGGGAAGCTTTTGACAGAGGAAAGCTGATGAAAGGGCTCCAGAGGGCTTGTGAAAAACTGGCGGTTCCTCTTGAAAGGATAGAAGAGGCAGTCGCAAACGTTGAGGCAAAAGTACGCGGCGGCGGACAGGGAGAAGTTCCAACGTCCGTTATAGGTGAATACGCTGCGGAAGAGCTCAGGAAGATAGACAAAGTCGCATACGTAAGGTTTGCGTCCGTATACAGAGAATTTACAGATATCTCCAGCTTTACCCATGAAATAGCAAAACTACTGGAGGACAAGGAGGCACATCGTAATGGCAAATGATGCATTACATGAACCGGGGTCATTTTTCGGCAAGCAGGGAAAAATTTTTGAAAAACAGGGGGAGTCGACTGACCTTGCCCTGATGGTCGATGCGCTTGCCCAGGAAGAAAGTTCGCCCTGGGATGCCAGCAGGATAAGAGACGCACTGATAATCGAAGCGGGAGTTGATCCGGCTACTGCTGAAGGTATAGCCCTAGAGGTCGAAGAGGAACTTCTCAGGTTTGAGAGAAGCCATGTAACTACAACGATCATCCGTGAAATGGTCAATGTAAAACTTTTCCAGAGGGGACTGGGAGCAAAACTGGCCGATCACAGCAGGATAGGTCTCCCTGTTCACGACCTTGAGAAGATGATGCTGACCAAAAATAAAGAAAACAGCAATACAAGCCATAATCCTGAATCCATAAATTTATCCATCGCAGAGATGGTCCTTAAAGAGTATGCCCTTACGAAAGTCTTTACAAAAGATATAGCTGACGCCCACCTCAAGGGAGATATCCATCTCCACGACCTAGGCATGGTCAACCGTCCTTATTGTTCAGGGCAGAGCGTTGCGTATGTTGCCCGATATGGCCTAAATATCCCTTCCATAACAAGCGTGTCCAATCCGGCGAAGCATGCGGACGTCCTTCTTGCCCACATACTTAAAATGACTTCTGTACTGCAGAATCATTTTGCGGGAGCGATAGGATGGGATGCGATCAACATGTACTTTGCACCCTACCTTGTCGGATGGACATATGAACAGCACAAGCAGCTCGCGCAGCAGCTGATATTTGAATTCAACCAGCTGGCCGGAGGCAGGGGAGGGCAGGTGGCATTTACAGATATAAATCTCTATTATGAGATCCCCAACCATTTCAGGGACGTTCCCGCTATAGGCCCGGGAGGAAAATTCACCGGCAAGACCTATGCTGATTACGATGCCGAGTCAAAATTGTTTGTAAAGGCGCTTTTTGATGTATACATGAGCGGCGACAGCAGGGGACAACCATTCTTCTTCCCAAAACCACTGCTCCACATCACTGATTATTTCTTTAAGGAACCCGGATGGGAAGAATTCCTGGACCAGGCGTGCGAGCTTTCTTCAGAGAAGGGCAACACTTACTTTGTTTTTGACCGCGGTGGTGTAGCAAAGCTTTCGGAATGCTGCAGGCTATCTTTCGAGCTGACTCCGGAGGATCTTGACGAGGCAAAGCATCCATGGAAGATGCGCTACTGTGCTCTTCAAAATGTCACTTTGAACCTCCCGAGAGCGGCATACAGGTGCAATGGCGATGAAGAAGCCCTTTTTGAGATAATAGACGAAGAAATGGAACTGGCCGCGAAAGCGCATCTGCAGAAAAGGGCTTTTATAAAGAGCATTCTTGACCTTGGCCTGCAGGGGCCTCTTGCAGCTCTATGCGTCTCACATGATGACGAAGGCTATCTTAGGATGAGAAAGGCCAGCCATCTTATTGGGATACTCGGGCTGAATGAAATGGTAGAGGCAGTTACAGGATGCGAGCTTCACGAGAGCGAGCATGCGGAACAGCTCGGCAAAGCGGTCATACAGTATATGGACCTCAAGTGCCAGCAGCTGTCGGAAAGACTTGGACTAAAGATCGTCCTTGAACAGACGCCGGCGGAAAGCACAGCGCTTCGTTTTGCGAAGCTTGACCTGCGGGCCTATCCCGATATCGCACGCAAGTATATCAAAGGCAGTTTCGAAACAGGCGAAATATACTACACAAACAGCACTCATCTCAACTACAAACTGGTACAGGACCCGATCGACAAAGTGACGAGGGAGGGTGTGCTTCATCCTATGATAAAGGCCGGTGCCATCACCCATGTCTGGATGGGAGAACATAAACCGGATCCCAAGGCTCTTGCTTCGTTCGTCATCAAGACATTCAGGCATTCAGAAAATGCCCAGGTGGCATTCAGCCCCGAATTCACCATATGCAACGAGTGCAACCATATCGAGAGAGGACTTTCTGATTCCTGCTCAAGATGCGGCTCCGATAATGTTGACGGCATAACAAGAGTGACCGGTTATTTTACACGGACTTCCTCATGGAATGCAGGCAAAAGAGGAGAACTCAGGGACAGGGCCAGGGGACCGGTAAAAGCTCCGGCATGACTAGGGCTGATGAGATGAAACGTTATTCTGCGGGGGGGTATCTCCCCGCATCTTTTTTAGACTGGGACGGCCATGTATCCGCAGTAGTCTTTACTTCCGGATGCAATTTCAGATGCCCATGGTGCCACAACAGTGAACTTGTCCTCCAAAAGGCAGACCCGATCGAATTGAGCGTTATCATTCATGACATTCGCAGAAGAATAAATTTTCTTGACGGGGTGGTCCTGACAGGAGGTGAGCCCTGTTTATGGGATGGACTTTTCGATTTCCTCAGAATGATGAAGGACTTGAATATTAGCGTAAAGCTTGACACGAACGGATCGATGCCGGACATACTGGGCAAAGTGCTTGAAGATGGACTGGCAGATCACGTTGCAATGGATGTGAAAGCTCCTCTAAATAAGGAGTCTCTTAAGAGAGTTACAGGTGTTGAGGTTGATCCCGAGAGTATTAAGAGAAGCATCGATATGATCAAAAGGTCAGTTTCTGCTTATGAATTCAGGACCACTTTTATAGATGCACTGCTTACGATCGAAGATATGAACGAGATAAGAAAACAACTGGAAGATGACGATCATTGGGTAATACAGGCCTTCAGACCTGTCAACTGCCTTGATCCCGGATACTGCGCGTTTCCTGCAGCAGATGCCGAGAAGTTGAGGGAAAAATTCCCCGGCATAAAGGTGAGAGGATAATGGTGAAAAAGATCATTGAATGAGTTATAATTGTCGGCGCATAGGCACAATTTTTACGGCTTCTGTAATCTAAAAATCCAGTTGAGAAGAGGGTGTTCTGCAGTGAAGTTAACGAAGAAAATTTTAGTGGCTTTTTGTGTTGTACTTGTCATGGCCGGAATGGCTATGGCAGCGGATACGGTGAAAATTGGAGTTTACCTCCCTGTAACAGGAGGAAACGCCATCGGTGGACAGCTTGAGCTTGATGGTGTGAAACTGGCTCATAAAGAAGCCCCGACCGTATTGGGCAAAAAAGTAGAGATCATATTTGTTGACAACAAGAGTGACAAAGTTGAGGCTGCAAATGCAGTCAAAAGGCTTGTCGATAAGGAAAAAGTCAACGCCATAATAGGCACATATGGATCTTCCCTTGCCATGGCCGGCGGAGAAGTTGCAGAGAAGGCGCGTATACCCATGGTAGGAACTTCCTGCACCAACCCGCTCGTAACACAGGGCAAAAAATATGTTTTCCGCGTTTGCTTCATTGACCCCTTCCAGGGAGCAGGCGCAGCCGCCTTTGCGAAGGAAGAGCTGAAAGCCAAGACTGCAGCCTGTCTTATCGAAGTCACAGAGGACTACAGCGTAGGTCTTGCTTCGTTCTTTGAGCGTAATTTCACCAAGAACGGCGGGAAAATTGTTTCAAAACTCAACTACCAGAAGGGTGACCAGGATTTCACAGCCCAGCTGACAGAGATCATCAGCAAGAACCCCGATGTCCTTTACATCCCTGCCAATTTTGCCGAAGGTGCGATCATCATGCGTCAGGCAAGAGAACTTGGCGCCAAGTTCAAGATCCTTGGCGGCGATGCCATGGACAACCCCGAAATAGTCAAAATTGGCGGCGATTCTGTCGAAGGTTTCAGCTACACCACGTTCGCTTACGCTCCTGAAATGCCAAACATGAGCCCCATAGCCAAGAAATTCACAGAAAACTGGAAGAAGGCTTTCCCGGGCAAAGATCCTAACGCACTTACAGCCTGCGGTTATGACAGTTACATGCTTATCCTCGATGCCATCAAGCGTGCTAACAGCACGGATCCCGAAAAGATAACAGCCGCTATCGCAGCTACAAAGAATTTCCCCGGAGTCACAGGAAACACTACGATCAACGCTTCCCATGACGCAGAGAAATCTGTCGGCATTATGCAGATCAAAAACGGGAAGAGGATATTCCTTACCGTAGTTGAACCTAAATAAATAATATTGACTTAAGCTCCTAAAATGAGGGGAGGGTATATCCCTCCCCTTTTTCGAGAGCGGGGAGAATAGTTATGACATTGGATATGTTTATTCAGCACTCATTCAACGCGTTGACGCTGGGAAGCCTCTATGGCCTTATCGCCATTGGTTATACTATGGTTTACGGAATTCTTAGGCTCATCAATTTTGCTCACGGCGACATCTTCATGATAAGCGCCTATTTCGTCTTTTTTGGGATCACTCTCCTTAATCTTCCATGGGTAGCGGCGGTCGTCCTTTCTATTGCAGGTACTGCCCTTTTCGGTGTAATGGTAGACCGTATCGCCTACAGGCCCTTAAGAGATGCGCCAAGGATATCTGCTCTGATAAGCGCTATAGGAGTCTCATTTTTTATTGAAAATATATGCCTGGTCCTCTTTACGGGAGTTCCCAAACCGATGCCCAGGCTTGAAATGCTTGTAACTGTCATGCAGTTTGGCAATATAAGGATCCTTCCCCTGGCAATATTTGTTCCTGTGAGTTCTTTCCTGCTTGTCGCCGGACTTCTCTGGATACTTTACAGGACCCCTCCCGGATTAGCCATGCGGGCAATATCAAAAGACATAGAAACTACTCGTCTCATGGGAGTGAGAGTGGACAGGATAATAGCTCTCACATTCGCCATTGGTTCAGCCCTTGCTGCGGCAGCAGGCATAATGTGGGCGCTCAGGTATCCCCAGATACATCCTTTTATGGGGGTATTCCCGGGATTCAAAGCCTTTATAGCGGCAGTACTGGGCGGTATAGGCTCTGTTCAGGGAGCAATGATAGGCGGGCTTTTGCTCGGTTTCATAGAGATCATGATAATTGCCTTCTTCCCGGAGCTTTCTGGTTACAGGGATGCTTTCGCATTTGTGCTGCTGATAATGATACTTTTTGTTAAACCCACCGGGCTCATGGGAGAAAAACTGGAGGACAAGATATGATGGAGAAAAAAACAAAAATCATTCTTAACCTTCTGCTGACACTTCTGCTTGCGCTTTTCCTCTGGTGGGCCAATGGAAATCTGGATGGATACAAGATCCAGGTCCTAAACCTGATCGCAGTGAACGCGATCCTTGCACTCAGCCTGAACCTCATCTACGGTTTTACGGGTATGTTCTCGCTGGGGCATGCAGGTTTTATGGCCATAGGTGCCTATGTAAGCGCTATCCTCATCCTTCCTGCAGCACAGAAGGAGATGATGTACATCCTCGAGCCAATAATCTGGCCTTTCTCAGTGCTTGAAGCCCCATTTTTCATCTCTGTTCTTGCAGGCGGACTTATCGCTGCACTTCTAGGCCTTTTGATCGCGCTTCCGGTACTTCGTCTTGGCGGAGATTATCTTGGGATCGCTACGCTTGGATTTGCTGAAATAATCAGGGTCGTCTTTACAAATATCACGCCTGTCACAAACGGGGCACTGGGGCTAAAAGGGATACCCCCCTATGCCAACCTTGGCTGGAATTATTTCTGGTGCGTCCTGACCTTTTTTGTGATCGTCAAACTGCTTTCAAGCAATTTCGGAAACTGTCTGAGAGCTATACGTGACGATGAAGTGGCTGCAAAGGCGATGGGAATCAATACTTTCAAGTGCAGGGCTATTTCTTTTGCTGTGGGCGCTTTTTTTGCAGGAGTCGGAGGTGCTCTGATGGGAAGCCTGATCACTACGATAGACCCGAAGATGTTCAACTTTCAGCTGACGTTCAATATCCTAATGATCGTTGTCGCCGGGGGACTGGGTTCGATCACGGGTTCAATGGTAGGGGCGGTCGTGATAACAGTGCTCCTTGAGTGGCTGAGATTTGTGGAAGACACAATAGAGATCGGCTCTTTTGTTCTTGTCGGCATTCCCGGGATGAGGATGGTAATATTCTCACTGGTGCTTCTCTTAATTATCCTATACCGCAGGGAAGGGATAATAGGAGGGTATGAATTCAGCTGGGACAGCATTACCAGACGATTCAGCAGTAAAAAGGAGGACGAATAGATGGGCAGATCCGTTCTCAGGACAGAAAATGTAACGATAAGATTTGGCGGACTGACCGCTGTAGGCGACTTCAACATAGAGATCGAAGAGGGAAGCATCTCCAGTCTGATAGGCCCCAACGGAGCCGGAAAGACTACCTGCTTCAATATAATAACCGGCTTTTACACCCCCACAGAGGGAAAAGTCATATTCATGGATGACGACATTACAGGCATGAAGCCTCATGATGTCTGTAAGGCCGGAATAGCAAGAACGTTCCAGAATATCAGGCTTTTTGCGGGCGGCACAGTCCTGCAGAATGTAATGACTGCATGCTGGGTCCGTCAGAAATCGCCTTGGTGGACAGCTCCCCTCATGCTTCCCGGTTTTCTCAGGGAAGAGCGTGAGATTAGGGAAAAGTCGATGGGACTGCTCAATGCAGTCGGTCTGGGCCATCTTTCAAAAGAGATAGCCACCGGGCTGCCCTATGGGGCCCAAAGAAGACTTGAGATCGCAAGGGCGCTGGCAACGGAACCCAAACTCCTTCTGCTTGACGAGCCTGCGGCAGGCATGAATCCTCAGGAAAGCCAGGAACTGATGAATTTTATAAGGCAGATTAGGGATAAATTTAACCTGACCATCTTCCTGATAGAGCATGACATGAAGGTCGTCATGGGAGTATCTGAATGGATCAGGGTACTTGACTACGGCCAGCTTATTGCCGAGGGAACTCCTGCCGAGATCCGCTCGAACTGCAAAGTGATCGAGGCATACCTCGGAAAGGAGGCCGTCGCCTGTGCTGAAAATTGAAAACCTTAACGTCCGTTACGGAGGGATCCATGCTATCCGCGGCATATCGCTTGAAGTCCCCATCGGAAAGATCGTCACGCTGATCGGAGCAAACGGTGCCGGAAAAAGCAGCACGCTGAGGTCTGTTGCGGGTCTGGTCAAGAATAAGACGGGAAGTATCTCATGGAAAGGCAAAAACATATTCGGCCTCCTGCCGGAAGAGATACTGATGTCGGGTGTTGCATTATGTCCTGAAGGCCGCCGGATCTTCCCACAGCTTACAGTTCTTGAAAATCTCAAGCTAGGCGGATATTCCCGCAAAGACAAGTCAGGACTCGAAGAGTCGATAGAGAGAGCCTTCAAGCTCTTTCCCAGGCTGAAAGAGAGAGTCTGGCAGAAGGGCGGGACGCTTTCAGGCGGAGAGCAGCAGATGCTTGCGCTTGCAAGGGCGCTGATGAGCGATCCCGAGCTTATAATGATGGATGAACCATCCCTTGGTCTGGCTCCATTGTTAGTACAGGAAGTCTTTGAGATCATTCGGGAGATCAACAAAGAGGGCAAAACGATACTTCTTGTTGAACAGAATGCCTTTGGAGCCTTGAAAGTTGCAGATTATGCATATGTTCTGGAAGTCGGTGCGATAACCCTTGAAGGCAAGGGCATAGATCTTCTGAAAGACAGACGCGTAATAGATGCCTATCTGGGAGGATGACCTTATTTATATTGGAAATTGCCAGCTGTGAAAGTCCCCGCTGCGGTTACAATGCAGCGGGAAATTTGTTGTCTTTATTTTCGGTGTATTTTTTATTATAAGATCAGATTTTTTACTAAAATCATTATCTGGGTATATTAATCAGTTTCCAAAATATTAGTTTATCAATGCTATTAAAAGCAGTCGTTGTAGTATAAAATGTAACTGCAGAAACAGAAAACACAATATTTCTACAGCGGAGGAAGCCATGAAAATACCTTCTGCAATGAATCTGCCAAACCTGCTCAGCATATCACGAGTTTTTCTTGTGCCGGTGGTGATGGTCTTTCTCACATTGCGTACCCAATTTGGTTTTATTGAGGGAGTCAACATAGGCGACCTTCTTGCCGGGCTTGTATTTATAATAGCCTCTCTTACAGATGCCGCTGACGGATATATCGCAAGGAAGAGGGGCATAGTAACCAACCTTGGAAAGTTTATTGATCCGCTTGCGGACAAGATCATGGTGGTCGCTGTGCTGGTTGCGCTTGTGGATCTGCACAGGGTCCCTGCATGGATGGTAGTAGTCATAATTGCAAGAGAGTTTATTGTTACCGGACTCAGGATGATAGCAGCCTCTGAAGGGGTAGTCATTGCGGCTTCCAAAGGAGGCAAACTCAAAACAGTGAGCCAGATCATAGGCATTATCCTGCTGATCTTTAACATCCCAGGCGGCCTGACAGTAATGTGGATCGCCATGGCTCTTACTATATGGTCAGGCGGGGACTATCTTGTAAAATGCATCGACCTGCTTGATTGAACTGACTCTTTTGATTTGTATTGATGGACAGATGCAATATACATTTATTCAAAAACGTATTCCGGATAGAGGAGGAATGTATTTTGAAGGACGAACTTTTTAAAACTATAGAAAAACTTGAGCCGCAAATGGTCTCTCTTTTGTCAGACCTGGTGGAGATACCGGCGATAAGTCCTCTTGGCGGTGGTAACGGAGAATACAGAAAAGCCAGATACATCGCAGAAAAACTTGAAGAGATGGGATTTGGCAAACCTGAAATATATAACTCACAGGATCCCCAGGCTGAAGAGGGCGTAAGACCAAATTTGATCGTGAGGATACCGGGAAAAACCTCAAAACGCCTCTGGATAGTTTCACATATGGATGTGGTCCCTGAAGGAGATAGGAAGCACTGGGAGACTGATCCCTTCAAGGCCGTGGTAAAAGATCGCAGAGTTTACGGACGGGGATCGAACGATAATTGTCAGGAACTTGTTTCGTCACTTTTTGCCGCGGTCGCTTTAAGAGAAAATGATCTGCAGCCTGAACATGAGATCTGCCTTTGCTTCGTGGCAGACGAAGAGGTCGGCAGTGCTCACGGGATACAGCATCTTATCAGGCAGGGTCTTTTCAGTCCCGATGACCTTGTAATAGTACCTGACGGAGGTAACGAACAGGGAGATTTCATAGAGATAGCTGAAAAGAGTATTTGCTGGATAGAGTTTACTGTGGAGGGAAAACAGGTGCATGCAAGCAGACCGCAGCTTGGCAACAACGCATGCAGGGCTGCGAACGAGCTTTCCTGTTCCCTAGATATTGCTCTTCACAACGCTTTTCCTGATAAAGACGATATTTTTGACCCTGCAGGTTCCACTTTTGAACCCACGAGGCGCAATGCAAATGTCCCGAATGTGAATACGGTGCCCGGACGTGATGTTTTTTGTTTTGACTGCAGGGTACTGCCGAATATTCCTCTGGAAGAAGTACTGAAAGTCGTCGACGCAGAGATCAGAAAAATCCAGGATAGAAGAAATGTAAAAATCACTTACGATTTTTTACAGAGAGAGCAGGCCCCCTCTCCGACACCTTCTGACTCACCTGTGGTCGAGATGCTAAGGGAAGCGATAAGGTGCGTTTACGGTCTTGAGCCGCATGTTGGGGGAGTAGGCGGAGGCACTTGCGCCAAATATTTCAGAGATGAGGGTATCCCGGCGGTAGTATGGTGCCAGGAAGCCGATGTGGCACACATGCCAAACGAGTACGCTGAGATAGACCACATGATCAACGAGGCCAAGGTCTTTGCGTTGATGATGCTAAAGAAAAACTGAACACAAAGATACCTGAGCAATAATTGATCGAGCCGGCGCGGCATGTAACGCCGGCTCAACTTTTTTGATCTTTAAGTATAGGTCATTTTGCTTTGACTGCTCTATGCATAAAAGGATATAATCAGCCGATGGGAAGAAATATCATCACAGACGAACTGTTTTATGTTTTTGAGAGGTGGAGTTTCAATGGGACTGTTTAGCGGTGTCATAAAGGCACTGGGATTAGATCCTAATGACAGAGCGATCGCGCGTTATGAGGAAAAAGCTTCGATAATAGATTCCTTCGAGCCACAGTTAAAAGATCTTACAGATGAAGAACTTGCCCAGTCAGCATCATTTTTTAAAGAACGCCTTGAAAATGGAGAAACGCTTGACGACATGCTTCCTGAGGTCTTTGCAAGAGTCAGGGAAGTCTCAGTGCGAACACTTGGACTTCGACATTTTAAAGAACAGCTTATGGGAGGAATGGCACTTCACGAGGGTAAAATAGCCGAAATGAAGACAGGAGAGGGAAAAACTCTTGTCGCCACTCTCGCAGTAGCTTTAAATGCAATAGCAGGCCGTGGAGTCCACGTTATCACTGTCAACGACTACCTTGCGGCGCGCGACGCTGAATGGATGGGGCCTGTTTACAGAGGGATGGGACTCTCTGTCGGTGTGATCTCTCCTTTCATGGATCAGGAAGACCGTTTCACAGCCTATCGCAAGGATATAACCTACGGTACCAACAGTGAGTTCGGGTTTGATTATCTAAGGGACAACATGGCAATACAAAAAGATCAGCAGGTACAAAAAGGTCATTTCTTTTGCATAGTGGACGAAGTCGACTCCATACTTATAGATGAGGCAAGGACACCGCTGATAATTTCAGGACCGTCGGAAGATGATACCGAGCCCTACAGGATAGCTGACAGTGTGGCCAGGGAGCTCATAAGAAGCACAGACTTCGAGGTCGAGGAAAAAGAGCGCAATCTTGCTTTGACTGAAACCGGAATAACAAAAGCTGAAAGATTAATGAAGCTGCCCAACCTTTTTACTGATTTTGCCAACTCTTCGCTCTCACACAAAATAGCTCAGTCGCTTAAAGCCCACCATCTTTTCCAGAGGGACGTCCATTATGTCGTCAAAGACGGTGAAATAGTTATCGTTGACGAATTCACAGGCAGACTTATGTTTGGCCGCAGGTATTCAGACGGTCTTCACCAGGCCATTGAAGCCAAAGAACGTGTGAAAGTCGGCAGGGAGAATCAGACCCTTGCTACGATCACACTCCAGAACTATTTCAGAATGTACGAAAAACTTGCCGGCATGACAGGTACCGCACTCACAGAAGCCGAAGAGTTCAAGGAGATATACGGCCTCGAAGTCATCCTTGTGCCGACACATATGCCAATGGTAAGGCAGGATCATCACGATGCAATATACAGGACAGTGCCTGAGAAATATAACGCTGCTGCCGACGAGGTATCTGAAGCATACGAAAAGGGGCAGCCTGTCCTGGTCGGTACGACCTCTATCGAAAATTCCGAGAAGGTCAGCCGACTGCTACGTGCGAGGAAAATACCCCATAGTGTCCTCAACGCCAAAGTCCATGATAAAGAAGCTTCCATCGTTGCTCAGGCCGGTCGCCTCAAGTCAGTTACTGTTGCGACAAATATGGCAGGCCGTGGAACAGACATCGTTCTTGGAGGCAACGCTGAGTTCATGGCGCGTGAGGAGATGCAGAAAAAGGGCCTGAATATCAAGGATAGCGATGAGGAGTACAAAAACGTACTGGAAGAATACAAAAAACTTTGCACAGAAGAACACGAAGCGGTCATCAAAGCCGGGGGGCTCCGCATAATAGGAACTGAACGGCATGAATCCAGACGCATAGACAACCAGCTCAGAGGTCGATCCGGAAGACAGGGCGACCCCGGAGAGAGCCGTTTTTATATTGCACTTGAAGATGACCTGATCCGCCTCTTTGGAGGAGACAGGGTCCAGGGAATTATGGAAAAGCTCGGAATGGAAGAGGGAGAGTGCATTGAGCACACGCTTCTTTCCAGGGCTATTGAGAACGCACAGAAAAAAGTCGAAGAGATGCACTTTGATATAAGAAAGCAGCTGCTTGCATACGACAACGTAATGAACCAGCAGCGCGAAGCCCTGTACAAAGAAAGAAGCGAAATACTTAATGACAAGGATATCGCTTCCAGAATGCTTGGCGTTCTGGAAGATACAGCACAGGCACTTTTAGATAAAGTCTTTGCAGATAATGACAATGCAGAGCCGGATATACAGTCAGTAAGCGTGAAACTGAACGCTCTCTTCTGGCCGGGCATATCGAAGCACATAGAAAATGTCGAAACAAGAGAAGACCTTGAGCAGGCGAAACCGGTCATTATCGAAGACATAAGATCACGCTTCAGTCAGAAAACAGAAGACCTTGGACCTGAAGTGTCAGAGCAGATATTCCGCTATATTTTCCTAGAGGTACTTGATACGAACTGGAAAGAACACCTGCTGGCGATGGATGAGCTCAGAAGGGGTATAGGTCTCAGGGCCATAGGTCAAAAAGACCCGCTGCTCGAGTATCAGTTTGAGTCTTTCAGCCTTTTCCAGACGATGCTGGTCCAGATCAGGGAGGGTATCACGGAGTTTGCTCTTAAGGTCTCAGTCGTAAACAAAGAAAAAGAAAAGAACAGGACAAATTGGATCGAGAGCCGGGATGCACTTGAGATACCCGATACGCTTGGATACGGCGAAGATATGGAAAACCCCGGAACATTGGCAACAGCACAAAAAACACAGCCGATAGTGAACGTTAACAAGGTTGGACGCAACGATCCCTGCCCATGCGGAAGCGGTAAAAAATACAAGCAATGCTGCGGCAGATGACCGGGAGGTATTTGATGAGACGTTTTTTTAGCTTGACTGCAATATTTCTGACACTGCTTTCAGCGTTTTTAGTTTTGCCCGCAGAGTCAGAAGCCTGGAACACTTCTGAAGAAGTCAGGAGACTCAACAAGGAAGCCCCTTCGATAGAGGGGTTCACCGGAGCCACATCAGTTGTCTGGCTCAAGAACAATGATTTCAGGATGCTGAATGACGGAACGATGGAAGACACTTTCTACTATGTTGTTCTGACAGGAGAGAGCATCCCGGATCAACTGAAAGATATCAAGCTGCCTATTCCGGCAAACGGTTCTGTCGAAATATTGGAGGCCGCCTGGTACAACCCAATGACTTCCATGAAAGAGGGCGAACTGCTGCTCTCTGAAGAGAGACTTGACGGCGGAGCATTGGTAAAAAAGATCACCACAACTGATAAAGCGGTGGGAAGAGTTGTTGTGCTCATTGTCAGAACGAAACATGAAAAACGTTACGGTGTAGATGAAACTATTGATATGGCAGGGCCCCTTCCAATGTGGGAACAGAACGTCACAGTCGAGCTTCCCGAGGGAATGGAGCTTTACTGGCATGGAAGGGATGTCAAAGATCCTGCAATTACAAAATCGTCAGGACAGCAGAAATTCAAATGGACAGTCATGAATCAGGAAAAATGGGATGGAGAAGGTTTTGTCGTTTATAAGAGGCCTAGCCTGTCTTTCAGCTCAAGGAAGGGTATCAACCAGAGCCTTTCTGCTATGAGTGAATTTGTGCACGCGTTTCCTTCCATTGGGCTCCCCAAGTCTATATCTTCAGGAGAGAAAAATAAGACAGGTCTGAAACTGATGGAATGGATAGCCCAGCCCTCAAAAAAACTCTCAGGATATCCGCGCAACTGGG
Source organism: Synergistota bacterium (assembly GCA_034331105.1). Classification (GTDB taxonomy): domain Bacteria; phylum Synergistota; class Synergistia; order Synergistales; family Synergistaceae; genus Caenicola. Next base: position 212,987 of record JAXQGB010000014.1, on the reverse strand, counting down.
TCAGATCTCCTGAAAATATTCCTGAAGAGGGCCCCTGGACTCCATGGGAACAGACCTTGATCCTTGATAAATGGCTTAAATCTATTGGATGGGAGACAAAGATGTGGTGGCAGGCATCAATGGAACTGGACAAAGAGAGCCCCGGTTCTACAAGTCTTTGGACAGCGCCTGTACTTGAGCTGTCTCCAAACGGAGGCAAAACTGAATTTTATCAGGCCGGTCAGACATCTGCATATGGGGTCACTGCTCCGTCTGTGACCGGAGCACTCCTTTACCGACTGAAAGACGGGGATTTTGAAAAAAAGACTGTAAGCTCAGGCAACCCTGCTGACCACAAACTCGAGTTTTTATGGAAGCTTGACCTCAACGAGACAGGATCTGCTGATGGAACACTGCTGATATCTGTCAGCGGAGGCTGGGTACAGCTCATGTCTGACGGTTATCTGCCTTCCAAGAGCGGACTTAGTGATTTTCTAAGAAAAAGGGTCAACTTCGCAATACCGGGCATGGTCCTTGATCCGCTTTCTGTGGAACCTACCAAGACGGGGTACAAACTTGAATTCAAAGTTAAGTGCTTTCCGGGAATAATGCTGGGGAATAATCTCCTGCTTCGGCTTCCGGGAGGAGTACCATCAAGAGTCGGAGAGATGATCGGAAAAGAAAACAGCTACACTTTGCGTTTCCCCTTCATAATCGATCAGAAAATAAGAATGAACATGCCATCAGGGTATAAAATGATCCAGTCTCCCCCGCTAAAAAAACTTGGGGAAGGAACAAAAGCGGTCCTCAGAGAATCGATCATACACTGGCCCAAAAAAGCTCAGCTGATAGCCGACAGCACGTGGACGGTAAAAAGCGTGATCGTAGATGACCATCTTGCAGCAATTTTAAAGGAAGAGCTTGCAGCCTGCATGAGATGGCCGGTCCTTGATCTTCCTTTCAGGAAATAAAGTCTTTTATTTTTAAGGAGTGTTTGACTTTGCAGAACATGGCAGAAGAACTTAAACAGTTAGTTGAAAGAGCAGTGGATGATATCGCAAAAGAAGCCGGTCAGGAATTACCTGAAGGGTTCATGGTGCGCCTTGAGCGTCCAAGACAGGCAGGACACGGTGACTGGGCGACCAACATTGCGATGCAGCTGGCGAAGCCTTTCGGCATGAAGCCCAGAGAACTTGCTGATAAATTGATCGACAAGGTGCCGCTTGGAGAGATCGTTGAAAAGGCAGAGGTCGCAGGTCCCGGCTTTATCAACTTTACACTTGCTTCAAACTGGATCACTGAGGCGGTAAAAAGCACAATAACTCAAAATGAAAATTACGGAAGGGTCAACTCGGGCAAAGGCCGAAGGATCCAGGTGGAATTTGTAAGCGCCAACCCGACGGGCCCGCTGCACATGGGACATGGCCGCGGTGCTGCAGTGGGAGACATAACAGCCTCGATACTCGACTTTGCCGGATGGGATGTTGAACGTGAATACTATATAAATGATGCCGGCCTCCAAATGGAGCTTCTGGGCAAATCAGCCCAGTCCCGTTACTTTGACGCCCTCGGAAGAGGAGACGAAGCACCCATGCCCGAAGACGGCTATCATGGAGAATACATGACTGACATAGCCCGGTCTTTCGTTGATAAGTACGGTGATGGACCGGCGAAAAAACCAATGGAAGAGACCGTTGAATTTTTTTCTGTAGAGACAGGTAAAATAGTTACCGAAATGATCCGCAAGGATCTCGAAGAGTTTGGTGTGACATTTGACGTCTGGTTCTCAGAACAATCACTTTATGACAACGGTCAGGTAGAACCGGCGATGGAAGAACTGAAGAAGAGGGATTACGCATACGAGGAAGAAGGCGCACTCTGGTTCAGGTCTACCCTTTTCGGGGATGATAAAGACAGGGTCCTTATTCGGACCAACGGAGTACCGACCTACTTCACATCTGATGTGGCCTATCTGAAAAACAAGTACGACAGGAATTTTGAAAAGCTCATCTATGTATGGGGCGCTGACCATCACGGTTATGTGCCGAGACTTAAGTCGGTCAACAAGGCTTTCGGACACCCGGACGATGCTGTTGATGTGCTTCTGATACAGATGGTGAACCTGCTCAGGGACGGAAAGCCTGTCCAGATGTCAAAACGCGCCGGAACGATAATTACACTGAGAGAGATAATGGACGAAGTCGGAGTAGATGCCACGAGGTTCTTCTTCGTTATGCGCCGCTGTGACAGTACCCTTGATTTTGACCTTGAACTGGCCAAAAAGGCGACTTCCGAAAACCCTGTCTTCTACGTTCAGTATGCTCATGCAAGAATATGCAGCATATATCGTGAACTTGAGGAAAGAGGCATAACAATGCCCGGGATCGAAGAATTTGATGTTTCTCTGGTTACAGACCAGTCAGAGATAAACCTTGCAAAGGCCATCTCAAGACTTCCTGAGGAAGTGGCAAAGTCAGCTGACGAGTTTGCGCCGCACAGGATAGCATATTATGCAACCGAACTTGCGGAAGCATTCCACTCGTTCTATAACAGCCAGCGGATCCTCGGTGTTGATGAGCCTGTTATGAAAACACGCATCCTGCTTATGGAAGCAGCAAAGATAACACTTAAAAATGTGCTCGGACTGCTGGGAGTTTCTGCTCCTGAAAAGATGTAGCAAGAGCTGAAAGTTTTTTAGCTGACAGATCATGAATGCTCCCAGATTGCGGTGGATCATATTTGCCGCAGCAGTGACATTTTTAATAGCAGTTCTCCTTACATCATTCTTCAAGGAGCTTGAAAGGATAGATGTCCTTTCGGGCACTCTGGATAAGAGAATGGAGGAGCTTGTTGCTGAAGAAAGAAAATCACAGGAGCTTAAACAGAAAATCGAATACTACAGCACCCCGGAAGGTATTGCCAGACTTGCAAGAGAACAGTTCAACCTGGTCCTCTCAGGCGAGGTCATCTATAAGATAGAAATAACTTCAAATGATGTCTTGCACTAGGCAAACTTCGGTGTTATAGTACTTGATTGTATGTCCCTGTCTCTTCCTTGAGAAGAGACCAGAGTCCAAAGGGAGGAGGTGAAGTACGTGCGATCTTACGAAATGGTTGTGATTCTTCAGGCAGATCTTGAGGACCATAAAATGGTATCAGAAGAAATTGCCGAGGTCGTGCGCGGTTTGGGAGCAGAGTTGGAAAAGGTGGATCTTTGGGGCAAAAAGCGTTTTGCCTACCACATTGAAAAACAGCTCGAGGGTTTTTACGTTCTGTATACGTTTAAGCTCGACCCCGCACAGGTCAAGGAAATGGAACGTCTCCTTAGCCTGAAACCCCAGGTTATACGCCAGATGGTCGTTAACCTGGAGGAGAAGTAAACGTCATGGCTCGCGGATACAACAAGGTTGTCATTATGGGTAACCTGGCAAGAGATCCTGACGTGAGGTTTACTCCGAACAAGCAGAAGGTAGCAAGGATAACTGTGGCGATCGGCCGCCAGTGGAAAAACAAGGCGACAGGAGAACTACAGAACCACACCGACTTCGTAAATGTTTCTGCTTGGGGTTTTACGGCAGATATCTGCGAACGCTATCTCAAAAAGGGGCGTCCTGTTTTAGTCGAAGGGCGCATAAGTGTCCGTGATTTCGACGACCCAAAGACAGGACAGCACCGATGGGTGACGGAAGTAGTCGCTGAGAATATAGTTCTCCTCGGTTCAGGCCGCAGAGAAGATGAAGGGCCTTCAGGATCCATTTCTCACTCTGAGCAGAATTCAGGAAGCGCCAGAATGCATTCTGATGCGGTCTCTGGCGGTGACATGGGAAGCCTGAGGGAAGAAGAGGGATTTGAAGATGAATTCCCCCTTGATTTTTCTGAAATAGGCGGGACTGAAGGACCTGGAGATGTACAGATACCATTCTAGGAAGGGGTTGAGTCTTTGATGGAAAACAGTTCGAATTTTAACCGCAAACGCCGTAAGCGTCGGCCGAAGGTTTGTCATTTCTGTGTAGATAAGATCGAGCACGTAGATTACAAAGAAGTGGAAAAACTTAAAAAATATATTACAGAACGCGGTAAGATAGTGCCAAGAAGAGTTACCGGAACTTGTGCCAAGCACCAGCGCCAGCTTACAAGGGCTATAAAGAGGGCAAGAATAATTGCGCTTTTGCCTTTTACATCAGATTAAAAATTGAGTCTGTGCTGTATAATTGGGAGAGGGCCGTAGGGCTCTCTCTTTTTTTATTGTCTTTGTGGGGGTCGGAAAGTGAAATCGAAAATTATTTTTGAATGGTTGTCATGGATACTTTTGAGTATAGTTATGTTCTCGGGTGGAATGTACATTGCTCTCGCATCCCCCTTCCTGATCCTTATAGCCCCGGTCCCGTTTATGATCCTTGAAATTAGGCAGGGATTACGTGAGTCGCTGTTAGGAGTCCTCTTTGGTTCTGTATTTGTTTTTATGCTGTTTGGAAGTATCCCTGCTTTTATGTATGCCCTGGAGTTTGGTTTTTTGGGTGTGACATTTGGCTATATTTCCGGAAGAACTGAAAAAGGGATAGATTTTATCCTTCTTTCTGTAATTGCCTCAATTACAGCCAAGATAATCCTTCTGTCCACCTTTACAAGCATTTCGGGGATGAACCCATTTGCAATGTCGCCTGAAACAGCGATGGAAATAGTATCTTCGCTGGCAGGCAAACTTTCTTCCGGCGGCATAGGTGCCTCAGATGAAGTAATCAAAAATTATTCGCTGGCTATGGTAGAGACTGTTTCGCTCCTGATGCCGTCCATGATCATTTTTTTCTCCGCCATAGATACATTTGCGACTTACTGGGCGGTTTCATACATTATAAGGAGATCAGGCGGAGAACCTTTACCCATCCTGCCCAAATTTGAAACATGGCGTTTCCCCAAAAACCTCTTTTGGGCACTTGTTGCCGCGGTGATAATGGATCTTGCGGGCAAGGCTTTCCCCGATGAAAGGGTATACAGGGTAGTATCTGCCAACCTGATGGAAGTTCTAAGGGCCATATTCATGCTTGAAGGGCTGTCACTATGTTGGTACTATATGGCATCCAGGAGGATATCGAGGGTGTTGAAATTGACATTTTCCCTGTTCTGTGTCCTCTTCTCTCCGGTCTCGTACATTTTGTCTATGGTTGGAATCTTTGATATCTGGTACGATTTACGTACTAGGATAAGGGGGAAAAAGAATGAAAGTGATTCTTAAACAGGATGTTAATAAAATTGGGAAAAAGGGTGAACTTCTCGAAGTTGCTGACGGCTACGGCCGTAATTTCCTCATCGCAAGAGGGTTTGCTGATGAAGCCACAGAGGGAAAGGTCCGCGAGCTTCAGCAAATGCAGAAGACTCAGAAGATAAAAGATGATAAAAAATTAAAAATTGCTGAGGAAGCCAGAAAAAAACTTGGAGGTAAAGTAGTAAAGATAAAGGTCAATACAGGTGAAGGCGGAAAGCTGTTTGGAAGCGTAACGACAGCCCAGATCGCAGAAGCTCTGGCTGCACAGTTTTCTGTACCTGTTGACAAAAAAGACCTCAAAATGGAAGAGACCGTCAAACAGACCGGAGAATATCGGTTTAAAGCTAAACTATATACTGGTGTAGAAGCCGAAATGACCCTCAAAGTGGAGCCGGAATAAATTGAGCACCAACAGGGAATTTGACAGGATACCTCCTTTCAACCTTGAAGCTGAGCGTTCGGTGCTCGGTTCATGTCTTATTGACAGGGATTCCCTGCTTATCGTTATTGAAGGCCTGCGGGCCGATGATTTCTACGATCCAAGACACAGGACGGCATTTGAGGTAATAGCCTCTATGGCCGAACATAACAATGCGGTAGACTCACTTACCTTCAGGGAAGAGATAAAAAAACTCGGACTTGAAGAGAGGCTGGGCGGACTTCCATTTGTTGCAGAACTTATGGATGCGGTCACAACAACAGCAAATGTCGAATATCATGTAGGGATAGTAAGGGATAAATCTGTACACAGAGGACTCATAACTGTTGGGACAGATATATCACGGATGGGTTTTTCTGAAGAGATAGGGATCGACGAGGCACTGGAGACTGCAGAACAAAAAGTCTTCGAGATAGCCAGGTCCGGTAGGACTTCCAGATTAAAGGGAGCCAGGGAAGTTGTAACGTCAGCTATCGGGGAAATTGAGAAGAGGTTGGCCGGAGGATTGGATATCACCGGCGTTCCCTCAGGTTTCACCGATTTTGACAAACTTTCGGGGGGGATGCAGCCGGGCAGCCTTTACATTCTTGCTGCAAGGCCCTCTATGGGTAAAACAGCTTTTGCGCTTAATGTTGCGCAGCACGCTGCCCTCCAGGAAGACATCCCGGTCCTCATGTTCAGCCTTGAAATGTCTGCTGAACAGATAGCCCAGAGGATGCTGTCAGCCGAATCAAGGGTCAATCTCAGACAGATGTTTGAATCACGCAAAGTCCAGAACGAACAGTGGCAGGATCTTTCGAAAGCTGCATCAAACCTGTCGAAAAGCCCAATTTATATTGACGACAGCTCGACCCTCAACACACTTGACCTCAGAGGCAGATGCAGGAGGTTTTTTGCAAAGCATAAGTCGGGCAAAGGGCTGGTCGTACTTGATTATCTCCAGCTTATGAACGTTGCAAGGAAGATCGAAAACAGGCAGCAGGAAGTGTCTGAGATATCCAGGGCCCTCAAGGGCATAGCGAGAGAGTTTAAAGTGCCTGTCCTGGCGCTTTCACAGCTTTCAAGAGATGTCGAAAAACGCGGCGGGAGCAAAAAGCCTCAGCTTTCAGACCTCAGGGACAGCGGAGCCATTGAACAGGATGCTGACATGGTCATATTCCTTTACAGGGAAGCTTACTACGCACAGGAGGGGGAGACAGTGGATCCCACCTCTGAAGTGATAGTGGCAAAGAACAGGAACGGTCCGACAGGAAAAGTGGATCTGATCTTTTTCAAGGAATATGCCAGGTTTGAAAATAAACTCAGCGGTCATTATTGATCTTGCCTGACTATTGTCCTGACCTGTAGTCCCTTATACATGCATGGAGAACTTTTCGAACAGAGGGGACCTGCTAATGAAAGCTTATAAAGCATCAGATGACCAAAAGTCCCCTGCAAGGAAAAGGGAGACAACACAAACAAGTATCCGGATCGAGTCTTTAGGACAAAAAAAAGTTGTGCCCGGCAGAATTTTTTATCTTTTGGTCTTTATTTCCCTTGGATTGCCCAATTTGGTTTTTTCCGGACTGGGGTGGTTTGATACTCTCCACATAATGAAATGGTTCTCTGCGATGGTTCCGATAGCAGTGATCACAATGATCGGGGGGCTGACCCTGGTCATATATGGAAATGAGAGAACAGATTTTAAAATAGATCATTTCGGATGGCTTTGGCTGATAATGCTTGCATATATATCTGTCCAGCCGATGTGGGTCGATATAATGTCATGGTCCACCTATATGAAGGAATGGTTTTTCTTCGCATCGCTTTTAGCGCTCTACATATTCTGCTTTGACCTGTTCAAAGGAGCGAAAGCCCACAGGTCGCTTTTATGGATGGCCAATATCAATGCCGGCATTAATGTCATCTTTGCCGAGCTGCTTATAAGGGAAATGAACGGTCCTTTCCCTTTCATAATGAACGTCCCGGGCAATTACATCGGCAACACCGGTCAGCAGGAAATGTTTGGGTTATGGATGGCGATGGCAGTAATGAACGGGATATACCTAAATGCGGCATACTCAGATCCTCTAGCCGAAACAGGATTGGAAACGAACTCATCCACCATCCCCAAACATCTGAATCGTATCCTCCTTGCCCTTAACGCATGGGGAATGTGGAATTCTACTACCCGGGCAGGTTTTCTCTCACTAATAACAGGCACTGTCATAATTGCCATAATATTCACAAGAAACGACAGAAAAGAAATGCTTAAAAAGGTCGGCCAGGGAGTGCTTATAGTTCTGCTGATGCTCGCATTCAACATTGGGATGACCAAACTTGGATTTGGCCGCGCTTATGCTCTTTTAAACAAGACGATGGACATGTTGGTAAACACATCCTCTTTTGGCAAGAGGAGAGATATATGGAAGACGAGCTGGACAATATTTATGGAGCATCCTGTAAAAGGGGTAGGTCTCGGACATTATAAGTGGCATTATTTAGAAGGGCAGACAATAGCAATAAAAAAAGACCCAACAATGAAGTGGCAGTTCACTTACTGGGCGCATAATGAGTATCTTCAGTGGTTTGCAGAATTTGGTATCTTCGGTGCTCTTCTGCTGGTTTGCACATCCGCCTGGTGGCTTTGGAAATTTGTGAGACATCTGATGCAGAAAAAAATGCTTTCGATAGAAGCCTCATGGGCCTGTGCCATGCTTTTCCTGATATTGTTCGATGCAATATTCAGCAGGCCTTTCCACAGGATAGAAAATGTTGTATGGCTCTCGCTGGCATTTGCTGTAGTAAACAGGGAGCTGCTTCCCCTGAGTTATTCATGGTCTGAAGTAAGGCATACCTCTGTCTACAGGATCATAGGGGGATTCATTCTATTCACCTCAGTATACGGAATAATATTTCTTGGATCGGGCCTGGTTGGAGATAAATCCCTGAGAAATGCGGTAAACACAGAAGATGCAGATATTCAGGCAGGGTACATAAACAAGGCCAGGAAAATCCCTATGAGCATGGATCAGGCACAGGAACAATACGCATACCACCTCATTGCTGTTGCAAAACAGACGGGTGACCCCAAGGATTGGGCAGATGCAATAAATCAGCTTTATCTCTCTTTTACGATAAGGCCGCAGGCAAAGCAGCTCAGAGAACTGCTCTCTCTGGCAGGACAAACACACAACAGGGAACTCATCTCCGCACTGGTACCCTATCTTCCCCCAAACAGAGGGGGGGAACTGCCTGAGACTAATTCCTTAAGCAGTGAACCTGATTAAATTTAAAAATAACGGTGGGAGTAATTTTTGAAAATCATTCAGTTATTGCCGGAACTTGATATTGGCGGAGTTGAACGCCACGTTATAGACCTCTCCAACGAGCTTGCCGAGAGAGGCCATGATATTATGGTAATATCCTATGGCGGCAGGATGCAGTACCAGCTTTCAGATAAGGTGCTTCACAGGAAACTCCCTGTTCATAAAAAGAACCTTCTGACAGCTTGGAATTGTTCCAAAAAAATATCAAGATGGATCAGGACTGAAGGATGGGAGCTGATACACGCTCATTCAAGAGTCCCGGCATGGATAGCATGGATAACTTCATCCAAGGCAAAGATACCGTGGATATACACAGCTCATGCCTGCTACAGCCTGAATTATGGTTTGATACCGCTGAAACATGCCGGGTTTGTGATATCAGTAAGCGAAACAGTTCAGGATCACCTTAAAAACCATCTGCCGAAACATCACAGCGTTATACCCGTTGCACTTCCAGAACCTAAACATCGGTGGGATCCGGGGAACAGGGGCAAAAACAAATTTATTTTTGTCGGACGTCTGACCAAGATAAAAGGTCTTGATACTGTTATTGAAGCACTTGGGAAATTAGATGCAAAGGATTGGACGCTTGAGGTACTTGGAGATGGACCGGAAAGGGAAAAACTTAAAGAACGTGCAGCAGCGCTTGGTATAGGTGATAAAATTATTTTTCACGGTTTCTCAGATGAAGCAGATAGCTTCATGGCGAGGTCTTCCTGTCTTCTTTTCCCATCGCGCAATGAAGGCTATGGGCTTGTTCTGGCGAGGGCGGTCCAGATCGGACTGCCTGTGATAGCCTCAAATATTCCTACTATATCAGAAATGGCAGGGTCAGAAGCCGGGTTGATAACTTCACAAGATATAGAAGGCTGGCACAATGCGATATTAAATTTTAAATCAACAGGTGAGGCCAATACCCAAATACCAATTTCCAACATTCCTTCTTTTAAGAAAATGGTTGACTCTAATGAGTCTCTCTACTTTACCCTTCTTCGAAAGTAGTCGCCTGCTTGGTCTTTTTAATTAAATAGACAAAAGGATTTTAGAGAAAAAACTTACATTAAATTTTTCTAAAAGATTGCAAGTGTTAAAAATGTTTTATACGCATATTTTAAGATCAAGCAATTTAGCAGACACGACAAATGTCCAAAGGAACAAGGAACTGGGATTGAATGTGATATCATAGCAGGAATTATTTTTACATTGCATAAATGAAAACAATGGCAAAAATATAAAAGGTTTTTATCCGTTGTGGACTATCATAAATCTTATTTTTTTGAAATTTAAAAAAATAAATTTTGTTTTGGGAGATAAAGCATGAACAACCTATCACTTTTTGGTAAGCGTTTCCCTTTGTTAACGCATGAAGCATTTGCTTATTGGGCTTACGTATTGGGAGTTGCCATGACTGCATTCGGCCCGGTAATTCACTATCTTGGCTGGGTATTGGCCTTGATCTGTCTAGCCTACGGAAGGATAAGATATAATGCACCTCTTTCAATAAAGCTGAAGCCGGAAAGCAGAAAGATCATCTGTTTTCTTCTTTTCTTTTTGTTGTGGTCAATGTTCGCTCATTTCCCTTATGTCGACAGTTTTTATACCTGGGGTAAGGGGGCGTCAATACCCCTTGAATTTATGACAGGCCTTTATCTTGCCATGCGGCTTATCGATACCTCAGAAAAGCGAAAGGTTTTTGGACTTGCAGTAGTGGCAGTTAACCTTATCTTTTGTTTTGACGTTATGTTCAGGCCATATTTTTTTATACTGGGCTGGAATTCTTCCCTTGACAACGGTAATGCTGTAGCCCTTTATTCATTGCTCACGATGCCATTTTTCTTTTGTTATGCTTTTTGGTTTTTTGAAAAAAATATTGCAATAAAATACATACTATGCATTACAAGCCTTTTGTTTATAATCTTTTCTTTTTCTTCCGGAGGATGGATCAGTGCTTTTGTGCAGATAATTATTTTCATGTTTTATGCGGCAGCATCGAAAAAATTGAAGATAAGATCTGTCGTAATATTGATAGCGGCCTCGATCTTAGCCTTCTCTATTCTTATCTCTGCCTTCGACAACGGTCCTTCTGTTTCCTTTAAAAGAGAACTCGAACAAATGATGTCGTTCAATGATTTTGATGCCCTTACCAACAATAGGACCGATACATGGAAGGCATCCATATTCATGGCGAAAATACATCCCTTTATGGGAAGCGGCTGGGCAACTTTTGGAAAAGTTTTTAGTGAACAGCGCAATAACATGGAAGGCATTCTGCATCAAAAATGGTTGGATCCAATAATTCACCCACATAGCATGTACCTTTCAATATTATATTCCAGCGGCTTCCCGGCATTGTTGTTTTTTATGATCGCCTTTGTACTGTCAATGAAAAAATCTTGGTCAGGACTAAAGTATGATGCGATTAATTCCGGAGACGTTCCATGGTTTCTTATTTGTTTTATATTGATGGTCTCAATGGCTATATACGGGACCAACGGTGACGTTTTTGAAGCAAGAAGAGATGTAAGTGTATTTTTTTGGGCTTGTTGGGGTTTGCTGCTTGTAATGCCGGGATCTGATCAAAACTCAGATAAGGGTGATAAAAGTGAAGATCCTGCACTATGTTGACGAGAATCATCTCGCTTGGGGTGAGACTTGGATCCAGTTGATCAAAGAGTTCAGCAGAAAGAAAATTCAGAATCATGTTATTTGTAAAAGTGGAGGAACTCTGGCGGAAAGGTTGAAAGAAGAAAATTTACCTCATGAGACCTTTGACATACCTGTCTCCTGGCTGCCCCAAACAGGCACTAAGCTTAGAAAAATCATTGCAGATTTTTCTCCGGATGTTATTCATACAAGACTTTCATCTGCGGCAAGAATAGCCGGATATTGGGGCAAACGTGCCGGGATCCCGGTAGTACAGACTGTCGATAAATTTCCCAAGGCACACTATCATAAAGACGCTGATTTCTTATTAACTTGTTCCGAGTCCGTCAGGTCACATATGGAGGGACTTGGTTTTCCTGCCAGTAAGATCACTACTATTTTTAATCCTGTAGATTCAAAATTGTATTCATTTAACAGTAACGAGTCCGAGAATACTAGGAACAGACTTGGTATCCTGCCGGATGAAAAAATTATTCTAGGAGCCGGCAGATTTGTAGACTGGAAAGGTTTCGACAACCTTATCAAAGCCTATAAACTTTTATCAGATAATTCTCAGCAAAACGTAAAATTACTGCTTTTGGGTGATGGGGAAGAAAAAAATAAGCTTTGTGGCCTGATAAGATCTTTAGGGATAGAAAAAAAGGTGATCATGCCGGGTTTTGTTCAAGATATACGTCCTTACTTGTGGGCATCTGATATTTTTGTCCTTCCTTCAAAGGAACCGGAACCATTTGGGATAGTATTGATAGAGGCAATGGCATCAGGGTTGGCTTCTGTTGCGACCAAAGCAGGAGGACCGATAGACATAATCGAAGATGGTATCAATGGTTGCCTTGTTGAGGTCGATTCCTGTAAAGATATAGCGGATAAACTTAAAATTCTTCTGGAAGATGAGAATTACAGAGTGCGAATTGCAAAAACAGGAATGGATAGAGTTGCGTACAAATTTAGTGTGGAAGAGATCGCCAACAGGCACATAGAAATATACAGTAAGTTCATAAAAATATCGTAAAAAACTGGTCAGAATCGAGACATAAAGGTCTCAATCCTAACCAGTTTTTAATTGGTCGTGTTAAATATATGTGCTAAAGAGTGAGGCCGAGGTCTTTTGCCATTTTGATATAGCTGACCCCTTTTGCTTCGACATCTCCCCTTGAGTAGATGTCAGGCGCGCATACTTCACCTAAGACTTCCCATCCCAGAAAATTGGTCGCAAGCTTGAACGAAGCACGCATTCCGTCGAATACACGCTCTTCCGTATCACCGGCTGCTGCCAGTAGTATCGCTTTTTTGGACGGAGTTGTGCGTAGCGCTCCGGGCATGTAGTAGGGCAGGAGCCTGTCCCACACTGGCTTGATCTGTGAGGTCCAGGAATAAAAATATAGAGGGGAAACAAATGCTATAACAGAGGCCGCCTCTATATCAGGGTAGACCTGATCCATGTCGTCGTTTTGTATGCAGGGCTTGCCTGTGCTCCAGCACTTTCTGCAATCGAGACATCCTTTGAGTGTTAAAGCCGCAAGATGGACTTTTTTGACTTCATAACCTTTTTCAGCGGCTCCCTCCGCCAGGGCGTCAGCTAACTTTTCTGTGTTGCCTCCGATTCTGGGACTTCCCAGAAGCAGGGTGAGAACTTTTTTATCTTCCATTTCCGGACCTCCTTATAAAATATTAAAAATTAACCTCTCCATGTCTCATATTTATCCAGACCGGAATTATCCAGTATCTTAATGATCTCTTTTTTTACTTCTTCAGATACAGGGAGCAGCGGCGATCTGCAGGGGCCGCCTTTCATGCCCTTGCTGTCAAGCGCTGCCTTAAGTCCAGGTACGCCGAATCTGCGAGTCAGCGCATCACTTACCGGCAGGAGCTTAGCCTGCAGCTCCATTGCCTCTTTCAAGTTGTTTTCATGGAAGGAGGTGTATATTTTTCTGCATGTGTTGGGATATAGGATAGATGCAGCCATCGTGCCTCCGCAGGCACCCATTGAAAGGGCTGCAAGGAACCAGTTGCCTGTGCCTCCGAAAACTGAAAAACCTTCAGGAGCGGCTGCGGCAAGGTATCCCAGCTTAGTCATGTTTCCTGAGGTGTCTTTTATCCCCTTGATATTAGGATGTAGCGAAGCTGCTATCATCGTTTCTGTCTCCATGTCGACCCCGGTATTTGCCGGCATGTTGTAAAGAAATATCGGGACCGGGGAATTATCGGCAACTTCAGTAAAATAATTTAATATTGCTGTCTGATTCCCTTTAAAGTAGTGCGGGGGGAGCAGCAGAAGTGATCCTGCGCCGGCAGCTGCGAGAGCCTTTGCGCACGAAATAGTTTCACGAGTTGAGGGGAAGTGTGCTCCGGCCATAAGCATGAGCTTGCCTTCAGCTTCTTCCGCGGCTATCTCAGTTAATGCAACACGTTCCTCTTGGGTCACAAAAGGCATTTCCCCATTAGATCCACATATTACGATACCGTCCAGTGCAGACTCTTTCCATATCCTTAAGTTGATTCTCCACGCTTCTATGTCAAGCGATCCGTCCGATGCGAAGGGCGTAGGGACGGGTGCGAAAATGCCTGTTATTTTCACTTGCAATGCCCCCTTTTCGTTTGATAGAGTATATCATCTATTAAAGCAGTGGTACAATCTATCAGAAGGTTTTTGATGATTTGCGAGGTGTATCTCAGATGTTTCTTTGCAGGGAATTCAAATTTGACGCAGCCCACAATCTAATAAACTATCATGGAAAATGCGAGAACCTCCACGGCCATACATACAGGCTTGCTGTAGTTCTTCAGGGAGAGCCTGATGACGAAGGCATGGTGTTTGATTTTGTCGAGCTGAAAAAGTCTGTTTCAGAGCTTGTCTTATCAAAGCTGGACCATGCTTACATCAATGACATTCTTCCTCAGCCTACGGCAGAGTATATTGCCCGGTGGATATTTGATATACTGGACAAGCCGCTAAAACGCGATAACTGCGAGCTATATGAGGTCAGGGTCTGGGAGACAGAAAGCTCATCTGTGATTTGCCGCAGGGAGGATGTCTAATTGTGCGTGATGTTCAGAGTGAGCAGGATCAGAGGAATATTGCGATAGACAAAGTAGGTATAAAAGGCCTCTCCTGGCCGATACAGGTCCTTGACCGTTCAAACGGTATCCAGGATACTGTTGCGAATGTGAGCCTCTCTGTATTTCTGCCACGAGATTACAGGGGAACACACATGAGCAGGTTTATTGAAGTGCTGGGCGAACAGGAAAATCAGGTAACATTCCACAACATGGAGAATCTTCTTAAAATGCTTCAGAAAAGGCTTGATGCGGATGAAGCCCATGCTTATTTTGAATTTCCCTATTTTATTACAAAAAAAGCTCCTGTCAGCGGGGCACTGGGACGGATGAGATATGATGTCCGTTTTTTCGCGGAACTTAAGGGTCGCAAGTTTGACCTAATAACTGAACTTACAGCTCCTATCCAGACATTGTGTCCATGTTCAAAAGAAATATCGGACAGAGGAGCGCACAACCAAAGAGCACATGCAAAGATCTCTGTAAGGATGAAGACTTTTGTCTGGATCGAAGAACTTGCCGAGGTGGCGGATCAGTGTGCTTCTGCTCCGGTCTACAGTATACTTAAACGTGAGGACGAAAAAGCGGTAACAGAAAAAGCCTATGCCAATCCCCGTTTTGTGGAGGATTCGGTCCGTGAACTATCAATCGCGATGGAAAAGGATCACAGAATAACATGGTACAGCGTTTCTGTGACAAGCCACGAAAGCATACATAATCATGATGCTTTCGCCAGTGTAGAGAGGAGCAAAATTTAGTGCCTTCAGAAAAAAGACTTGCAAGAAGGGCTGTCCTTGACGAATCGGGTCTTGAGAGGGTCAGGATGATGCACCCATGGATATTCAGAGGCAATCTCAGACAGGTTCCCCAGTGCGAACAGGGAGACCTGATCGCTTTTACTGACAGGGCAGGTTCGATCAAAGGCTGGGGCCTTTGGAGCGAGAGCGCCCTTTCTATACGTGTCCTGACTTACGGAACCAAAGAGCCTGACCAGATGGGGCTTTTGAGGGAAAGGCTGACATCAGCGCTAAACTGGCGCAAGACATGGTACCAGGGAGAAGAAGCTTTCAGGTGGGTTCATGGGGAAGCCGATGGCCTGCCGGGGATAGTTGCGGATCTCTACGGTGATGTATTATCTCTTCAAATATCAGCTGCCGGATGGTACAGGCACATCGACAAGGTCGCGGATGTTTTCAGGAAGGTCCGCAAACTATCTGCGATAGTTCTTCGCAACGAGACCAAACATCTCGAAAAAGAGGGGATACCCAAAGAGGTAAGGGCTCTCCTTGGGGAGATCCCTAAGGAACCGCTCAAGATAAAAATGGGATCCATTTATGAACTCGTAGACATTGAAAAGGGACAAAAAACAGGGGCATATCTGGATGTTAAAAATATTCCCGATATGATAGCGCCTCTTTTCAAAGGAGCCAAGGTGCTGGACTGTTTCAGCTATCAGGGGCATTTCGGGCTTCACGCACTTGCCGCCGGAGCCTCTGAGGTCGTGGCAGTAGAACAGTCACAATCAGCAATAGAGATCGCAAGGAAAAACCTCGAGATCAACGGTCTTCCCAAAAAGATGGAGTGGATATGCGGGAACGCATTCGACATCATGAGGAAGATGGACAGCGACAGGGAGAGATTCGACGTAGTAATTATGGACCCGCCGCCCTTCTCACCAGCCAAAGGGCAGGTGGATTCGGCGCGTCGTGGATATAAGGAGCTTGCCATCAGGGGACTTAATCGGATCAAAGATGGCGGATATCTTGTCTTCCTTTCTTGCAGCCATGCTTTTACAAGAGAAATGCTTCTTTCTGTACTCAACGAAGCCTCGATCGATGCAGGGGTCTCATGCCGTATTGCGTTGGAAATACATCAGCCTTTTGATCATCCGGCTCTTTCCGCAGTACCTGAAACAGACTATCTCAAAGGTTTCGTTATGGGGGTCCAGTCTTAATGATATGCACAAAAAAGATCAAAGCCGTACTGTTTGATTTTGACATGACACTTGTCGACAGCAGCTATGCAATACACCACTGTACCAACTTACTTGCCGGTCATCTCGGTTTTGATCAGATCTCAAGAGAAAAAGTCCTTTCGGCTATAGGGCTGACGATAGAGGACAGCTGGAGGATGTTCTGGGGAGATTTTCGACAGGAATGGGTGGATTTTTACAGGGCAAACTACAGAGAAGAAGAGCAGGCCAGGCTGAAATTTTTCCCAAATACACTGAGCACTCTTGAAAAGCTGCGTGGGATGGATATAAAGGTCGGAGTAGTATCGAACCGCCGGTTCGCAAAAAGGCCTGTTGAATTTATGGGACTCACTCCTATGCTTGATGTGGTGGTCGGTCTGGAAGATGTTGAGCGGGCTAAACCGGAGCCTGACTCCCTGATCAAAGGATTTGAAATTCTCGGAGTATTGCCGTCAGAAGGACTTTATGTCGGCGATACAGACATAGACATGATGACGACAGTGGCTGCCGGCTGCAGAGGGATAGGCATGACTACCGGTAATTTTGACAAAAGAGCTTTGTGTGAAGCCGGAGCATGGGAGGTCAAGGACGACCTCGGAGAGATCCCGTTGCTAATTGTTGAGTGACAGAAGGTATAATCGATGGTAAGGCGTTTTGAGCCCGAAGAACCAAGAAGATTCAAGCCAATGTATTGGCTGATGATCCTCATAGTTATCGTGATATGGATCTGGGCTTTTAAACTCTATTTTGACAGGTATGAATATCTCCACCCCGAGATAACATGGGCTATACCGGGGATAGATGTAGAACTGGTGAAGATCAGCGGGGTTTTGCTGTGGAAAGAAGTTTCCCTTCCCGCTCCTTCAGAGGGCATAGTTGCATATCCTCAGGGCACCGGGCCTGTTCGTGTTTCAAGAGGGTCTGTCGTTGCGAGGATCACCTCAGGAAACAGGGCTTCTGATGTAAAAGCATATCAGCAGGGATATTTCGTCGCAGCACTTGACGGGAAAGAACACACCTGGCGTTACTCTGAGATCTGGCCCGGTTTCCAGCCTTTGCCTGAGCCGGGGGCATTGAATCGTTTAAAAGACGGTTTGCTTGTAGGAAAAGGCCAGCCGGTCGGAAAGCTGATCGAGCAGCCGCAGGAACTGAGGTTTATTGGTTACTCGAAGATATTAGGTAACATGGCGAAACAAATAAAAAGTAAAAAGCTGCGAGTAAAAATGGACGGGGTAGACACAGTTTCCGCAGCAGACATAAGGGTAAGTAACAAGTCAGGCGATAAGACAAAATTATACATTACTTTGCCCTGGTTCCAGCCCGAAACTGTCCTTTCAAGAAAATATGCATTGACAATAGAAGCAGGCAGGACAGAGGGAGCGCTGGTGCCGCAAACCTCGATCATTGAACTTGAGGGAAGATCAGGAGTATACATGGTAAGAGGTTCCAGAGTTGTTTTTGTTCCTGTTAAGGGCAAGAGAGTCGACAATAAAATGTTTATCATTACTGAAGGGGTCTCTGTAGGAGATGCCATAGTGGAAGACGCCTCTACTGCTCGTGAGGGGAGGATACAGCTTTGGTAGATTTCGTTGATCAGAACATCATAGACATCCGTGAAAAGATAAGGTTTGCAGCAAAGCGAAGCGGCCTTGACCCGGCGGAGATAAAGCTGATGGGGGTCTCAAAAACTCACCCTGTGGAATATATGTTGTCTGCAGCAGCTAAGCTGGACATGCTTGGAGAAAACAGGGTCCAGGAGGCAGCTGACAAAAGGCTCAAATGGCCCTCAGAAGAGAAGACGCCATGGCACCTGATAGGGCATCTCCAGAGGAACAAGGCAAGAAAAGCGCTTGAGGTTTTTGATGTGATAGAAACTGTTGATTCACTTGATCTTGCACGTATGCTCGACAGGATCTTGTCTGAAACTGATGATCATGGTTTCCCGGTTTATATTGAGATAAACATGTCCGGTGAACTGACAAAAAGCGGAACAGCCCCTCAGGAAGCCGCCAGTCTCCTTGAAAGAGTGATGCAGTATTGTCCGCGTTTATCTGTGGAAGGATTGATGACAATAGGACCCAACACGGATGATAGTGTGGAAATCAGAAAAGCTTTTGAAGGGCTTCGCCTCCTAAGAGATAACTTAAGGTCTGTTTCGGGGCTTTCACTCAATGAACTCTCAATGGGGATGAGCAATGATTATGAAATTGCGATCGAAGAAGGAAGTACGATAGTAAGGGTGGGGACAGGTATTTTCGGCTCAAGACCCAAAATTCAGAGTTAATAAGTATTTGATCAAAAATTAACTTTTTAGATAAATGTATAATTATTATTAAAATATATACAAAATGAACAGAATTGGTACTTTTTACGTAAAAGCGAAAAAGGACGGTGTATTTTTATGGTCGAGTTTTTAACATCTCTTGATGTGGTCAATCAGTCTTTCAAAAAAAGCATGAGAGGCTACGACTCTGCTGAGGTAGATGAATTCCTTGACAATGTTGCGGAGACACTTCAAACATATGCACAAAGGACAAAGGATCTGGAGCGTGACTTGACTGCAAAACAGGAAAGCCTTGCGGAATATGAAAAAATGAAGGACGTACTTCATGAAGCGCTCCTTATGGCACAGAAAAGTGCTGATGAAAAAGTCAAAAGCGCACAGGAGCAGGCCTTAAAAATAATTTCTGAGGCAAAAGAAAAAGCTGAAATGATATGCAAGGATGCTGCGCAAGAGGCTGAGCGCCTGCGTGATGGAGTATCACAGATCAGAAATGTAAGAAATTTATATGAGCAGGAGTTTAGAGGTCTGCTTGCAAAGTTTGACAACATGCTCAACCAGAGCATCAACTCTTCCACCCTGACTGCAGCGGTCAATTCGATACTTGAAGAGATCCCGGTAACAGATGATCCAATGGAAACAGAAACTTCTGTTGACAAGGGAGATCTGGAAGCTGCTTATGCAATGCTTGGAGTCGATCCAAATGAAATAATGGACAAGGATCCTAGCAGAGAGGGACATAACTGAATCATCCGTGACCGCAGATATCTATGAGCCGGTAATAAATATCAAGGGGATCGGTCCTGGAAGGGCCGGGCTTTTGAAAAACCTGGGCATTTTTACAGTAAATGATGCTTTATGGTTTTTTCCCCGAAAATATGCAGACAGAAGAGAAACATGTAAAATTTCTGCGCTGAAAGAAGGACGAAGCTCTATAGTGGTCGCTAAGATAACAAGCATCAGCTGTAAAAGAAGTTTCAGGACGGGCACTTACATTTGTCTTTGCGAAGCAGAAGACGGCACCGGAACTGTTTCAATAATATGGTTCAACAGGAAAGGCCTTAATAATATTTTAGAACAAGGGACGTCCATAGCAATTTTTGGACGCCCTTCTTTTTGTGACGGTAAAATCGAATTTTCAAATCCCGATTTTGAAGTAGTAAAAGATGGCTCAGATGTCGAAAATTTTACAGGGATAGTGCCTGTCTATCCTTCAACAGCGGGGTTGCCTGTCAGGTGGTTCAGAAAGTTAATGTCCAAATTATTGGAAGAGAATCTCCCTCTTTTAACTGAATACCTTCCTCAAAGCATAATAGAAAAAAGGGGTTTACAGGGTATAAGAGATGCACTGCGGGGAATGCACAGGCCTGCTTCAGAAGAAGACTGGAAAAACTCCCGCAAGAGGCTTGCCTATGAGGAATTTCTTTTTTTGCAGACGGTGCTGGTCCTGAGAAAAGAAAGAATTAAGAGATCTTATGATGCAGCAAAAATATTGCCGGGCGGATATTATTACTCGGGATTTATGGACTCTCTGCCCTTTCAGCTTACCGCCTCCCAGAAAAAAGTTTTTGATCAGGTATTTAAAGATACAAAAAATGCTCATCCGATGTCGCGTCTGTTACAGGGAGATGTTGGTTCAGGGAAGACTGTTATAGCCCTGGGTCTTGCTGCTGCAGGTGCTGATGCCGGGATACAGACAGCGATCATGGCGCCCACGGAAGTACTTGCAGAACAGATCTACTCACAGGCTCAAAAATTCCTTTCTCCCACAGGAATAACGTGCGCACTGCTTAAAGGAGGGCAAGTCAGATCAGAAAGGGTACCATTGATCGGATCGATAAAGACCGGCCGGACTAAAGTTGTCGTAGGGACTCACGCGATGATACAGGATGGCGTTGAGTTCTTAAATTTGGGAACGGTGATAATAGATGAACAGCAGCGCTTCGGAGTAATGCAAAGAGGAGAAATGATCAGCAGAGGGAAAACCCCTCATCTTCTGATGATGTCCGCGACACCAATTCCAAGGACTGTTTCAGTCTGCCTTTTTGGTGACATGGACATATCGGTCATCAAAGAAAGACCGGAAGGAAGAAAAAAGGTAGAGACCAGACTGATAGATTTCACAAAAATGAAGGAACTGCTTCAGTTCATCATAAATGAATCTGCTGCGGGGGGCAGGACATACTGGATCTGCCCCAGAGTGGAAGATGAAGCAGAAAATGAACTGGTATCTGTTGAAAAAAGGTACGCATTCCTGAAAAAGCATTTGGGACTGCTGGGAATAGGTTTTATCCACGGTAAAATGACAGGCAATGTTAAAAATGGCGAACTTGAAAAATTCAGGGATGGAACAACAAAGGTACTAGTCGGAACGACAGTACTTGAAGTCGGTGTGGATGTCCCTGAAGCATCGGTGATAGTCATTGAATCTCCTGATAGGTATGGCCTTTCCCAACTACATCAGCTCAGGGGGAGGGTGGGCAGGGGAGGCAGACGCGGGGTCTGTCTGCTGCTTGTTGATATGATCGACGAAGATGTTACAGAAAGACTCATGATAATGCTGAAAACAGATGACGGTTTTAAAATTGCCGAGGCTGATTTTCTTTTGAGGGGTCCGGGAAAGATAGCCGGTTTGCAACAGCACGGAGCTGCCGGATTCAAAGTTGCGGATGTTTTCAGGGACAGCGAATTACTGAAATATGCGAAGGAAGATGCAGAATGGCTGATTTCTGATGCACCGGCTCTTTTAAATGGTACCGGATTTGGTGAAAAAGTTGATATTTTTCAGAAGAATGGCATGGAAGTATCATTCAAAGCATAATATGTACATATAACTACCACTTGTGAAGTTAGGTTTTATTCTGTACAATACATCCCATCGGCGTGAAACATGAAGCAGCATGCAATATGATCAACTTGTGAATAGAATGATCCAGATCTACATGTATTTGACCAACTGAACCATGACAATTGAAACTGAGGTGATAGATAATGACAATGGCAGTAATTTTGAGTGTGATTGCAGGACTCGCTGTTGGGGTCCTGATAGGGTTTATGTACCAAAAAAATGCATCAGATAAGAAGTACAAAGGAGCTCTCTCTGAATCAGAAAGGGTAATTTCCGAAGCAGTTAAAAAAGCTGAACAGATGAAACGGGATATCGTTTCTGAAGGAAAGGAAGAGATCCACAGATTAAGACAGGAACTTGACAGGGACACCAAAGAACGAAGGAATGAACTTCAGCGTTCTGAAAGGCGTCTCGAACAAAAAGAAGAGAACCTTGACAGGAAGATCGAAAGCATAAGCCGCAAAGAAGAGGAACTTATCCAAAAACACGAACAGGCACAGGAAAAACTGAACCAGCTCTCCGTTAAGGAACAGGAACTGATCTCCAATCTTGAACAGATCGCCCAGCTTTCACGCGAAGAGGCCAGAGACCTCTTGCTGGCTGAAGTAGAAACTGAAGCCAACCATCTTATAGGTCTCAGGCTTAAAGAACTGGAAGAACGTGCGAAGCGTGATGCAGATCGTAAAGCTCAGGAAATTATTGCAACCGCAGTCCAGCGCTGCAGTGTTGAATTTACGTCTGACGCAGTGGTCAGCGTTGTAAATCTTCCTTCCGACGAGATGAAAGGCCGGATAATCGGCAGAGAAGGCCGCAACATAAGGACCTTTGAAACACTTACCGGTGTCGACCTGATAGTAGATGATACTCCGGAAGCTGTTACGTTGAGCAGCTTTGACCCAGTGCGGCGTGAAGTTGCACGCCTTTCCCTTGAAAGACTTGTTGTTGACGGACGCATCCATCCTGCTCGGATAGAAGAAATTATCGAACGCGCAGAAAAAGACGTTCAGATACAGATCCTTGAAACAGCGGAACAGGCACTGCTTGAAACTGGTATCAAAAACATGCATATAGAACTTACGAAGATCATCGGTCAACTCAGATATCGTACCAGCTATGGTCAGAATGCACTTGCTCATAGCCTTGAAGTAGCCCACCTTGCAGGGATCATGGCTGCAGAAATGGGTCTTGATGAGCTTAAGGCAAGAAGAGCAGGACTTCTCCATGATATAGGAAAAGCTGTTGACCATCAGGTAGAAGGGCCTCATGCAAAGATCGGAGCTGATCTTGCAAAAAGATATGGAGAAGCCCCTGACATCGTAAACTCGATCGCAGCTCACCATGAAGATGAAGAGCCGCAGACTATTTACGCTGTACTTGTAGCCGCAGCTGATGCGGTCAGCGCATCACGACCGGGAGCAAGAAGAGAAAGTCTTGATGCTTATGTCAAGAGGCTTGAAAAACTGGAAGAAGTTGCCAAGTCCTTCAGCGGCGTAAGCAAGGCTTTTGCAATCCAGGCAGGCCGTGAGGTCCGCGTGGCCGTTTCTCCTTCTGTGACTGATGACGGAGCCATGCAAAAACTGGCTTATGACATTGCACGAAAGATAGAAGAAGAAATGAGATACCCGGGGCAGATCAAAGTGACCCTGCTCAAAGAGACAAGAGCTGTAGAATACGCAAAATAGGTGAGGCACGATGCGGATCCTTTTTATCGGAGACATAATGGGAAGACCCGGGCGGAGAGCTGTCCCCCGGGTTTTGCCTTCTTTGCGCGAAGAGTATGGCGGTTTTGATTTTATAATTGCCAACGGAGAAAACAGCGCTGCAGGTTTTGGACTCACAGAGACGGTCATGAACGAACTGTTCTCAATGGGAATAGATATCCTTACCAGCGGCAACCACGTCTGGGACAAGAAAGATATCTTGCCTCTGCTCGACAGTGAAAAGAGGATATTGAGACCTGCCAATCATCCTGAAGGAACTCCGGGCAGGGGATTTGGGATATTTGAAAAGAACGGAAAGGAACTAGCAGTGATCTCTCTTCAGGGAAGGACCTTCATGCCCCCTCTCGACTGTCCCTTCCGAACTGCAGAGAAGCTGATAGAGAAAACCAGGACTCCCTGTATATTTGTTGATTTCCATGCAGAGGCATCGTCAGAAAAAAAGGCACTCGCGTATTGGCTTGACGGTAAAATTTCTGCAATAGCAGGAACTCACACCCATGTACAGACATCGGACGAACAGGTCCTTCCCGGGGGTACCGCTTTTATATCCGACGTTGGTATGACAGGCGGTCACGGTGGGATAATCGGGATGACCGCAGAGTCTGTGATCCCAAAATTTTTATACGG
The DNA here is from genome assembly GCA_034331105.1 of Synergistota bacterium. GTDB lineage: Bacteria > Synergistota > Synergistia > Synergistales > Synergistaceae > Caenicola. The sequence continues at coordinate 188,828 of JAXQGB010000014.1, read as the reverse complement.
AACTCCCAGTAAATTCGAGATATGCGATACAGGTGTAAGGTTCCAGGCAGTGGTAATTGATGTTGATGATGAAACAGGCAGGGGAATGGATATTCGCAGAATAAACGCTCCATGTGAAAACTGATAACTGATATTTAACGCTGATATTAAAGTAATGGCGGGAGATTGCCTTGATGGTTTTCTCCCGCCATTACTTTTAGTAAAGCACCTTTTTTAATGTGTAAATCTTATTGTATTTAATCTATATTTTATTGTATTTTGTTTCAATTAGTTTAAATTATTTTGTATTATGCAATATTATTACCGCTATATAAGCATTTGCAAACTTGTGTTATTGACTGTAATATGATATACAACTTAAGCGCTGAAGGGGCTTTTCTTTGGCTGTGGCTTTTTTAATTATTGAGAGGAGAGGATCAAATGTCTGAGAACAGAGAACAGTGGGGCAGCCGGTTTGGGTTTATTATGGCTGCTGCAGGTTCGGCGGTAGGTCTTGGTAATATCTGGCGATTCCCTTACATCACGGGGAAATTTGGCGGAGCGGCTTTTGTTGCGGTTTATCTTGCAGTAGTTATTGTTTTGGGAATTTCTGTAATGCTTGCGGAATTTGTTATCGGTAGAAATGCACAGTCTGACGCAGTCGGGTCTTTTAGGAAACTCGGAGGGGGAGCATGGCCTCTTGTAGGCTGGATGGGCTTTTTCTGCGGATTTGTTATTTTGTCTTACTACGCTGTTATTGCAGGTTGGACTCTTGCTTATATGTTCAAGTCTTTTGGCGGCCTTATGGCTGCTGCCGCGGAAGGGAAAGCGGGGGATGTTTTCGGAGCTTTCGTTTCAGATCCTGTACAGTCAATAGCCTACCATGTTGCTGTAATGGCTATAGTCAGCGGAATTGTTTACAAAGGCATCAGCGGCGGTATTGAAAAAAGCTGCAAGATCCTTATGCCGGCTCTCTTTGTTTTGCTCCTCGTCCTGATCGTCCGTTCAGTAACACTCCCGGGTGCAGGCGCAGGACTTGAATTCTATCTTAAACCTGACTTCTCGAAACTTACAGGAGAAGCTGTGCTTGCGGCCGTTGGACAGGGATTTTTCTCGCTCTCCCTTGGTATGGGCTGCATGATAACTTACGGCAGCTACCTTGGAAAACAAGACTACCTGCCTTCGATAGCAAGGACAGTCGTTTTTCTTGATACCTCTGTTGCCATCCTTGCTGGTTTTGCCATCTTCCCGGCAGTTTTTGCTTTTGGAGTAGAGCCCGGAGCAGGTCCAGGACTTACATTTGTAACACTTCCCGCAGTTTTCGCGAAGATGCCTATGGGATCGATATTCTCCTTCGCATTCTTCCTGCTCCTCTTTATCGCTGCGCTTACTTCTGCCATCTCTCTCCTTGAAGTTGTCGTTACTTATGCTATCGACCAGCTCAAGTGGAGCAGGGCAAAGGCGGCAATAGTCATGGGAACAGCGATCGCTCTGCTGGGTATACCCTCAGCTCTGTCTGTCGGAGGACATATACCGCAGATCGCAGGCAAAGATTTCCTTGATGCTGCAGATTTCCTTACCAACAACGTCATTATGCCTCTTGGTGGTATCTTTATCGCAGTCTTCGTTGGATGGGTATGGACAGATGGTGCCAAGGCTGAAGTTACTGACAACGGCAAGCTTGTATTCCCGATGTACACAACCTGGCTTTGGATATGCCGCGTTGTGGCACCTGTATGCATTGGTATTATATTCATAACGGGACTTAAGTGGTAAACAGCATCTTATAAGTTTGTTAAATAATATTTTTTAGCAAAACAAGAGCTACGGTTGACAAGACCGTAGCTCTTGTTATACTGACAATAATCTGTATGAAAGCAGCAAGAGAGACTCCCGGTTTTTTGCCGGGAGCGCCGAAGGGGCAAGGCTTTTTAAGCTGAAACTCTCAGGCATAAGGATTGCTGCCGGACAGTACTCTGAAGACGGCTAAGGGTCGTTTATTTGACTTTTAGGGAACGGGGACAGAGGATCTCTTGCTGGGAGGCGGGGTTCCTGTGGTCTTGTTCCCTTTTTTTTATGCCTGTATAACGAACAACAAAGACCTTGCGGAATGTGTTGATGATGCAAGGCTTATTGATGGCCCTGCGATATCAGTCCTCACTGTTGCAAGAGACATGATCCATCAGGGATGGAAACTTGTAGCGAGCCCGTTATACGGAAATTTCAAGCCTGCTCAACAGCCTTACAGGACGCTTGTTCTGAGCAGAGACAACAAAGATAGACACATTCCTTTTGACACCGATTCACTTGGACTAATCGAATCAGCTATGAACATTTTCCGAGAATGTGAGATCAAAAGAATACCAGGTGACATGCCTGACAAAATTGACTACGACTATAAGTATGTCGACTTTGCATTAATGGAAGATACCTTGCGGGAATGCGGAATTCTTCGTTGTGATCTTCACAGGTGCATCAGGGGGTGAGAAGCGAAAGCAAGGCTTTGATTTGAAAAAATTCCAATCATTGATCATGAGGAGGATTTTTATGAAACTTGAACTGTTGAAGGTAAGTGTTAAAGGTGTGAAGTGGGGCGGCAGCACAGAAGTGCTGAAAGACGGTACCCTTCAGGTAAGCAAAGAAGACCTTTTGGCCTTTGTAGCAGATGATGACAACCTTAAAAGCATTAATGCAGATATCGCTCTTCCCGGAGAAAGCATAAGAATAGTTCCTGTAAAAGACGTGATCGAGCCGAGATATAAAATCGAAGGCGGCGGACAGGTCTTCCCCGGAATGGTAAGCGATGTTGGATCTGTGGGCGAGGGAAAGACGCTTGTCCTTGAGGGTGCGGCAGTTGTTACATGCGGCAGGATAGTTGGATTTCAGGAAGGCATAATTGACATGTCTGGAAAGGGTTCTGAGTACACGCCTTTTTCCAAAACATGCAATGTTGTCTTGGTTTTTGAGCCTCAGGATGGTCTTGAAAAGCATGATTACGAAAAAGCATGCAGGCTGGCCGGACTCAAGGCTGCCATGTACCTAGCAAAAAGCGTGCACGAGTCGGGGCAGGGAGCAGATAAGACTGAAACTTACGAAGTAGAGCCCTTTGCACAGAGCATGAAGTCATATCCCGGCCTTCCCAAAGTTGCATACCTCTACATGCTCCAGACACAGGGACTGCTCCACGACACTTATGTCTATGGCATTGATGCGAAAAAGATCCTTCCGACCATCATCCATCCGAACGAAACGATGGACGGGGCCATTGTGTCGGGCAACTGTGTTTCTGCATGCGACAAAAACAGCACCTATGTCCATCAGAACAACCCGGTCATAAGGTCTCTTTACGAGCGTCACGGCAAGGATATCAATTTTGTTGGGGCCATAATTACCAATGAAAACGTTACTCTCGCCGATAAGAAAAGAAATTCTTCTTTTGCGGTAAAAATAGCAGGGATGTTCGGGGTAGACGGACTTGTCATCAGCGAAGAGGGGTTCGGAAATCCTGACGCAGACCTTATCATGAATTGCCGCAAGGCAGAAATGGCCGGGATCAAAACGGTGCTGATAACAGATGAGTTCGCAGGCAGGGACGGAGCCAGCCAATCCCTTGCAGATGCGGCACCAGAGGCGAATGCGGTGGTTACCGCAGGGAACGCCAATATGACCGTTACCCTGCCTCCTATGGAGAGGATCATTGGTTTTACAGAATACGTGGACGTAATAGCCGGAGGCTTTGACGGATCACTGAAACCCGACGGGTCGATAGAAGTTGAACTTCAGGCGATAACAGGCGCGACATGCGAGCTGGGATTCAACAAGCTCGGAGCAGAGACCTGGTAGGGGAGGGTAAAAAAATGACTTACAGGATAGTTCACTACATAAACCAGTTTTTCGCCGGAATAGGCGGAGAGGAAAAAGCCGGCGTCGGACCTGAGTCACGTAATGGGGCACTTGGTCCTGGGATGGCATTCAAGGCTGCTTTCGGAAATGAAGCGGAGATAGTCGGCACTGTTGTATGCGGGGACGGTTATTTTGCTGAAAACATGGACGAAGCAGGTGAGAAGATACTTAAAATGATCGCAGACTTTAAGCCCGATGCTGTTATCGCCGGTCCTGCCTTCAACGCAGGGCGCTACGGAACTGCATGCGGCGCTGTAAGCGAGGCTGTGACGAAAAAACTTGGAATACCAGTGGTTACAGGAATGTATCCTGAGAATCCCGGGGTCGACATGTTCAGGAAAAGCGTCTACATCGTCGAAACCTCTGACAGTGCAAGAGGGATAAAGGATGCAGTCCCGGCAATGTCGAAGCTTATAATGAAGTCGCTCAGGGGAGAATCTGTTGGAAGCCCTGCCGACGACGGCTACATACAGCGCGGGGTAAGGGTAAACCGCTTCCACGATAAGATAGGAGCCGCCCGGGCTGTCGACATGCTTGTCAAAAAACTTAAAGGGGAAGAATTCAAGACAGAATACCCGATGCCTGTTTTTGACAGGGTGTCTCCCGCAGAACCGATAAAGGACATGAAAAAGGCTGTGATCGCGGTTGTCACGTCAGGCGGAATAGTGCCGAAGGGGAATCCTGACCATATAGAAGCCTCAAGCGCATCAAAATATGGCACTTACAGCATTGCAGGCGTGCAGAGCGCAGATGAAGTCGCCTACGCAACAGCTCACGGAGGATATGATCCTACATACGCAAACACAGATCCTAACCGTGTGCTTCCTATAGATGTCCTTCGTGAGATGGAAAAAGATGGTGTCTTCAGTAAGCTTTACGACTACTTCTTCACAACTGTAGGAAACGGCACTTCGGTAGCAAGTTCAAAGAAATTTGGTGCTGAAATAGGAGAGCGGCTGAAAAAAGACGGTGTCGATGCCGTTATCCTCACATCTACTTGAGGAACCTGCACACGTTGCGGTGCAACGATGGTAAAAGCAATTGAGGCAACAGGAATAGCAGTGGTACATATATGCACTATCGTCCCAATTTCTCAGACGGTCGGAGCAAACAGGATAGTGCCGGCAGTAGCGATCCCTTATCCCCTGGGTGATCCATCAAAGACCCTCGAAGAGGAAAGAGTAATAAGAAGAGCTATTCTCGAGAAGTCACTTGAGGCGCTTAAGACACCTATCAAGGAACAGACAGTTTTCAATTAGACCGATCATTTTGATCAGACAGGCCGTAAAGAAGTTCGCGGCAGGATAGTCTTCTTTCTTCTGACTGTTCTGCCGCTCTTTGTAAATCATCAAAAAGAATGAATTATTTATTGGAACATAAATTTTGATTGTTTTTAATATTTCTTTATTCGATACAACAAAGACCTTGGTTTTTTGAAAAATTATAATTATTCATACGTATGATAAGAATTCAACAAAAAACAGCAAATTTGTATGGAGGAATGCGAAATGCCCAACGCAGCGGTCAAAGGTACCTCATATTCTCTGAATCACACTCCCGAATTGGCCCTTTATTACGGAAATACCCCTTTCGTCGAGAGAGAAGCTCATCCGGATTCGGAATTCCTCTCTGTTCTCCCTAAGTACGTCCAGGGCTACGATGAATGCTCAAGATATGCCCCAAACCTTGTTTATATTGGAGCCATGGATCTTGAAGAGCTTGATAAAAAGGAACAGCCCTGGTATGAAAAACTTGAGCCGATATCTGTCAGATATGGTAAGTACGGGGAGATAATGCCTGAAGATGAAACGCTCGGTTTTCTTGACCTTTGTGATGTCTTCGACCTTGTGTGGCTCGAGAAAGGTTTTGCTGCAGAAGTAAAGGAAAAACTGGCAAAGCATCCGTTGATAAGGGAAGATATGCTGGCGCGCCTTGAGACAGGTCATGATATCAGCGAGATCGAACGTGAGATAGCAAACGCTGCCGCCCTTCCCCTTTATTCAGGAGGAAAGATCGTCGGCTGCAGCAGAAGAGGCCATGAATTTGACCCCAACCTGACAGCATACGAGCTTCTAGTTAACATGACGAGCAAAGCTAGTGCGGTCCTCTCCCTGCTTCACCTCATCAAAAACAGCGGAGTCGCCCCCGAAGATGTGGATTTTGTTGTTGAATGCTCTGAAGAGGCTGCGGGAGATATGAACCAGCGCGGAGGAGGCAACTTTGCGAAGGCCATTGCCGAGATAGCTGGCTGCGTCAACGCCTCGGGCTGTGACGTGAGGGGCTTCTGCGCGGGACCGGTCAATGCAGTGCTTGTGGGAGCCTCAATGGTAGCAGCGGGTACACGTAAAAACGTAGCTGTTGTAGCCGGTGGAGCTATCCCCAAGCTGTACATGAACAGCCGCGACCACGTTAAAAAATCACTTCCGGCTTTAGAAAACTGCCTTGGTTCCTTTGGCGTCCTCATCGTACCCGATGACGGCACACTGCCCGTGATAAGGCTGGATGCAATAGGCAAGCACACTGTCGGAGCCGGTGCATCACCGCAGACAGTTACGAGCGTCCTCACTCTTGAACCTCTTCAGAAAGTCGGGCTGCTGCTGACTGACGTTGATAAATATGCACCCGAGCTCCATAACCCTGAGATCACACTTCCTGCCGGAGCAGGAAATGTGCCAGAGGCAAACTTCAAGATGATAGCGGCGCTAGGAGTTATGAAAAAGCAGATAGAAAAGGCTGATATGCCGGAGTTTATAAAGGCCCGCGGCATGAAGGGATTCGCGCACACCCAGGGACATATCCCATCAGGAGTCCCGTACATGGGACACGCTGCCGAAGCTATCAGCTCAGGCAAGATAACAAGAGCGATGATAATAGGCAAGGGAAGCCTCTTCCTCGGCAGGCTCACAAACCTTGCTGACGGAGCCTCCTTCCTGATGGAAAAGCCATCGCTGGGCAAGACCGAGAGTGAAAAGGGAGTTACCCGTGAAGAGATCCGTGAGCTTATTCTTGAAGCCCTGGGAGAACTTGCGGCAGGAATGAAAAAGTAAGGGTATATGTGATGGAAGAGAGAAATGCTACAAAAAAGATCATTGGCGAAGTCCTTGCTGAGATCATTGAGGATGTAAAAAGCGGTTGTGTTAAAAAAGTCAACATTGGACTGATGGCATATGGCAGCGAACTCGGCAGCGAAGAACTTTTAAAGGGAGCCGCCCTTGCGATGCAGAACGACCCGTCAGTCAATGTCGTACCCATTGGCCCGAAGGCAGAAGGTTTCGAGCAGATGGAGTGGATAGAGACACCTGCCTGCGAGTCTGATATATCCAAAGCGATGGAAGATGCGCTGGATAAGGGAACAATATCAGGAGCCGTAGCGCTGCACTATCCCTTCCCCCTCGGCGTGACGACAATAGGTAAGGTTCTGACTCCTGCGAGGGCAAAACCATGTTTCATAGCATCTTCCACCGGGACTTCATCATCCAACCGCGTAGAGGCCATGGTAAGGAACGCGATATATGGCATTGCCGCGGCGAAGGCAGACGGCATTGCTTCCCCGACTGTTGGCATATTGAACCTTGACGGAGCTCAGACCGTGCTCAGGGCCCTTCAGAAACTTAGCGAGGGCGGTTACCCGATAACATTCGGATCCAGCATGAGAAAAGAGGGCGGAGCGATACTGAGGGGCAATGACCTTCTTGCCGGATCGGTAGATGTATGCGTGACAGACACGCTGACAGGGAATGTTCTGATGAAACTTTTCGCGGCATGGAACACCGGAGGAAATTACGAGGCCCTGGGCTGGGGATACGGACCTTCTACAGGCGAAAACTGGAACAAGGTCGTCTCGATCATATCAAGGGCGTCCGGAGCTCCTGTCGTGGCAGGAGCGATAACGCTGAACGCAAGATGTGCAAAAAATGGATTGCCGGCAGCTGTAGCTGAGGAATTGAAGCTTGCCAAAAATGCCGGACTTGATGAGGTCATCGCATCTCTTCAGCCGAAACAGGCCTCATCTGAAGAAGAAGTAACCTCACCCCCGTCAGAACCGACGGACGAGGAAATACACGGGATAGATGTCCTTGAGATAGAGGATGCTGTTAAGGTGCTCTGGAAAGTGGGCATCTACGCAGAATCCTCGATGGGATGCACCGGGCCGGTGATAAAAATGGCTGGTGCCAGGATAGAAAAGGCAAAGGCAGTTCTCAAAGAAAACGGATATATTTAACATCCGTACTTCGTAAAAAACAAAAAATAGTAAAACAATAGTGCCGAGATGCGAAATTGCACATCCCGGCACTATTTTGTCTTAAAATATTTTCAGCAAAAGTTTTTAAAAAGCTGGTACGACGCCCTTTGGAGAAAGCACTTCTGTTATGTATTTTTTTACCTCCGGGGAATTGAGGGCTTTGGAAAGGGCTTTTATGGCCGGAGTATCCTTATCTCCGCTCCTTACCGCCAGGACAACGGCATACGGTGAATTCTTATCCTCAAGTGCCAAGGCCTCTTTTGTCGGGTTGAGCCCGGCATCAACGGCAAAATTCATTGTGATCACCGATATCGTTGTATCGGGAAGGCTTCGGGGAAGCTGCGGTGCCTCAAGCTCTATTATCTTCAGAGACTTGGGGTTATCTATTATATCCCTGGCTGTAAGGTCTTTTTTCGATGGGTCCATTTTAAGGAGTCCCTCACGCTCAAGAAGTTTGTATGCGCGGAACCCGTTTGTGGGATCGTTTGGCACAGCCACCACTGCTCCCTTTTTGACATCCTTTAGAGATTTTACCTTCTGTGAATATATGCCTATGGGAAGAAGGTGTACCTTCACCAGGGGGACTATGTCAAGCTTCTTTTCCTTTTTCATGTTGTCAAGATAGGGGACGTGCTGGAAAAAATTGGCATCGAGGTCTTTGTCCTGAAGGGCATAGTTTGGCTGGACAAAGTCGGTGAATTCTTTGATCACCAGCTCGTATCCATCTTTTTTCAGTACTTCTTTTGCTACTGCGGCGATGTCTTTGGCCGGAAATGGCGTTACTCCGAGTACGATTTTTTTGTCGGCTGCAAAACAGGCAGTTGGTATCAATATTGCTGCGATCAGGGCGATGATCAATGCTTTTTTCATTTCTTTCTTCCTCCTCGTAATTTGTATTCCATTTTAAAAATAAAAGGGCCGGACCCTAGCGGGTCCGGCCCTGATATGGCAAGAGCTGGCTAAGCGCCGACCATTTCAGGAGAGGATCCGCCCATGCCGCACATCATCATGCACATTATTCCGAATAGTGTATTATGCTGCATCGCGTTTCCTCCTTTCCTCAGTCGGGAAATAATTAAATTGCGGAAATTCTATATTGATGTTCGATAAATGTCAACTAATTTTATTGATTTTCCAGAGGGAAAAACATCTTTCCCGGGTTCAATATGTTGAGAGGATCAAATGAACGTTTGATACCTCTTAATAACTCAAGTTCCGCGGGAGATTTGCTCTGGATGATTATATGCTGTTTTACATGTCCGACTCCGTGTTCTCCGCTGCCTACGCCTCCAAGGCTTATAGCCTCTTTGATAAGTTCCTCGAAAAATTCCTCCGAGTATACTGCCCATCTTTCAGGGGACATCCCTTCCGGCTTTATAGGTATAGGATGGATATTCCCGTCGCCGATGTGAGCTATTATACCCATTTCAAGGCCCCACTTACTGCCGGCGGAGCTTATCCTCTTTAACATCTCAGGAACAGCAGAGAGCGGCACCATCAGGTCTCCCGAGCTGCAGGCATAGGGGTCTTTGGCTCTCATGCCCTCGAGGCCGTTCTGCCTTACGTTCCACATAGCCGCGGAATCTGTCCTGCTCTCTGCTACGAAAACTTCGAAAGCGCCGCAGGACATGCAGATCTTGCCAACGATTTCGTAGCTTTCTTCAAGCTGTTCTTCATTATCAGCCTCGATCTGCACTATCAGGTAACCTTCGCTTCTGTCCTGTTCAGGCAGTCTGCACCCAAGATACTCGGTAGTGTATCTCACAAGATTCCTGTCCATGAATTCACAGGAAATTATTTTCTTGCCCGAGCTTATTACCTTTGAAACGCTTTCGACCAAGGTTTCAATATCAGGGTAGCATGCAAGAAGATTTACTGTCTTTCCCGGTTTAGGTTCAAGGTTCACGATAAGCTTTGTAACTATGGCAAGAGTTCCTTCACTTCCGATAAGAAGCTGGAGGAGATTGTACCCCCAGGTGTCTTTTCTGAAGCGGCCTCCGAGATTTATCACTTCTCCGGAAGGGAGGACGGCTTCAGCTCCCAGTATGTGCCTCCTGGTACTGCCGTATCTGACGACCTTTCCACCTCCGGCATTCGTTGCAAAGTTTCCTCCTATGAAACTTGTCTCAGTGCTCATAGGGTATCCTGCATAAAGGAATCCCTTCTCAGCGGCTGCCCTGCAGAGGTCATTGGTGATCACGCCGGGCTCCACAACTGCCACACGGTTGAGAGGGTCTATCTCAAGGATAGAATTCATCCTTTCAAGCGACATAACTATCCCCCCGGCCAGGGGGACAGCTCCCCCGTTCAACCCGCTGCCTGCTCCTCTGGGGGTCACAGGTATCCTGTAACGGGATGCGATCTTCATGACGGAACTCACCTGTTCGGTGTTCTCCGGACGGACGACCGCATCAGGCATGTGTCCCCAGATCCTGCCGGCCTGATCCCATGAGTAGTTTTCGAGGACATCCATGTCTTCTGTTATGATGCCCCCGCTGCCGAGTAATGAGGCAAGTTCCTTTTCTATATCCTTTGTCAGTCTGCCATATGCATCCATTGCTATGACTGCCTTTTCTTGAGTGAATCAATAAGTCCGTCAAGGATCTCCATTGCGTCGCCCTGAATGCTCAGGTCTGCAACCCTGAAGATCGGTGCCTCAGGGTCATGGTTCACGGCTATTATTGTTTCTGCTCCGGACATGCCGGCGATGTGCTGAACGGCACCGGATATGCCAAATGCCAGGTAAAGCCGTGGAGTAACAGACTTGCCGCTAAGTCCCACCTGAGCTGAATAAGGAGCCCAGCCCAGATCTACCGCCATACGCGAAGCCCCTACCGTTCCTCCAAGCAGTCTTGCAAGTTCTTCAAGCTTTGCAAAATTTTTGGAGTTTTTCATTCCCTTGCCGCCGGAAATTATGATCTCTGCTTCCTGGATAGGGAGGCCTATTGACGTCTCAGGAATGAATCCCAGGTATGTCAGCGCGGATGCCAGCAAGTTTGCTGAAGGGGAGACGTTGATCAGTTCACCCTTGTGTGAAATGTCACGACAGAGAGGTCTTTTAGACTTCGGCCTCACTGTGCACATCTGAGGATCACGTCCTCTTGTTTTTATGTCTGCCATAACGTTGCCTCCGATAGCAGGCCTTGTCTGGATAAGTTTACCTGATCCGGAGTCTATTGACAGTTCAGTGCAGTCAGCAGTAAGCCCGCAGCCTATCCTGGCACTGAGCATTGGCATAATGGTCCTTCCCTGTGTTGTTGCGGAGGCTATCAGGATGGACGGGCTGAATCTGTTGATAAGGTCTTCAAGGATGTTTACCTGAGAGTCGCAGAGAAAATTATCAAGTGACGGATCATCGATCACATATACCTTGTCAGCTCCGTAAGGAAAAAGTTCTTCTGCCTTTGAAGAAATGTCACACCCGATAAGTATGCTTGCAAGAGGGGCGCCCATTGAGTCGGCAAGTTCCCTTCCCCATGCGAGAAGTTCTCTGGAAACGGGATGGATCTCTTTGCCTCTGACCTCTGCCAGCGTCCATACCTCATTGTTATTGACGTTCATTTTGATTCCCCCAGACAATTTTTCTCATCAAGAAAGTTCAAGATCGTATTAAGCGTCTCTTCCAACCTTCCGGAAGAATTGATCTTTCTCCCCTGCCTTGTCATCTGCGGATATGTTACGTTTATGACCCACGTTGCGGAGCCTTTCAAGCCTGTTGAATTCTCGTCAAGATCAAGGTCATCCGCATTCAGGAGCGGTATCTCTGTTTTTTTTGCACGTAGTTTCCCGCCGAGAGTGCAGAGTCTTGGAATGTTCATTTCCTTGACAGGGATGACCATTGCGGGAAGCGGAGCTCTCAGCTTCTCATGGCCTCCTTCTATTGACCTTGTGACTTCTATATATTCATCATTAAGTTTATCTATCGAACTCACATAAGTAAGCGCCGGTATTTTGAGGAACTCTGCGGAAGCAGGTCCGACCTGTCCTGTTTCTCCGTCTGTCGCCCTTTCGCCTGCCAGGATGATGTCAAAAGGGCCAAGTTTTTCGATAGCCTTAGCCAAGGTCCTTGATGTGGCCAGTGTGTCGGATCCGCCAAACTTTTTATCAGAGACAAGCACACCTCTGTCGCATCCCATAGAGACAGCGTATGCCGCAGATGCCTTTGCCTGAGGAGGCCCCATGGTAATGGCTGTTATTTCAACAGATCTTTCCGGCATGCTCTCCTTTATACTTACAGCAGCTTCTACAGCATGGAGGTCGAGCGGATTGAGTTCAGCTTCAACTCCCTCTCTGACCATCGTTCCTGTTTTTTCATCTATTTTGACATTATCGACTGCCGGGACCTGTTTTACCAGTACAGCTATACGCAAGTTGATTCCTCCTGCCGTGCATTTGGACGATTGAGTGAGACCGCAGATAAGTATAAAGCGATTCGCTATTATAAACTATCAAAAATATTTTTCCAAATTTTCCATATTAAGGTTACAATTGACCTGTCTGTGTTTTGACCAATTTTTCTGTTTATCGAGAGGAGTTATTAAGAAATGGACCCAACGACCGAAATGAAGGGCTTCAGGGCTGCAAAGGTCAGCCCGGAAATGACAACTGAACTTAAGGAAAGAGCGCGAAAAGGCAGAGTGTGGTCGGTTATTGCGACCTCAGCCGCAAAAAGCGGACACCCCGGCGGAGCGCTCTCTTCGATGGACATATACATGACACTGCTTGCTGTGGCAGATGTCTCCCCTGACAGATCTGACTGCATGGAACGCGACAGGATCGTAATAAGCCACGGCCACACATCCGCCGGCTTTTATTCCGCCCTTGCGGCATACGGGTTTTTCTCTCCCGAGGAGATGTATCCGAACTTCAGGCGTACCTGCAGTCCATTCCAGGGGCATGTTGAAAGGGATGTCCCCGGTGTCGACTGGGGAACAGGCAACCTTGGACAGGGGCTTGCAGCAGGTGTGGGATTTGCGCTTGCAGCAAGAGCCCGCGGATCGAACTCCAAGACCTGGGTCGTAATGGGTGACGGGGAACAGGTAAAAGGACAGGTATCTGAAGCAAGAAGGATAGCAGCAAAAGAAAAGCTGAACAACCTCACTGTTCTGGTCGACTGGAACGATATACAGATAAGCGGACATATCGAAGAAGTAATGCCGGTCAACATCCCCGCTCTTTGGAAGGCAGACGGATGGCACGTCATAGAGTGCGACGGACACTCATATTCGCAGATATATGATGCGATGAGGTGTGCAGTGACCCATGAGGGATGTTACGTGATACTTTGCAGGACAGTCATGGGAAAAGGGGTCTCATTCATGCAGAATATCCCTGATTATCATGGCAAGGCTGCATCGGGCGAGGATCTTGCAACAGCCCTGAGGGAGCTTGGCTCTGACATGGAGATGTTTGAAAAGGCGCTTGAAGCCAGAAAGGGAGAACTTCCCAAGGGCCGTGAGGTAACAAGATGCGTGCCTGACCTCGATACAGGGATCCCTGTCACATACACTAAAGAAGACAAGAAAGACAACAGAGGCGCTTTTGGCAAGGCCCTTGCACAGGTCGGTGAATTGAATTACAAAAAAGAGGGACGTACTCCGATGATCGTCTTTGACTGTGACCTCGCCGGTTCCGTGAAAGTGGACGGTTTTGCCAAGGCATGTCCTGACAATTTCATACAATCAGGTATTCAGGAACACGCGACTGCTACTGTTGCCGGGGCAGCCTCCGCAGCCGGAGCAGTATCTCTCTGGGCAGCTTTTGGCGTTTTTGGTGCTGATGAAGTCTACAATCAGCAGAGGCTCAACGACATAAACAAGGCTTCGATAAAAACAGTTCTCACTCACACAGGACTTGATGTAGGCGAAGACGGAATGACCCATCAGTGTATAGATTATGTCGGACTTTTCCGCAACACTTTTGGGTGGAAGGTCGTAGTTCCGGCCGACCCTAACCAGACGGACAGGGCAACAAGATGGATGCTGAAAGAACCGGGCAACATCTGCCTTGCAATGGGAAGGAGCGTACTTCCCGTTGTCCTTAAAGAGGACGGGACCCCATTCTACGGTGACGGATACACATTCAACTACGGGGATATCGATGTTCTAAGGGATGGCAAAGATGCCGTGATCCTTTCAATGGGACATTTTTCGGGCAGGGCCATTGCTGCACATGATCTCCTCGCTGCAGAAGGTATCAGCGTAAAAGTGCTTCACTGTGCTTCACCGTTGGGGATGGATGCTCAGAAACTCATTGAGCTTGTGGGAGACAAGCCCTTTATCACATGTGAAGACCACCATGTGAACACGGGTATCGGCTCTATCGCTTCAATGATGTTCGCACGCGCAGGTAAGGCAGTCAGGATAGTCAATATGGGAGTCACCCATTACGGATGTTCAGGGCCTGGCAGTGAAGTTATGGCTGAAATGAATCTTTCGCCGGCAGATATAGCATCTGCAGTCAAAGGGGCTTTGAACTAGATGATAAAGGCCGGAGATCTGGTTTTTATCTGGAACCCCAAAAAAGGAGATAATTTCCTTATAAAAGTAACACCGGGGATGTCTCAGGGGACTCATTTCGGTCAGATCAAGCACTCTGACCTTATGGAACACGGATACGGGGAAGGCATAGTTACCCCCAAAGGAGAAGTCTATTATCTGTTAAGGCCCACCCTGGCCGGATACACCAGAAGGATCAAGAGACAGACCCAGATAGTTTTCCCTAAAGACGCAGGGTTCATACTCCAGCACATGAACATCTTTCCCGGATGTACAGTAGTCGAATGCGGAACAGGTTCAGGAAGCCTTTGCTGTACCTTTGCACACTTTGTGGGAGATGAGGGAAAGGTCTGCACCTACGACCGAAGAGAGGAATTCTCAGCGCTTGCAAAAAAGAACGCAGAAAAATGGGGAGTTGCCCACAGGATAGAATTCAACGTCAGATCGCTTGACGAGGGGTTCAAAGAGAGGGACGCGGATGCCGTTTTCCTTGATATCCCTACTCCGTGGGAGTATATAGATAAGGCATATGAAGCACTGGCTCCCGGAAATCACCTTGGCATACTTGTCCCTACTGCTAATCAGATATCTGAGACTCTTGTAAAGCTCTCGGAATTCGGTTTCGCCGATGTCCAGGTGGTAGAGCTGATGCTTCGCTACTATAAGACCGAACCTAACCGCATAAGGCCCGAAGATGTCATGATAGGCCATACCGGCTACCTGATCTTTGCAGTGAAGACTCTTCCATTGCCGGAGCAGGTACCGCCGGAGGTTAACGGAGATGTTGAAACTGAAGCTGAAACTGAGACAGAAGAAGAGGTAACAGAATAGCAGCTATAAAGGGGCGCCGTTCAAATACATGGATGATAGAAAGCGACTGATCCTTCATATATGCTGTGCTCCTGATGCAACTGTACCTGCAGATCTCCTTTTGGATGAGGGATACAGTACAGAAGGTTTTTTCTACGGGGGCAACATTCACCCAAAGGACGAATTTCAAAAAAGGGCCGCCGCTGTAGTATTTCTATGCCAGACTAAAGGTATAGGGTGTTATGTAACGCCTTACGACCCCGAGAAGTGGATAAGGGAAACGAAAGCGTTTGCATCCGAGCCTGAGGGCGGAAAAAGATGTCTGCTCTGTTTTGGGCTCCAGCTGAAAGCGGCGGCTGAATACGCAGTAAGGAGCGGTGCAGGATCCTTGACGACCACCCTCACTATCAGCCCGCACAAAGACCCCTCTGTCATTAACGGGATAGGGGAAAAAGTTTGTTCTGAGTACGGTCTGTTCTGGATCTCAAAGATCTGGCGAAAAAACAACGGATTCAAAAGGTCCGTGGATGAGAGCAGAAAACTGGGGCTCTACAGGCAAGACTACTGTGGCTGTATTTATTCGATAAGAAACAGGTGACTGAAAATGGACGAGACCAAAGGGCTGCCATCCGGAAAACTCTCGCCTGAAGCTCTCAAACGAAACGTACTTCGCTACGTCGGGGCAGTCAGGGAAGAACTTCTCATCGGCCCGGCAGTGGGAGAAGACGCTGCTGTTATTGAGTGGCCGAAAGGAAAGTACCTTATCTTTTCATCCGACCCCATAGTCGGTGCTGAAAAAGGTGCGGGAAGACTTCTGGTAAGGATAAATTCAAACGACATAGCCTCAAAAGGAGGAGATCCGGCATATCTTGCCGTTACGCTCATCCTTCCCCCTTCATGGGGAGAAGAGGGGGCAGCGCGGATAATGAGTGAGATACACGAAGAATGTCTTGCTCAGGGGATCGCTGTGGCCGGAGGGCATACAGAATTCAACGACAGATATGATAGGCCTGTGATCATGGGAGCCCTTATAGGTACAGCTGACAGAGTGCTCAGGGCCAGTGAGCTTCGGCCCGGAGACGCGCTTATAGTCACCAAACATATCGGGATCGAGGGCATGTCCATCTTGGCGACAGACAAGCCCGGTCTTCTGAAACCTTTCATGTCTGAAGATGAGGTCGAAGAAATGGCCTCTTGGTCTGAAAAGACATCTGTCCTCGAAGAATCTAAAGCATTAAGAAAGATAGCCAAGTTCATGCATGATCCTACTGAGGGCGGATTCATGGGAGGAATAGGCGAGATTTCTTCCCTTAGCGGACTCAGGGCCGAAATTGACTATGCTTCTGTCCCGGTCCATCCCCTTACAGCCAGGGCAGCAGAAGAGCTTGGATTTGACCCGCTCCGGCTCATTGCCTCTGGCAGCCTTCTTGCAGCAGTACCTGCGAATATGACAGAAGAAGCGCTCAGAGAACTATCAAAAATAAATATTGATGCCTCTGTTGTCGGATCGATGGGAGAAAAACTTCAGGATCCCGTTCCCGAGCCCTCGGAGGAGCTGTGGAGACTGCTCAAAATGGACGTAGCAAAAAATGGACAGTAATTATATCCTGAAAAGAGCCGAAAAACTGAGGGAAGAGATGGCAAAAACAGACACCGATGCTTTTGTTGTCCTGACAGATGAAAGCTACAACTGGGAAACACTTTATTACCTCAGCGGTTTCAGGGGTACATCGGGTGCGCTGGCTGTTTATAAAAATTCTGTCGAACTGATCCTTGACGGCAGGTACGGGCAGCAGGGTGAAAGACAGTCGCCTTACCGGGTATCGGCACAAAAGATCAGTCTGGTGGACGATCTTCTTGAAAGCATATCCGCCCATGGTGCTCAAAAGATACTTTGTGAAGCATCTAAAACCTCCCATTCTGTGTGGGAAAAACTATCCTCAGCTAAAAATACCAGATGGGGCGACGGGTCTTATCTCACATCTGAGCTTCGCCGTTCAAAGGACGAACATGAAGTCTGTTACATCATAAAGGCCGGTGAGATAGCCGCAGACGCATTCCTGGAAACATTGGACCTTGTACGGCCGGGAATGACTGAGAAGGAATTTGAAGCGCTCCTCAATTACAACATCAATAAATTTGGCGGCGAATCAGGATTCGATATGATAGTTGCGTCTGGAACACGAAGCTCGATGCCCCACGGAAGGGCCACCGACAAGGTAATGGCAGGGGGAGAATGGGTCACCGTTGATTTTGGCGTCAGGTACAAAGGGTACTTCTGTGACATAACAAGAAATTTTTCATTCGGTGAGCCGGATGCCCGCGCAAAAGATTATCATGAAATACTGTCAGAGGCACACCATGAAGCTGTCAGAGCCCTGCGCTCAGGCGCAAGGGGAACCGATGTGTACAAAACAGCATATGATGTGCTTGAATCTATGGGCCTGGGCAGATACTTTACTCATGGTCTGGGGCACGGCCTGGGCATTGAGATACACGAGATACCTTACCTTTCCTCAAAATATTCATATGAATTGAAGCAGAACGACGTCGTAACGATCGAACCCGGCATATATATCGATGGCTGGGGAGGATTGAGATTAGAGGATAATTACCTTATAATTGAACAAGGTGGAACGAGGCTGACGGGAAAACTTGAACAGTCTTTCTACCGTGTATAAAAAACAATGTTAGAATGATAATGATTTTGGCAAAAGAGGCCATTGATAAGGGCCAATCTAAAAGGAGGACTATTGACGATGAAGAAGTACGTATGCACCGTTTGTGGATATGTTTATGATCCGGAAGCAGGAGATCCGGATTCAGGGGTTGCTCCCGGAACATCTTTTGAAGAGATCCCTGATGACTGGGCCTGCCCCGTGTGCGGTGTAGGCAAGGACATGTTTGAAGTTCAGTGATCAGTTAACAAGACAAATCGAGGATAAGTCATAGTTACGGGAGACCCTTATTGATATGCAGGTCTCCCTTTTGTTATGCCATGGCATATATGCGGTTTACCAGGTCGTCAACGAGGTCGTTTATTCCGAAAGGGCTGAGGTCTTCGCGGATCCTTTCGATTATTCTTTCTTCTTTGACCGTAGCCACTGAAACAGGAAAATTCAGGTCGCATCCCCATGTCAGCTGTATCAGTCTGTAATCCTGAAGGGAGCGTGCCTTTGAATAGGAACCTGAACCCGTTATCTTTATTTCTTCCACAAGATCGGGAGAAAGTCCTTCTGCCAACTGGTGCCTCGGGAGCATTTCAAATATCGTTCCTTTGTCGATACGCTCCTCTACCATTCTGTAAATGTCGATCTTGTCAGCGTCCCTAACAAGACATGACCACTTATAAGCACCAAGCTTAATGTCTGTCGGCACTAATTTCTTGTTGTGGAACTTAACAGCAGAGATGACATTTTCCCTGAAATTCTCAGGGATGCCATCCCAGTTGAATTCTTTTGAGAGAATTTCTGCTCCCAGGTCTCCATGGTCTACACTGATACTGTCAAAAAAAGTGCCGTACTTACTGTACTGAGGAAATCTTCCCACGTCATGCAGAAGACCTGCAGTATGTGCCATCCAGCTGTCTCCATGCTCGTTCCATCCCATTGAATCAGCTATTTCGGAGCATATTTCAGATACTCTTTTACTGTGTTTTAGCTTGAGGTCAAGCATAGGGTGGAGCATACCTTCTGTCTTATAACTATCTGTGTAGACTTTGAACCATTCATTTGTCCTATCGGCAGAAAACACTGGCTTCGCCCCCCACATTCTGAGAGAATATTATATCACCATAGATTGAAACGTTTTCTATATCGATTGCGTCAAATCCGCGCTATTGGTACTAATGTTTTGCTTGTAAAATAGGAGTTGTTCCGAAAGATCGCTCTTTGGAGGATGATGTTCCTGTGAATTGGTTTTTGGGGTTGTCGGCGCCGGTCCAGGCGCTTTTGGCAGGATGCTTTACGTGGGGCCTGACAGCTTTGGGCGCTTCGGGAGTCTTTCTTGCAAAGAGGCCTGATCAGAAAGTTCTTGATGTAATGCTGGGATTTGCCGGAGGGGTAATGATCGCCGCCAGTTTCTGGTCTCTGCTTGCCCCCGCAATATCGATATCGGAAGAACTCGGCTACCCGGGATGGCTGCCTCCTTTTATAGGCTTCCTACTCGGGGGTATTTCAATGAGGCTTCTTGACATGCTCATGCCTCATCTCCATCCTGGAATGGCAGAGACAGACCCGGACGGACCTCCATCAAGAATGAGGAGGACGACGCTCCTTGTTTTGGCTATAACCATCCACAACATACCTGAAGGCATGGCTGTCGGGGTGGCATTCGGAGCAATAGGACTTATGCCGGAGGCAACTATGGCCGGAGCGATAGCCTTGGCTATAGGCATAGGACTGCAGAACTTTCCGGAAGGGCTTGCTGTTTCGATGCCTCTTCGCCGTGAGGGACTGAGCAGGCAGAAGGCTTTTTTATATGGTCAGCTTTCTGCGGTAGTTGAACCCTTTTTTGCCCTTATCGGCGCTCTTTTAGTCCAGATAGCCCGGCCCGTACTTCCATATGCGCTTGCTTATGCAGCAGGTGCGATGATATTTGTTGTTGTTGAAGAGGTAGTCCCCGAGTCGCAATCTAGCGGAAACGGCGATCTGGCTACAATGGGGGTCTTGTTCGGCTTTGCAGTCATGATGGTCCTCGATGTCGCACTGGGATAGTAAAAATGTAAAAACAGAGATGTCAGGCTTTTTTTGTCCTGACTTTTCCGAACGTAGTGAGAGCTCCCTGTGCTATACTTTCCCGATGACATCAAAGACAAAAGTGACTAATTCCCTTTTTATCAGTGACAATTATAGTATGTGACTTTACAGCAGATTTGGCTTTTGGAGGAATAATTGATGGAAAATAAGATCGCCTTGATAGCAGGAGATGGAAATCTGCCTGTCGTGATAGCCAGCAGGCTTACTGACATGGGGACACCTCCGGTCGTTTACTCTGTAAGGGAGAAAGTCGGCGATATTTCAAAATATGCACTTGAAGTGGTCAACATTGTAAAGCCTGACATAGGATACGCTATTAAGGACATGAAAAGCCGCGGTGTGAATAAAATTATCATGGCAGGCCTTATATCGAAGACTCTCGCGTTCAAGCCCTCGCTTTTTGATCTTACGACTCAGAAATTTCTTGCAAGTCTTATCTTCAGGGACGATCATTCACTGCTTGGCGCACTCGTGGATTTTCTTGAAAAATCGGGATTTGAGGTGATGAGCTACAGGGAGATCATACCTGACCTGCTTGCCAGATCCGGGAATATAGCAGGGAGATGGCCTACTTCAGACGAGACGGCTGATGCGGAGTACGGTGTCTCGATATGTAAGACCCTTCTCCCCCTCTCATTTGGACAGACGGTCGTCATCAACAAACGCTCGGTAGTCGCCGTGGAAGCAATGGAAGGAACTGACGCGACCCTTCTGAGGGCTGGCTCTCTCTGTTCCGGAGGTACTGTCGTTAAAATGATGAGGCTTGATCAGGATCAGCGATATGATATTCCGACAGTTGGTCCTAACACACTGAGAAACATGGCACAGGCTAAGCTGACATGTCTTGTCCTTCATGCAGGATGGACTCTTATAATGGAACCCGAAGAATTTCGTGCTGTTGCTGAAAAAGAAAAAATTGCAGTAATAGGAATAGAACAGTGTCGATCTTCCTGAGCTCGGGAGAAGCATCCGGAGATCACTATGCCGCATCTGTCGCAAAAGCTCTTCGCAAAATGGGCTATGAAGGCGACATATGGGGTATGGGAGGCAAAGGACCAAGGGAAGCAGGAGTAAGGGTCGAATGGCCTGGTGAAGATCTACAGCTTCTTGGAATAGCAGAGGTGCTTTCTTCTGTACCCTCATTACTCAGGCTGCTTAATGAGATGACTGACCGAATAATGCAAAGGGAGCCCCAAAGTGTAGTGATCGCCGACAGTCCTGATTTCAACATCCGCCTTGTTCAGAAACTGAGGGCGAAAGGATACAAGGGCAGGGTATTCTACATTTCTCCGCCGACTGTATGGGCATGGAGAAGCGGACGGGTAAAAAAAATAGCAGCTGTTGTTGATGAATGCTTTCCGCTTTTTAGGTTTGAGCATGAATTCCTTCTGAAAAACGGATGCAGCAGTTATTGGACAGGACACCCCATGACAGAGGAGTTTTCCGACAAAGAGGCGCTTGTGGCAAACCTGCCGGAGAACCTGAGGCACGATAAAAAATTAATAGCTTTTCTTCCTGGAAGCAGGGGAGTTGAAATAAATAATCTCCTTCCTCTTATGGAAAAAGTCGCCGCGGAATTAAAAGAAAAGGGTTGGCATCCTGTCTTTTCGATTGCCCCAGGACTTAATGAAAAGAAAAGAATGAAAATGAAAGAGCAGCTGGAAAATAATAAATTCGACATTTACACAGGACAGGGAAGGGATCTTCTTGCCGCCTCATGCTGCTCAGTAGCCGCGAGCGGGACCGTCGCTGTAGAAGCAATGATGCTGGGGAGCTACATGGTGGTGGTATACAGGGTCAGTCCGTTCTCTGCTTTTCTGGCGAAATGCCTTGTCAAAACAAAATACTACACGATCCCAAATATCCTGCTGGACATGGAACTCTTCCCGGAACTTATGCAGGATGAGGCCACAGAGGAAAATATACTCAGGGAAGTTTTCAAGTGGCTGAACAGTGATGAAGAAACAAAAATATGCATATCCCAAAAAATGGAGCTTGCAAGGGGCATGCTTGGTGAGGCCGGAGTCTACGAGTCGTGGGCCAGAAGGATAATGGGGGCAGCCTGATATGTTCTCTTTAAAAGACAAAAAAGCATGGTCCTCATATACCCGTCTTCTGGGTTACTGCAAGCCTTACAAGATAAGGCTGGCAGCTGCTCTTGCCTGTATGATCCTTTCGTCTGTATTCGGGATCATACCACCCTGGCTTATAAAAAACATAGTTGATGATGTCCTGATCAATAAGGAAGCTTCGACGCTCAACCTTCTTGCGATCGGGATAATAACCCTATACATCATGAAAGCGCTCTTTGGATATGGTCATATGTATCTGATGACATGGGTCGGGCAGAAGGTCGTCATAGATATCAGGCTGGAGCTCTACGACCACACACAGAGACTTTCCCTGGCAAAACTTTACAGCAAGCGTTCGGGGGAGTTTCTTTCAAGGATAACTAACGATGTTGCTGTTCTGCAGAATATCCTTGCTTCGGTCGTAGTGGATTTCGTAGTGCAGGGGTGTACTTTTATCGGGATCATATGCTTCATTCTCTTTATTAACTGGAAGCTCACCCTGATCACATTCATAGTAACTCCTCTGGCTGTTCTTGTTATTGACAAAGCTTCTTCAAAGCTCCGTGAAGTCGGAGGCACTATACAGGAAAAACTGGCAATGGTAGCTGCTATTGCACAGGAAGCGCTCTCATCCATAAGGATAGTAAGGGCTTTTGTAACTGAAGAGAAAGAGTATGCAAGGTTCGAATATGAAAGCAACAAACATTTTAAGGCTGTAATGAAGGGAACTCAGGTCAGGGGTCTTCTCGAAGGGACGGTCGAAGTTATACTTATTTCCGCCCTTGCCTTTATTTTGTGGTTCGGGGGAAGGGACGTAATCAACGGAAAGCTGACCGCCGGAGCTCTTCTTGCTTTTCTTACATACATTGGTCTGCTTGTGCAGCCCATAAGGGTACTCAGCAGAGTGATAAGCACAATACAACAGGGAGTTGCCTCAGCTGACAGGGTCTTCGAAATACTAGACGAGAAGAACGAAGTGCCACTGGCTGAAAACCCGCTGACCCTTACCCCGATGGAAGGCCAAATATCATTTAAAGATGTCTGGTTTGCCTATAACGACAAAGCCTGGGTACTGAAAGGCCTGGATTTTGAGATCGAAAGCGGGCAGAAAGTAGCTGTTGTAGGATCTACCGGTG
Organism: Synergistota bacterium; assembly: GCA_034331105.1. Taxonomy (GTDB): domain Bacteria; phylum Synergistota; class Synergistia; order Synergistales; family Synergistaceae; genus Caenicola. Next base: position 165,431 of record JAXQGB010000014.1, on the reverse strand, counting down.
CCGGAAAATCAACGCTGGCCGATCTTGTTATGAGGTTTTACGACCCGCAGAAAGGGACACTTTTGATCGACGGGACAGATATTAAGCAGCTTGAGCTAAAAAGCTACCGCAGACAGATAGGAGTAGTACCTCAGGATCCTGTGCTTATGAAAGGGACACTTGCATACAATATTGGTTATGGATATGAAGGAGTTACAGATGACGACCTTGTAAGGGCTGCCGAAACAGCCGGGATACTCAGTTTCATAAGGACCCTTCCCGATGGCTTTGATACAGCTGTAGGAGAAAGGGGAGTCACTCTGAGCGGCGGACAAAGACAGCGTATAGCGATAGCCAGAGCGGTGGTAAGGGATCCCCGTATCCTTATAATGGACGAGGCCACATCGTCACTTGACGCTCTGGTAGAGCAGCAGGTACAGGACGCCATGCGAAAGGCGATGCAGGGAAGGACCTCGATCATAATAGCCCACAGGCTTTCCACCATACGTGATGCCGACAGGATAGCAGTCCTTTCAGGAGGAAGACTTGTTGAACAGGGTACCCATGATGAGCTTATGTCGGTAAAAGGCCATTATTACAAGCTTTTCAAGGCAAGTAACGGAGAACACGGCGAAGAAAATGTCAAAACTACTGCGCAGCTATCTTAGATACGCCAGGGGGGAAAAAAAGATATCCCCCTGGGCCCTGCTTTATCCCCTCCAGTTTATTACACGCGCATGGATGAGGTTAAGGATCAACCTATACGCAAGGGGCCTGCTGGGGGTAACGGAGCCCCCTCTTCCTGTCGTGAGCATTGGCAACAACAGTTTGGGAGGCACGAATAAGACCCCAATGACCGAGCTTGTTGTCAGGCAGTTTCAGGAGGCCGGAATTGAGGCCGGGCTTGTAAGCAGGGGATATAGGACTAAAGAGCATGGTCCGATATGGATAGGTCAGGACGAAGAGAGCACGCGTAGGGACACTGCAGGGGACGAACCTCTGATGCTTGCAAAAAGGCTTCCCGGAGTTAAAATAGTTGTATCCAGAGACAGAGTCCAGGGCGTCACACTGCTTGCCTCACTGGGGGCCAAAGTTGCTGTGACCGATGATACGTTCCAGCACAGAAGGATGGCGCGCGATGTCGACATAGTCCTTGTAGATGCAACATGCCCCTTTGGAAACGGTAATGTTATTCCTGCTGGTTCAATGAGAGAACCCAAATCGGCCTTCAGCAGGGCAGATATCCTTGTCATAACGAAGGCAAACCAGGCTGATCCTGCACAGCTTGCTTCGACAAAAGCAGAACTTGAAAAACTGCTGGATCCGCGCAAGATATTTACCGCTGAGATCAAAATGGAATCATGGATAAAGATACACCGGGGAGAAGAACGGATCCTTTCTCCCGGATCCAGTCCCATTGGAAATTACATAGCCTTTTCTGCAATAGGCAGCCCTGCGGGATTTTATAAATTCCTTGAACAGATAAATATATCGATCTCTGACCACCGAACTTTCAGGGATCATCATATCTTTACAGAAAGCGACATAAACGGTCTGGTCGAACTGGCAAAGAACAGGGGTGTTAACGGTTTTATCTGTACGGAAAAGGATCTTGTGAACCTGCCCGAGGGATTGGATCTGGATATTCCCATATATATCCCCCGTATAGTTGTAGCTCTTGATGACGATCTTGGATTCAGAAAGAAAATACTGGAGAAGCTCAAGCCCAATTTGATGATAGCATCTAATGGATATGGAGAAGACGCGATAGGAGTTGTACTTGCAAAGAAGTTGAAGAAGCGCTTCACTGCTGCAGAGGTTTCAGCCTTTGCATTTGTCGGTTCAGGCACACATTACAGGAACGAGGGCTTCAGGGTCCTGTCTCCGTCTATTGAAATGCCAAGCGGAGGAGTAATAAAATACAGTTTCCTCGAGTTCATAAAGGATCTGAGGCACGGACTGGGAAGCTCGATCACGTCACAGATGAGCGCACTTTCATCACTTTACAGCAGATACAGGACCCCCGTTTGTGTAGGAGATGTTTACCTGATCGCAAGCATGCTCTGGGGACAGGGGATGAAGCCGGTCCTCGTGGCTACCGCAAAATCTGTACATCTGAGCGGACACCTATCTGTCGAACAATTTTTGCTTAAACACCGAAGCAGATTTGTGTGGACAAGGGACTCAGAAACAGCCGAGGAACTCAGGTCGGGGGGAGTCAATGCAGAATTTTGCGGCAATCCTGTAATGGATCTTATAGATAAGGAAAAGTCAGGAATAAATGTATGGAATGGAACAGAAGACCACAGGATCCTGCTTTTGCCGGGAAGCCGCCCAAGGACTTACGAAGATGTGATACTGATACTGGATTCTGCAAAGGAACTCTCAAAAAGAAAGAAGTGCAGCTTTGTCATGGTCCCGGCCCCTATGATCGATGTTGATAAACTGTTTGAAAACCTTGGTGGCTGGTCGTTGGCTCCCGGCAGCGACATACTGGAGTCGGATGAGATAAAAGTCAGGATATTCAGGGGAGAGGTGGCAGACGCAGCATTGGGAGCGGATCTGCTGATCGGGCTTGGCGGAACAGCCAACCAGCTGTGCGCAGGTCTGGGTGTGCCGGTTGTCTCCATACTTGAAAAAGGGAAACTTATACAAAAAAAGCTTCTGAAAGAGGCGGAGATCCTTGTAAAAGCTGAACCAAAGGAGCTTGCAAAAACTGCTGAACGAATTCTTAGCGATCCTGAACTGAAGAAGAGCATGAAAGAGGCGGGCATAAAGAATTTAGGCGGATTTGGAGCGCTTGATCATGTCGTTGAGTATTGCGCATCCGCTCTTGGATGGGATAATAGATGTGAAGTCTATGAAAAGTACCGCTCTTTTATAAAACAAAAGAGCGGAAAGGGATCGCCCTATAAAAAAGGAGATGCTGCCGAGTGAATACAGGATCGTCACAGGTAATAACGAAAGTCAGGGTCCGCGGCATTACTGTCGGTGGAGATAGGCTGGCTGTAGCAGCAGGACCTTGTGTACTTGAAAGTTTTGAAGGTGCTTATGCCATTGCAGAAGAGATGAAAAAACTCTGCAGTGAGTTTGGTTTTGGCTTTATATTCAAGGCCTCTTTTGATAAGGCAAACAGGACATCTATTGCAAGTTACAGGGGGCCTGGCATAGAAGAGGGTCTTGAATGGCTCAAAGAGATCAGGAACAGACTTGATGTTCCTGTGGTGACTGATATGCACGAACCATGGCAGGCGGAAAAACTTGCTGAGACAGTGGACCTGATACAGATCCCCGCATTTCTATGCCGTCAAACGGACCTCCTGGTTGCTGCAAGCAAAACAGGCAAGCCCCTGAACATTAAAAAAGCGCAGTTCATGGCGCCTGAAGATATGAGATCGGTAGTCAGCAAATGCCGTGAAGCCGGCAACGAGCAGATAATACTCTGCGAGAGGGGAACGGCTTTCGGATACCATGAACTGTCAGTCGATTTTCGCTCATTTCCGGTAATGAGAAGCCTTGGCTTTCCGGTCATGTTCGATGCGACCCACAGCGTTCAAAAGCCGGGAGGCCAGGGTGACAGAAGCGGAGGAGACAGGTCCTTCGTCTTGTCCCTGATACGTGCTGCTGTTGCCGTAGGGATAGATGCACTCTTTATGGAAGTACATCCCGATCCCGATTCTGCGATGTGCGACGGACCCAATATGGTGCCGCTGCACTCCATGCGCGAGGTTTTGAGACAGACTGCTGAAATAGACAGAATAGTAAAGGAGAAGATAGGTTTTGCTTCTCTTGATTGGGCAGGTGAGTAATAATGGACCTTCCTTATGAGCGCGAAGAAAAGAAATTTTCTGATGAAGAAATGCTTTCTGCAGGCAGGAATATCCTTCAGAAGGAAGCGGATGCACTGATATCGGCAGCATCAAGGGTAAGCAATGAACTTGTGGCGGCATCCCATCTTTTGAGCAGGTGCAAGGGAAGGGTCGTAGTATCCGGGCTTGGCAAATCCGGTCATGTCGGACGAAAGACGGCGGCTACTTTTGCATCCCTGGGGGTCCCGGCATTCTTCCTCCACGCAACTGAGGGAGCTCACGGAGACCTTGGAATGGTCTGCCGCGATGATCTTGGCTATTTCCTGAGCAACAGCGGTGAGACAAGGGAGCTTATTGACATAATCCCCTATTTTAAAAGATTGGGAGCCCCGATAATTGCGGTAACAGGGAATTTAAATTCTACATTGGCCAGGGAGTCTGATGTGGTGCTGAACTGCCATGTGGAATGCGAGGCCGATCCGCTGGGACTGGCGCCGACAAGCAGCACTACCCTGCAGATGGCGCTGGGAGATGCTGTTGCAGGAATGGCTACGCTCCTTCTTGGACTGGGAAAAGAGGATTTTGCTCTCTTCCATCCCGGAGGCTCGCTCGGCAGGAAACTTCTGCTTAGGGTAAGGGATCTCATGGGAACAGGAGACAAGCTCCCGGTAACAAAGGAATCATCGCTTGTAAGGGAAGCTCTGTTTGAGATAACCAGCAAAGGCTATGGGGCAACTGCCATTATAAATGACTTGGGCAAACTTGTGGGAGTGTTTACTGACGGAGACCTCAGGCGCTTTATCGAAAGAGAGGGAGTCCAGGGTCTTGATATGCCTGTGCACATGGGCATGACGCGTACCCCGAGGGTGATTTCGCCGGACAGGCTTGCCGTTGAGGCAGTCCGGATAGTAGAAGAGTGGGAAGTCTCGGCACTTATAGCTGTGGAAGACGACAAGCCCGTCGGGATGGTCCATATCCATGAGATACTTAAGGCGGGGGTGGCCTAACTGTCCCTGCTGAGATCACTCTATCAGCCTCTTATAGATATAATTTTCCTTTTGTCCTGGCCAAAGCTCAAGAATAAATACAGCGAGGGTTATGACGAGAGAAGGGGCATCCAGTCTCAGGAATTGATCGAAAAACTGCAGGGAAGAAGGCCCTTTTGGGTCCATGGCGTCTCAGTGGGAGAGGTCCAGGCCCTGATTCCTGTGATCAGAGCTGCCAGGGCTTCAGGTTACAGCGGGCCTACAGTGATATCCACAACGACAGAAACAGGAAAAGATATGGCCATTCGTCTGGGAGAGGGTCTTTTTGATCATCATATATATTATCCATGGGATAAAAAAGAATTTGTTAAAAGGGCAATACTAAGCCTTGATCCCTGGGGATTTGCAACAGCGGAGACTGAGCTGTGGCCGAACATGCTCTGGGAACTCAAAGATGCTTCCATCCCGGCTTTCCTAGTTAACGGAAGGATATCAGACAGGACCTGGAAGCGCCTTGAAGGAACTGTGGGGAAAAAAATAGGAGCAACTTTTTATGATCTCTTTACAGAAATTTTCCTGAGGGAGAAGAGAGATATTGAGAGGCTCAGGTCCATAGGAGTTCCTGCGGCAAAATTGAATGTTTTGGGAGATACCAAGACAGATGCGCTTCTGTCAAGAAAGGATCCTGCTGCGCGTGATCGCTGGAAAGAAAAGTTAGGTGTCTGTGGGGATAGAATATTTATAGCCGGAAGCACCCACCCCGGTGAAGAAGAGAAAGTCATAAGGGCTTTTGAGATACTTAGGGAGAGATACCCTGCGACAAAATTGATATTGGCGCCGAGACATCCGGAACGGGCTGATGAGATCCTTGCTATTGCACGGCAAAAGTTCAGCGCAGGCTTGCTTTCGTCTGACAGGTTCGATCAAGATATAACTGTGGTCGACAAAATAGGCATTCTTTTTGAGTTATACGGAACAGCTGTCTCGGCATTCGTGGGAGGCAGTTTCGCAGATAAAGGCGGTCAGAATATTTTAGAGCCTGTCTCATGGGGGATCCCCGTACAATACGGTCCTCACATGGAGGATTTTGCCGAGGCCTCTGATGAATTTATAGAACTCGGCATAGCGACACAGGTAAAAGATGCTGAAAGCCTTGCTGAGTCATGGTTACAAATAATGCAGGCAGCAGACAACGACAGCGGAGAAAATTATGCTAAGATCAGCGCCAAATATTTTGAACGCTGTTCCGGCGCGTCGTCAAGGACGTGGGAGCGGATCTATAAATATTATTGATCACCATTTATTTTATTGGTCAGATATTCGGTTTGTAAAATTATTCAGCTGAAAACCATCTGTTCAGCGCAGGGAGGGGTATACATGGAAATTAAGAGGGCTCTTTTAAATGAATTTTACAACGGGTTGGATGAACGTTCCCGCGAAGCACTTGATTCTGCAGTTTCAAAGGTAGTCGAAACGAAGAAAAAGGGCGGCAAGGTGGCGGTAGTGACCGGAAGCGGACCCAATCTGCACGAAGGCGTGACGACACTGATCGCCGAACTCATGGCGAAGGGCATAGTTGACGGCGTAACGACAAGTTCTGCTGTCATCAACCATGAAATGAGCGGATCCCTGGACAAGGTGAAAATGTGCGATGCATCCCGGTTCGGGCTTGACAAAACAAAAATGCCAAGAGGAAATGTCTTCGAGTTCACAGAACTTGCCGAGGAAGAGATAGACCTTATCAGTAAAGAGATGATCCTTGACGGGGATCTACTCGAAAAAGGGAAGGCCTCGGAGGGCAGGATGGTCATTAAAGCGGCCGGGAATATGGCATACCCTATGGGACTGAGGACTGAGAAAATTGCAGAGGAGATACTCTCTCTCTCGAGACAGTCGGGGCTCCCTTTTGAAACCATAGCGGGATGGGGCTGCGACAGCAGGACTATGCTTGGAATGGGGGCAGAAAAGGGACTTCCTGTTCTTGTGACGATACCGCAGATGGTAGGCGGGGGACACGTCGGACTTGCAGTAGGAGACAGCATCCCGGTTGCAGAACGTTCAAGGCGGATAGCCGATATGCTCGGTGCGGCAGATGTCATTATCGAATCAGCAGTGGCTCTTACCCAGGAGATCCACGACGGTCCCTTCGAAACATATACCGGACACGGGATATGGTCATGGTGGCAAGGACAGCCTGTGTTCAGCCTTGAAGGCAAAACTCTCATCAGGTTTGATCTGGACGAAAACCTGAGGCTTGCACAGGACCTCCAGAAAAAGAGCTCCATGATACAGGAAGCTATCGATAAAGGGCTGCCCAAGACAAAGATCTCCAAAATACCCTTCAGGATGGAAATGTCTGCCTTTGCACGACATGAAGGAAGCATACCCGTAATAGGTGATATTGGTATGATATGGCCCGTCTTTGCTGTTAAAATAGCTGACGAACTTGGAATAAAACTTGACTTCATAAGCTATAAGCAGGAGACAGAAGAAGGCAGAGAGATGCGCGAATGGATAGTCAGAAACGTTAAATTTCTCGACAGGGGAAAGATGCTGAAAAAGTTCAGAGAATGGAATGTGAGTAAATGAATTCACCAAGGATCCTTGGTGTGATACCTTCAAGGTTCGCATCTACAAGGCTGGCCGGTAAACCGCTTCTTGATATCTGTGGAAAACCGATGGTAGAACACGTATACAGGAGAGCCCTGGCTTCGGGTGTCTTCTTCAGGGTAGTGATAGCTACAGATGATGAAAGGATATACAGTGCAGCTGAAAAATTCGGCGGAGACGTACTTATAACGAGAGCTGACCATCCCGATGGTTCCAGCAGGGTCGCAGAGGTCGCCAGATCCATCGATGCAGACTACGTGATAAACATCCAGGGAGACGAGCCTATGCTTGATCCGAGGATGCTAAGGGAGCTTGCTGACGGAATAGTATCTGACTCCGGCGCAGACTCAGCAACGGTATGCGTGCCTATAAACAGCGAAAAAGATTTCAACAACCCCAATATTGTAAAAGTTGTCACCGATCAGAGGGGCAGAGCGCTCTATTTCAGCAGGTCACCGATACCTTTCAGGCGCAATGCTACAGAATGTCCCGTCTGGGAGCACCTTGGAATATATGCCTTCACAAAGGAATTCCTCCTCAAATTCGTTGAGCTTCCGCCTACTCCGCTGATGAAAGAAGAATCACTGGAGCAGTTAAGGATATTGGAACACGGCTACACAATGGCTGTAATTCCGACAAAGTATCCTTCCCTGGGGCCTAACGTCAACACAGAGGAAGACCTGCAGATGGTAAGGAAGATCCTGGCAGAAGAAAAGGACAAGAACCGGGTGCAATGAACGAAGATAAAAGTATCAGGCTGATAGTCATATTAAGTGACGGAATAAAGGGACACCTCAACCAAAGCAGGGGTGTTGCACTTTGGCTGTCCAAGATGACAGGTGCCGAAATACTGGAAGCCGAGGTCCCCTTACTGAGCGGTGCTGCCAGGACGAGGGCAAAGGCAGCAGCAAGAAAGCTTGTACAGGGAAACAGAAGAGATGCAAGAGACTGGCTCGCAATGGCTGACGGAGATGCTGTTGTCAGAAGGGTCGGTCAGTGGTTCGCAGAGAGAGATATTCACGAGGGAACGAGAGATGTTCTCATTATTTCTGCAGGAAGCACACCGGCCCCCTACAACCTTGCCCTTGGCTATATATGGAGGTGCGCGTGCGCCACTGTAATGACACCCGGGATCGTAGGCACTGGCCCGTTTGATTTTGCGATAGTGCCTGAGCATGATTATCCGGATAGAAAACCGAATGTTCTTGTCACGCTTGGTTCGCCTAATTCGATCATGAAGGATGAGCTTAAAAAGCAGGGTGAAGCATTGTTACAGGAATATCCGGCGAATTCTTCCAAGATATGGTCGATCCTTATTGGCGGCGACGACGGAAACTATTCAGTATCCCCCGCATGGATCAAAAAAAGGATCGGACACATAATGAAGATCGCCGAACAGGAAGAGGCCGACCTCTACATTACAACGTCAAGAAGGACCCCTCCCGGATCGGTAGAGGCTCTGAAATATATTGCTTCCCATTCTACCGCTGTAAGATACCTTCTGGTAGCGTCTGAAAGCGATTTCAACCCCATTCCTGCTATGCTTGGATTTTCTACTGAGGTCTTTTGTACCGAGGATTCAGTAAACATGGTATCTGAAACAGTTACAGGAGGGCACAGGGCAGTTCTTCTCCGGGTCGGACATAAAAAAGGGATCAAAAAAATGCTCCAGAACGCTACTGCATGGCTGGTCGGCGCAGGTGCACTTGCTCCCAATATGCTGTGGGGTATCCCAAAGTTCGATCTTGTCTTCGAACACTTTGCAAGACATGATGCGCTGCTTGAGTTCAGGGAATGGATAATGAGAAGGCATGAGAGCATAATTGAGCCGCAGGATGAAGACGAGCGAAAAATGTGGGAAGAATTCAATGAGGCGAAAAGAGCTGCAATGTGGATATACGATAACTGGCGTTGATGATCGATCAATACAGTAATTTAGCAGATTTAAATAAAATAAATTTTGTTATGATACCGAGTAAGATAATGTAATAGTACCTGACATGAAGAGCACCAAGTATGAAAGGAATGATATTATGAAAAAATTATACAGTGCAATATTGATCGCATTTATGGCCCTGGCTATTATGGCTCCCTCCCTTTCAGCTCAGACACCCACATCGGCAGACAATACATCACAGACAGCGGTCCAGACGACAACACAGCAGTCCAAAACAACTTCCGCACCGTTAGAAAATGCTCCGGTGTCTGTCACGGTTCCACAGGTCAGACCATTGAAACCTTCTCCGATGCAAGTAGGTGAACCCGAGACAGAGGCATCGCTTCTGGTCTCTGCTGAGTGGCTAAAGAAAAACAAGGGCAATGTTGTCCTCGTCGATGCCAGGCCTGAAAGCCTTTATTCAGGTGGACACATCTCCGGAGCGGTCAATGCCAGCTGGACGTACTTTGCGAATATGAATGCTGCGACGGGCACGAAAAAATGGGGTACTATCTGGCAGCCGACCACAATGGCAAAGAGGATAGGCGCTCTTGGTATAAACGGAAAGAAAACTGTAGTTGTCTATGATGATGCAGGAGGATGGGGACAGAGCGGATGGGCGCTGTGGATACTCAGGATGAGCGGCATAAAGAACGCGAAGATACTGGAAGGCGGCCTTACAGCCTGGAAGAAGGCGGGAGGCGCAGTATCGAAGACAGTCCATAAGAATAAGGCAGTTGGTTTTTCAATATCTAAATATAAAGAGCATTATCTTGTTGATACAGAATGGATAAACAACAACATAGGCAAGAGCGGACTCGTTTTGCTTGACGTCCGCACACTGGCGGAATATCGGGGCAAGATAAGGCCATTCCAGGAAAAGAGAGCCGGTCACCTTCCCGGAGCGATACACATAGAAATGCAGGAATTCGTTCAGGATCAGTATCACTTTAAAGAAGTTGAAGAGATAGTTGCTCTTCTCAATAAACATTGCATAACGCCGGATAACGAGATAGTTGTATACGATACTGCCGGAGTAAGAGCCGCCTTTGTCACGATGGCACTGCGTTACGCAGGATTCCACAAATCCCAGTGTTATGATGAGGGATTCCAGGCGTGGGCAGGAAATCCTGAGCTGCCTCTCGACAAGTCGGAATAACTAAGTAAAAACAGATCAGCATTGCTGTTTTGCAGTATATATGTTAAATGACAAGTCCCGGGTCATACCCGGGACTTGTCAAGTTTATTAAGGTCAGTATTTGGAAAGGATAGCCTTCAGTTTTTCCTCATCGATATTGCCCCCGGATATTACTATCCCTGTCTTCCTTCCCTTGGGGTCGATCTTGCCTGCCAGAAGTGCGGCAACTCCAACAACTCCTGCCCCTTCTACTATCTGATGGTGTTCTCTGTGCAGGAATGCAATGGCTTTTGCGATATTTTCCTCAGTGATCTCAAGGATGCCTGTCACCCTTTTCTTTGCAAGTGAGAGCAGGCTCTGGGGTATGTACCCTGCAAGTCCGTCAGCAAGAGTCTCAAGATATGTGACCTCCCTGACGATGCCCTCAGCCCATGATACTACCCATGGATTAGAGGCGACAGACTGCACTCCCCATATTTCAACATCAGGGTTAAGGGCTTTTGCCGCTATCGCGATCCCGTTCATGAGACCTCCGCCCCCCGCGGGAATGATCAGAAGTTCTATGTCCGGTTCATCAGTGAACATTTCAAAGCCCGCGGTCCCTTGTCCGGAGATCACCGCAGCATCTTCAAAAGAAGAGACATAGGTCATCCCGTTTTTTTCAGCATGTTCGTGGGCTGAATGTTCAGCAAAGTCATAATCCCCGCTTGTAACTACAAGCTCTACAAATTCTCCGCCTCTTCTTTTTATGGCAGCTTTCTTAGTTTCGGGACATACGTTGGGTACAAAGACCAGTGTCTTGATGCCAAGTTCCTTAGCTGCAAGCGCGACCCCCTGACCATGGTTTCCGCTTGAGCAGGTCACAACTCCCCGCGCTCTTTCTTCCATCGACAGTGAATTCATCTTATAAAGCGCCCCCCTTAATTTAAAGGAGCCGCAAATCTGCTGGTTTTCCCATTTCATATATACAGGGGCGCCGCATATTTCGCTCAGCGGAAAAGAATACTCGGTGGGAGTGTGTCTCACGCGATTTTTAAGAAATCGGTAAGCCTTGACAACATCAGTAATGTTTGGGTCGATAGGAAGTTTGTTCAACTCAAGTCCTCCTCTTAATGTTATATTTTCAGGCCATGTGACCCGTTAAGCATATAGACTGCATTTTTCCTTTATTACAAATTGACATCAATATTACAGTAACTATAATCGAATGTATAACACTTTTAAAGAGATGAGGGCAATAAATGAAAATACTTTTTATAGGTTTCGGTAATGTGGCAAAAGAGATGTCCCGAATATTTATTGAGCGTGACCGATATCCGGCTCTTGATTTGGAGCCCCAAGTTGTCGGAATCTTTACGGGCCGCCACGGCGGATTGGAGAAAAGAGAAGGTATAGACCTTATAAAGGTTTTAGATGAACTCAGAAAGAGCAACAGACTTACGGCAGAAGAGAGTGAACTTTCTTCACTGACTCCCCTGGAAGCTGCTAAAACACTTGATTACGATGTCCTTGTTGAGCTTTCTGCCCTTTCGATACAAGGAAGGGGCGAACCAGCCGCCTCGCACATAATAGCCGCACTGGAAAGGGGAAAATCTGTAGCATCCGCAAATAAAGGCCCGGTCAGTTTCCGCTATAGGGAACTCAAAGAGCTTGCTGAAAACAATGGAGCACTCTATCTTTTTGAATCTGCAGTGATGGACGGAGCACCTCTCTTCAATTTCTGCAGCCGCTGCATGAAAGGCGCGGATGTAAAAGGATTTTCAGGGATACTGAACGGGACAACTAATTTCATACTCTCCCACATGGAAAAAGGGGGATCTCTTGAAGATGGCATAAAAATGGCGCAGGAAGCTGGGATAGCAGAGGCAGATCCTTCAATGGATGTTGACGGATGGGATCCCTCAGCCAAGGCAGCAGCTCTTGCAAATGTTCTGATGGGTGCGGATATGACACCTCTCGATGTTGACAGAGAGGGGATAAGAGCAGTGACCCCACAGATGGCACAGGACGCTGTCAAAAGGAACATGAGGCTCAAACTGATCTGCAGGGGTTGGAAAGAGGGAGATGCTGTCCATGCAAGCGTGAAAGTCGAGGAGGTAAGCAGGGATGATGTCTTCTGCCTCATTTCACATTATGGCTCAGCAGTCCGGATCGAGTCAGACCTTATGCACCCCAACACTATTGTTCAGGACTGCCCGGATCTTCTTGACACCGCATATGGAGTAATAGAAGACCTCATCACTATAAAGGATTCATTATGCTTGATATAATATCAAGCATTTGTATCACATCGAAAAGGAGTGATAAGAATGTCATATCCGGTACTTAGAGTTCATCTGGATGTCATGGAAAGCAATATGGACAAGATCGTTTCAAAGTGCGCGGAGCATGCAATATCGGTATGGGCAGTCACAAAAGGATTGTCAGCTCCACTCGAGCTGGCCAGGCGGCTTTCCGGTACAAAGATATCAGCATTGGCTGACAGCAGGATAAAGAATATCAGAAGGATGAAGGAGGATGGCATAAAAGTTCCTTTCGCCCTGATAAGGATACCAATGCGTTCTGAGATCGAAGATGTTATCGGCCTTGCAGATTACTCCCTGGTTTCAGACATGGGAACGCTGGAACTGATGTCCAAAGTATGTGAATCAAAAAAGAAAGAACATTCTGTCCTCCTTATGACAGACATGGGTGACCTGAGGGAAGGCTTCTGGCCGGATGAGGCTGAGACTGTTGCGGAAGGCCTAAATAAACTGAGTCCCGCCCTTAAAATAAGCGGTATCGGAGTCAATTACGGCTGTGCAAGCGGTGTCCTCCCTTCAAAAGAAAGTATGCAAAGATTTTTGTCATTCGGCGAAAAAATCGAATCCGTAATTGGCAGAAAGCTAGATATTTATTCCGGAGGTGCGACTACACGTTCACTTATCGCGTTAGATGACGGTATCTTCCCTTCGAGAATAAACAATCTCAGGATAGGTGAAGGATATCTGCTCGGTTCGGATAAGTCCTCCGGAGTTATAATACCCTGGCTGCGCCAGGACACAATGGAACTGGAAGCCGAGCTGGTCGAAGTTCGCAGGAAGCCGACAAAGCCCATAGGTGAAGTCGGAAGGGATGCTTTTGGCAACGTTCCTCATTTCGAGGACAGAGGAGAAAGGCTCCGCGGGATACTTGCGATAGGCAGGCAGGATGTGAATATCGGCGGGCTGACGCCGTTGGATGAAGGGGTCAAAATAATCACAGCTTCAAGTGACCACCTCCTGGTAGACATCGAAGATTGTCCTGTCGTGCATAAGGTCGGGGAGATCCTTCGTTTCCGGCTTGACTATCCCGGAATGCTCTCTTCGTCGACATCACCTTACGTTACAAAAATTTATGAGGGGTAGTGTTGAATAATGCCATACGAAGTAACAATAACCGATATTCTGCTTGCGGCAAGATTTCTTAAAAACAGGACGAGGCATACACCTCTTGAGTTCTCTCCCGCACTCAGCAAAATGACCGGGGGAAAGGTCTGGCTAAAACTTGAGAACCAACAGATCGCAGGTTCTTTCAAGCCAAGAGGCGCCTTCAACAGGATGTTTGCAATGAACGAAGAAGAGAGGCAAAAGGGAGTTATTACCTGTTCAAGCGGAAACCATGCACAGGGAATAGCAATGGCTGCCAGGGACCTTAAGGTAAGGGCGGTTATATGTGTGCCGGGCCAGTGCCCCCAAGTAAAACGAGAATCCATACTTGAAAAGGGCGGCGAGTTTGTCGAGCTTCGCGTGATAGGGACATATTACGACGAGGCAGAGATAGAGAGCATTAAGATGGCTGAAAGAGAAAACCTTGTCTTTATCTCAGCTTTTGACGATCCCTACGTATCAGCCGGACAGGGAACGGTTGGGCTTGAGATGCTGCAGGATGAACCCGAGCTTGACGTCATTCTGTGCCAGATAAGCGGGGCAGGGCTGATACGAGGGGTGGCCACCGCTGCAAAAGCACTCAGGCCGGGGATAAAAGTCTGGGGTGTACACGCAAAAGCAAACCCTGCCTGGCCTGAAGCTGTTAAAAAAGGCATGGTCGAACTTGTAGACGAAGAAGTAAGCCTTGCAGATGCCCTTGGAGGCGGAGCATGCCAGAACCATCTGGATTTTGTACTTAATAAACTGGAGGGGCTTATTGCCGTTTCCGAAGAGGATATAGCAAAAGGCATCCGCTTCATGTTTGAAAAGCACCACCAGCTGGTAGAGGGAGCAGGTGCAATAGCTGCCGCGGCGGCTCTTGCCGGGAGCATCGACCTGAAAGGCCAAATAGTCGGTATCGTTGTTTCCGGAGGCAATATCGGAGAAGAAAAATTCCTCTCTGCATTAAAGTGCGGAAGATAGGAGAGACTGATGTACAGGCTCAGGATACTGGATTCAAAGCAGTTTAGCGCATTGATCACGATGGATGACGTAATTCCCGGAGTAAAAGAGGCATACAAGCTGTTTTCTTCCGGAAAGGCCGGACTTTTCCCCATAATAACGCATGAATTTGACCCCGGAAGGACAGATATGGATATCAAATCTGCATACATGGATGGTGCGGGGATATATGGACTTAAGATCCTGGGCTGGAACAGGGACAATCCCTCGACCCTGGGAGTTCCGGCCCTTGCGGGTCTTATCGTGGTCATGGATATCGAGCATCAGCAGCCGCTGGGTATACTTGAGGGAACTCCCGTCACATTTCTGAGGACCGGAGCAGCAGGAGCAATAGGGGCTGAAGCACTTGCGCTGCCCGGATCTGAAAACGCTGTTGTGGTAGGTTCAGGAGCTCAGGGGAGAGCTCAGATCATGGGCCTTTCAAAGGTAATGCCGAAGCTGAAAAGGGTCGATGTTTTCGATGTCCTGGATCCGGCAGCTGAAAAAATGGCAGAAGAGATCGCCCCTTGCTATCCGGGAATACAAATAACCGCCAGGCCATTTGCATCTCTTGAAGAGTATGTAAAAAAAGCTGACATAGTTGTTACATGCACGCCATCAAAAAAGGGGTTCATCAAAAGCGGCTGGCTCAAGAAGGGCTGTCACATAAATACGATAGGAGCTGACATGCCCGGCAAACAGGAGATAGATCCGGAAATAACAGCAACGGTAAAAGTTTTCGGAGACTCAAGGTCTCAGGTGGCACACAAGGGAGAGTGTCAGCACGCTGTATCAATGGGGCTGAAAATGCCCGAAAGCATCACAGAGATCGGAGAGGTACTCAACGGCACTAAGCCCGGAAGGACTTCAGCTGATGAGATAACTATGTTTGACGCAACAGGAATGGCGCTGCAGGATCTGATAACTGCCAAAGTTGCGCTGGAACGGGCTGAAGCACATAACATCGGTACAGTTGTAGAGATGGAGCAATAGCTAATTTTTAAAACTAGTTGCCGGACCCAATCATTGAGACGGGACCGGCAGCTTTATTGTGATCAGCGAGGCAGGTCTGAAAAATGAATAAATATTGGCACGGAGTTGTTATGACGCTTATTGCTGCTGTCTGCTGGGGCATAATGAGTCCAATAGCTAAAGTCCTTTCAAGCGCGGGAATAAGCCTGATGTCAGTTATGGCTTTTCGTGCCCTTTTTGTTGTGATCACGGTAGGTCCTTTTATTTACTTCACGAAAGGGCCCGGAGTGTTCAGGCCTGACAGGGGTATGCTCTGTTTTTATTTACTCTCCGGAATACTCTCTGTTGTTTTTTCCGGAGGAGGATTCCTGATGTCACTAAAATATCTCTCTGTGGCTGAAGCCCTGATACTTCACTACACTTTTCCCCTTGTGACCCTTCTTGGTTCGCTCTACATAACGCATGAGAAGCCTACCTTTCTTCAGGTAGTATCCGGCTTTCTGATAATCGCAGGCGTATATCTCGGAATGGTCGGCGGCGAAAAAACTTTCTCCGGCCTATCCGTGCCCGGACTTATGTGGGGGGGGCTCGCAATAATTGGAATTTCGGGACAGGCTCTTGTTGCAAGAAGAGTCTGTAAAGGACAGGAAACAGATCAGCTTGTTCTTCTCTTTTTTGCACATCTTCTGGGTGGAATAGTTCTTGCTATAGGGAAGAGCACCATTGTTGGATGGGAAGATATTTTATATTTTACATCCCCCCTTTTCGGTCTCATGGTCTTCCAGGCGTTTTGCGGGAGCCTGCTTGCATACGGCCTCTTCTACACCGCTCTAAAATACTTGCCCGCAGCTACGGTCAGCCTCCTCTGTACACTGGAGATAGTAGTTGCCGTCGGCCTGACATCTCTGCTGTTGAAGCAGCCGCCATCAATGCAGGAGATAATAGGCTGTACCGTTATTATTATTGCAATTGTCTGTGCTACAGTTCGAACTTCCGAACCTCAAGATAATAATATGTAATTAATGTTTATACCCCTCTTTTAAATAATTAGGTGTAAAATTAAGGCGATTTTCCAAAAACGCATTATTTTATTCTCTGTTAAACCTAATTAAGGGGGAGATTTTATTGTCATTAGAAACAAAGAAAAGAGACGGTTTTAGTTCTACTTTAGCTGCATTGATGGTATCCCTTGGTTCAGCTGTTGGTCTGGGAAACATATGGAAGTTTCCCTACATGACAGGAACAGGCGGCGGCGGAGCTTTTCTTGTTCTTTACCTCTTTTTTGTCTTTATGGTAGCTGTTCCTATTATGATAAGCGAATTTGTCATCGGCCGCAGATCAAGGATGAATCCGGTCGGAGCTTTCAGAAAACTGGACAATGATCCTAAGTCTCCCTGGTCCGGTATAGGTTTCATGGGAGCTCTCGCTGCATACCTGATAATGTTTTTCTACAGTTGTGTGGCAGGATGGGTATATTACTACACGTTCAAGGCTGCAACAGGAGCTTTTGTAGGAATTACTGCTGATAAGGCAGGAGCAATGTTCGGCAGCGCCATCGGAGCCGGGACTGCGGGCGGGAGCTTCTTTTCAGCAGCGGTACTATCCCCGATATTCTGGCAGGTGCTGGTACTTTGTGTAATAGGCGCTATCATTTCCATGGGTGTTTCACGCGGAATAGAGAGGGCTATCAGGATCATGATGCCGGTACTTTTCCTGCTTCTGATAATATGCGCGATACGAGCACTTACGCTTCCGGGAGCCGCGGACGGCCTTCGCTTCCTTTTCCATGTGGATTTCTCACAGATAACACCATCTGTAACGCTTGCGGCAATGGGGCTTGCCTTTTTTAAACTGTCGCTTGGAATGGGAACAATGATAACTTACGGTTCATATTTCACAGAGGA
The DNA here is from genome assembly GCA_034331105.1 of Synergistota bacterium. Taxonomy (GTDB): domain Bacteria; phylum Synergistota; class Synergistia; order Synergistales; family Synergistaceae; genus Caenicola. The sequence continues at coordinate 147,709 of JAXQGB010000014.1, read as the reverse complement.
TTCAGATCTTTCCACTGCTCCTCTTAAGATAGCTATAGCAGATATCTGTGTATCAATGCTTGCAGGCCTTGCGATCTTCCCAACTGTCTTCTCCTTCGGAGTTGAGCCCGGAGCAGGACCGGGCCTGTTGTTTATTACTATTCCTCTGGTCTTCTCACAGATGCCCTTTGGGCAGGTCCTTCTCTTTGCATTTTTCCTTTTGACGTCTTTCGCAGCCAACGGAGCTATGCTTTCACTTGTAGAAGTCCCGACTGTCTGGATGTCGGAAGAATTCAACATGCCCCGCAAAAAAGCTGCGATCCTCAACTGTGCCATAATTGCAGTGGTAGGAGTTTTGGCAGCTGGTTCAGCTGACAGTTCGAGCTTCTTCGGAGGGATCAAAGTCATGGGCAGAGGATTCTTTGACCTCTTCGACTTTATATCTTCGAACATATGTCTGCCTTTGGGAGGCCTTTTTATTGCACTGTATGCAGGCTACAAGATGAAAGAGAAAGACCTGAGGGATGAACTGACCAATCACGGGAAACTGAACAATGAAGGAAAAGTAATGGTGATCAGATTCCTCCTTCGTTACGTAACTCCGCTGTTGGTCCTCATCATCTTCCTGAATTCTGTAGGATTACTGAAATTCTGACAAAATATGTCTGACAGGTAATGATGACCAAATTGGAATAACTCAAAAGCTCATGTCCCCAACAGGAGGCATGAGCTTTTTTTATGTTTACATGGTTAGTCGTTTCTCTTAATTAATCTTTAGGATTTTTTCCCTCCGAAAGTCTCTTTTCAATAATTGCGTCTTCGTGAGGATCGCTTATAAAGGTATCATTGATCCACTTTGCAATGGATCCCTTCCTTTTTTGGGCCTTATCAATAATATTATCTTCGAGCGTTTCTCTTTGACCATGATCGGCCTTTACTGCTGTCATCGAATGCCTTTTTTTCAATGTTTTCAAAACTGCGCATATTTCATCTACATCGCTCTCACTGAGCTCTGAAAACCGTGAGAGTGCCTTGATTATCCCAATTACTACAGAGCTTTCCGGTCTTGTAAGATTATTGGAGTACATCATCATCCCGGCAATAACGCCTGTGAGCATGCTTATGCAGGCAAGTCCAACTACCATCAGGAACATTCCTACAAGCCTCCCTTCAGGAGTCAAAGGAACGATGTCGCCAAAACCGGTAGTGCTGGCGGTCGAAAAAGCCCACCATATACTGTCCGAATAATTTCTGCCTTCAAAGCCGGAAAATAGCATCGCCGCAACGACAAGTGCTGTCATTGTTACCGCAGCCGCATAATGCAGAGGATTTGTTCTGATAAACCTGTGCTGTGTTACGAAGGCCCTTATCAGGTATGAAAAAAATTTTATTATAAAAACTATTTCAAATATTACAGCAGCAGCCTCGGTCATGTGTAAGTCGCCCAATAGCTTGGCCAGCAGTATGAATGGAAAGACGGGAACTATTGCAATTAATTCTGCCAGATGTCTCGTCAGGAAATGTTTTCTGTTATCTATAAGGTGCATCCTTACAAAGAAATCAGCGGTAAAAACGATCCATATAAGATGATTCAGGAGGAATATAAATTTTGGCTGAAGACTATATTTGAAAAAGTTTGAACCTAAGGACATAAGGGTGAAAACCGATATAAGTGCCAGGATCGGCAGCGTAATCTTGTAAATTCTAACAAGACGCTTCTTCTTCAGATCACTGATCATTTTTCTGAGAGCATTGCCCTTGCCACCCAAAGGCCCGATGCGGAAGCCTGTATCACTCCTCTTGTGACTCCGGCTCCGTCTCCGGCCGCGTACAGACCTTTGATAGAAGTCCTGAGTCCGCTGTCGAGAGCGACTTTCAGGCTATAAAACTTTACCTCGACTCCGTAGAGCAAGGTATGGCCGCTGTTGACCCCGGGTATTATATGATCAAGAGCTGCAAGCATTTCCATTATTCCGACAAGATGCCTGTATGGAAGAACGCAGGCAAGGTCTCCCGGTTCTGCGCTTGTAAGAGTGGGCCTTACAAGTCCGCGGGCGATCCTGTCCGGAGTTGATCGTCTCCCCTTTCGGAGGTCACCAAGCCGCTGGACGATAATTCCTCCGCCAAGCATGTTTGCCAGGCGGGCAATGTGGCTGCCGTAACCGATCGGATCCCTGAAAGGTTTTGTAAATTTAGTAGAGACCAGTATTGCAAAGTTTGTATTTTCTGTCTTGCATTCATTCTCCTGGTTGGAGTGACCGTTGACAGTCAGGATCTCGTGGTGGCTCTGGTACTCAGATGTGACTTCACCGTGCGGACACATGCAGAATGTACGCACTTTGTCATCAAAGGTGGGCGTGTCAAGAAGTGCCTTGACCTCATAGAACTGGTCAGTTATATCCTCAGCCCAGGCAGAGGGTATCTCCACCCTTACGCCGATGTCAACGGGCAGGGACTCGATCTCCAGTCCAAGCTCCTTCACGGTTTTTTCCATCCAAGCAGCGCCTTCACGTCCGGGTGCCAGAAGGACCCTGTCGGAGCAGATCTCTTCCCCGTTCGCAAGCAGTACGCCGGCAACGGATCCGTCAGGTTTGAGCAGGACTTTTTCTACCATCGTGTTTGTCCTTACCTCACAACTGTCTTTTATGGTCTGATATATGGCGCCAAGGATCTGCTTTGACCTGTCTGTCCCCATATGGCGTATTGTTGCAGGGATTATGTCGAGGCCTGCCTGAAGAGCTTTTGTAATGACCTTCTTTGCAAGGTCGCCGCTTGGTTTGAACAGTGTACTGCTGGCTCCATGCTCCAGATATACACGGTCCGCCTCGTCAATAAGAGAGAGAAGTTTCTCGCGTCCGCAGTATTCTTCAAGGTTGCCCCCGAATTCAGGGGTCAGTGTAAGTTTGCCGTCGCTGAAAGCGCCCGCCCCACCCCATCCGCATACAACATTGCAAGGATTGCAGTGTACGCATTCGGGAGAGCCGGTTTTCATTGGGCAAATACGGGCTTCTATGGATCTTCCCTTATCTACAAGAAGAACCTTTTTGTTGTTTTTTATGAGTTCGAGAGTTGCAAACAGTCCTGCGGGACCTGATCCGACGACTATTACATCGTATTTGTGATCCATATTTCATTCCTCCGTAAAAAGCAGAAAATCGACCCTGATTAGTATAGCAGAAAAGAATGGGTAAGCAGAAAGTACATCAACATTGAGATTAAATAGTGATATTATTATGATGTTCAGAATAAAAGCAAGTTTCTTATATGGAGGGAATATATTGAACATTAATAAATGTGAAAAAGGCTTCGGTCAGGAAAGTGTCCAGTTGATCGGAATACTTGCTGAGGAAGCCCCATCTGAGTTATTGTGTCTGGAACCTCTCGCAGGAGAAATGTTGGAATTTTGCCGCAGAGCGGTCATCAATGGGAACTTCAAGGCAAAGGCAGGTTCCACGATAAAGATCCCCGTCATGCACGGTTCAGTCAAATACGTTGTCATACATGGACTTGGGAATGAAAAAAGCAGTCTTCAGGAAAACATCAGGGAAGGCAGCTTTGTGGTCCTCAGAACTGCTTCAGCAAAAAGGTGTTCAAGTGTCCTTCTCTGGATGCCGAGGGCAGAAGACAGGATCAATTCAAGATCTGCCGCTGAAGGAGCTGTCCTGGGGTGCTACAAATTTGACAAGTACCTCTCACAGGAAGAGGATGAGAAGCTTGTATCCCCTGATGTTGTCAGCGTTTCTGATGCGGATCCAGCAGGGCTTGAGGAAGGAAAGATCCTTGGTGAGGCGCAGTGCTATACAAGGGACATAGCAAACGAGCCGGGTAATGTGATCACCCCTGAAACTCTTGCAAAGAAATCCGAGTCATTGGCCCGGGAGCTTGGCCTGGAATGCGAAATATGGGACGAAGACAGAATAGTGAAAGAAAACATGTGTGCGTACCATGCTGTTGCAAAGGGGTCTTCAAATCCTCCTAGGTTCATTACCCTCACGTGGTCACCGGAAGGTGAATGCAGAGGTCATGTTGCGCTTGTAGGTAAGGGCCTGACCTTTGACAGCGGCGGACTGGACATAAAGCCTGCGGAACACATGACTACGATGAAGGGTGACAAAAGCGGGGCGTGTGCAGTCCTGGGAGCTGTAAAAGCAGCGTCTCAGCTTAAACTGCCGTGGAAGGTCACAGTTATCATAGCTGCAGCGGAAAACATGCCCGGAGGCAATGCATACAGGCCTGACGATATCCTTAGGGCTCGTAACGGAAAGACCATAGAAGTCAACAACACAGATGCGGAAGGCAGGCTTACTCTTGCCGACGCACTCTCTTTCGCATCAGAACTCAAGCCCGACAAAATCATCGACATTGCCACGTTAACAGGTGCCTGCGCTGTAGCTTTGGGGACGAATACCGGAGGGCTTTTCACCAACAATGATACGTTTGGGGATGAGGTGCTCACAGCGGCGAAAATGGCGGGGGAGCGCTTCTGGAAACTCCCAATGGACGATCCGACTCTTAATAAAGCAATAAAGTCACCGGTGGCCGATCTGGTCAACTCCGGCGGACGTTACGGCGGCGCAATTACCGCGGCGATGTTCCTGGAAGCATTTGTTGACAAAGATATCCCATGGGTGCACCTGGATATTGCAGCGGCTGATTTTATAAAGGAACAAAGGAGCTATTATGTCAAGGGCGCTTCCGGTTTCGGGACCAGGACCCTGGCAACGCTCTTAATGATGATGTAAAGGTGGTATGACTGATGGGGGATGTACAGAGGAACGATTCAATTGCACTCATCAACGGCGTTATCTACCCGATGTCATCTCCCGGTCGGGCAAAGGCGTTGTTCGCAAGAAACGGGATCATTGAGGCAATAGGGAGCGACAAAGATATACTGTCGCTCTGTGACAGTAAGACTACGGTCCTGGACATAAAAGGAAAATTCCTCATGCCCGGGATGACAGATACACACAACCACCTTCTTGCAACAGGCAGGAGCCTTGAAACGCTTAACCTGTCCGGAGCTTCTTCGATCGAAGAAATGATAGACAAAAGCCGCCGATTCCTTTCAGAGTACCCGATAGGTGAGGGACAGTGGTTTTTTGCACGTGGATGGGACCAGAATCACCTTGCAGAAAAAAGATTTCCGAACCGGAACGACCTGGACAAGATAACGAAAGATATTCCTCTTTTTTTTGAGAGATCGTGCGGACATATCGCCTCACTTAACTCCAAAGCTCTTGATGTATTGAGGATAGGAAAGGGTTTCAAAATATCCGGCGGTGTCGTCAACTCTGATGAAAACGGAGATCCTACAGGAGTTGTAAGCGAGGCTGCAGTAAATTGGGTAAGGATGAATATCCCTGAATCTTCTGACGAGACACTGATGAGGTGGTACAAAAGAGCTACTGACGAAATGGTCAAACTCGGCATCACATCTGTACAGACAGATGATCTGGGGATAGTCGGAAGCACTGACAGGATATTCAGGCTTTATGAACAGATGGAGATTGAAGATAAGATGCCCCTGCGAATAGCAGAGCAATGGCATCTGAGGGACGAAACAGAACTTACAACATTTATTGAGTGCGGCTACCATAAGAGAAACGGAATAAGTTATTTCACTTCAGGTCCGCTGAAAATACATGTTGACGGTACCCTTGGAGCCAAGACTGCTGCACTCAGAGAAGAATACTCTGATGAACCCGGGAACAGGGGAATTTACGCCAGATCACAGGGAGAACTGGACCGCCTTACTGCAATTGCCCAGGAAGCCGGGATGCAGGTAGCCTACTATGCTATCGGTGACGGAGCGATAGACAGGTGCCTCAACGCCGTTGAATCAGCAAAAAGATTTTCTGACAAAGACAGCTTGATATCACACAGGATAGTACACTGCCAGGTCGGGGCACATGACATTTATAAAAGGATGGCAGATCTGGGTGTTATGGCAGACATCCAGCCTGCGTTTGTAACTTCCGACTGGCCGATAGTGATGTCCAGACTTGGTGCTGAAAGGGCGAGATGGAGTTACGCATGGAGAACACTGACACAGTACGGCATCACAGTAGGCGCAGGATCCGATTCACCCACCGAGCCGCTTGATCCGATGCTTGGAATAAGGGCAGCGATACTTAGAAAAGACCTTTCAGGCCTGCCGGAACACGGCTGGCTGCCATCCGAAAAGCTTGACAGGGTGGAAGCCTTTTCAATGTACACGAAAGGCGGCGCATTAGTATGCGGAGAGGGAGATTTCAGGGGAACGCTGGAGATTGGCAAAGCGGCAGATATCATCGCCTTCATGGAAAACCCGTTCAAGATCGATGACCACGAGATCCAAAACTTAACAGTCGGATTAACAGTCGTGGATGGAAAGATCCGCTATATTCGTTAGGAGGGACCAAATCATGCTCACGATCAAAGATTTCCTGGCAAAAGAGGTCAGACCGGCACTGGGGTGCACGGATCCGGGTGCAGTAGCGCTTGCTGTTGCCAGGGCATGTAAGGAACTGCCTGAAAGGGAAGAAGTGGCGTCTGTTAGGGTCACAGTAAGCGGAAGCATTTACAAAAATGGTATGGCGGTAGGTATCCCGGGAACCAGAGGTGCACGAGGCAACGCAATGGCTGCGGCAATGGGGGCTATCTGCGGAGATCCCGACCTGGGCCTTGAAGTTCTAAGGAAGAGCACGACTAAAGATGTTGAAAAAGCTGAAAAATGGGTCCGGGACGAGAGGGTGACCATCTACTGCGATCCTGACAGGAGCGGAGTCTACGTACTGGCCTCTATCTTTACACCCGAGCATAAGTCTGTATGCCTGGTCAGCGGTAATTATAACCATATAGAAAAAGTCGTAGTCGACGGAGTTACCGTAATGGAAGACAGATCAGACCCTTCGGTCTCATCGATAGGTTTTGAAGACGACGGTTTTCCACAGGTATTTACAGAAGCCCTTAAAATGGCTGATGAGATAGATGATGAAGACAGGAAATTCCTCCTTTCCGGAATAGAAATGAACATAGCAGTAGCAGAAGGAGGATACAAACCCAGTGATGTATGTTCGATCTGTGGGGAATGTGTCCAGGGCAGCAGGTTCGGAAGGACCCTAAAGGATATTTTTGCTTTGGAAGAGTGCGAAGATGTAGCACTGAAAATAAGAAGCATAACTGCCGCGGCAGCGGATGCAAGGATGTCGGGCATACTCCTTCCTGTAATGAGCAGTGCCGGAAGCGGCAACCATGGGATCACTGCTATCCTTCCTATAGCGGTTTTGGCCAAACACCTGAAAAAATCTGACGATGAGATAGCGAAGGCACTTGCCATCAGCCACATATCAACCAGCTTTGTAAAAAGACGCCTTGGACGCATGTCCGTTGTCTGCGGATGCTCTGTAGCAGCCGGAGCAGGTTCTGCAGCAGGCATGACTTACTTGATGGGCGGTTCTGAGGACCAGATGGCCGATGCAATGCAGCTGCTGCTTTCAAACCTTGCAGGCATGCTTTGTGACGGGGCAAAGGAAAGCTGTGCCCTTAAGGTCAGTTCTGCCTCATCCGAGGCGTATTTTGCGGCCAGGTGGGCTGTCGCAGGCCAAAAACTGGGGATACCGCAGGGTGTTTTCGGATCATCCATTGAAGAAACGATCGAAAATGTCGCAAAAGTCACCCGTGAAGGGATGAAAAATGTAGACAGGGTGATCATAGAGATACTGGATCAACGCCACCGTCCTTCAGCAGAGAATTTTTAACGGAGATGGGATACAAAGGACCGCAGTACTCCGGTGATGATAAGGAAATAAAAGAACTTATCGGTCAGATCGAACGCATAACATACAGTGATGCGGAGAGCGGCTATGCTGTTCTCCGCATAGCTGTGAAGGGTTATCCCGACCTGGTCACTGCTGTGGGTACGATTGCCTCTCCTGCAGTAGGAGAAGTGCTGAGTATGAAAGGTCTCTGGACAGACCATCCCAAATTTGGATCGCAATTCAAAATTGTGGAATACAGATCATTTGCACCATCCTCAGTCGAGGGGATAGAGAAGTATCTTGGTTCAGGTCTGATAAAAGGGATAGGCCCTTCGATAGCCGAAAAGATCGTCTCACTCTTCGGGGCTGATGCGTTTAAGATACTGGACACCAAACCAGAAAAGCTGCTTGAAATTGAAGGTATAGGAGAGAAGAAGGCAGCAGCCATACATGAAGCGTGGCTCGAACAGAGAGAGATGCGCGGAGTAATGCTCTTCCTTCAGAGCTACGGCATCGGCACAGGTTATGCACTCAGAGTCTTCCGACATTATGGGAGCGCCTCGGTCCAGGTGCTCCAGGAAAATCCATACAGGCTCGCTGTCGATATTTTCGGCATAGGTTTCATGACTGCCGATAAGATAGCTTACAGCATGGGATTCAGCAAAGAATCTCCTCTTCGTATAAGAGCAGGGGTGCTTCACGTTATAAATGAACTGACCAGGGACGGGCATGTCTTTGTGCCGATAGAGGAGCTGACAGCATCAGCAGCTGAGATCCTTTCAGTCTCTCCTGAGCTGGTAGAAAAAGGTATAGAGGATGGCAGGCTCAACCAGGAACTTATTATCGAATGGTATACAGATATTGAAGGAAAAGATGACTGCGCCGTCTACCTTCCTCCCTTCCATTACGCGGAGGTCCACTCTGCAAAGAATCTATGCAGGATACTCTCATCTCCATTCAACGGACAATATGCTTCTCCTGATGTGGTGATACCCTGGGTCCAGCAGGAGTTGGGCATCAACTTTGCAGGACAGCAGACCGAGGCACTGAAGACAGCTCTGAGCTCACAGGTCATGGTTATCACAGGCGGTCCGGGTACCGGAAAAACAACCCTGATAAAGGCGATAATCAAGATCAGATCTGCAAGGGGCTTTCGCATAATGCTTGCTGCCCCTACAGGCAGGGCGGCTAAAAGGATGACCGAGGCGACAGGGCATGAGGCAAAAACGATCCATCGGATGCTTGAGTACACAGGAAGTTCGATGTCCGGCGGAGACTTCATGAAAAACGAGACAAACACCCTTGACTGTGACCTTTTGGTGGTGGACGAAGCTTCAATGATAGATCAGATACTGTTCCATCATCTCCTGAAAGCCATTCCGAAGGACGCATCTGTTGTGTTTGTAGGTGATGTAGACCAGCTGCCGTCAGTGGGCCCCGGGAATGTCCTTAAAGACATAATCGACTCAGGTGTGTGCCCTGTTGTCCACCTCAAAGAGATCTTCAGGCAGGGTGAAGAGAGCTTGATAGTGGTCAATGCACACAGGATCAACAGCGGAGAGATGCCCTGCTTTGATGACAAAGGCAATGGCAATTCTTCCTGTGATTTTTATTTTATTGAGCAAAACGACCCTGATAAAGCCCTTGAAATAATTAAAGAACTTGTGACCCTTAGGATCCCCCAGAAGTTCGGTTTCGACCCGGTAAAGGATATCCAGGTCCTTACCCCTATGCACAGGGGATCTGTAGGGACCACAAGACTAAACTCAGAATTGAGGGAGGTCCTTAATATCCAACATGGATCAAAGGTCCAGAGGATGGGCAGGATCATTCAGGAAGGCGACAAGGTCATGCAGATACGCAACAACTACGAAAAGGATGTTTACAACGGTGATATTGGGACAGTCCTCAGAATAGACGGTGAAGAGAGCAAATTAACAGTCGAAATGGACAGCGGCCGTGTCTCATATGATTTTTCTGAGTTGGATGAGCTTATCCATGCCTATGCTGTTTCGATACATAAATCACAGGGATCAGAATATCCTGCGGTAGTCATACCAATAATGACGCAGCATTACATGATGCTGCAGAGAAACCTTCTTTACACAGGCATAACAAGAGGTAAAAAGCTTGTCGTGCTTGTTGGAACAAAAAAAGCTGTTGCAATAGCGGTGAAGAACGACAAGACACGAAAGAGATACACCAGGCTTGCGGGGAGACTTAAAGACTGTCTGAAAGGCTGAGTCGATATTTTTTTGTTTAGTCTGAGGGGCCAGAAACAGAAATAAACAGAGCCGGCCTTTAAGGTGCCGGCTCTGTTATCGTTCTCAAAAAAGTTGTTGGATCAGATATAGCGTGTGGATGAGCGGTAAATATTTTCCCTGTGACCGTATTTCCCGTCCTTGTCCACGGCCGCCAGCCTTTTTTCAGTATAGCGGGCGAATCTTACAAAAGGCAGTCCCAGCAGCAGATAGATAATGGCAACTATTATGCCGGGTCCGAAGTAGTCATAGTAAGTTGCTGATATCTGTCCGTAGGCCTTTGTAAGGTCGACCATCGTTATTATCGACACGAGCGATGAATCTTTGAGCAGCGAGATGAAGTCGTTCGTTATCGGAGGGATAACTACACGGACTGCCTGGGGAAGGATGACCTCCCTCATTGCCTGCCATCTTGTCATGCCCAGAGCAAGAGCGGATTCCCATTGTGTCCTGGGGATCGCGAACAGTCCTGAACGATAAATTTCAGCTTCATATGCCGCATAGTTCAGCCCAAGGCCAATGGCGCCTGCCCAAAAGGGAGAGAACTTGACCCCAATGCTCGGGAGTCCGTAGAAGATAAAGAACAGCTGGATCAATACAGGTGTCCCACGGACTACCTCAATGTAAAGAGTGGCGATAGAGGCAACCCATTTGGGGGCGAAGACCCTTGTTATAGCCAGCGTAAGCCCAAGTGTGATCGCAAGTATCATCGCAGTGATGGATACCTGCATCGTTACGATCGCAGCACGGCCAAAAGCGGGCAGGGCGTCTTTATAGCGGTCAAGGCGTTTTGCAAATGTAAGGTCAGGCCTGTGTGCTTCAGCCCATTCGTTGTACCTTGAAGCCTCGATCTTCGAAGGGCTGTAGTCATTGAATTCTGCAGCCATTGTTGGTGTCCAGAGATTCCATCTGTCGTATATCTCACGAAGCTTGCCGGAATCACGCAGGGCGACAAGGGCCTTGTTGACTTCCGTCAGCAGCTCTTTGTCTTCCAACCTGATAGCTATGGCATATTCAAGTTCGCCTACCTCAGGGCCGACAAACTTGATCTCAGGGTTGAAGCCTGCTGAATACAGGGCTATCGGATGGTCAAAGAATGCGGCGTCAAGCCTTCCGTTAGCAAGGTCTTCGTAAGTGTTAGCCTCGACGTTGTATGTCCTTATGTCGATATCTCCGACCTCTTCAAGCAGTTCCTGCGCAAAACTCTCCTTAAGAGTCCCGACTTTTTTACCTTTGCAGTCCTCAAGTGTCTTTATTGAATTGTCGTTTTTGCGGACAGCAAGCTGAAGGTACGTTTTGTAATAAGGTATTGAAAAGCTGACTACCTCTTTGTGCTCGGGAGTCACTTCCAGGCCGTTGATGGAAATATCGTAAAGCTTTCTGTTGAGTCCGGGTATCAGGTTTTCCCAGGCATTGTTCACATAGACAGGTTTACGCCCCATCTGTTCAGCAAGGGCGTCCACGATATCGACCTCGAAACCTATCAGTTCATCTGTGTTTTTGGGATTTGGGAACATGTAAGGGAAGCCGCCTTCGGAATCTCCTCCCCAGGTAAGCTCTTTCATTTCTTCTGCCTGAAGTGCACATGCAGAAGATACTATCAGCATAATTACCGCTAACAACAGTGCTAATTTTTTCATCTTTACGCTACCCCCGTGTTGACGAAGTGGCGGAGGAAAGCTTTTGTCCGTTCGCTTTTTGGCGTCGTGAACAGTATATCCCCGTCGTCGTACTCAACTATCTCGCCATTGTCCATAAATATTATGTAGTCAGACGCGTCTCTTGCGAATTTCATTTCATGGGTGACGATTATCTGGGTCATGCCTTCTGCATCGAGGTCTTTCATGACCTGAAGGACTTCTCCGACTAGCTCCGGATCAAGGGCGGATGTCGGTTCATCATAGAGCATGACTCTGGGATTCATTGCCAGCGCCCTTGCGATGGCGGCCCTTTGGCTCTGGCCGCCAGAGAGGGTCGAAGGGTACTTTGAGGCGAATCCTTTTAGTCCGACCTTATCCAGAAGCTTCATTGCCAATTCATATGCTTCGTCTTTGCCCTGTTTTTTTACGACCATTGGAGCGAGCATAATATTATCAATTATTGTTTTGTGCGGGAACAGGTTATAGCTTTGGAAGACCATGCCCACTTCGCTCCGTATCTCATGAGCGATATCAAGCATTTTTTCATCAGGGACCTGCCCCTGTCTGCGTGATATGGTCACGCCTGCGATAGAGATCAAGCCTGAGTCGAGGAGTTCAAGGCAGTTGAGACAACGAAGGAAGGTCGACTTCCCGCATCCGGAAGGACCTATTATCGATGCCAGGTCACCCTCGCGAATAGTGAAGCTGACATTCTTCAGCACTTCACCATCCTCAAAGCCCTTACAAAGATTTTCTACTACAATGAGTGGTTTGTTGGTTATATTCACAATTTATGCCCCCTTAAAGAATTGTCTTGCCGTTTTCTTTCCGGGGTCATATTCGAAGTTGTTTGCCATATATAGGGGAGGCAGTGGAAAAAACTACTGCGCTGCTATGCTGTGAGGATAAATGATACAAGCAGGATCTTACCAGAGGTCTGCTGAAAGCGTTCACGTGTCTGTTACACCAGACACCAGTGTTTTTTTTCAATTTTTGTCTCACGTCCCTTCCGTGTAGTGGCATAAGAAAATGTTCGTCCAGTTTAAAGGTTATCGACCATTAACGCAATCATTGGCAGAAAAGTTTCAGTAAAAGAAAAAGCATAAGTTGAGCCGGTCTGACAATAAACTGTTTTCAGTCCCGGTAACCCAGTTCATTTCTTGTTTTCTCGATGTCTTCCCTTGTCTCCATTATCCAACGTTCAAGTGTTTCGGGTTTGATTTTTTTTGATTTAGGGTCATTCAGAAGAGTATCCAGTTTTTTTTCCTGGATCCTGAGCCACTCAACTTTAGATTCTCGGTGTTGGATGTCGGAGATAAGATTTCCCCGTTCACCGTCGTCTTCTTTTACAAATGCACGGCTCATAGTATTCTCATCCCCTTATTTATAATATTGGTGGTTTCGTTACGCTTATCTTTTTGAGGTCAAATAGTCTCTTTAAAGAATTTATTCTTTGGATCTCTTTCAACTATTACCAGTTTCATCTTGGGGTTTACGTTTTTTACAAGTTCCTCGATATCCCTGTTCCTCAGCCTTATGCAGCCATGTGTGGCCCATTTTCCTATCGATGAGGGGTTGTTTGTTCCATGTATGGCTATCTGCCACTTGTTGTAAAAAGAGATCAGTTTTGACCCGTATACTCCTGCCTCAGGTTCTCCGGGTTCGTTGAACCATGAAGGGTCGTAGACGAGTTTGGTCGCGTCTTCCACAACACGGTATATGGTGAATGTACCGGAAGGTGTGATGAGGTCAAAACGGGATTTTTTCTCAGTGCCTTTTCCCTTGCCTATGGATATCTGCCATGCTTTAACAGGATCCCGGCCATTGTAGAGAGTCAGCCTCAGCTGCTCTTTATTTATACCGATCCAGTTTTCTCCGGCTTTTGGCTGCCATGTCTGGGAAGCGCTGCTTTTCTCAGCATAAACCATAAATATTAAAATGATCATAATAAGAGCGATCGACTTTTTCATAAAAACACTCCCTGATAAATGATGCGACGTTAATTATAACAAACTTTGAGAAATTTGCTACTTGTAAGGTTTGTGCATAATGAAGTATCATAACAGTTTGAACAGAATGAAAACAAATTTTTTATCAGGAGGCGGCTGTTGTGGACATCATCAGGGCACCGCGCGGAACTAGAGACATACTTGGCGACGAATCATGGAAATGGGCTTATGTAACAGGCATTTGCCGTAATGTGGCGGATGATTACGGTTACAAGGAGATCCATCTTCCCATATTTGAACATACAGAGCTTTTTTGCAGAGGCGTTGGAGAAACGACCGATGTTGTAGAAAAAGAGATGTACACTTTTGAGGACAAGGGCGGAAGGAGCATAACATTAAGGCCTGAACTTACAGCGTCAATGGTCCGCTCGTATCTGGAAAATGAAATGTATAAAGGCAGTCAGCCCGCGAAACTCTGGTCGATAGGTCCCATGTTCCGTTATGAAAGGCCGCAGAAGGGCCGTTACAGGCAGTTTGTACAGCTTGATATCGAGGCTCTCGGAGCTCAGGATGCCTATGTTGATCTTGAGGTAATAGATTTTTCAATGGAACTGTATCGCCGACTTGGCCTTTCGAATCTCCAGGTCGTGCTTAACTCTGTCGGCTGTCCTAAGTGCCGTCCGGTCTACAGGAAGGCGCTGCAGGATTTCTTGAAAACCAGATTCGACGAGCTTTGTGACACATGCAAGAGCCGTTATGACAGGAACCCTCTCAGGATCCTTGACTGTAAAAGTCCTATATGCAAAGAGATAACTGAAAACGCTCCCGCAGTGATGGAGCACCTTTGCGGCGAATGCAAAGAACATTTCGAACAGCTGAAGAACGGCCTTGACCGTATCGGGGCAGTTGTGAAAATTGACAACAGGCTGGTCAGAGGACTCGATTACTATACCAAGACGGCATATGAGATCCTTTCCGGAGACCTCGGCTCACAGAACGCTGTCTGTGGCGGAGGAAGGTATGACAATCTTTCAGAGGCTATAGGCGGACCGCATGTTCCGGGAGTGGGATTTGCATCCGGCATAGAGAGAGTCGTACTGACAATGGAAGCACAGGGCTGCAGCTTCGGAAAAGAGCCTGCCAACAAGGTCTATGTTGTTGCTGCGGAACCCGAGGTCAGGATGGAGATCATGAATCTTGTCCGAACACTCAGGCAAAACCGCATTTCTGCCGATATGGACTACATGGGACGCAGTATGAAAAGCCAGATGAAGTCGGCCGGCAACTTCGCAGAATATGCCTGCATAATCGGCCGCGAAGAGCTCGACAAAAATATCATTACTTTGAAGGACCTCAAAGAAGGCACTCAGGAAGAACTGACACTTGAATCGATCATCAACAAATTAAAATAACAGTAAAACAATAAACGCGAAGCCCCTTTTGATCAATAAGGGGTTTCCTGCTTTCTAAAAAACTTAAAAAAATATTGTCAGATCATTTTCGAAAGAGGGATTTTTATGGAAAGATATTATGACTCATCCTGGCAGAGAACGATGTTCTGCGGAGAGCCCAGACTTGAAAACTCGGGGGAAAAAGTGATCCTTAACGGTTGGCTTCGCTGTCGCCGTGACCTTGGGGGCATCATTTTTATCGAACTCTGGGACAAGACCGGAGTGACCCAGGTGGTATTCAACCCTGAACTGAACGCAGAGGCACACAAAAGGGCATCCTCCCTTAGAAATGAATTTGTTCTTGCAGTAAAAGGTGTAATGCACCGGCGCCCAGAAGGAACAGAAAATCCCGAACTTGTAACAGGCTCGGTCGAACTTCTGGTAGATGATTTCATGATATTGGCACCCTCAAAACTGATCCCGTTTGAAATGGACAACGCGGACTCCGTCAATGAAGATCTTAGGCTTAAATTCCGCTACCTTGACCTCAGGCGTGAGACGATGCAGAAAAATCTTATGACGAGGCACAAAGTTACAAGGTTTACCCGCAATTTCTTTGGTGATAACGGTTTTATGGAGATAGAAACCCCGATGCTCACCAAATCAACACCTGAAGGAGCAAGGGACTATCTTGTGCCGAGCAGAGTAAACCCCGGCAAGTTCTACGCACTTCCTCAGTCACCGCAGCTTTTCAAGCAGCTTCTTATGGTAAGCGGCTGCGACAGGTATATGCAGATAGTCAAATGTTTCAGGGATGAGGACCTGAGGGCGGACAGGCAGCCGGAATTCACTCAGATAGACGTTGAGATGAGCTTCATCACAGAAGAAGACATAATGAGAATGACAGAAGACTACCTTGCCGGCCTTTTCTGCGAGATCCTTGGCGTGAAGGTAGAGACTCCTTTCTTCCGCCTTACATGGAGAGATGCAATGGATCTCTATGGCAGCGACAAACCCGATCTGAGGATCCCCATGCAGATGACTGATCTTGGGAAAGTCTTTGCAGAGGGTGAGAATCCCTTTGCTTCACTGATAGAAAAGGGCGGTACTATTAAAGGACTGAAGCTGCCCGGCGGGGCGGCACTTTCCCGCAAAGAGCTCTCCGATCTCGAAAACAGGGCAAAGGCTCTAGGCGCGAAAGGCATGGCAAATTTCCAGATAAAAGAGGGAGAACTTAAAGGACCGCTTGTAAAGTTCCTTGATGAAGAGAGGATAATTCTGCTCAGGACCCTTTCGGAAATTCAAGACGGTGATGCACTCTTCATAATGGCAGATGAAGACTGGCGCAAGGCGTGTGAAATACTTGGACAGATTCGTCTTGAACTTGGCAGGGAGAGGGGAATGGTCGAAGGGTCATTCAAGTTCCTCTGGGTGACAGAATTCCCGCTCTTTGAATGGGATGCCGAGACGGGAAGATACACTGCAGTGCATCATCCGTTTACAGCGCCGATGAACGAAGATATGGAATACCTTCTTACCGAGCCCGGCAAGGTACGTTCACGGGCTTACGATGTGGTGCTCAATGGCAACGAGCTTGGCGGTGGATCAATAAGGATACACGACCCCGAGATGCAGGCAAAGGCTTTCCAGGCCCTTAATTTTACGCCGGAAGCTGCCAAAGAACGCTTCGGATTCCTTCTTGAAGGACTGAGCTTTGGAACACCGCCCCATGGTGGCATTGCGCTCGGGCTTGACAGGCTTGTGATGCTCATACTTGGATGCAGGTCTATCAGGGACGTCATGGCATTCCCGAAGAACCAGAAGGCTCAATGTCCAATGACAGATGCCCCAAACGTTGTAGACGAGAAACAACTCGACGAGCTTGCCATAAAAACAGTCGATCCGCTGCTCCTTTAAGTGCCGCAAAAAAATCCAATGACATGTAAGGCTCCCGGGTGTACGCTCCAGGGGGCCTTTTTATATTGCAGTTCAGGAGGGCCAATTTCTATGGAGTATAATTTAACTGACAAAGAACATAAAAATTGGAGGGATGGCAAATGGCAAAGATCCGTTTTCTTGGACACAGCTCCTTTTACATTGAAGGAGAGGGCCTTAAAGCTCTCATAGACCCCTTCCTTGACGGTAATCCCGCGGCCTCTGCAAAACAGGAAGAATTCAATGACATCAACGCCATATTCCTTACTCATGGACACGGGGACCACATGGGCAGCACCATAGAGATCGCCAAAAGAAACAATGCGGTCGTATTTACCTGCAATGAACTTGCGGGTTACCTATCGTCAAAAGGAATCAAGACAGAGGGAATGCATATCGGCGGCAGGGCGACCTTTTCATTTGGAAAGGTCAAGCTTACTCCGGCATGGCACGGATGCCCGATCGTAGAGGGTGATGAGGTCCGTTACGGAGGTGTAGCCTGCGGCTTTGTAATAGAAATCGACGGCAAAAAAATCTACCATTCCGGGGATACCGGTCTCACTATGGAGATGACACTGCTCGAAGATGAGAACATCGACGTGGCACTTCTTCCGATAGGCGGCTATTACACAATGGATATCCAGGATGCCGCCAGGGCGGTAAAAATGATAAGGCCGAGGGTAGCGATACCGATGCACTACAACACATTCCCCAGGATCGAAGCCGATCCGGAAGTATTTGCGGGCCTGGTAGGGGAAATGTTTACCGCTGTAAAGATACTCAGCCCGGGGGAAGAATACGAGTTCTAAATATTCAGACTGATGCCGATGGATGGCGTGAGGGAGGGACAATACGTACACAAATGGGTACGAAAAATGTCTTTCCCTCTCTTTTTTTATTTATTATTAGAAAAAAGACAAAAGTGATTTGTAAAAACAAAGCAAACTATAAAAATTAAAATTATTATTAAGGTTCTTTTGTACATTACGATGAACTTGCATTAATCTTTCGATGGGATACAATTAGCTGAGGACCAAAATATAAATATTCCAGCCAGGAGGAGATTCCTATGGATGTAAATAGCAAAGCTTATCAGGAACTGTTGAAAAAGAGACCGCTGAACGTACAGGCACGTTTCGGCGGTGAGGGCATGGGGCTTGTAAGCGGGAGAGATATTGTCGCTGCGGCAAAGGAAGTTGACTCCATAGTTCTTGCAGCCAACGCCAGGCATCCTCTGGTAATAAAGGCAGTACTGCAGGCCGCAAAAAAGAAGAACGCCGCAGTCTTGATAGAACTTGCCAAATCAGAATCCACCTATTGCGGAGCAAATTATGACAACATTCCCGATTATGCGCTCAAATATTCCTCTGAGATGGGGCACGGCGCAGTATTTGGTCTCCATGTAGACCACTATGCGATCAAAGGTAACGAAGATGTCCTCAAGGGAGTAGCGCATCTTTCAAAGATACTCGTAAACGGTTTCACATCTGTTGCCATTGATGCTTCTCATCTTGATGATTATGACAACTTTGTCGCAACAAGATCCATCGCTGGATGGCTGCCCTCTGAGCTGGGACTTGAAGTTGAAGTTGGGGAGATAAAAGGCCCCGGAGAACTTTCGACAGTTGAAGAGGCTAAGTATTTTATTGGCGGGCTGAACTCATGGGGGATCTTCCCGGACTACCTTGCCATCTCTAACGGAAGCCTCCACGGGACATATGATCCGACAGTAGGCCAGATGGAAGGTATAGACCTCAAAAGAACAAAGGAGATCGCTGACGTCATAGCGCCTTACGGCGTTACGATAGCTCAGCACGGTATCTCTGGAACTCCCCTCGACAAAGTCTCTACCTTCAGGAAATACGGGATCAGAAAAGGCAATGTTGCCACCCTGTTCCAGAACGTCTATTTTGGTATAAAGATGGATCAGCAAACAGGAAATGCAATAACAGAAGGCGGTACCTATACCAAAGAAGCCGACAGAGGAATATCAACAGAGCTTTGGAAAGAGATAGTGAATGCCGGGGACAGCAAGGGAATGAACCGTAAGAGCGGAGACTACAAAAAGCTCAACCTTCCATTCTGCGATAGAATTTTGGCAGAGCCACAGCCAGTCATAGACAGGATAGTCGATGAAATGCAGTACTGGGCAGAGAGGTTCATCGTAGCGTTTGGTGCAGAAGGAAGTGCAGATGCCGTTGCAGAGGTAATGTCCCGCCGTTCTGATCACAACGCTTCGCCCGACAGAAAAGTCCTGGGCTGCAGATCTGACTTCACCGTGAAGAATGCCCCCGGGACAAGCGGTAACGACGGAAAGAATTACGACGACTAAAATAATATAGTTGAAAATATTAAACAGGATCAGGCAGGGTTACTTCTAACCTGCCTGATCCTGTTTTTTGTTGTCAATTCGAGAATATTTTAGAACTGTTTTTTATTTTCTTATCTCTTATTTCAAAATTCCCATTTAAATTTGGTTAAATATATAATTTTGGAAGCATAAAATAATCCATAATGTAATATTCAGAATATTGTGATATTATTTATTTAAGTTATTTTATTTTTTAACAGGGAGATGATATTTGATATGAAGATCGGATGTCCCAAGGAGATCAAGAACCGCGAATACAGGGTGGGACTTACTCCTGCTTCTGCCGCCACCTATGTGAGGGCAGGCCATGAGGTCTTTGTTGAAACAGGAGCAGGTCTGCAGGCTGGTTTTAATGACCATGAATACGTTGCTGCAGGTGCGAAAATTTTGGATTCAGCCGGTAAAGTTTGGGAAACTGCGGATATGATCGTCAAAGTAAAGGAACCATTAAAGCCTGAATATAACTTGATGAGGGATTCACAAATCATTTTTACCTATTTTCACTTTGCTGCAAACCAGGATCTGACTAATGCATGCCTTGGGTCCGGAGCTACGTGTGTAGCATATGAGCTTGTTGCTGAATCATGGGGCTTGCCTCTGCTTCAGCCGATGAGCGAGGTTGCCGGGAGAATGTCGGTAATAATGGGATCTTACTACCTTGGAAGACCTTTTGGGGGAAGCGGTCTGCTCCCCATGGGAGTCCCCGGTGTTCCGCCTGCGAATGTGCTTGTAATAGGCGGGGGTACAGTGGGCGCCAATGCTGCAAAAGTTGCTTCAGGTATTGGAGCCAGGGTCACTATAGTCGACATTGATCATCGCAGACTTGCTTACCTGTCTGAAATTATGCCGTCTAACTGTGTGCCGGTATTCAGCGATGTTATGACGGTATCCAATATAATCAAAGATTCAGATCTTGTGATAGGCGCTGTACTTCTTCCTGGCGGAGCTAAGGCTCCTAAACTTGTGACAAGAGAACACCTCAGATCAATGCGGCCCGGTTCGGTATTTGTTGATGTAGCGATCGATCAGGGGGGAGTAGGTGAAACTTCACGTCCTACAACGCACGATGATCCTGTCTACGTGGAAGAAGGGATCGTACATTACTGCGTAGCCAATATGCCCGGGGCTTACGCCAGGACCTCAACAATAGCACTTGCAAATGCCACAGTGGGATACGGGGTGCAGTTAGCCTCCAAGGGAACGGCCAAGGCTTGTCAAGAAAATCCGGCTCTCTGCAAAGGACTTTCTGTGCACAGGGGAAAAATAACCATTCCGGTCGTTGCACAGACATTCAAGATGGAAGACGAATATATGGAGACATTGGCAGCACTGAAGCTATAAGCTATTTCACCTATGTATTAAATTAAGCATCTCAACTTTTCCACCGTATTTCCCGCATGCTTTTGGTGTAACTACAGCCGATTCTCGCAACTCGTTGGTTCTCCGCCCGTGAGCGGGAACCCAGCGGCTTGAATATTTTAGAGCCACTCGTTCTCCTCTAAAAAATATGTGCGGAAGACGAAAAATAGATGTTTTGAATCCGCTATTAGCAATAAGTGGGAAAGTTGAATTAAGAATTTAATGTTTTGTGAATAAAAAGTCAGAGGCGAAAATTTATCGTTTTCGCCTCTGACTTTTTTACATCCATCTCTCAAGGTTCGATAGGAAAAGTTTATGTATATGTTTTGAAACGGGTCCGGGGTGTCCGTTCCCAATTGTCTGGTCACCGACTCTTATCACAGGAAGGATCTCTTTGATAGAGCCCGATATGAATGCTTCGTCTGCCTGCGAAAGTTCGCTCTCAAGCGGGCACCTCTCCTCGACCGTGAAGTTGTTTTCTTTAAGGAGGGTTATCAGTATTTCCCTTGTTATCCCCCTGAGGACCTTTCCGACCGGCGCTGTTATTATTATGCCCTCTTTGCACAGGAAAAAACTGCTAGCGGTGGATTCAGTTATCTCCCCGTTGACTATGTACAGGGCTTCAAATTCGTTTGATCTCGCTCCCATCATAGGCACATATCCTGTAAGGTAGTTGGTGCTCTTTGCCTCAGGAAAAGGTCTCTGAGTGTAGACCGGCCTTAGTGCTACTCCTCTGTTTAACTCCTCCTGAGTCAGAACATGTGCTTCCTCGAATATCACAAAAAAATCGGGCTCAGGGAAGTGCCCGTGATCATTTATTCTTCCGCCGGTAATGTATGGTTTTATAACCATGTCCTTATCGGGGAGTGAGTCATGATCAACGCCTCTTCTGATGATATCAGGAAGTTCATTAATAATTGCTTCCGCTTCTATGCCGCACCTCTTGGCACTCTCACTCAATCTGTCGATGTGCTGGCTGAGGGCGAATATACTTTTCCCGTATGTTCTTATAGAATCGAAAACGCCTATCCCGCGGAGGATAGCCAGGTCTGTCACAGGAATACAACATTCCTCCAATGGCATGAATGAACCCCTGTAGAAGCAAATAGACATAAGCACCAACCCTTTCATAACATGTATCCCATCATACTTCCAACTAAGGAACATTATCACTCAACGAAATAAATTGCAATCGAAAATAGTGAGGGCTATAATTCATCAAATCAATTCGTTTGAGGAGTGTTTTGAATGTCACAAAAGATACTGGGTGTCCTTGGAGGCATGGGACCTGCCGCATCAGCAGAATTTTTGAAGATACTTGCAGAGAAATTTCCTGCCGAAAAAGATCAGGATCACCCTGTCGTTTACATGATATCAGACCCGAAGATACCGGACAGGGGCAGTGCAATTGCAGGAGAGGGAGAAGACCCGGAGCCCTACTTAAGAAAAAATATGGAAAAACTCATCGGATGGGGCGCCGATATTCTTGCCGTTCCATGCAACACTGCACACTATTTTATTGACAGATTCAGGAATGAGATAAAAGTGCCAGTTGTACACATCATTGAAGCTACAGTAGATGCTTCCATGAAAAACTCACCTGAAGGCGCCTGGATGATATCGACGATAGGAACTGCCAGAACGGGCCTTTATCAGAAGGTTGCTGCCGATCGGAACTACCGGCTTGTGATCCCGCCGGAGGATGTGCAGAATAGGATACAGGAGACCATAATCTACGTGAAATCCGGAAATATGGAAATGGCTGTAAGGTGTATCGAAGATGCCGTAAAAAAACTCTGGTCCATCGAAGACCTGCCGATAATAACCGCATGCACAGAGTTGCCACTTGCCTACGATGCATCGGATCTTCCAAAGGATAAAAACATTTCAAGCCTTGATGCTCTTGCCGAGGCCTGTATAAATCTCCTTACTGAATAAACCCTTCATCGCTGAGTCGAAGATGCATCAGTGGCTCAGCGATGATAACTTATTGAAATAATAATTCCTTCCTGTTTCTTATATCCGTAGCGACCCCCTTCTTCGATCAATACGTAGTTTTACTGATTGAACAAGAAAGCAAAACATATATTATTTCAATTAAGACATTAAGGTATCTAAATACCTTAATTAAGGTTGGTGATAATGAATGGCAAAGGTAGCGGGTTTTAGCGAGGCAACATACATAGGGCTTCATGCCATGGTACTGATCGCACAGAAAGATGGCGAAAGGATATCTATAAGGGAAATGGCAGAGACGATCTGCGTCTCGGAGGCACATCTAGCCAAGGTTATCCTGAGACTGGCACACACCGGACTTATCAGTACGACAAGAGGCCCGGGCGGCGGTGCGGTCCTTGCAAAAAAACCGAAAGAAATAAGCTTTTTGGATATCGTAGAAGCGATAGAGGGATCGTTGGAAAATTCGGATTGCGTTTTTGGAAAAAGCAAGTGCTCTCGTGAGGGATGCATATTCGGGGATTTCCTGGTGAAGATGACAAAAGAAGCAAAAGAATGGCTCAGATCCAAAACATTGGATGAATTTTAAATAATTACAAAAATATTTCGGGAGGTCAGGTCAATGAGAAAGGTAATCAGGATCGATGAGGCAAAATGTGACGGATGCGGAATTTGCGCTGATGCTTGCCACGAAGGCGCGATAGTTATCGAGAACGGCAAGGCTAAATTAATAAGCGACAGCTACTGTGATGGTCTCGGAGACTGTATCGGAGAGTGCCCCCAGGGTGCTATATCCTTTGAAATGAGAGAAGCTGCTGCCTACGATGAAGCAGCTGTAAAGGCAAGGATGGCAGCCAGAAAGAAAGAGCCTTGCAGCGGAACGCTTCCCTGTGGGTGCCCCGGAAGCATGGCGAAAGAACTAAAGTCAGACAAGCCTGTACAGAAAGAGGAAAAAACTTCATGCAGGCAGGAGTCTGAGCTTCGCAACTGGCCTGTCCAGCTCTCGTTAGTGCCTGTTCAGGCGCCATACCTTGAAGGGGCAAAACTTCTTCTTGCAGCTGACTGTACAGCATTTGCATGTCCCAACTTCCACAAGGACCTTCTTCCCGGCAAGGTTTGCCTCGTAGGATGCCCCAAACTTGATGAAGTTGAACCATATATTGAAAAACTTGCACAGATCATAAAGCTGAACGGTATCAAGGAGATCGACGTGGCATATATGGAAGTTCCCTGCTGCGGCGGGCTTGTAAAACTTGTGGACACAGCGGTAAAGAAATCAGGCGAAGCCGTGACGTTGAAGCTGATAAAACTTTCGATGACAGGCAAGTTTCTTGAGGTAAGGCAGATATTCCCGAACTAGGGAATTTATTTTAGAGCGCCGGGATATCGGCAGAATAATTAAGGAGAGTGACTTCGATGTTTTGTTATCAGTGTGAACAGGCAGCAAAAGGAACAGGCTGCACAGCAATGGGAGTATGTGGCAAAGATCCTCAGACAGCGGCACTTCAGGACCTTCTTCTCTATGAAACGATGGTTCTTTCAGAAGCAGCCCTTGAATCAGGAGATAATTCCGACGAAGTGGCCAGGATGGTCATAGAAAACTTATTTACAACAGTAACAAATGTAAACTTTGATCCCGAGACTCTCGCAGACCTTGTCAGGAATACCAGAAAGGCAACAGACGAGTTTGCCGGCGGATGCTCATGCTGCTGCGGATGCGGCGGATCAGAAGAAACTACCACCGAAGAACTGGTCGAAGAGGGACAAGAGTACTCCCCCCAGGCCGACATCGACAAATACGGTGCGGACCTTGGCGGCCTCAAATGGCTTGCCGTGTACGGACTTAAGGGCGTCGCAGCATATGCTGACCACGCATGGATACTTGGCCAGAAGGACACGGAAGTCAACAAGTTCTTCCTCGAAGCAATGTCCGAACTCCTCAACGAGGATATTACAATTGATTCGATGCTTGCGCTCAACCTCAAAATAGGCGAAGTCAACCTCAGGGTAATGGAACTTCTTGATGCAGCCAATACCGGCACATACGGACATCCCGAGCCCACGATGGTCAGAGTGACCCCAGTTAAGGGCAAGGCGATCCTTGTCTCAGGACACGACCTGGGCGATCTTGAAGAGCTGCTGAAGCAGACAAAAGGCAAGGAGATCAACGTCTATACGCATGGTGAAATGCTTCCCTGCAATGCATATCCCGAGCTTAAGAAATACCCCCATCTCGTTGGCAACTACGGCGGAGCATGGCAGGACCAGCAGAAAGAATTTGACGAGTTCCCCGGCGCCATCCTGATGACTACCAACTGCATCCAGAAGCCCAGGGAGAGCTACATGGCAAGGATCTTCACATGCGGACTTGTCCAGTGGCCCGGAGCAGTACATGTTGAGAACAGGGATTTCGCTCCCGTCATAAAGGCAGCGCTCGAGGCTCCCGGATTCACGGAAGATGCCCCTGAGAAGAGGATAATGATAGGATTTGCACGCAATTCAGTCCTTGGTGCCGCTGGCAAAGTTGTAGAACTTGTCAATGCAGGAAAGATCCGCCACTTCTTCCTTGTCGGAGGCTGCGACGGTGCCAAGTCAGGGCGCAACTACTACACGGAGTTTGCCGAAAAGGCTCCGAAGGATACTGTAATACTAACGCTTGCATGCGGCAAGTTCCGCTTCAACAAGCTTGAATTCGGAGACATTGAAGGCATACCCCGCCTTCTTGACTGCGGACAGTGCAATGATGCCTACTCTGCAATAAAGATCGCTGTAGCGCTCGCCGATGTTTTCAAGACAGACGTAAACGGACTTCCTCTCTCACTCATACTTTCATGGTACGAGCAGAAGGCAGTATGTATCCTTCTCACACTGCTCCACCTTGGAATAAAGAACATCAGGCTCGGCCCCACGCTTCCTGCATTTGTAGGTCCGGCAGTCCTTGATGTTCTTGTGAAGAACTTCGGCATCAAGCCGATCGGAACAGCGGAAGGGGATCTCAAAGCGATTCTTGGCTAATAAACAAACAGAAGGCATTAAGCCCTCTGCATAATTCAAAAAAGGGACCCCATCAGGCTGTCAATAACCTGGCCGGGTCCCTTTATATTTGAGAATAACAGTTAATATTTAAAAGATTAAATTAATTTTCGATCTTTTTCGGACAATAACTTATTGTGAGATGGCTTTTGATACTATCTCTTTTGCCTCATCGTTTATAGCGTCAAGGTGTTCACTGCTTATAAGGCTTTCGGCGTAGATCTTATATATTTCCTCTGTCCCGGAAGGCCTGGCTGCGAACCAGCCGTTTTCAGCTGTCACCTTAAGTCCGTCGATAGGGGCTCCGTTTCCCGGAGCAGTTGTCATCTTTGCGATTATTTCTTCTCCGGCAAGAGTGTCAGCTGCCACATTTTCGGGCGAAAGTTTTTTCAGTTTGTTTTTTTCTTCATGTGAAGCAGGAGCATCCTTGCGGGAGTAGTAGGACTCTCCGAACCTCTCAGTCAGCCTTCTGTAATGTTCGGCCGGGTTTTTTTCTGTTACTGCAGTCATTTCAGCAGCAAGGAGATCCATTACAAAACCGTCCTTGTCAGTCGTCCAGACAGTTCCATCCTTTTTCAGAAATGTTGCTCCGGCGCTCTCTTCTCCTCCGAAACCCAGCATTCCTGACTTCAGACCGTCGACGAACCATTTGAAGCCTACCGGAACTTCGTAGAGTTTCCGGCCGATCGAATCCACAGCTTTGTCGATTATTGAGCTTGAGACAAGCGTCTTACCTGCCATGCAGTTGTCGCCCCAGCCCGGTCGGTGAGTAAAAAGATACTCTATTGCTGCTGCCAGATATGCGTTTGGGGGCATAAGGCCCTCCTTTGTTACTATTCCATGGCGGTCATAGTCCGGATCATTACCGAATGCTATGTCATAGTTGTCTTTCAGCGAGACTAAACCTGCCATCGCATATGGGGAAGAGCAGTCCATTCGGATTTTGCCGTCGTGGTCAAACGGCATAAAGGAAAATGTCGGGTCGACATCCTTGTTGATCACATCTATATCCAATCCCCAGATATCAGCTATCGGTTCCCAGAAGTGCACTCCGGAGCCTCCCATCGGGTCTGCTGCCATCTTCAGCCCTGAGCCGCGGATAGCCTCGATGTCAATAATCTCCTCAAGAGCTTTGATGTAGGGAACGATGTAGTCTATCGACAGAACATTGTCAGAGGAAAGTGCTTTGTTAAAATCTATACGTTTCACATCTTTAAGTCCCCCGGCAAGTATCTCGTTCGCCCTTTTTTCGATCAATGAGGTAATGTCAGTGTTTGCAGGGCCTCCTGATGGCGGGTTGTATTTAAAGCCTCCGTCTTCCGGGGGGTTGTGTGACGGGGTTATGACTACGCCGTCAGCGACCGGAGCCCCGGAACTTTTGTTCCAGGAGAGTATGGCGTGGGAGATCACGGGCGTAGGCGTGTAGCCGAAGCCGCTCTGTATCCTCACAAGGACACCATTGGCAGCGAATACTTCCACGCTTGTCCTTAGGGCAGGTTCTGAAAGGGCGTGTGTATCCATCCCAATAAACAGCGGCCCTTTTATACCCTGTGCATTCCTGTACTCGGAGATCGCCTGCGAAATTGCCATTACGTGGTCTTCGTTGAAACTCCCCCTGGTCGAGGATCCCCTGTGTCCCGATGTGCCGAATGAGACCCTGTGAGATCGTTCGGTCGGATCAGGATGCTCGGTATAGTATGAAGAAATAAGCCGCGGTATGTTTATGGCAGGTCTTTTTGACATGGTCATCACCTCTTGAACGATATTGTAACTCCTGGGAGCAAGCAAAGATAGTCAAGACCATAACTTAAAATATTAAGGTATGATAAAAATATTAACAATAACTAAAGTAAGATTGGAAAAAATACCCTAAAAATTCTTATGAAATATCAGGCCTTAAGATGGAATATCTAATTACAAAAAAGTACTATCATGCTAAAATCGCCATAAGGCAGCATGTAAATATAAAAAATAAAAAGGGGAGATATATTATGAAAAAGCTGCAGCTTTTTATCACGGTCGTTTTATTGCTATTTGCTTTTGCCTGTCCCTCTTTTGCAGCAGATCCCACACTTGATCCGGACAATATGGCTTTCCTGAACGGAGAGATAGCGGCTATGCTTACTTCTCCGCCGATCCCTGCCGGAATACAGGTAGAACTTGAATTTGGAAGGTTCACAGAAAATGACGTGCCCAGTATTGAAACTGCTTTGGGCAAAGATATTTGGTTTTTCCATCAAATGGACCTCTCAAGCCTTCCTGCCGGATCCGCAACAGCGGAATGGGCCGGAGAGGCGGACCTGTCAAGCGAGATGGATTTTGATACCTTCCTCGGTGCTGCAGGCTTTTATCTGCCGACTGGCATTGATCAATCAGATCCCAAAACCCTTGCGACAGTGGTAACACTAAAGATGACCCTTTCAAAGACTTTCCTGGTCAGTCAGGGAGTCCCTCAGACTGAAGTTGACGCACTCTTTGCGGCGAATCCCGTTGATGCCCAGATATCCTTTTTTGATCAATTTTCCTATTACAAAATATTTGAAGGAGCGGATCCCGCAATAGATCCCAGGGACATAGTTGAGTTCGTTAAATCAGAATACACAAGCACATTTCCGGAATTTGTTTATTTTGATGTGGACAACGCGGCAGAAACACTGACCGTGGGGATAAGGTACATATTGGTGGATGACGTCCCACCAAACGGCGAACCCTTTATGATAGACAAAAATATTGTAATAATTGACGGCACGGAGCAGACAACAGGAGTGCTCTTTATCTATGACGGTAAAAGGGACAAAGTGCTTAAAGATCCTGTCAGCCTTGGTGACGAAACAGCCCCTGCTCCTACCCCCACACCATCCGGCTCATCAGGCGGATGCAGCACGGGCCTTCCGCTGATGCTTGTACTGCTTGGGATTCCCTTTCTTTTTTACAGAAAAAGATAGCCTGAAGTATAGATCATAAGATAATTTAATATTGCGGCCCCCGGTAAATATGTCCGGGGGCCGTTGCTTTTGAGTAATCAAAACGCCTATAGGCTTAATGGTAAAATGTTAAGTAAGTATTAAAATATTAATATTTCTACCATATATTTACTAATAAAATATTTGAAAATATTTAAAAATACGAAGAAATACCTATTGAGTTGTGATCGCAAAAACGATTTATCATGTTAAAATCACAATAGGTTCGTAAGACTCTGACAAAGGGGAGATCATTGATGAAAAAAGTTAAGTGTTTTTTTGTAATTTTTCTATTGTTGTTTATTTTAGGAAGCCCTTCTTCAGCAGAAGCTGCTGCCATCTATACAGAAGATAATATGGTATTGGTGAACCAGGCTGTTGAAGACGAACTCGCGACCGCGGTCTTACCTGATGGGATCGGAATTGATCTTAATTTTGGGGAGATAACCGGGGATATTTATGACCTGCATGAAACTATAGGCAAAGAATTGCAGTTTGTTAGAGGTGGGACCCCGTATATTTATGGAGATATTGATCTTGATGCTTCAGGTGCCAACTGGGCTGAAGATGCAGCCGAAGCTGCTGTGGATTTTGATACCTTCCTGGGAGCGGTTGGTTACCATCTCGGACTGTACCTTGGAGTTATTTCAGAAAACAAGACTGCTGCGACAGTAGCTACGCTTGAAATGACCCTTTCGAAGGAATTTTTGGTTGAACAGGGCGTGCCGCTGTCTGAGGCCAATGCGCTCTTTGCAGCAGACCCAATTGAAGCACAGAGAATGTTTTTTGACGAATTCACCTATTTTAAAATATTTGACGGAGCGGATCCGGCGATAGACCCCAAGGATATCGTAGAATTTGTAAAAGCAGAATACCCGGATTCCATGCCGAGTTTCATAGAATTCGAGGTCGATGATGTGGCGGAGACCCTGACTGTTGCAATCAGGTATATATTGTTGGATGAAGCCCCGGAAGACGGACAGCCGTTTGTCATTAACAAGAATTTCGTTGTAAGCGAATACGGCGAATATGATGTGACGGGCGTGTTGTTCATATTTGACGGCAATAAGAACAACGAACTGAGAGACCCTGTGAGCCTGGGCAGCGAAGTAGTGCCTGAGCCCACACCGTCAGGATCATCAGGAGGCGGATGCAGCACGGGTCTTACGCTGATGCTTGCTCTTCTTGGGCTTCCTGTCATCCTTTACAGGAAGAAATAGCCATAACCGGCTGATGTCTGACCATTAACAAAATTGCCCCCGGACCTGTAGGTCCGGGGGTTTTACATTTTAAGTTTTTCTTTTTCAAGTACTTTCTCTTTTAGCTTATAATAGTGTTTTGAAAGGAAGGAGAGGTGCAGGCATAATGCATTTGCTTATAGGCATCGCTGTCGCGGCTCTTCTTGTTGCCGCGTATATTATTGCGTCGGTGGCAAGACTGAAGGAAAACAGCTCTGCGATGGAGCAGGTCTCAAGGGAGCTTCTTGTGAGGCTGCAAAATATCGAGGGAAAGCTTGAGGATACTGAACGCGACATCAACTCTGAATTTGTCTCTATGAGAAAAGAACAGAGGGATGAAGCCAGGGCGGGACGCGACGAGCAGTCCAGAGGCCTTGCCTCTTTTGGGGAAGCTCAGTCTATGAGGATCAAAGAGATTGGCGACTTGCAAAGGGAAAGCCTTGAAGCTTTTTCACAGCAGCTTACGAACATCAGCCGCCTGAACGAGGAAAAGCTGGAGGCTATAAGAGGCACAGTCGAGGCTAAACTTCAGGAGATCCATAAAAACAACGAGGAAAAGCTTGAAAAGATGCGAGCCACAGTCGATGAGCAGCTCCACTCGACCCTTGAAAAAAGACTCGGAGAAGCTTTCTCAACGGTATCCGAGAGGCTGGAGCTTGTCCATAAGGGACTTGGGGAGATGAAAGCCCTTACATCCGATGTGGGAGACCTTAAGAAAGTCCTGTCCAACGTAAAGGTCAGGGGTACCTGGGGAGAGACCCAGCTCCGTGCCCTTCTTGAACAAATACTCACAAAGGACCAGTATGCAGAAAACGTTGCAACGAAACCCAACTGCGGTGAAAGGGTTGAGTTTGCTATATCCCTTCCGGGAGCTAACGACTCAGCCTTGCCTGTCTGGCTTCCAATAGACTCGAAGTTCCCTCTTGAGGACTACCAGAGGCTGGTGACAGCTTCTGAAAGCGTAGATGCCCAGGCATTGGCGGATGCCCAGAAAGCTCTTAAGAACCGTGTCATAGAAGAGGCCAGGACAATAAGGGATAAATACCTGGAGCCTCCGTACACAACAGATTTCGGCATACTATATCTTCCGGTCGAGGGACTCTATGCAGAGATACTGAGGATAGACGGACTTTGCGATATCCTTTCGCGAGAATACAGAGTAGTCCCTGCAGGGCCTACTACGATCGCCGCCCTGCTCAACAGCCTCCAGATGGGATTTCGCACCCTTGCCATAGAAAAGCGTTCAAGCGAGGTTTGGATCCTTCTTGGAAAGGTCAAGACAGAATTTGATAAGTTTGGTTCAGTTCTCGAAAAGACAAGGCAGAAGATAGAACAGGCCGGAAAAGAGCTCGAGAACGCCGAAGTCAGGACCAGGGCGATCAAAAAGACATTAAGGACAGTCGAAGGCATCCCGCTTCAGGCCGGTGAGGAAGATATTTCTGAGAACTGCGAAATATCTGAATAAATTATCGGATAAATTTGAACTGCCGTATTGCTTGTCTCAGATCTTAAATATATAATTATGAGCAGCCGTTAGGGGTGGAATTATGGAACGGGAGAAGCTATGTATTATCGGAAATGCAAAATCTCAGATGGGAAACCCGATAACACACCAGTTTTCACAATTTTTCATCACGTTCATTGCAGACGGTGAGTCAGGTGAGATATTGGACCTCGAAGCGTCAGTAGTACTGGAGCTGACGAATAAGTTCATAAAAGATATTTTTCTTGGCAGGTCACTTACCGAGGTGGATCCTAAGATAATAGAAAAAATAGATCACACTTATCTGGGTTCGTCCCAGAAAGCGATCCAGGTCGCATACAAAGATGCGGTGAAAAAGTACAGATCGTGGAATAAAGGAATAATAATAACGGAATAGCTGCCTTGTCCACCCGCCTGTAAGCTATGCGTTTATAGCGATGGGGAGAAGATCCAGCACCTTTTGACATCTGTTTTCAGATGCCGAAAGGTGCTTTTTTGTTTCTGTCTGCTGCAGCACATTAGAAAGGATCAAGTGAAATATTGATGCCGATACTCAAAAGACAAAGAACAAGGAGGTTCGCTGATGGAAGCATCTATTTTTAAAAAAGATCCATGCAGGAAAAGAGGTGAGGAATTATGAAGATAACCGCGATAAAGGCCGGAGTTCTGAGGACTCCGCTCAAAGTACCCTTTAAAACAGCGGTCAGGACAGTCGATGAAATGACCGATGTGATAGTGAGGATAGATACTGACTGCGGAATATCAGGTTGGGGTTCGGCGCCCCCAACAGGAAAAGTGACAGGAGATACTGTCGGATCTATCAAGGGCGCAATTGATGAAATGATAAGGCCTGTAATGACAGGAGTTGACGCGTCAGACCTCGAGCATTGCCTTGACATCCTAGATGCTTCCCTGATAAGGAACACCAGTGCCAAAGCTGCTATCGACATCGCACTCCATGACATATGGGCGAGGTCAGTGAAACAGCCTCTATGGAGACTTTTCGGAGGAAGCGGAAGAACGGTTGAGACCGATGTCACAATTAGCGTCAACAGTCCGGAGGAAATGGCTGAGGATTCCAGAAGGGCGCTTAAAGACGGTTTCAGGATAATAAAAACAAAAGTAGGCATTGATCCCGAGATCGATTTTCTGCGTCTGAAGGCAATACGCGATGCGGTCGGCTGCGGAGTGAAGATCAGGATAGACGCCAATCAGGGCTGGAAGCCAAATGAGGCGGTAAGGATCCTTAACCGGATGCAGGATGCCGGCTTTGATCTTGAGCTTGTTGAACAGCCTGTAAAGGCTGGCGATCTGGATGGGCTCGCACATGTAACAGCAAATTCTCCGGTGCCTGTAGCAGCTGATGAAAGCTGCTGGTCGGCGCGTGATGCAATGGAGATACTGAGGCGCCGTGCAGCGGATATGGTCAACATCAAGCTCATGAAATGCGGGGGAATAAGGAATGCACGACAGATAATCGCGCTCTCACAGGCTATGGGAGCAGAGGTAATGATAGGTTGCATGCTGGAAGGCAAGGTATCCTGCGCTGCTGCTGTACATCTGGCTTCTGCCTACAGCTGCATAACGAGGGTCGATCTGGACGGGCCGGTCCTATGCAGTACAGATCCGGTCAAGGGAGGTCCGATCTTTGACGGCGGTCCGAAGATATTACTGACGGAAGATCCGGGATTTGGAGTAGAGGAAATTTCCGGTCTGCAGTGGTCCAATTAGTGATTTATCTTTTTTATCCAAAAAGAACAAATTCATTATTATGAGGAGGTTTTTTATATGATAACCAATGGCTTTGCATATCTGGCATTCCTTGTCTGTTTTGCCGGTATCGTATCTTCGCTCGAGCGGAAGTACAAAGATACCACTTTCTTCAAATATGTGCCCACACCGGTCATCCTTTATGTTATGTGCATGCTCTTTGCTACTTTCGATCTCTGGGAGAACAATGATTCGATCAAGGCAACATACAGGGCTGTAAGGGGCAACCTCATCCCCGCAATGATCTTTATTATGCTCCTGCGCTGTGACATAAGGAAGATCCTCAAGCTTGGGCCGAGAATGCTTCTGGGATTTTTCTGTGCGACCTTCACTATCATGGTGGGATTCGTAGTGATGTTCACTTTTATGAAGAATGGTTTCCCACCCGAAGGATGGAAGACCTGGGGGGCGCTTGCGGGCAGCTGGATAGGCGGAACAGCCAACATGGTAGCCATTCAGGGGGCGCTTGGCATCAATGATTCAGCAATGGGTTACACGCTTCTCGTTGACAATGTCAATTACTCTATCTGGGTAATTATGCTGCTTGCAACAGTTCCCTACGCATATATTTTCAACCGCTGGACAAAGAGCGACACCACCCTTATCGATTCAATAGGCGAGACCTTGTCGCAGACCGACGATAATGCGAGAACAAAAATGGAAACGAGCGACCTATGTCTCCTTATCGGAGCCGGCATTCTCGTTTCGGCGCTTTCAAGCTGGCTTGCCTCGATACTATCCCCAATGCTTGTTGAAACATTCGGAAAGAGCGATTTCTATTCAGCAAACACAGTCACGATAGTGTTAGCCACCGTAGCCGGTGTTGTTTGTGCCCTTACTCCGCTCGGCAAGGTCCCGGGATCTTCGCCTGTTTCGATGACGATGCTTTATGTAATAATATGTCTTATAGCTTCCAGGGCGTCATTCAAGGAACTCACAGACGCACCCTATTATCTCTTTGCCGGATTTGTGATACTTGCTATACACGCAGTTTTGCTTGCCCTGTTGGCCAAGATCTTTAAGCTGGACCTCTTTACATGTGCGGTGGCGAGCCTTGCAAATATTGGTGCTGTAGCTGCCGCTCCAATTATTGCGGCGGCTTACAAAGAGACGCTTGTACCGGTAGGTGTTCTGATGGCTTTGATGGGGTATGTCCTCGGAACATTTGGAGGCCTCACAGTAGCGAAAATACTCTCAATGATCGCGGGAGCCTGATAAATATTCAAATATTGAGGGGGAGCGGCATGCATCAGGGCTGTTTCCCCTCCAAAAGGCGGGTCATATATGAAAAATTTGATGCATGAGATCATAGACGATAATTTTGAAGATATGCTGAAGGACCTGCAGTCATCCCTTATGATCCGAAGTGTTTATGACGAATCGCTCGTCTCAGGTGAACACCCTTTTGGTCCGGAAATGTCAGAAGCCCTTGAAGACTTCCTCAAGTGTGCAGAAAAACTTGGCTTCAATACAGCCAACATTTCAAATTACGCAGGTTATGCTGAAATTGGCAGCGGAGAAAAGCTAGTGGGGATACTTGCTCACCTTGACGTAGTTCCCGAGGGAGAGACATCGGCATGGACTGTTCCTCCATACAGCGGCAGTGTCCTTGACGGCAAGCTTTATGGGAGGGGATCCCTCGATGACAAGGGGCCGGCATTTTCGATTCTTTATGCAATGAAGGCACTGCGTGACTCCGGTTTCAAACTTAACTGCCGGATCAGGCTGATAGTTGGGTTGGACGAAGAAAGCGGCGGAAGATGTATTGCCAGATACCTCGAAACGGAAGAAGTCCCCGGTACAAGCTTTTCTCCTGATGCCAACTTCCCGTTGATCAACGCTGAGAAGGGAATATTTCACTGCTGGGTGGAAAAAGAGTTCTCAGATGAGAGAAAAGGCTCTGCCCCGCACCTTATCTCTATCAAAGGCGGAGAGAGATATAATGTAGTTCCTGACTCTGCAGAGGCGGTTTTTGACGGCCGCTTTGAAGAAAATATCATAAGGAAACTGAGGTCTGCGGAGGGCGTCATTATCATAGGCACAGATGGAAAAACCATCATAAGGGCAAAAGGAGTATCGGCTCATGCAATGTCGCCGGAGCTGGGAACAAACGCAGTTGAATTGCTCCTTGGAGCACTCTCATCCTTTGTTTGGGAGCCAAAGGAGTTATCTGACTTCTTGCGTCAGGGTGCCAAAAGTTTTAAGGGCACAAACGGAGCCGGGATAGGACTTGAAAGAAGGGACGAGGTTTCAGGAGCTCTTACTTTCAACACTGCAATGATAAGGCTGGATAACGGGACTTGCAGAGTAAGTTTTGACCTGCGTTACCCTGTGACGCTCTCAGGAGAAGAGCTTGCAGAAGATTTTAAAAAGTCAACAGAGAAGCTTGGCGCCAAGTTCTTTGTCGACAGGGACAAGAAACCGCTATTTGTGGATCCTTCAAGTCCCCTGATAAAGAAACTTCTCGAGGCGTATAAGAAAGTCACAGGATCAACAGCTGGACCGATCAGTATCGGCGGGGGGACTTACTGCAGGTACCTTCCAAACTCAGTCTCTTTTGGCCCCGTATTTCCCGGTGACCCTGATGTTATCCACCAGCCTGACGAACACGTGACCCTTGAAAATCTTCGAAAGATAACTCACATATACGCTGAAGCGATCATGCTTCTTGCAGTTTAGACAGGGACATTGTAAAAACCGTTGCTGCCGGGATATTTGAGTAAAATAACAAAAAGGCAGCAACGGATCATATTTGATTTATGGTCTTGTATAGCGGCCTATGAATAAAATCGTTTCGGTCTGGTTGTCTCTGATCATATAAATAAACGGCCTGTCTGCCTTGAATTCGATAGTTTGCTCCGGATCATGCATAGCAGATGTTTTTGACATAATCACAGCTGTTGCGGCAGCGGCCTCTGTGCCGTCTTCTCCAACGTCAAGGAATGTCTTGTGGATCGCTGCACCGATATAGAGATTTTTCTTCCCGTTCATTCCAGAAAAATCTGCTTCCCTGGCTTTAAACGCGATTGCCATACCCATTTCCTTCAGCGCATCGTTGAGTTCGAAACTCTGTTCTGTCTTAAATTTGGGGATAGTCAACCTGACCTTTTTGGGAGACATAAAAGCAGTCCATTCGGTGAATTTCAGGTGGTCAAGTTTTTTTTCTATTTTCTCCAGTTTTACCCCTTTGAGGGGCAGAAGTATAAGCATTGAAAACCTGTTGTTGCTGTATGGTATCTCAGCTATTTCAAGGTCGCTCTCTTTAGAGTATCTGATCCCTTTGTCAGTCTTGGCCATCATAACAGCGGGGACAGATTCAGATGGGCTTATATGAAAAGGCATGGCCCGGGAATTTTGTATATCAAATTTGTTCATCCATTCAGACTTGAAATAGATCGCGTTAGTCAGTACAAGAGAGGTGTCTTTTTTCAGGACACCCTCTCCTATGAGGTTTTTTATTTTCCCATCTGTTTCCTTATCCACCCATGTGTTTATAGTCGCCCTTGCCTCTTCTGTTTTCTCCCTGTAATCCAGGGGGGTCAGCGATGCTTCGTAGAAGCGGCTTACCTTGCCTGTGTAACTGTCAAGCAGGTGTTCATCTTTGGCAGGCCAGAGGGCATTGACAGTTTTAACAGTCGCTGTCTCACTTGGAACTGAGTTTATGTCATTGATCAGTGCGGACATGCTTCGGTGAATTTCCGGATCAAGATGGAGTACGCTCTCCATTTCCCTTGCTGTTTTGCCTTCCGCTCCAGCATAAGTCATTGAAAGCGCGGAAGAAATGCTGTATGGGGATATGAAAAGGCCATTCCTGTTCTTTGCTGCGAAATATCTGTAAATGTCGAAAGTGAATTTATTTACCGATCTCACAGCCTGGAGATTGAGAGGTCTCTCTTTTGAGCCGGAAGTGACTGGTATTTCCATTGCAGACAGACCGGCAGCAAGAGCCATATCCTCAAGTTCAGTCCTGATCTTGTCATGATCATGACCTTTTGCTTCAAGTTCGTGCCTGTATCCGTTTATGAGCTGTCTCATACTGCTAAGCTCATCATCTCCCAATAACGAAGGGTCAGTCCTGATCTTTTTCATAGCTTCGATGATCATATTTGCTGCCTGTTCCTTTGTGTAAGTGCTTTCACCCGGTATTATCTTTTCTTTGATCAGGTCCTTATTGGAGAGGATCTCAAGGGAATGGTACGTCCAGTGGTAGGGCGGGATCAAGTCGGAAGCTGAGACTGCTGAGGGAATAACCAGCAATAATAAAGTGATGATAAAAAACAGCTTTTTCATTTTTCTGTCTCCATTCCGGTTTTGTATGATCTGATTTTGCATTATAGAACATAATTTATATGTTTCATTTAGTATTCATGCTGATTCTGCCATTACGCAACATACTTACGGATCATTCATTTTTTTGAAAGCGGATGGCTGATCTCACTCATTGCAATTTAATTTTTATAAAAAAGTTCGTTGTTTTTGTTAATTCCCAACTAATTGTGCCGGGTTGATATAATAGGTCCGAATAAAAAGTTTTCTAACTCCGGGGAGGAATAACGATGAGGTCAATGGAAGTAGATCCAGCAAAATGTTCCAGATGCGGAATTTGTGTGAAAGTGTGTCCGGCTGGCATAGTTAAGTTTGGGGAGACCGGCCTGCCGGAGATGGATGTAAGGGCCTCAGCTAACTGCATCGAGTGCGGTCATTGCGTGCTCTTTTGTCCGGAAAGCGCCAACTGCCTATCTTTCATGAAAAATGAAGAAATGGTGGCAGCTCCAGGTCTCAAAATGCCATCAGCACAAAAAGCGATGAATTTCTTAAAAACAAGGAGAAGCATCAGGCGTTTCAAAAAAGCCTCTCTTTCTCAGGAGTTGTTTGATCAGATCTTTGATGCCGTAAAACTTGCTCCAACTGCATCAAACCGGCAGCCGGTGAGATGGGTAGTATCTGCAGATCCTGAAAAAACGCAGGAGATAACGAATCTTATCCTTTGCTGGATGAGGGAAGAAATATTCAAGGATCCGACCTCCAGGATCTCGCTTATCGGAGCATCTATGATAGCAAAGGCCAAATCCGGGGAAGATGCACTTTTACGTGGCGCACCACATGTTGCAGTCGCTGTAGTGCCCAAAGATCACATGTGGCCGGAAGATGCTTCCATAGCTCTTACATACTTTGAACTGGCAGCGCATGCACTTGGCGTCGGAGCCTGCTGGGGAGGTTTTCTTACTGCGGCAATAAGGAATTATGAAGGATTGAGAGATTATCTTGGAATAGGCTCTGATGAACATGTCTGCGGCGCACAGATGTTTGGTTACCCGTTGATCAGTCCCGCAAGACAATATCCGACAAGAAGACCGCTGAATATTTCATGGATCAAATAAAAGTGAAAAGACCCTGGAACATCGGTCTTCTTGCCCATGTTGACGCAGGTAAGACCACCCTGACGGAACAGATGCTATATATATCAGGTTCTGTTAAGAAAATAGGGCGCGTTGACGATGGAAACGCCCATACTGATTTCATGGAGATAGAGAGGCGAAGGGGCATATCTGTAAGGGCTGCTTCAGCCTATCTCTCGTGGAAAGGCAAGTCTGTCAACATAATCGATACTCCCGGACACAGTGATTTCTCATCAGAGGTCCAAAGATCCGTACGTGCTATGGATGCCGCGGTTCTGGTGGTTTCTGCTGTAGAGGGAGTCCAGCCCCAGACAGAGGTATTTTGGGAGGTTCTTAGTTCTTCAGGAGTCCCTGTCATGTTTTTTATCAACAAGAAAGACAGGGAAGGATCTGACGTAAAGAGTGTCCTTAAAGAAATCGAGGATTCTTTTGGTGCTGTAATGATCCCTTCTTTCACTCAGGAAAAAGAAAGTATTACTGAAGTACTTTGCGGCGTAAATGATGATCTGCTTGAAAAATATGTCGAACTAGGACTAGGGGCGATATCGAAAGAAGAACTTTTTGAATCATATGTGAGTTCTTTCTCCCAGAGGAAGGTGTTCCCCTTTGTTGCAGGGGCTGCCCTTATCGGAGAGGGAGTAGAGGAACTTCTGGACCTGATCGAGCTTCTTGCCGGCAGACCAAAGATCGGTGATGTGAAGAGCGGCCTATCCGCCGTCATTTTTAATATGAAGCATGACCCGCAGATGGGCCGTGTAGCATATGCCCGTCTTTTTTCCGGCAGTATCAAGAACAGGGATCTTATATACAACGCAAGCAATGACAGTTATGAAAAGGCAGTGCAGATAAAAAAAGTGACAGGAGCGAAAGAGGTCGACACAGGCGAAGCTTCAGCCGGAGAGATAGCGGCGATCTTCGGACTTTCAAATTCACGGAACGGAGACGTCCTTGGCAGCCACTCTCATATCAGGAAGGAGATAAACATAGCATCCCCTTCGATGAGGATAAGAGTTATGCCAAAGTTCGAAACAGATTACCCAGCTCTTCTTAAGGCAGTCGATCAGATGAGCGCTGAGGACCCTGTAATTGAAGTCATCTGGGAACAAAGCACACGGGAACTGATATTATCTGTAACAGGAAGGCTCCAGATCGAGGTGATCGAAGCCCTTCTGAAGGAAAGATACTCGATCGATGCAGTCACCGGACCTCCTCAGGTCATATACAAAGAAAGGCCTTCCCGCATGGGATCGGGCTATGTTGAGTACACGATGCCAAAGCCATGCTGGGCTGTCCTTCGTTTCGAGATCGAACCTCTTGAAACAGGCTCGGGGGTGGTCTTTGAAAGCAGGGTCCGTAACGAGAAAATTTTTACAAAATATCAGCTCCAGGTCGAACAAACGATCCCTGAGGCCCTTCGTCAGGGGCCCAAAGGATGGCAGGTAACAGACCTGAAGATAACCTTGGCAGACGGGGAACATCATGTAGCACATACTCATCCTATGGATTTCATTCTTGCAACACCGATCGGGATAATGGATGCCCTGACAAACACCGGTACAGATCTGATGGAGCCGATCAACAGGTTCAGGATGACCTGCCCGGAAGAAATGACTGGAAAAATGATCGGTGAAATAATCGGGATGAGGGGGACTTTTGATTCCCCGTCTATCAAAAAAGGAACAACTGTTATCACAGGAAGATATCCCGTGGCTGAGGGGATCGATTTTCCTTCCAGGTTTTCATCCATTACCGGAGGGCACGGCACGATATACACATTTTTTGACGGTTATGATCTGTGTCCGCCCGGAGCTGGCGTGGAAGTTTCATTCAGGGGGATCAGTCCATCTGACAGGGAAAAATATATTCTGCATAAAAGGGGAGCAGTCCTTTAAATTTATACCTTATAATGTCTGTAACGATAATATTTCAGTTATGGATCGATCTGAAGCAGCGAGGAATTCAGGGGGTATTTGCAATGACAGAAAAAGACTACACGCTTGCGGCTACGATAAGGGTAAGGTACAGCGAGACTGACCAGATGGGAGTCGTTTATTACGCGAACTACCTTGACTGGTTTGAGGTAGCCAGAACAGAGTTTTGCCGCCTGATGGGCATCCCATATTCAAAATGGGAAGAGGATGGTCTGATCCTTCCTGTCGTTGAGACCCACTGCCGATACAAACATCCTGCGAGGTATGACGACCAGATACAGCTCTGGTGCAGGATAACAGATGTGAAAATTTACAGCGTGACATTCGAATACAGGCTCTTGAGGGCAACTGATTATAAACTTATTGCAGAGGGCTGGACAAAACACGGATGTACTAACTGCGAAGGCAAGCTCTACAAAAAAGAGCATGCATTTTATAACTGGATAGTCTCCAATAAAGATATAAACGGCCTGGGAGGCTAGGGCACCATAAGAAAGAGGAAAGGTTTTTCACTTATAGAGCTGATAACAGCACTGGCAATCGTGGGTATGATGGCGGGATGCATCTGTACTGTGATCTCAGACAACAGGGACGGCAACAGGATGGTCAGGGAAGAGGCGGATAACTTTGCCTTTTGGCTTGCAGACAGAATGTCGAGGGCACAGGTCGAGGAAAGCAGCTTTAAACTCTCAATGTCTCAGCAAAGCACCAAAAACGCATTCTTCAGGCTGACATGGCAGGATGGAACACAGGATGGAAGTACAGAGACATATCAAACTTCCAGGGCCAGGATATTCCCCGTAACGGGAGATCTTTCAAAGCCAAGAGTCTTTGACGGAGAATGGGGTTCTCTCACTCCCGCTCTGACTGTCGACATAAAACCCCAGCCGCCTCATGAAGGAAAACCTCTCTACGTTGTTGTATCAGGAGCTGGATATGTAACGGTAAGAGATAGTATAAACTGAACTGTGATATGATTTTCTTGTGGCAAAATTTTTCAACTTTGTATTGGATGTGTTTTTTTGGAAAAGAATAAATCATGGCATTATGAAATAGATTTTAGATGTTCCTTTGGTCTGTGGCCCTTTAAAAGGACCCTGGAGATAACACCCAAAGGATTTTACTGGTGCGGGGAACTGATCCCCATGAAAAATATCACACGGCTCAGGTGGGGAGTAGACCTCAGGAGGGGAGGGGTCTTCCCCAAACGGGTATATGTTGCAGTCTTTGGCACATCTGATAAAGAATATACGATAAAAACAAAACAAAAAGATTTTTATGAGCATCTTACCGACAAGTACTGGAAAGCAGTGGGAAGGCGCCTTTTTACTGAAATGATGGAGGGGCTTGCTGAAGGAAAGAAGTATCCTTTTGGGGATATCCTGGTTGAAAATGAGGGTATTACAGTAAATACAAAATCTGCCTTTTCGGCAGAAAAACAGAATTTTTACCCATGGTCAGAGCTTCAGTGGGGGATAGTAAACGGGAGCCTCTGCTTTGCAAAGAGAGATGAACCGGGAAAACTTTTGTCCGGATCTTCTTTCCTCTGGGTAGACAACATCCATGTACTCAATGTTGCTATGGGACTGCTCCAGAACAGTGAAAACAGGAAAAAACTAAGTTTAATTAAAGCATAAGATACGGGTGCATTCACAAAAGGACCGAGGATCCTGAAAATCAGGGTCCTCGGTCCTTTTGATATATTAGTGAGTTATGCTCTTAAAGCTTGAATTTGCTGAATTCGTCACGCATTCCTTTTACAGCGGCTGCGAGGGCGTCAGGTTCAAGTACCATTTCCATCATGGATATCTGTTCTTCCCACTGCGCTTCATTGCATTCAGAACGGATCTCTTCATCAAACACGTGGTATACCGCGAGTCCCAACGGGACTCCTGCAAGTGGTCCTGCAAAAGTAGGATCGCCGTTCGTTACGGTCTCGGCGTAGATCTCTGCGCCTTCCGCATCCGAAGAACCCAGTATCACTACACAGTTCTCGGCTCCATACTTTCCAGCCGCATCAACGATGCGCTGCTGGTTCTGCAGGTCCATTGCCCCTGCTGCGGTTCAGACGAAGCATTCGGTAGCAGAAAAGACTATCTCAGCTCCGCTTTCTTTCAGACATGCCTCCATGGCCGGTCCAGGGACGCCGTCCCTTTCTCCCAGGAGGAGAAGTTTCTTACCTGCCAGTTTGCCCATAGCTGAACACCTCCTTAGGTTTATATTTTTTTGCGCGTCCGGGATGGACGTTGAAGCCTATGCGATGAGTTTTTCTATCTCTGCCCTGATCGTGTCGGGCGTACACTCTTCTTTGGTCAGGCGCTTTACTTCGACTCCGTCTTTCCAGAAAAGGAATGTGGGAAGACCCATTACCCGGAACCCCATTGCAACTCTCTTGTTTACAGAGCAGTCTACCTTTGTGAACTTGGCCTTGCCCTCAAATTCTTTTGCCATTTCCATGTAATGGGGCATTAATCCCATGCACGGGACGCACTGAGGTCCCCAGAAATCCACAACTACCGGGAGTTCTTTTTCTTCACGTACCTCAGCGTCACAATTTTCCTTTGTCAACTCGATCATTTGGAATCGCCTCCTGAAATACTATATGCCTGAAAACCTGTCCTGCTTATGGTATCACTTGTTATGATTAAATATAAGTCCTGACAGTGAAAAACTATGAAGAAATACTGTTCAGGATGGAAATATCCCTTAAAGCTCTCTGAAGCATCTGTCTGTCAATAAGAGCAAAATCTTCCTGAGGTTCAGCGCAGTTCTTCTGTCTTTCTATCAAATATCTGTCCCTTGCTTTCTCGATCGCGATTATTCCGTCCTTATCGTACTTTGACTCAGATTCCTCGATCACGAGCGATCTGTAAGGGCCTCGCATTATAGGGATATTGGGAGGGAGTGGTGCAGAAAGAAGACGCCATCCATGCTGAAGAAGTTCCTCCGTCTTATCCAGCACATCCAGGGGAGAACCCTCTGTAAAGATTACACCGTAAGGCATCTCAGGGCTCCAATAGATATCAGGGTTGTTTGTCACTATCTGAAGTATCTTTCCCGCCATTTCCGATCTCTCCTCAAACTATAGAGGGCAGGCTGTGACGTTTGGCACAGTTCTCACAGCCTGCCCGAAGAATTATTTTTCAAAAATAGTCTGCTCTGTTACAGGTGTTGTCAATGCCTTGAAAGAGCGGAGCAGCAGTTCTCTCCTGACTGCTTTGTCGCCTTCCGGACCAAGTGCAGGATTG
The DNA here is from genome assembly GCA_034331105.1 of Synergistota bacterium. Lineage (GTDB taxonomy): Bacteria > Synergistota > Synergistia > Synergistales > Synergistaceae > Caenicola. Next base: position 104,064 of record JAXQGB010000014.1, on the reverse strand, counting down.
CCGGTCGGGTGCGGTATGGCTACTCCAGGGACTATCCTGTTTGTGCCGACAGTGAGCATTATTGGGACTATCGTTGCTATCTGTACTACTGGGATACCTGCCACTCTTTCGATCTCTCGGGTCATCGATGCGCCGCATCGAGTACAGGTTCCTCAGGTGGATGTCAGAATTGCCGCATCGACCCCTGCTTTTTTAAGTTCCTCACCGATCTCCTGTCCAAACTTCTCAGCGTTTGCTACGGCTGTGCCTGTTCCGGTGGTCGTGTAGAAAATGGGGTGGATCTTTCCGAAAACGCCCTCAGCTTCAAGTTCGCGCATAACATCGAGAGGCAGTACCACATCAGGGTCAACGTTGGCCCACTCTCTGTCATATCCTCCGTGGATAGACTCATAATTATCAGGGGTCATATTCTTCAGCTCAGAAATGTTGTATGAGCCAAAGCTTTCGGCAGAGGAGACCCTTATGTGGTCTGGGTTTCCTTTGGGTACTATGCCGCCGGAAGATACAAGAGCGATCGTTGCGGTCTTGAGATCCTTGACAGGAGGTGCGGGAGGGATCTTGTTGAATACCGGCATCTCATACTCCGTGCGGAATTCTTCTCCTCTGAGTTTGGCAAGAAGCATTTCAACAGCTCTCTCAGCTCCGCTCTTCTCATGAAAGAATGATTTGCGTATTCCTCGGTGCATGTAGCCCTCCAGCCTTGCCGGCCCCATCTTTTCACCCTTAAGCAGTTTTGTGCCGATGCTGACCATGGCTGGAACAGCCTTTGCCATTCCTCTTGCGCTGTCTGATGTTATTGCTATGAATGTCTTTTTCGAATAGAGTTCCACTCCGGGGTTTTCGGGATACATTGCTGTGACTGTTGGAATGTTGAGTTTTTCTCCGGCAGTCGCGGCTATATCTCCGCAAGCGAAACCGTATCTTCCTGCATTGAAGGCAGGTCCTGCAAAGAGGATGTCCGGCTTAAGCCCTTTGATCATCTCAAGGCATGCTGTTCTGGCTTCATCTGTATGTTCTCCGTAATAACCATCTCCGCATATAACTGTACCTACGACCTTGCCCTCTCCGTTGAAGAGCTTTTCGATCTGCATTCCGGGACCGACAAAACCTTCCCTTAACTCAGGCTGGTGATCTGCCTTCTCTTCTCCGCCTATTCCGGCATAGAACTGGTTTATGTAATGAACTATCCTGTATGTCATATCAGCCGCCTCCTTTTAGATCCACTCGCAGCCAAGTTTGTTGAAGCCGATCTCGGCAGTTGAAGCTATAACGGACTGAAGCTCTACGAACATTGAACCGTCACTTCTCAGGCTCTCTTCAGCACCACCTGAAAGAAGAGATATCGCTTCTTTACAGCCGATAACTTTTTCCATAGCCGGGACCTCGATCATCTCATTGACGTTGCCCGTGGAGATGAAAGCATCAAGTTCAGGTGTGGCATCCGCAAGGCTCTGGCTTGCCCCGTCAGTTCCCGCTGATTCATCGGAGACAAGAACGGCTTTGATCCCTGCATTTTCAAAGAATCTGGCATTCAGGCAGAGGTCTGTATCAGGGTTTCCGTATCCTTCTTCTGATATTATTGCGCCGTCGGCTCCAAGCTGCTGTGCTATCGAAAGGTTCATGGCTGCTGCCCTTAGTTTGCCGTCCATAACGGTGCTTTCCTGAGTGGGGATCATTCCCATGAAGTTGATCTCTTTGCCGTGTCTTGCGTAAAGAGCCTGGACAATAGGATTGTGGAGGTGGTGCCATGTAGTATTTTTGTCGCATGCTGAAACACAGTTTCCCGATACCATTGCTCCGTCGAGTACTTCGTTCGGGTGAAGGAGCGTAGGAAGAGCGGGCCTGAGGTCATTGGCATAAAGGTATGTGTCATGGAGAAGCCCTTGTGTGATATTCATGCACACATAAACGATTTTTGGCAGGTCGGGATATTTTTGTGTCTCCTCGAAAGAGTTCCCCTTTTCAAAAACCTGGACTTCGTCAGCTTTCCATTCGTTCTCCGCACTGCACTTTGCAAGGTAGACCGCAAGCTTGAGCCCGGCTTCACGGAGTGCGGCCTCGTAGAGGTGCTTCTCAAGGTTTTCAGCAGGTTCAACATAGAGGACTACATTGAAGGTCTGCGAGAAAGGAGTGTAAGGGGCTCCGGGTCCGCTCATGTCGATGAATCCTTCCTGGAATGCAACTATTGGACCGCAGGTGACCACAGCAGCCCCGTCAAGAACAAGGGTTTCTCCTGACCCTGCTTTTTCCATAGGTGCAAAAAACCCGGGAAAGTAAGAGTTCTTGCCTATCTTTACTCTGGGTTCGATTACGTCCTTAACAGGTATGATGCGCGTGCTTTCTCCCGGACAGGCCAGATCAAGTTCAACTTTAGCAAAACGTTTGTCTTCCGCGATTACTGCCTCAGCCTCATCTTTGTTGATGAAAAGAGTCCCGCCGGACGTGTATGTCTTATCGGCGAAAGCAAGGCCGGTGATGTGTATCTTGTGCAGTTCCAGCCGCATTAAAATTCCTCCTTTATTATTCGCTGAATCATGCCGCATAATTGAATTCTAATTGCTTTTTACTGTGAAAAGCATTATGCTTTAGAATATACATTTATCTAATATTTGCCTTAAAACTATGCTCATGAATAAAAAAGTGAGGTGAAACGGTTGTTTAAAAAAATGGCCCAGAATATTGCAAAAAGCACAAGCGAAGTTATCGGATATGGAGTCCTTGTAACAGATGAAAAGGGAGTAATTATCGGATGCAACGAGGAAAAAAGGATCGGAGGATTTCACCCGCCTTCCTTAAGGGTGATGCAGGAAAACAGGCCAATGGCTACATCTACTCTTGACGCGGAAAATTATCTGAACGTGCTGCCGGGATATACCCTTCCCATTCAACTTTTTGACAATGTGCTTGGGTCAGTTTCGATCGCAGGCCTCCCGGAAGAAGTAGCCAGATATGGCCTTCTGGTCCAGAAACAGGCAGAGATAATGCTGCGCGAACAGGCATTTCTCGAGTCTAACCTTCTAAGGGAGAGGGCGCTCCGCGATCTTATTGAGAACGTTGCCTCTTACGACCCCAGAAACGGTAACGAAGAGTTTATCATGATGCAGGCAAAGGAACTGGGCTTTAACCTGGCAAAGTGCAAAGCCGCAATAGTAATAGAAATGAAAAAATGGTCAAATGAAGCCGCCGAATCTGCCTTTCAGAGGATGATCCGAGAAACGAAAACCAGTTTTTCGAATCCCAGGAACGTTATTTGCCAGCAGGAAAATTACAGGGTGACTATACTGCTGTCGCCCAGTTCAGAGAGGGATCCGGAAAAAATTTACGAAGCGGCGGAGACACTTTCAAATGATTTTCTTGACAGCTTAAAAGGCAAGGAGATATATGCTGATGTATCTATTGGTTTTTCTGCATTTGACCTGCAGGGACTGGCCCGTTCTCTGATCTCTGCAAGGAATTCACTGAGGCTTGCAAAGCAGCTCGGTGTTAAAGGAATAATCAGGTCTGAAAAGTTTACAGGAGAGTCCCTGCTTGATTCACTTTCTGCCGGAGCAAGAGAGGATTATGTTTCAAGGACACTCAAAGGACTGGATTCCAGGAATGATTATGAGGAAATAAAAGAGACCTTTCTTGCATGGTGCGAGTCTCCCTTCGCCAGCGGCAATGTGGCGGACAAACTTTCTATGCACAGAAACAGTCTGCAGTACAGGCTGAAAAAAATACGTTCACTTACAGGAAAAGATCCCTGGAATTTTAAAGACGCATTTGAATTATGGGCGGCGTTCGTGATATCCGATATTTCTAAGGGTTCAGCATTTAATAAAAGAAATTAAAAGCTGCCGGACTGAGGGTCAGCTAAAGATTGCCCTGCAATTGGCGGGAGTATATAATACCCTGATGTATAATTTGTTTCGATTTCATTTAGCAACGGAGGAGATATAAATGCCATACGATTTTGGCGCCATAGAACCAAAATGGCAGAAGGAATGGACAGAATCAAGGGTTTTCGAAGTTGAGGCCGACAGCAGTAAAGAAAAATTTTACTGCCTTGAGATGTTCCCATATCCAAGCGGAGCTCTCCATATGGGGCACTTGCGCAATTATTCCATTGGGGATCTTTTGGCGAGATTCCTAAGGATGCAGGGCTATAACGTCCTCTATCCCATGGGTTTCGATGCTTTCGGGATGCCTGCCGAAAACGCTGCCATAAAAATGAAACTCCCTCCTGCTGAATGGACATGGAGCAATATCGAACATATGACCAGCCAGCTCAAGAGAGCAGGCTACAGTTATGACTGGAGACGCAGGGTAGAGACATGCAACGTAAATTACTATAAATGGAACCAGTGGCTCTTCCTCCAGTTCTATAAAAAAGGACTTGTATACCGCAAACACGCACCGGTCAACTGGTGTGAAGACTGCAAGACAGTACTTGCAAACGAACAGGTCGTAGGAGAAGGAGTCTGCTGGCGCTGCGGCACGCCTGTCGTCAAGCGCGGACTGGAACAGTGGTTCATAAGGATAACAGATTATGCACAGGAACTCGTAGACTGCCTCGACGATCTTGACGGATGGCCGGAACGTGTAGTCACCATGCAGAGAAACTGGATAGGCAGATCCGAAGGAGTCCATTTTAAGATGGACATCGTCGATACTGACCTCAGCATTGAAGCATTCACAACGAGGATAGATACTATTTTCGGTGTAACCTTCGTTGCAATGGCAGCTGAACACCCCTTTGTGGAGGTATTTGCTGAAAAGGTCGGGGGCGCCAAGGCTGAGGAGCTGAGGGCTTTCGCAAAGAAAATGTCATCGCGCAGCGCAATAGAGCGCACAGCTGTAGGCGCAGACAAAGAGGGCATCGAGACCGGATTTTATGCGATAAATCCCGTGAACGGAGAAAAGGTTCCTATCTGGATAGCCGACTATATCCTTACCGATTACGGAACAGGGGCTATTATGGGTGTTCCCGCACATGACCAGAGGGACTTCGATTTTGTCAGGAAATATGGAATACCTGTTATCCCGGTCGTCAGACCGGAGGACGGACCTGTTCCTGACGGAGATGCTATGACGGAATCCGTCGACGCCGATGGCATAGCATGCAACTCAGGTGAGTTTGACGGCCTGCCTACACCTCAGGCGATCGAAAAAATTGGTGAATGGTTCGAAAAAAATAAACTTGGAAGCAAAGAGGTCCAATTCAGACTGAGGGACTGGCTGATATCGAGACAGCGTTACTGGGGGACTCCCATACCAATGGTCTACTGTGATCACTGCGGGATCGTCCCCGTACCTGAAGATCAGCTTCCGGTAGAGCTTCCCCTTGATATCGAGATGCCTGAACATGGGGGAAATCCCCTGGCACTTCGTGAGGACTGGATCAATACGACATGCCCTGTCTGCGGAAAACCGGCAAGGCGTGAAACAGATACAATGGACACCTTTTTCTGCTCTTCATGGTACTTCAGCAGGTATACATCGCCATGGGAGACAGAAAAGCCATTTGACAAGGACGACGCTGCTTACTGGATGAACGTCGATCAGTACATCGGCGGTATAGAGCACGCATGTCTCCATCTTATATACGCCAGGTTCTTTACAAAAGTATGCGCTGACCTGGGACTTCTTCCAAAGGATATGAGAGAGCCCTTCAAAAGGCTCCTTACCCAGGGGATGGTCATAAAAGACGGGGCCAAAATGTCCAAATCGCTTGGCAACGTTGTCGATCCCGATGAAATAATCAATAAATTCGGGGCTGACACAGCAAGACTCTTTATACTTTTTGCCTCCCCGCCGGAAAAAGACCTGGACTGGTCTGAGCGCGGAGTAGAAGGCGCAAACCGCTTCCTTGGACGGGTATGGCGTCTTGTTGAAGCAAACCTTGATGAGATCAGGTCTGCTTCAAAAGAGCGGGTCCCGATGAAAGTCATAAAAGCGCCGGATGTCAGGAATATCAAACGCATCACCCACAACACCCTGGACAGGGTCACAAAGGACATAAGCGAAGAACGCCAGTTCAACACTGCCGTGGCAAGACTCATGGAACTTACCAACGCGCTGATAAGCTTCAAGCCCAAGACTCCGGAGGCTTGGGCAGTGATGAAAGAGGGCGTGGAGACACTTCTCTCATGTCTCTCTCCTTTTGCGCCGCATATTACGGAAGAGCTCTGGCATAATATAGGAAACGAAACCTTCCTCTCAGTCGAGAAGTGGTTTGAAGTAGATCCGGAGTCCCTTGCTGAGGATGAAGTCACTGTTGTCCTCCAGATAAACGGTAAGGTGCGCGAGCAGTTTACTGTCAGGGCGGACCTGTCCGGAGAAGACCTTCAGAAGGAAATACTTTCAAGGCCTCAGACGCTTAAGAGGATAGAGGGTAAGGAGATAATAAAGATCATCCCGATACCCGGGAAACTGGTAAACATAGTGGTGAAGGGCTGATGCCTTCGCTCCTCCTGATCTCTGCCTCAGGTACCGCACAGAGACGCCTCCTGGAGGAGACAGTTGCCGATTTTGAAAAAAAAGGATATGTGGTATCAGGAAGACAGGAGGGGGGAGAATGGAGCCCCCTCCTGTCTGATAATCTCTCAGCGGGGCTGTTCGACGAGAACAGGATAGTTATTGTCGATTCGGCTCCGATATTGGGTCCTTTTCCTGAAAACCTTGACCCAATGGTGGATCCTGATTCACAGGTAGTGTTGCTGCTGGTCTATGATTCAGATCCGGCAAAAGTTTTTCCGCCGCAGACTCTTCAAAAATGCAGGATCATAAAGGCACCCCCCTTTCCTCGCTGGCCCAGGGAAAGAATGATGTGGACCATGGACCTGGCCAAAGAGATGAAAATCAAGACAGACCGTGATGCTGCTGCCTTGATAATTGAACTGACTGAGGACCCGGAGGAGATCAGGCGTCAGCTCTTAAGCCTGTCCCTGCTTAAAAAGGGAGGCACTGTCAATACTTCTGATGTTGAAAACATGTGTCTGGATGACGGTACGAGAAACCTTCTCAAACTTCTCGACGGGCTGTGCAGCGGGGACCATATAAAAACTCTGAAAAGCCTTCACGCGATCTCCAAGAACGGCGACCTCATCCCTCTTGTTTCTGCCATGCACAACAGAATGAGGCTCGCATGGTACGCATCAATGCATCCGCAAAAAGGATCTCTTTTCGCAGATTCGCTGGGAGCAAAGAATTACGCATGGAATATGGCTGGAAATGCTGCGCGTAAATACAGTTCAGGATCGATAAGCAAATTTGTACTTGGCCTTATAAAGATAAACATTGATGAAAAGAGCGGTACAGGGTCCGGATGGACCGGTCTTGAAACTCTCGTGATCGAATTGATGGGTTGCTGAAAGAAAAAACAAAATGGAGGGACACATCTTTAGCCCCTCCATAGATCTGTAAATTAAGTCAGGTCACTTACGCAGAAAGAGACTTAAATCTTGCTGCCATCATAGCCTTGCGGCGAGACGCTGTATTTCGGTGGACGACGCCCTTTACTACCGCTTTATCCAGTACACCCTGAGCCTCGTTCAGCCTCTTTGCTGCAAGCTCGGAGTCTTTCTGTTCAACTGCATCCAGAAGCTTCTTTACTGCATTTTTGCAGCGGGTTTTCCAGAAGCGGTTGTAAATGCGGTTTCTTTCAGTGACCAGAACTCGTTTTTTCGCTGATTTCTTATTTGGCAATGCCGTCACCTCCTTCACAAAAGACAGCGGATATATTAGCACATATGGGGCATTTTCTGCAACAACACATCCTATTTTACTCTAATTTCAGATTAAATGTCCAAAAAATATATAATGAATAAGATATAATTTTCCTTGCTCCATAGAGAAGTGTATGTTATATTTAGTAGGTTGCATATAAGACAATTAAGGTCATGTGAAAATGAACCACAGGAGGTGTAGTCTGTGAAACGAACATTTCAGCCGCATAACACCAGACGAAAGCGCTCAATGGGCTTTCTCGTACGTTCTGCCTCCCCAAGCGGACGCCGCATTTTGAGGAATCGTCGCCGTAAGGGTAGAGCGCGTCTTGCTGTCTAATCAGCCGTGAATTTCGGCTTTTCGTCAGCTGTCAGGCTCAAGCACGGGTGGCAGTTCGACCTTGTATTCCGCACCGGGCGTCGTGAAACAGGCGAGCTGGTGCGGTTGTTGTTTGTTGAACGCCCCGGTGCCCCGACACTTGTCGGAGTAACAGTCGGACGAAAAACTGCAAATGCATCCAGACGTACCAGAGGTCGAAGGATGATGAGAGAAGCATTCAGAAGGCTTTTGCCGTGGATCAAAGACGGTGTATGGGTAATTGCTTCTTTAAGGGAGAAAGCGCTGGAAAGATCTTCGCGGGATGTATACGTGGAAATTGCGCGCTCACTTAAAAGAAGAGGCCTTATGAGGCCTGACTGGCCGGGCCCCGACTGGGATGCTGACAAGGATGGCAAACAGTGCGCCTGACTTCATTGGTGGGACTATTTTTTATCAGGTTCTACCAGACGGTGATCTCTCCGGTACTGGGAGGAGGAAAATGCCGCTTCATTCCAAATTGCTCCGAATATACAGCTGAAGCGGTTGAGAAATATGGTCTTTTTTGCGGAGCAGAGCTGGGCTTGCGCAGGATCCTGCGCTGCGGTCCATGGGATCCGGGGGGATATGATCCTGTTCCCGGGCAGAAAGAAGTAGATACACGGATCTGGATGGGAAAGTTTTTTAAAGGACTTCGAAAGGTTAGGTGAAAGTTTTGGGCGCGATATGGAATGGAGCAAGTGAACTGCTTCTGACGATCCTTGAATTTTTTTATGGCCTCACAAACTCTTTTGGTCTGGCAATAGTGCTCTTGACCATAGCAGTAAGGATAGTTCTCTATCCTCTTAATCAGAAACAGATGACAAGCATGCAGCAGATGCAGAAGATACAGCCAAGGCTGAAAGTGCTGCAGGAAAAATATGCAAACGATAAAGAGAAACTCAACCAGGAAACGATGCGTCTCTATAAGGAGAATAAGGTCAATCCGGCTGCAGGATGCCTCCCGCTCCTTGTTCAGCTTCCGATCCTCATTCTTCTCTTCAACGTTCTGAGAACTTATGATTTTGCAGGGACTTCCTTTCTGGGGATAATCTTGGGATCATCAACCACAGCAGGGTTGGCTCAGGCCGTCGGGGTGGCTGCGGATCCCACCGGAAACTACGGAGTCATGTCGGTCCTTACCGGGATCCTCAAAAACCCGGCCGGACTGTCGAATGCAGGGCTCTATATCGGAAACCTTATTTTGCTGATAAGCATTTCCTTCCTTACATGGGCTCAGCAGAAACTTTCTTCCGGGACAAATCCTCAGATGGCGATGATGAACACGGTAATGCCATTTTTCATGGCGTTTATATGTCTTTCAATGCCGGGCGGAGTTATGCTTTACTGGGGACTTTCTTCCCTTATGGGAGTAGTCCAGCAGTATTTTGTAATGTCCAAAACCAAACAGGAACTTCAGGTAAAACCGGCCCTTCACAAAAATAAACCATCATCTTCAACAGCAGAAGAAGATGATGAATACGAGGACGATGACTATGAAGATGATGACGATGAATAAGAGTCATTCTCTTGTCAGAGTCAGCAAGAGGTACATATGATGGACAGGGATCTGGAAGAAAAATGTCCGATGCCTGAGATCGAATCTCTGGTCCTGGACTGCTCGTCTGTAGAAGAGGCACGTAAGAAAGCAGCTGAACTTTGGGGAATAGAGCCGGAAGATGTTGAAGCACATATAATTTCCGAGGATAAAAAACTCTTCGGTTTTCTTGGCAGTTCATATAAAGTTGAGGTAAGGCCAATTGCCCCAGCCTCTTTCATAAAATCATGCCACTTCGTAAACGAGGTCCTGGATAAGATGGACCTGGACCTGATACCTGAACTGAACGATGACGGAATGATCAACCTGGTTGGAGAAGATGTTGGAGTCGTTATCGGACGTTACGGTGAGACCCTGAAGGCTTTGGAATATCTTACAAACCTTGCCTGTCATGATGACATGTCGACCCGCAGGGTACGCTTTGACTGCGGTGGTTACCGTCAGCGCAGGGAGCAGACATTGTCCAGGCTTGCTGAATCTATAGCCAGGGAAGCGCTCCGAAAGGGAACACCGGTAAGTCTTGAGCCAATGTCGAGCTGGGAAAGACGCATAGTCCATCTTGCTCTCAGGGACAACAAGGAGGTAGAGACAAGGTCAATTGGGGAAGAACCTTCAAGAAGGGTCCTTGTCTGCCCTGTTGCCCGCTCAGAGAGAGGAAGGCCGGACAGGGGAAGTAAGAGGTCTTCCCGCGGCAGATAAAATTAATTGGCCGAATATATTGAACATAAAGATGCGCGGAGCAGTATCTGCTCCGCGCATCTTTGATTTTTAAGCCGGACGGCGGCGTAAATGCTATCCCCTGAGACCGCTGAAGGAATCGATAAAGACAACAGCTTCTTCTTCATCCATCGGTGTTGCGATATAGAAACCCTGTATATTATTGCAGCCGCATCTTAAAACAGTGTTCATCTGATCCTCTGTTTCGATCCCCTCGGCGATCACCTCTATCCCAAGGGATTTTGCCAGATCAGCGACCCCTTTGATCAATTTGATATGTTTTTCGGATTCCTCTATGCCCGTGATAAAACTTCTGTCGATCTTCAAATAATCTATCGGCAGATCCTTAAGATATGAGAGCGAAGAGTATCCTGTTCCGAAATCATCTACGGAGATAGTTATTCCAGCATTTCTGATCAGGCCAAGCCTTTTGTTCAGGTCCTCCATGTTTTCAAAGAGAGAGGACTCTGTTATCTCAAGGCCTATGCTTTTTTCTGGAAGTAAACGGCCCTTGAATTTAATGATCAGTTTCTCGGAAAAGTTCAGTTGTAAAAACTGAATAGGTGAAACATTTAAGTTTACAGTTATGTTTTTTTGCTGAGATCTGAGTTTTGACGCAAAATCAAGTGACCTGTCGATCACGAAATCTCCAAGCTGGTTGATAAAACCGCACTTTTCTGCCAAGGGTATAAATAAACAAGGCGGGACCTTCCCATGTTTTTTGCTCTCCCATCTCAGCAGAGCTTCGAATGCTGTTATTCTGTCCAGTCCATAAGAATAAATGGGCTGATAGTTGAGCTTGAGTTCCTTGTTTTTGATTGAACTGAGAAGGTCCATTTCCATGTCGAGCTCACTTATTACGGAGAGATAAGATTCCATGTCAAGTATGAAGAGGCCCTTGTTTGCTTTGGCCAGTCGGGCTGTAATTTCTCCGTATCTAAGCATGTCGCTCGGGCTTATCTGAGTCCGCATCTGATACTCAGGGCAGGAAACAATACCTGTCCTGCAGGTGACTTCGAAGGATGCATCACCGAGCATGAAGGGCCTGGAAAATTTAACGTTGATCTTGTCTGCAATTGCAAGCATCTCGTCAATTTTGTCATAATTGTCGAAGACGATCACAAAATCATCGCTGCCGAGGCTATAAAGGCTTCCTTTCGCTTCTTCAGAAATTGAGGACAGCCTTTCTGCCGTTTCCTTAAGCATATTTTGAAACAGCCTATGTCCAAACATCTCAAGGATCTTATGGCTGTTGTTTATATCAATAAAGAGCAGTCCGCTTTTAAAGCTTTCCTCCAGACATTTTTTATTTAGAGCCTCAACTTTAAGGATAAAGCTTTCCCTGTTCGGGATGTTCGTAATGACATCAACATAGGCGAGGTCTCGTATTTTTTTCTGCATTTGTTCATCTTTTGTGACGTCCAGTGCAAAAGCTGGGTAAAAACCGGCCTCTGGTTTGCCTATGACCTGTACCAGAAGGTAAATATCCTCTTTATATTCATTTTGGAGGTAAAGTTTAAAGGATGTCTTGTCGTCAATTTTACCCATAGGGAATATAGTCTGGCCATCATCCATTACCTGACGCAAGTTGAATATTCTGCTGTCTGCAGGGGCTCCGATGAATGATGCAAACTCATTTTCATATTCTTTCACATCTCCTGATGCGGAAAACCAGAAAAAATGTGATCCGGTCATGTCGATCGCCGCGCGTGAGAGGTCCCGTATCCTTTTGTATTTCCAGTTTACGATATATATGTAGATAATAAGCGTACTTATCAGGAAGACGATGAAGAGAAAGAGAACGCCTATCTTGTAGATAAGGCTGTTCTGCTGCGACCTGATGCTGCGCTCTGACGAAACGGCGATCAGTTTCCATCCTTCGGAGCTCGGCAGGTTTGCAATGGAAAGTATCTGCCCGCTCTTGCTGCTTTTGTAGTTCTTTACGTTATTGCCGGTCAAATCTGTGATATCATTCCTGATAAGGTCCAGTTCGTCGGGGCCTATGAAGGAAGACATCAGACCGAAAAAGGTTGAACCGGTCCCGTCATTCAAAAGTCCTGCTAAATTTTCTCCGGAATTTGCCAGGACCCTGTGATTTCTGTCTATAAGGAACAACGCAGCGCCGCTGTATGGAATGTCAATTTTTTGCAAAACATCGAACTTTTTCGGATCTATCGCCGCTGTTAAGACTCCGAGCACGTTTGCTCCAGAAAAAATAGGGACGCTCAGGATGACCATTCCCTCTTTTCCTTTATATGGCAAATCTCTGACGTCATTGCCGGTGATCTGTGTTATCGTAGTGAAACCCCTGATCGCCTTATAAAATTGTTCAGTCTCAGTAATTTTTATCTCTTTTCCGCCGGAGCTTACCGATACACCCTGTGCATCTGTCAGCTGAATGAAGTTATAACCTAATTTTGATGTTTCAGTTTTTATCTGGGTCAGTTTATCGGAGAGCAGTTTTTTGTTCGTATTGTTTTGGATGGAAGAAGAGGGGATGTATGCGAGAGTCTGCAGATGGATCAGTCTTGAATTTATACGTTCATCGACCATGTTGGCGGTAAGAGATACGACGGACTGATTTTGCGTGTCTGCATGAGAGAAGAAAATTACCCTTACATGGTCAAGCAGAGCGTAGGCAGCAAAAGTGGCAGCTGCAAGAAGGGCAACAAGGACAAAAAAAGCCCAAGTTTTAGGAAAATAAGCACTAACAATTTTCCTCATCCGCACGCTCCCTAAATTAAAGTAGAAGTACTTTAGCATTATAACAGGGCAGGAAACAAAGAACAATGTAAACAAATGTTCAACAACTTAACAAAGGTATAATTTAAGTTATTTCACTCTTTTTTCCATACGTAATATGCTTGATGCAATTTAAATCAAATTAAGTAAAATGTTATGCATATTTGAACGATATTGATCAAGAATGCGGAGGTGTGTTCATGAGTAAAGAAAAAATTATAACTGCGGTAAAAAAATTCAGTGTCGCCGCTGCAGCCGGTGCGATAATGTTTGCCGGGGGAGCCTTCGGAACTTTCATTGCGTCAGAATATACTGTTGTAAAGAATCTCCGGGAACCTGAGGCAAAAACTGTTGCCTCTGCGACTGTCGGAGCATACGCACAGGATATTTACAACGGAAATCCTATTGTTTCGATAGTCAAAAAAAGCTCCCCTGCAGTTGTAAATATTGACACAGAGACAATGGTCAAACAGAGGATAATGAGCAATCCATTCGGCAGAGATCCATTTTTTGAAGAATTTTTCGGAGAGGATTTCTTTGGCGGAGACGGGATGCAGGAGAGAGTGGTGCCTCAAAGAGGCAAAGGTTCCGGCTTCATCGTTACTAAAGATGGATATATCCTGACAAACAACCATGTTGTTGAAGGAGCGGACAAGATCAAAGTCACGCTTTTGGACGGAAGGTCCTATGATGCGAAAAAGATCGGGCAGGATCCTACCTTCGACCTTGCCGTAATACAGATCAAAGCCCCTGACCTTCCGGTGCTTTTGCTCGGAGATTCTGATGCGACAGAAGTCGGTGAATGGGTGGTCGCGATCGGCAACCCGCTGGGCTTTGAGAATTCTGTGACTGCGGGAGTAGTTTCAGCTAAAAACAGGACACTGCAGGCACCCGGAGTCAACTTCCAGGGGTTCATGCAGACAGATGCGGCTATCAACCCGGGAAACAGCGGAGGGCCTCTTATTGACCTAAGCGGAAGGGTCATTGGTATCAACACAGCTATAGTTCCTTATGCGCAGGGAATAGGGTTTGCAGTTCCGATCAATATGGCCAAGCAGATCATGGACGACCTTATCCAGCATGGGGAAGTCAGGAGGGGCTGGCTTGGGGTAACAGTGCAGCCGCTGACGGCTGCGCTTGTTGACGCCTACAAGATACCTGTCAAGGAAGGATCGATCATTGCTGATGTGCAGCCCGGCTCACCTGCAGAAAAGTACGGACTTAGGAGAGGCGACGTGATCGTATCTATAGCAGGCAAGGCGGTCAAAAACAGCCAGGATGTAGTCTTTTCTGTGAGGAACAAGCTTTCGGGAGACAAAGTCGAATTTGAAATATTCAGGGATGGAAAAAAGAAGATAATAGAAGTAGTTCTTGGTGAGATAGACAAAGGTGAAAATCAGAGAACAAGCAGTAAGCCCACACAGGAACCTTCGGGCACAGCAAAAACATCAAAGCAGATGGGGATCACGGCTGCAGTGATAGACAATGAAATTCAAAAACAGTTCAAGCTTGAATCAAATGAGGGACTTATCGTGGTAAACGTTGACAGGGGAAGCCTGGGGGCAAGGCTTGGACTTCAGCCCGGCGATGTCATCCTCGAAGTCAACAGGACAAAAATGAAGACGCTCGAAGACTGGAACAGGGTCATGGGAGCAAAGAACAAATCACTGGGCATACTGATGTCCAGGGGGGGACAGACACTCTTCATTTCTGTCGAAATGTAGCTCCGCCGATAGAATAGCCGTCTTTCATTACCTGGACGTCGGTTATTCCGACAGAGGCCAGTTCATCAGTGATCAGACTTAGATCTTTGATCAGACCGGGAATATTTTTCCGGTCTGTTTCTATTTTTGCTGTTATTCCGTCATACCGCATCCTCAATTGAGCGTCGAAGGGAAGATATTTTCTGATGAGGCTCTCTCCGACATCGACCTTCGAGATCCTTTCTTCATTGATCGCAGTGCCTGTAGGTATTCTTGAGGCAAGACAGGCTGCAGAGGGTTTGTTTGCGGTGGGCAGCCCCAGTTTTGATGATATCTCCCTGATTTCCTTTTTCGAAAGGCCGCACTCAAGAAGAGGGCAAAGAACATTGGCTGATTCATTGAGGGCCTTCATTCCCGGCCGGTGGTCATTAAGGTCATCGGTGTTTGAGCCGTCAAGAAGCCAAGAAATCTCATGCTGTGCTGCATAAGATGACATCGCAACAAGCCTTCTGGATTTGCATAAGTAGCACCTTTCCGGACCGTTTTCGCAAAAATCTCTGCTGAGAAGATCATCGTGTTCAATTTTGAAAAGCCTGACCTCGTATATCTCAGCAAAAGAGAGGACCTCTCCTTTGTCTTTTACTGAGAGCAACGGAGACCAGACAGTTAAGGCAACGGCGTTGTCACCCAATGCCTCTTTGGCGGCAAAAACAAGCAAAGCACTGTCCACACCGCCTGAAAAAGCGACCGCAGCCCTCCCTAGCTTTCTTATTAATTTAACAAGCTCCTGGTATTTATCTTCAGGGGACAAAAGATCATCCTTTTTTTCTATAGCAGAAGTCACACAGCGGATCTCCGTCCATTATGGTTTTTTCTCTTACCAGTTCCAGCTCGGGATCGAAACCTTCCAGGAATGATGCGTCACGGTCACAGGAGAAGAGAGTGCCTATGTCACCAAACCCCAGATCTCTATAGAGATTTGCGTACTCGCATCTTGTTACGTCAAAAGAGAGTACGGATTCAGAGTCCTCCTTCTTGCTAACTTCCAGGGCTCCTCCCTCGTTCCACTTTGAAATGCATTTCTCTTTCAGGTTCTCCAGTCCGCCCCCATCAAGCGACTTTTGCTTTCCCTGATTTCGTGATAACTCCTTAAGCGCCTTTCCTGCCACCTCAAAAGTTTTTTCTTTTCCGAATTCTTCAGCAAATGCCCTTATAACAGGTCCAAGTACCTTGATTTCGATCTCCCTCTGCTGCAGGAGGGGTACATCTACGTAGTTCTCCTTCATTTTCTTACCTCCGACTCATTAATAGATTTTTGCAGTAATTATGCTTATATTTTAACCTTTTATTCCCTGAAAATACTCTATCATGATAAAATAGCAAAACAGAGATCATAGGTAACATGAAGTGGATCAGAAAAAAACATGAGGAGGTATTGCCATGACAGAGGTTAATATAAGCGAAGACGTCGTAATGGAATTGAAGGCTGAAATCGAGGCTTTGAAATGTACGATCGCAGAACAGCAGGAAAAGGCCGAAGCCAAACGTATCATTGATTTCAACAAGGTAAAAAACACCTTGGATGACGGAGCTAAGTCCCTCCTTGCAGCGGTCAGGCCGGTGATAGAAAAATACGAGGAGCCAGGAAGAGCAGCTGTTGCCAAAGTTGGGACAAGAGTATCAGACAACCCGTTCCTTTCTGTGGTCATAGCTTTTGGGGCAGGTATAGTAATAGGAAAACTTCTCGATTATTGTTGCTGGCGTGCCGAAGAAGAATAGTAATCAGCCCTCTGGGGCTTTGGACAGGAAAGGTGATTAAAGTTGGAAACTTTTGCCAACTTGATAGTTAGTTTTTTTGATCTTGTTGAGGCTGAAGGAAGAACATTGAAAGAAAAATCTGTCCTTGTGATAGAGGGATTTCTTATCATGTTCTTTGGTGTTTCGCTGGTCATTTACGGAGTTTTTGCCGTTGGAGCAGCATTGTACATTTGGCTGAGCGACCATATCGGAAGACCCGTTTCTGCGCTTGCGGTCGCTGTTCTTTTTTTGGGGATCGGCATATGGCTGCTTTCTAAGGGCAGAGCGATCACTCACGGCAAAGGTGGGCCTGACGTTGGATCAGAACAAAAAAGAATTGAATCTTGAAGAGGCGAAAGCCAATTTTAAGGCCTCGATCATGGAGTTTGATCCTGTCCGTATAATCAAAAGAAAACCTCTGCGTGTCCTCGGAGTTATGGCTGTTGCCGGTCTGATGATGGGCTTCACGGGCAAAAAAATGCCCCGTGCTTTTTTTCCCGGACCAAGTCTGATCTCAGGAATAATAAAAAAACTGATATAGATTTTCCCGGGCAAATAATAATGGCAGTCCTTGCCTTAAAGCAGGACTGCCATTTTTCTTGACAGACGAAAATTATTGATCCAAGGAAAGTCTCAGGGACCCACCCTGCCGTAAAGCATTATGAATCCCTTCGGACCTCTGACGATCTTGTAACCGACATTTCCCTTTGAAAGAGCTTCCTGCTGTTTTTTTATTTCCCTTATAGGTATCCTGAGATGTCCATGAGTCCAGAGCGGATACGCAGGATAAAATTCTTTTTTCAGAACAAAACGCAAAAAACCTCCGTAGGTCCATTCTATTGCGATAATATAGTATCCGCATGCCAAGACATTTTGCAGGCTGAAGATATTTTTGGGAGATACAGTTGTAACTACCGAATCATATTTTTTCGAAACGATGTTCTCTGCATAAAACTGGGAAAGAAACTGTATATTGTTTCCCCTGAACTCCCTGTCTACCACACAAAAACCGGTCACTGCAGAATTGGCATATTTATCGGGAGCAAGATTATAATCCTTCAGTGATACTTTGACCCATTCAGGTGAAGTTTTGAGAGTTCTCAGGCATATCAGGCGGTCTTCATATCTGGTACCTACAGCCAGGCCGTCCTTGCTCAAAAATCTTTTAAGGTCATCTTCGGTGCTTGCGGCAAAGATCTCACGGCTTAATCCATGTGCGACGTCATTGTGCAGTTTTATTGAGATGTCCTCGTCTTTTCTGGAAAGAACTTCGATCGAACATGGTACTGTAAGTGCTCTTCCGTCAGGCATGTGTCTTTCTACGAACAACTGCATTTTAACGGCGTCTTTCAAAATTTGCGGCCTCCCTTTATAGAGGTTGCTAAAAAATACACTGAACAACATAATATTTGATTACTGAAATTTTGATTTATATCATCTATTATTGCATACGTATATGCACTTAAACAAACCTTTTCCCGAAATGCCGAAAAAAAGAATTACTCACCTATGGCTGTATAATTGCTGAAGCGCCTGTCGCTGTTGATAAATGAAAAGAGGTAGCCTCATGTCTCCTGTCGGAATTAACAGACCTTCAAAAGCAGCTCTTATTTTTGCGTATCTGATGGTCTATATTATCTGGGGATCCACATATCTTGCAATAAGATTCTCTGTTGAAACAATTCCTCCGTTTTTTTCGGGAGGAGCACGGTTCCTTAGTGCCGGGATAATACTTTTCGTCGCCAGGCATTTCCAGTCCGGTCACCGGACCACTTTGCAGGGATGGAAAAATGCCTTTATGGCGTCTTTGCTCCCATTCGTAATATCATACGGACTGATAACGAGCGCTGAAACCGTAGTGCCGTCTTCCATAGCAGCCCTTCTTGTGGCATTGGAGCCACTCTGGTTCTGTGTATTGGGATGGCTTTTCTTCAATGGAGAAAGGCCTGCAAAACGTCATTATGTTGGGATACTATTAGGTTTTTTGGGTATCTTTTTCCTGGTCGCAGGAGATCCTAAGGCGGATTTCTCGTTCGAATCAAACTATTTGATCTGGGTCCTTATGCTGATATTGAGCGGGCTAACCTGGGTAACAGGAGCCTTCATATCAAAAAACCCGAAAATTCATGAGGATTCACTGATGTCATCAGGGATGCAGATGATGTGCGGCGGCGCTGTAATGATGTCAATACACGTCCTGATCTCGGTCTTCACGGGAAATTATCAAAGCATGGCCTCTTTTTCCGACAGATCGGTACTTGCGCTTATTTACCTGATAATTTTCGGCTCACTTGTCGCATACTCATCTTTTCTCTGGCTGATGAGGGTCGAACCGGCCAACAGGGTCGCGACCCATGCCTTTGTCAATCCGGTAGTGGCTGTCTTCCTGGGATGGCTTCTAGGGGGAGAAGAGTTGAGCGTCAACATGCTTGTTGCGACGCCGCTTATAATAACTTCAGTCATTTTGATGATATGGACTCCACGGAAAGAATTCTAAGTTATTCAGCTGCAATGTTCTTGCCTGAAAATCTTGAATACTATGCAAAAGATAAAAAAGATCTCAGGGCTTAATCCCTGAGATCTTTTTAAATTTCACCGATAAATTTTTTTTGATAAAGTAACTAATGGAGGCGGCACCCGGATTCGAACCGGGGATGAAGGATTTGCAGTCCTCTGCCTTACCGCTTGGCTATGCCGCCACGAAGGAGAGTATAACAACCAGGATATTCAGTGTCAAGGCACAGTAAAGCCAGAAAATTCAACTAGATATTGGAACCTTTTCTTAAAATTGAAAATGTATTATAATAAAGTATAGATAAGAGTTTCTTTTTAAAAGCAAACCTAAATGTGAAATATGACTCTATTTAGCAAAGGTTGCGGTTAAAAATGAAGATATTTGCAATCAACCCGGGAAGCACAGGAATGAAGGCAGCCTTGTATGATGATCTGAATATGATTTGGTCAGAGTCTGCGGAGTATTGCCAGAAAGATATCGACCGTTATAAAGAGTCAGCCGAAGACGAAGAAAACTTTCGATTTTCCAATTCCATAGAAATACTTGAAAAACATGGAAACAAGATTTCCGATCTCTCTGCCGCAGTAGGCAGAGGCGGAATGCTGCACCCGATCATCGGAGGAGTCTGGATGATCAACGAAGCGATGTTGAGCGACCTGAGATCGTGCCGGTATGGCAGGCACGCATCAAATTTCGGTGGACTTATAGCAAAAAGGATATCAGATGAGGCAGGATCTATTCCTGCCTTTATTGTTGACCCTGTATGCGTTGATGAGATGTCTGCCGTGGCTCATGTAAGCGGCATTCCGGATCTTCCCAAGAGGCCCGTATTCCACGCGCTGAATCAAAAGGCAGTGGCTTACCGGGTCGCGAAGCAGTTCGGAAGACCTCTTGAGGAGTGCAGGTTCATAGTTGCCCACATGGGCGGCGGGGTCACAGTGGGAGCGCACTCAGAAGGCAAGGTCATTGATGTCAACAACGGCCTGGCAGGATACGGGCCGATGTCCCTCGAACGGGCGGGTACTGTTCATGCAGGTGATCTTATTAAAATGTGCTTCTTAGGAAAGCACACCGAAAAAGAAATTGAAAAAATGCTGGTTGGAGAGGCAGGAGTTGCCGGTCATCTTGGCACGCGGGATTTCAGAAAGATCGTCGAAAGGGTCCGCGCGGGAGACGAGAAGGCAAAACTTATCGTAGAGGCGCTGGCCTATCAGATAGCTGCAGAAATAGGTTCAAGGGCGACCAACCTTTATGGGAAGGTCGATGCGGTGATACTGACGGGAGGCCTTGCAAACAGCACCTATCTATGCGATCTGATCAAAGAGAGGGTCTCCTGGATATCAGAGGTAATCTGCGTACCTGGTGAAGACGAACTGAGAGCACTCGCTGAAGGCGCCTACAAAGTGCTCACAGGGGAAGAAGAGGCTCAGATCTATGAAAAAGAATGATCGTGTCCCAGAAAACAACCTGTCGTTATTAAAAGATAAAAGATGGAACCATGTAATTGCCGTAACAGGGGCATTGGGGTCAGGCAAGACCGAACTGACGATGAGCCTTGCTTCAGCTATGGCTGACAGTGGTGTGAGCGTTGTTCTGGCAGACATGGACATTATCAATCCCTATTTTTGCCTTAGGGCACTGACGGGAGACATAATTAAAGAGAACCTTTCGGTACTGGCACCGCCGGGAGACCTCAAATGGGGAGACATGAGCTACATCAATCCCCTGATCCGGACCCAAATACATGATCCATCGGACCGACTTATTATCGATGTCGGAGGAGATTCAAAGGGAGCCCTTGCTTTAAAGCAGTTTGAACCGGAAATAATTGAAGCTGGATACGACCTAATATTTGTCATCAACCCCTACAGGACCCACACCAAAACTTTTTCAGAAATTGCCCAAATGAAAGACAAACTTGAAGCGACATGCGGACTGAAAGTCAACTCGATAGCAGCAAATCCACACCTTATGGATATTACAGGCCCTAAAGACTGTGCCGAAGGAATAATTTTAGTGGACGACTTTTCAAAAAAGATGGGTGTTCCGATGCTTTTCGGGATGGCGGAGGAATCGATCTCGTCTGAGGTTAAGAATATCCTTCCGGATAATATCCCGCTGTGGATACTTCAAAGAGAGATATTACTGCCGTGGGAAAGAGGCAAAGTACGCATTTAATACAAAAGGAGAGTGTTTCATATGCCAAAAGGGAGAGTCGAAATACTCGAGCAATACTGTAAGAGCTGTTCTATGTGCGTAGAGGCGTGTCCTAAAAATGTCCTTGAAATATCCGATAAGATCAACAAAAAGGGATATCGCCCCGTGGAAGCGGCAAGGCCTGAAGACTGCATAGGCTGTGGAATGTGCGCTATGCGCTGCCCTGATGCAGTTATCAAGGTCTTTCGTGAAGAATGATTTGAGAAGGGGTGATCAAAATGGCAAAAACTTTGATGAAAGGTACTGAAGCGATAGCTGAGGCTGCTGTTCAGGCGGGCTGCAAGTATTTCTACGGTTATCCGATAACCCCCCAGAACGAGATCCCCGAGTATATGTCAAAGCGGCTTTTTGAGGTCGGCGGTGCATATCTCCAGGCAGAAAGCGAAGTCGCGGCATCAAATATGATCCTCGGCGGAGGTGCTACGGGAGAAAGGGTAATGACAAGTTCCTCAAGCCCGGGTATTTCTCTCATGTCGGAGACGTTGAGCTATATCGCAGGTCAGGAAGTCCCTGTCGTAGTGGTCAACGTAGTCAGGGCAGGCCCCGGATTGGGCGGGATACTACCCTCTCAGTCAGATTATAATCAGGCGACATGCGGCATCGGCCATGGCGATTTCAACCTTATAGTCCTTGCTCCGGGTTCCCTGCAGGAGACTGTGAACATGGTGCAGAAAGCCTTTGACCTCGCACAGATATACAGGACGCCGGTAATGGTGCTTTGCGACGGAGTCATAGGCCAGATAATGGAAGCTGTAGAGATCCCGGAAGGTCACGGCAAAAACCTTTCGCATCCGGAAAAATGGGCCTGCGGGTACATGCGGGAAAGAGGCGGCAAAAGAAACATCATCAGAAGCCTCTTCCTTGATCCGGACGAACTGGAAGAACACAACAGAAAGCTTGAAGCAAAGTGGCACGAAATAGAAAAGAATGAAACTTCCTGCGAAAAATATCTCACGGACGATGCGGACGTGGTCATTTCAGCGTTTGGAACAGTAGGAAGGATAGCCAGGTCTGCGGTCGACAGCCTCCGAGCTGAAGGACACAAAGTAGGACTCATAAGGCCGCTTCTGGTAAGCCCCTTCCCGTACAAAGATTTTGAAACACTTATTCCCACATGCAGACACATCCTTGATGTTGAAATGAACTGGGGACAGATGACGAAAGATGTCAGCAGGGGAGTCAAATACCGTGTACCTGTGAGTTTTTACGGACGTTCAGGAGGTATGTGTCCGGGGGTAGAGGAAATAGAAGAAGAGTGCCGCAAGATATTTGCGGAACTTTCCTGAAAAGGAGGGGACTGAAAGTGGCAGAAAAAATCGTTTACCAGAGACCTAAAAGCTGGGTAGAAGGAGTTCATTCACACTATTGTCCGGGCTGCACTCACGGGATAATACACAGGATGTTATGCGAGACTCTGGATGAACTCGATATTCAGGACATTACCACGGGAGTGGCGCCTGTAGGCTGCGCCGCTCTTATGTATGGGTATATAGATACAGATTTCATTGAAGCTCCGCACGGCAGGGCACCTGCAGTGGCGACAGGTTTCAAACGGATCAGGCCGGACAGGCTTATTTTCACATATCAGGGAGACGGAGATCTTGCCTCGATAGGTATGGCCGAGATAGTACATGCCGCCAACCGGTCAGAAAACATCACCGTTATTTTTGTAAACAATGCTATATATGGCATGACAGGGGGTCAGATGGCTCCTACTACACTGCTCGGACAAAAGACCACGACCACTCAGAGCGGGCGGGACCCTCTCAGGGCCGGTTACCCGATAAGAATGTCGGAGTTGCTGGCATCCCTTGCTTCGCCATGTTACATAGAAAGGGTCTCAGCGGCAAAACCATCTCATTTGAATAGTCTTAAAAAGTCTATCAGGAAAGCTTTTAAAAATCAGATGGAGAATAAGGGCTTCTCTTTTGTTGAAGTCCTCTCTACATGCCCTACGAACTGGGGAATGAGACCGACTGACGCATGCGACTGGCTTGTCAATAACATGATCCCTTATTACCCCCTAGGGGTATACAAGGACTTTGAGTAAGGGAGGCCCGGCTAAATGTCTAATTACACACGCACGCTATTTTGCGCAGGCTTCGGCGGTCAGGGTGTAATGGTTTTGGGGCAGCTCGTTGCATACGGCGCCATTAAAGAAGGTAAATATGTGACATGGCTCCCATCATATGGGCCGGAGATGAGGGGCGGAACTGCAAACTGCGGTGTTACTGTGAGCGACAGGGATATAGGCTCGCCATTCGTAACAAAACCCGATGTGGTAGTCGCTCTGAACCAGCCTTCTTTAGATAAATACGAAAAATCAGTCAAATCAGGCGGTGTTTTGATCTATAACAGTGACATGGCCAAATACACACCTACAAGAAACGACATCAAAGTTATACCGGTCGAAGCCTCCAAGATAGCTGGAAGTCTGGAGAACGAAAGAGCTGTAAATGTCATCATCCTCGGAGTCGTCATAGCAATCTCAGATTTTATTTCTGACGATACCGCCAGGGAGATAATAAAACAGAAACTGGGTGCAAGAAAACCAGAATTCCTTGAGAGCAACTTGAAGGCTTACGACCTGGGACGAAAGATAGGGCTTACAAAGTAAAAAACATAAGCCCCTTTGTCCTTATATAAAACAATAAGACCCAAATGCTTCCGCTTAAACAGAAATTCTCTTAAGCGGAAGCTTTTTTGTTGACGAAAGTGGTCATTAAGATCGCCGATAAGGTGGAGGACTAAGATATTCCCATAAAATCAACACATTTAAGCCATAAAATCTCCATATGGTATTGATAGACTGGCATCATGGAACATCAGATGATGTTGATCATAAAAAATATGGAGGTCGATGTAAATGAGAAAGAAAATTTTAGCAGCAGCAATATTAATTTTTGTCTTTGCGGGCAGTGCAATGGCGGCTCCCGGATATGGCAAGGCGGGTAGATGCGGTGCCGGCGCAGGGATGCCGATGGGGTACGGCCAGCAAATGTGGCAAAATGCTTCACCTGAACTCAGGGCAAAGCTCGATGAAAGGGCCAAGCTTAACATTGACCTTAGAGCGGAACTGCGGAAAGAGGTCCCTGACAAAGCTAAGGCTCGTGACATCCATACTCAGATCCAGAAGCTTAACCGTGATATAGAAACAGCTCATTTTGATGCGGTACTGAAGGACCCTTCAAAGTTCGCTCCTGTTGCCAGAGGACCCAAACGTGAATTTTCTCCTGAAGACAGAGCAAAGATGGAAGAGATAAAGAAGCTCCATTCTGAAATAAGGACTGAACTTCAGAAAGAAGCACCAAACAAGACTAAGGTACGCGATCTTCACGCGAAGATCCAGAAGATCAAAAATGACCGTGACAATGCACGCTTAGAAGAGATGCTCAAAAATCCCGAGGCTTTCAAAAACAGCCGCGGCTTCGGCCAGGGATTCAAAAACAACCCTACACAATAGCAGACAATTATAATTTTACTGCTGGGGCCGGTGTCCACCGGTCCCAGTAGTATTGTCGTTCTTTTGTCCTTTTTTTGTTTTATACTGGTCTAAACAGAAGTCTTTCTTTGTTTTTTTGTGGACATTGATGCGAGAGGGGCTGTTTGAGATGTCTTCTTCCGAAAACAACAGCAAGAACAGGAATGAAAAGAAAAATACACAATATTTGCGTTATGTGATCCTATCATTTTTTCTGTTTTTTCTTACATGGATGGGATACAGGCACCAGCTTCTTGGCGGAGGTCCGACAGGATCTCCTACGGTTGACGCGATGTGCCCTTTTGGCGGACTGGAATCTATATATTCCTGGCTTAAAAATGGATATTGGCTTCGCCGGATAGCATTGAGCTCATTCATTCTGTTTATTGGTGCAGTTCTTGCCACTTTGCTTACAGGAAGGGTCTTCTGCGGCTGGATATGCCCTCTCGGGGCCGTCAATGAGTTTGTCTCCGCAGGTTCGAGAAAGCTTGGCATCAAAAATATACAGTTGCCTTATTTGATCGATAAGTATCTCCGATATCTGAAATATGCCATTTTATTGCTCGTACTTTACACTACCTGGAAGTTTGGCACACTTACTTTCAGGGATTATGACCCATGGGCGGCATGGATGCATCTATCGGCAGGCTGGAGCGAATTTGGATATGGTACGGCCGTTCTTTTCACTACTCTTTTTTTGGGACTGTTCATTCAGCGTTTTTGGTGCCGTTACCTGTGTCCGCTTGGTGCTGCTCTTGCATTAATATCAAAGTTCTCTCTGGTCAAGGTATATCGTGACAAGTCACCTTGCATCAACTGTGGGAAATGTTCGA
Source organism: Synergistota bacterium (assembly GCA_034331105.1). Lineage (GTDB taxonomy): Bacteria > Synergistota > Synergistia > Synergistales > Synergistaceae > Caenicola. The sequence continues at coordinate 78,440 of JAXQGB010000014.1, read as the reverse complement.
TGGTCTGTCCAGTCGGTCTGACACCGGATAAAGATATAGTACAGAGGGACGGCGAGTGTATAGCATGCGGCAAATGTTATTCCGCCTGTCCGGTCGACGGAGCAATGAATTCGGGCCACAAAAGTAAAAATTACACTTTTATTAAAACAGGAGTTGCAGGACTGCTGATATTCATCACAGTTGCAGCCGGAGCAAAATTGTCAGGCAACTGGCAGACATATTCCTCTCCGCCCCCGGCAACAGGAGTTGAAGCCGTAAATAATGTGTTTGGCTGGATGGATCTTGAACAGATAGCAAAGACAGTCGGACTGGATATCAGGTCTGTCAGGGAGGCAGCCGGCCTTCCGGAGAACACTCCGACAGGTGTTTCGATCAAAAAATTGCCAGGTGTCAATGACGAAGAATTAAAAGAGGCACTGAGGGAATATTTGCAAAAAAACGATGGGGGAGCAAATAATAGTTTGCCCAACCCTCAGGAAATGAGAGGCTCAATAACAATTAACCAAATATCTGCAGAGTACATGATAGACATAAAAGATCTGATCAGGGAGCTGCGGCTTGATGAGAATGTGGATGTGAATGTCCCTTTAAAAGATCTTTTGAAGCCAATGGGGCGTGAAGTACAGGAAGTCAGGGACGCAGTGCAGACAATGACGGACAAACAACATTAATTATGGAGGTGGACGCTGTGAAGATCCTGATCATTGAAGATGAAAAAGCCATAGCCGACGTTGAAAAGGCCTATATACTGCGGGAAGGATATGAAGCAGACATAGCTACTGACGGCATTGAAGCCCTCAGAATGTTCAGTGAGGGAGCATACGACCTTGTGATCCTGGATCTTATGCTTCCCGGGATGAGAGGTGAGTCAGTCTGCAGGGAGATAAGGAGATCCTCCTCAGTCCCGATAATAATGGTAACTGCCAAGAGTGCTGAAGACGACGTTATAGCAGGTCTTGATGCCGGAGCGGATGACTATATCATCAAGCCATTCAGCCCGAGGATACTCATGGCCCGTATAAGGGCTAACCTGAGAGTACCGGCGGCTTTTGGTCAGGAGAACGGAGAGACTATGACAGTAGGAGATGATCTGATCATAGATACCTCAAGTTTCACAGTTACAAAAAACGGAGAGGACATCCCTCTGACAAAAAATGAATTCATGATCTTTTCAAAGATGGCATCAAGGCAGGACAAGACATGGACGAGAGACGAACTGATCACCTATGCGCTTGGTTATGAATATGATGCCTTCGAGCGCTCTATTGACAGCTATATCAAAAACATCAGAAAAAAACTAGCTGACAACGAACACGAGAACGGATACATCAAAACAGTTCACGGTTTCGGATACAGGATATCGGAGTAAATAAATGAAGCGCTCTCTCAGGACACAGATGCTCGTACAGTATGTGGTCATCGTTATTATATGCATGCTTGTTATCCCTACAGGGATCTCAAAGTTTCTGGACAGGCAGTTTCGCCTTTATTCTTCTGAGAGGCTTCGCGATGACCAGCAGGAAGCAGTGAGGATATTAGAAGAGATATATGACTCTGACGGTAATTGGAACAAAGAGGTGCTGACAGAGCTAAAGGGAGATATCCTCAGATGGCCTATGGTGCATGCTGCGCTATATGATCCGGACGGCATCCTGATAGCTGAATTCAGACGATCGATGAGACATGGCCCCATGAGGGGCCCCGGTTTAAAAAGTGACGATAAGGATACCCCAGGTTTTATGAGATCAATGGCACCGGAGCTTGTAGTGAACGAGCTTTCTGTCTCTTCAGGAGGCAATGTGGTAGGAAAAGTCCGTTTTCTCTGTCTGCCTTTCAGGGAGAGCAGGGAGGGGATGTTCCTGAAGAAGTTTAATTCCCATATGGTTTACGCTATAGCATTTATGCTGATGATAGCAGTGATCATATCTTTTATAATGGCTGATGTGATAAGCAGGCCGATACTTAATGTTTCGAACAGGGCCTCTCTCATAAGCAGGGGCAAATACAGAGTACAGGATGATCTCAGATCTGACATTACAGAACTGCAGCTTCTGATCGACAGCATCAACAGGCTTGGGCTTGGGCTGGAGGAACAGGAGGAGCTGCGCAAGAGGCTTATGAGCGATATTGCTCATGAGCTGAGGAATCCCCTTACGATAATCAAATCGCACCTTGAAGCATTTGAGGATGGGATATGGGAACCGACAAAGGAAAGGGTCAAACTCACAGTTGATGAGATAGGCAGGCTTTCCAGGATGATTTCTGAAATTGAAAAACTTACTTCGATAGAGAATGCCGGAAAAGGTCTTGTGGTTGAATCAGTAAACCTCTCAAAAGAAATTGAAAGGGTCGCAATGACCTTTGATCCTCTCTACAGTGCAAAGTCAGTGGAACTGAAAAGGGAAATTGAAGATGGTGTAATGCTCGCAGCAGATGGAGACAAGATACGGCAGGCAATTGAAAACCTTCTCTCTAACGCGCTGAGGTATACGGACAGCGGCGGCAGGGCAACTATTTCCCTTGAAAGATCATCCGGGGAAGTATGCATCAAAGTGACAGACACAGGCATCGGCATTTCAGACAAAGATCTTCCATATGTATTTGAACGTTTCTACAGGACAGACAAGTCACGGACAAGGTCAAGCGGAGGACTTGGAATTGGGCTGGCAATAACAAAAGCCGCAGTGGAGGCACATGGCGGCAGCGTAACTGCAGAAAGCAGGGAAGGCGAAGGGAGCACATTCATAATCAGGCTTCCATTGGCATAAAAGGGATATTTTGATCGGAGGTGCTTGGTCTGTTGAGAAATAAAATTATCGCAGCTTTGTTTTTGATTTTGATATTGTTTGCAGGTGCTGCTGCAGCGGAAACGCTCACGCTTGAAACATGTGTCAGAACAGCTCTTGAAAATAATCCTGACATGGTCGCAGCAGAGAGTAAAGTAGCTTCAAAAAAAGCTGCTGTCGGCCAGAGCGCGGCAGACAGCAGGCCCCAGATAAAGGGAGGCGCTTCATACACAAGGAGCGACAGCACAGATTCAGTAAACGACTCAGGAAGGTACAATGCATCCGTAACGCTTGAACAGTCAGTTTATGACTGGGGCAAAAGAGGCCTGAGGATCGAAGGGGCAAGGATCAACATGGATGCTGCTGAAGCAGAATACATAGATACCAGGGACAAAATTATTGCCGGAGTCCGTTCTGCATACTACAACCTTAACAGGGCAATAAGACAGCATGAAGTGGCAAAAGCCAGGTTTGACAATTACCAGAAGAGGCTTTCGTGGGCAAAGTCATACTACGAGGTAGGGACTAAACCAAAAATTGAAGTGACAAAAGCTGAAGCGGATCTTGCCAATTCAAAGCTTACGCTTGTAAAAGCATCATCGGCCTCTGAGCAATACAAGGCACAGCTTGCATCTTCGATGGGGATCCCCATGATGGACATAAAAAATGTTGCAGATGTATTGTCATATGAAGAGTGGAGCGTTCCGATAGATCAAGCTGTGGAAAGAGCGGTCTCAAACAGGCCTGACCTTGCTGCACAGCGTAAAAGACTGGAATATGCCGAGACTGTGCTGGCATTGGAAAAAAAAGGAATGTCACCTGAGGTAAGCGCATCTGCCGGCTACAATGTATACGGCAACGCCCCCTTTGACGACAACGGCTGGAATGCAAGACTTTCTCTCAACTTTCCGTTGTACGACGGCGGACTTACCAGAAGCAGAGTCCAGGGAGCAGAGGCTGACCTTGTTACAGCAAAGGCACAGCTGGAAAGCGCATCCAACAATATTATGCTTGAAGTAAGAAAGGCATGGTATGCACTTGCTGAGGCCACGGAGGCTCTCAGCGCATCACTCGAAGCTGAAAGACGGGCGAAGGAAACATACGATCTCGCCGAGGGGCGATACGAGGCAGGAGTGGGCAGCAGCCTTGAAATATCGGATGCAGTCGAAAGTTATGCTTCAGCTCAGACAAACACGATACTTTCTCTATATGAATGCAAAGCGAAACGTCTTGATCTTGAAAAGGCCATGGGAGGTCTTGAAGAATGAATTTCACCGGTAAAATTTCAAAAAAACTAAAAAGAAGGATCATGGCAGTTATTCTGGTTTTGATAGTTATCTCCGGCGGACTTTTCTGGTACTACAGCAAAGGCGCAGATGAGATCCAGTATAAAACGGCAAGGGCAGAAAGGTCAGACCTCCGTTCAGTAATACAGGCCACAGGAACTCTTGACGCAGTCGAGACGGTCGACGTTGGAACACAGATATCCGGCACAGTAAAAGAAATATACATAGATTTCAACAGTGTGGTGAAGCAGGGGCAGCTTATTGCCGAAATAGATTCTGCAACTCAGCAGACTGATGTCGCGCAGGCACAGGCAAATCTTATGGTAGTGAAAGCTGACCTGATGAACTCAGAGGCGGTGCTGGCAAATGCTGAAAAAAGCCTTGCCAGGACAAGGAAGCTGGCTGAAAAAGACCTTATCGCAAAAGCTGACGTTGATACAGATGAGAAAACTTATCTTTCCGCGAAAGCGCAGGTAGCTGCATCAAGAGCCCGGATAGGGCAGTACATGGCGACGCTGAACAAAACAAAGATAAATCTTGGATATACCAGGATATACTCGCCTGTTGACGGGATAGTGATCGCGAAAAATGTTGAAAAAGGGCAGACGGTTGCAGCAAGCTACCAGACGCCGAGCATTGCTGAAATAGCAAAGGACCTCAGCCAGATGCAGGTAGAAGTGAACGTTGACGAGGCAGATATCGGAGGCGTCAGGGAAGGACAGAAAGCGACCTTTACTGTAGATGCTCATCCAAACGATCCCTTTGACGGTCTTGTTACTCAGGTCAGGCTGTCTCCGAAAACAACAGACAATGTTGTGACTTATGTGGTAATAGTCAAAGTCTCGAACGACAAGGGACTTCTGATGCCCGGAATGACTGCGAACGTTTCTTTGATAGTTGAAGAGCGCAAGGATGTAGTGGTAGTTCCCAACAGCGCTTTCAGATTCAAACCTGCCGATCCTTCCGCAGCTTCAGGTCAGCCAGGGTCAGGCATGATGGGGAAACAGACCATAGCAGAAGTAAAAACTCCTGCAGTCTATGTGCCTGATAAAAAAGGACCTGTAAGGGTAGAGGTCAAAAGGGGCATCTCAGACGGGCAGAACACAGAGATAATATCAGGGCTCAGTGAAGGCGATGAGGTAATTACAGGTATCATTGTTCCGAACGGAGCGAAATAAATGGCCCTGGTGGAACTAAAGGATATTCATAAAAGCTTCAGTATGGGGAAAGAAGAAGTAGAGATACTTCACGGCATAAGCCTTTCTCTGGAAAAGGGAGAGTTTGTAGCCATGATGGGTCCTTCCGGTTCAGGCAAATCTACAACGATGAACATCCTGGGATGCCTTGACAAACCAACCTCAGGAACATATTTCCTCAACGGACAAAACATCAACGACCTTGAAGGCGACGACCTTGCAGTTATAAGAAACAGCACGATAGGTTTCGTTTTTCAGGGTTTCAATCTGCTGCAAAAAACAAGCGCCATAGAAAATGTCGAGCTGCCGCTGCTCTATGCGGGGATGGCAAAAAAAGAACGCAGGGAGAGGGCAAAAGAGGCCTTGATCCAGATGGGACTTGAGGACAGGCTCTACCATGAGCCCACACAGCTCTCGGGAGGCCAGCAGCAGAGGGTCGCTATAGCAAGGGGGATCGTCAACAGGGCTCCTATAATCATGGCAGACGAGCCTACAGGAAACCTTGATTCAAAGACAAGCGATGAGATAATGAAACTTTTTAAAAAAATCAACGAAGAAGATGGAATAACGATACTCCTTGTCACGCATGAACCTGAAGTCGCAGCTTATGCGAAAAGGATAGTCCATTTCAAGGACGGTATGATAACAAGCGACGAATTGAACCGGACGGTGGAAAAATCATGATATCAATGACGGAAATTTCCCTTACCGCAGTGAGGGCGCTGCGCAGGAATAAAACAAGGTCGATGCTGACAGCGCTCGGGATCATAATAGGTGTAGCGGCTGTCATATCTGCCTTTGCAGTAGGGCAGGGAGCCAACAAGAGCATTGATGAACAGATAGCATCGTTCGGAAGCAATTTCATCATGGTCTTCCCTGACAGGTCGGCCTCTTCCGCAGCGGCTGTCGCCAAGTACCTGACATACGATGATGCAATTGCCATAGAGCGCGAAGTATCAGGCATAGAAGCAGTGGCACCGATGATAGGCACTTCAGCCCAGCTTGTTTACGGCAATACCAACTGGAACACGAGCGTAACGGGAAGCACTCCCTCATATTCACTTGTCCAGGATCGTGAAGTTGAGTCCGGCAGAAACATAAATGACAGTGATGTGAGGCAGGGAGCAAAGATAGCAGTCATAGGAAAAACAATAGCAGACAAAATGTTCTTTGGGGAAGATCCGGTGGGCAAGTCGATCAGGATCAAGAAGATCCCCTTCACTATTATCGGGGTATTAAGAGCCAAAGGCCAAAGTACGATGGGCCAGGATCAGGACGACCTGGTCCTTGTTCCTCTGACTGCGGCACAAAGAAGGCTGGTAAGATGGAACACCCCCGGAAGGATCAGCACCATTTACATTAAAGGCGTCTCCATGAACTCACTTCAGTACATACAGAACGAGACAGAGGCGCTTCTGAGGGAAAGACACAAGATCAGGCCCGGCGAACCGGACGACTTCTCCGTAAGGAATATATCTCAGATGCTTGAGGCCCGTCGGAAGACCACAGCGATAATGTCCATGCTCCTTGGGTCTATAGCAGTAATATCGCTTGTTGTCGGGGGCATTGGAATAATGAACATAATGCTTGTCTCTGTAACGGAGCGTACCAGGGAAATAGGAATAAGGATGGCGGTCGGCGCAAAGTCCCGTGACATCCGCTTCCAGTTTCTCATAGAGGCGGTAGTGCTTTCGATGGTAGGAGGCACACTAGGCATAATCCTGGGGATCTTTGCCGGCTATGCCCTCGCCTCATTAACAGCTGCCCCTCCGATATTCTCTCCCGGATCAATAATTCTTGCCTTTGTTTTTTCGGCTCTTGTAGGTGTGGGTTTCGGATATTATCCGGCATGGAAGGCCTCTCTCCTCAATCCGATCGATGCACTGAAATACGAATAATATCTATCCAAATGATCTCTTTTCAGAGGGCGCTGTGAAGATTTTTAATGTCTTCCTCCAATGCGCCCTTTACGGCCCTCTCCCACATATCAAACTTTTCCGCGTCTCTCCCTGCGCATGCGGGGCTTGTTGAGAGCAGTACTTCGAACGGCACATGCGGCTTGCCGAAAAATTTCTTATAGGTGTTGAATGAGAAACGGCCGTTGAAAATAATGAAGGATATCCCGGGGTGATCATGAATGAGCTTGGGAATGTCGTTCGGAATGGCGGCATTAATGTTGCTGTCGCTGCTTCCTGCGCGGTCCGCGCTTTTGATCACATCCCAGAGGGCTATCTGATTGTTATGTAATAACATGACCTTTGAAAGGTAGTCTGTGCAAAGAGGCCTGCCAAGAACAGAATATATAATATCCCAGAATCTATTTTGTCTGTTCGCGTAATATTCATTTTTCTTCAAAGACATTACCCCGGGAAGAGAGCCCAGGATAAGCAGCCTTGATCCTTGGTCGATGATCGGCTCAAAACTATGTTCCATGTTTTTCTTTCACCTCAGTTAAATTATAATATGTAAAAAAATATCAAGGAATTATGCAACCGATTGAACTTTTGCTGTAACTTGCTTTGTAATCAAATAAATACTCTTGACGAATCAAGATTCAACGTTATAATACTCAAGAACTTTGAACCCTAGGTAAAAATACATAATAAACAAAACTAAATTTTAGGTTTAGTAAACTATTTTGCCGGAAAAAAATTTGAAACAAATTTCCTATTTTATATAAGACAAAGGAGATACCAAACATGAAAAGCAACCTGTTCCTTACGCTTGCTGACGGAACTGTCTGGAGCGGAAAAGGCGAACTCACAGCCCCGGTCGAAGGTGAAGTCGTATTCACTACTGCAGGATGCGGCTACCCTCAGACCCTTTCCGACCCTTCTTACTGCGGACAGATCGTAGTCTTCGCATTCCCTCCCATAGGGATATACGGAGTCGACACAGAAAGGCTTGAAGGACGACGAGTTTGGCTTTCTGCAGCATTGGTATCCAGTCTTGATGAAACAGAAAATGGACGGTTTGGTTCTCTCAGTTCATGGATGGCTGAAAACGGTAGGCCACTGGTAGATGGCGCAGATACAAGACAGCTTATATTAAAGATCCGTGAACTTGGTTCGATAATGGGCAGGCTCGATCACAAACCGGCGCTCCCTCAAATGAAAGAACTTCCTCATGACATGGTGAGTAAAGTTTCCTGCAAAGAGGTCGAAGTTATTGGAGAAGGTGCTCTTTCGATCGGTGTGTTAGATTACGGGGCAAAGGAAAATATATTAAGGAGCATCGCAGGAAGAGGATTCAGGGTGGTCAGGTTTCCGAACACCACGAAAGCAGAGGATATTCTTTCCAGCGGAGTAAGCGGGATCATACTGAGCAACGGCCCGGGAGATCCATCGGTGCTTGGGTTTGAGGCAGGAGAGATAAGGAAGATCCTTGGAAAAAAACCTGTGCTTGGGATATGTCTTGGACATCAGCTCCTGGCAAGAGCCTGCGGGGCAATGACACATAAGCTCAGGTACGGGCACAGGGGTGCGAATCAGGCGGTGATCGACACCGCCACCGGCAGAGGAATACTGACAAGCCAGAACCACCAGTATGTTGTTACAGAAGAAAGCCTTAAAGGGACCGGGCTTGAGGTATCATTCAGGCACCTTGGGGACGGAACTGTCGAAGGCCTGCTCCATAAGGATCTTGACGCGTCCAGCGTTCAGTTCCATCCGGAAGCGTCACCGGGACCGGAAGACGCAGGATACATATTTGATAATTTTGTCTCACACGTTCGCGAGTCAGGGGAGAGATAACGATGAAGGATAACAGCATAAAAAGAGTACTTGTCCTTGGCTCGGGACCGATACGCATAGGACAGGCCGCCGAGTTTGATTACGCCGGAAGTCAGGCCTGCCGTGCCCTCAAAGAGGAAGGCTGCGAAGTGCTTCTTCTTAACAGCAACCCTGCCACTATCCAGACGGACCTCACCGTTGCTGATATTGTCTGCATAAAGCCTCTGCTGCCCGAAGTAGTAGAGGAGATCCTGTCTGAATACAGGCCGGATGGTGTAGTTGCGACATTGGGTGGACAGACGGGGCTTAACCTCTGTATGGAATGCAATAAAAGAGGAATGTGGGATAAATACGAATGCAGGGTCCTGGGCACACAGCCTGAAGCGATAGAACGTGCAGAGGGCAGGGAACCTTTCAGGAAGGCAATGATAGATGCCGGTCAGCCGATAATCGCAAGCAGGGGTATATCTTCTGTCGCAGGCGCTCAGGAATTTGCGATGCATTCGCCGCTTCCGCTTATACTTCGCCCGGACTTCACGCTTGGAGGATCGGGCAACTCGGTCGTCAGGAATATAGAAGACTTTGTAGTCCAGGTGGAAGATGCCCTTACAGCATCTCCCGTCGGAAGGGCTTTGATCGAGCGTTATCTTGAAGGCTGGCATGAGATAGAAGTAGAAGTGGTCAGGGACAACATTGGAAACGCCCTGGCAGTATGCAGCATGGAGAACATAGACCCCATGGGTGTACACACGGGAGATTCGATAGTGGTTTCCCCTGCCCTTACCCTGACAGACAGGGAATGGCAGATGCTCCGGACCGCGGCTTTAAAAATAGTGGATGTTCTTGAGATCCGCGGCGCGTGCAACGTTCAGTTTGCACTCTCACCTGACGGCAATGAATATTACGTTATAGAAGTAAATCCGAGGGCAAGCAGGTCAAGCGCCCTTGCAAGCAAGGCTACAGGATATCCTATAGCGAGGATGGCCGCAAAAATTGCAATAGGCATGGACCTCACTGAGATGGCAAATCCGGTCACGGGAGCGGGCAGCGCATTGTCTGAACCTGCACTTGATTACGTAGCGGTGAAAGTCCCCTCGTGGCCTTTCGACACTTTTCCGCAGGCTGATTCCTCTCTCGGACCGAGGATGAAAGCCACAGGAGAAGTCCTTGCTCTTGGTGCCACATTCGCTCAGTCTCTCGTAAAGGCCTGCCGTTCCCTTGAAAGGGGAAGGTACCTTCCAGACAGGAGGATGCGTTCGTGGGAGACGAGGAAACTATGGGAACAGATAACAGCTCCGACCTATCTTAGGCTCGAAGCCATCACTGAACTTCTCAGAAGGAGCTCGGTATCTGTTGATGAGATGTCTAAAAAGACCCATATCAGGAAATATTTCATTGAACAGCTCAATAAGATACAGCTGGCGGAAAAATATCTGGAAGAAGACGGACCAGTAAATGGAAATGTCGTTTCTGCAAGGATGAACGGCATGTCAATAAGCCGCATATCGGCATCTGCCGGGATATCAAAAGATGAGACATTAAAGATACTTGAGTCAGAAAACTGTCATACAGGCTACCGTGAAGTAGATGGGTGCGCAGGAGAATTTCCTTCCGGTTCAGGCTACTACTATGCGGCCTATGGAGTAAAGAGCGATCCGTGGGAAGAGAGCGAGGGAGGCATAGCCGTCCTCGGTTCAGGCGCGATAAGGATCGCCCAAGGGGTAGAGTTCGATTATTGCTGTGTAAAAGCTGTCGAAGCGCTGCGCAGAAGAGGTATAAGGGCAATAATGATGAATGTCAATCCTGAAACAGTAAGCACGGACCATGATATCTCCGATGCACTCTATCTGGAGCCTCTCTACATCGATGATGCAATGGCTGTACTTGAGCGTGAAAGAGCCAAGGGGGTATTCGCCTGTTTCGGAGGACAGACCTCGCTCAGACTTGGCCTTGACCTGGCCGCTGAGGGGATCAGGCTTCTCGGTCCCGATCAGAATGTTATTGACGCTGCAGAAGACAGAGGCAAATTCTCAAGACTTCTCAGCAAACTGAATATTTCCCAGCCTGAAGGTGTTGATGTGGCTTCCGTGGATGAAGCCTGTAAAGTTGCCCTGGATCTGGGGTACCCTTTGATGATAAGGCCAAGCTTCGTAATAGGCGGGGTCGCAATGAAGACAGTCTACAGCGAAAAGGAAATGATCGAAGTTCTCTCAGAGGCTTTTGATGCTGTGCAGGGACAAAAGGTGATGATCGACCGTTTCCTCCAGGGCAAGGAATTTGAATGCGACGCTGTCTGTGACGGCGAAGATGTTCTGATCCCGGGTATATTTGAACATATTGACCCTTCCGGCATCCATTCGGGTGATTCGATAGCAGTTTTTCCAAGCTTCTCTCTTACTGATGAGCAGCAGAAACAGATCCTTGAAACTGTAAAAATGATATCAAAAGAGCTTGACATCCATGGCCTTCTCAACATACAGTTCGTTCTTAAGGACGGTCTCTTCTGGATAATCGAGGCGAACCCGCGGGCAAGCCGTACTGTCCCGATATGCAGTAAAATATCAAAAATACCAATGGTCGATCTGGCTGTAGGCGTAGCCCTCGGAGAAAAACTGACGGATATGGGATATGGACTTGGCATTTTGCCAAAAAGCGGTCAGTGGGGAGTAAAGGTCCCGGTCTTTTCTAATGACAAACTTCCCGGGATCGATCCAAAACTTGGACCGAAGATGATGTCTACGGGAGAAAGCCTTGGGCTCGGGGACAACCTTGCAGACGCGATGATGGACGGATTGGAGGGAGCCGGATGGATGCCCCCCGCAAAAGGAAGGATACTGATGAGCATAGCGGATTCTCAGAAGGCAGAATCAATGTCGACAGCTGCCCAGTTCACTTCTCTCGGATGGAAAGTCGATGCCACATCAGGCACATCCGAATATCTCTCCAAATGGGGCATCGAAGTCAACACTGTCCCGCAGGAAGAGCTTGTGGGAAGACTCAGGAAGGGAGACTGGGACCTGGTGCTGAATATCCCGGGAGGAAATGAACGCCATATAATGCACGGAGCTGAACTCAGGAGAAGCGCTTCATCTGCAGGGGTGCCGTGTCTTCACTCTATGGCTGCGGCATGGGCTGTCGCTAACAGCCTTTCTAAAAGACAAAGGGCGCAGGAGATCTGAAAGCTGATCTGAAGCGATAAATAACAGAACTTACTGTGACCGACAGAATGCAAAATTTTACTTTACAGACTTTCTAAATAAATTATTATTTTTGATGATAACAAAAAAAATTATGGCTGCTCTTCCATTTTTTTAAATAATGCCTTAATATATAGGTGTGCAATATTGAAAATAGTTTCATTTAATAAGGAAGCGGAGGTGTATCCATGTTAACCGGCAAATTGCTCGATGACATCGGAATACAGATACTGAAAATACTTCAGGAAGACGGAAGAATATCATTCAACGAACTTGGAAGACGAGTTGGTCTTTCTTCTCCGGCGGTTGCGGAGAGGGTCCGCCGTATGGAAGACGCGGGGATAATAATGGGTTACAAGGCAGTAGTAGATCAGTCCAAGGTCGGATATCCGATAATGGCGTATATCCGTCTTGCGATCCCTGTAGCGCTTCTTGCCCAGTCCGACGAACTGGCCAGGGCAATACCGGAAGTCCTTGAATGTCACCATCTTACAGGAAGCGACGGAGTGATCCTTAAAGTAGTAGTATCTTCGGTAGGGCACCTTGAAGATGTAATAAGCCAGATGGGAAGCTGCGGCATGACTACTACCGCAATAGTACTCTCTTCACCAGTTCTCGGAAGGTCGATAGATCCTGTAAAACCGGCAAACAGCAACGGTCATTGATCGGAGCAGGAGTCTTAATGACTCAGATAAACCAGGAAGCTATCGACAATATCCTGACCAGAAGAAGCATCCGCAGGTTCGATCCGACAAAGCATATCGATGATGCTTATGTGAAGATCATCTTGGAGTGTGCATGCGCGGCGCCAAGCGCAAACAACTACCATCCATGGCATTTTGTGGTCATAGACAAGAGAGAGATACTTGACAGGATGGCCGAGCTGCACCCATACGGAAAGATGCTTAAAACAGCTGTTCTTGCTATTGTAGTATGTGCTGAAACGGAACGTGAAGGCAAGGTCATAAGGTACTGGGAAGAGGATTGCTCTGCAGCAATGCAGAACATCCTTCTTTCTGCTAATGCGCTTGGACTCGGGTCAGTATGGCTTGGGGCCAAACGGGGGGACAACGACCTTGAAGGAAGACTCAAATCGCTTATAAATGTACCGGCCGATGTTGCGCTTATGAGCATTGCTGCAATAGGCTGGCCTCTTGAAACAAAGGATCCCCACAAAGGGATAGACCCACATTCACTGCACCGTAATAAGTGGTGAAAATGGAACTCTCTGGTGGTAAAATAGACAAGTCTTGCAGATAAAGCGGCGGAAGCACCGCCGCTTGTCATATGGTAAAGCAGTTCGGGGGCGTAAAAGTGGATCATAAAAATAAACAGGCAAGTATATTCGAAGTCAATAAAGTAATTACTCTTCCGCTGGAAGAGGAAATAAAGCAGAGTTATCTAAATTATGCTATGAGCGTCATTGTCGGCAGGGCACTGCCGGATGCAAAAGATGGCCTGAAACCGGTCCAGAGAAGAGTTCTCTTTGCTATGCTCGAGCTTGGTCTCAGACATAACCAGGCTTTCAAAAAATCAGCCCGTATTGTCGGTGAGACTATGGGTAAATTCCACCCGCACGGCGACTCGGCAATTTACGACACAATGGCGAGGCTCTCACAAGACTTCAGCCTGAGATATCCTCTGGTCGATGGGCAGGGAAACTTTGGTTCGATCGACGGAGATCCGCCGGCAGCAATGCGTTACACAGAAGCCAGGCTCCATTCTCTCGGAGAAGAGATGCTTGCTGATATCAACGAAGAAACGGTTGAATGGGGTCCAAATTTTGACGAATCCCTGGTTGAACCCCTTGTACTTCCCTCCAGGATCCCCAACCTTCTTGTAAACGGAAGCACAGGTATAGCTGTAGGAATGGCGACAAACATGCCTCCCCATAACCTTGGCGAAGCTATTGATGTCTGCTGTGCACTGCTGGAAAATCCCGATGCAGAGTTGGGGGAACTGATGACCCTTATGCCCGGGCCTGATTTCCCAACCGGAGGAATAATCGTTGGCCGCGAAGGGATCATAGATTCATACCGCACAGGAAGAGGCAAGCTCACAGTCAGAGGGCGTGTCGATGTTGAAGACAGCCGTAAGGGCAAACAGAGCATAATAATCTCTGAGATACCTTACATGGTTAATAAAACCAACTTTATAGAAACGATAGCTAAGTGTGTACAAAATGGAATGATAGACGGCATTTCCGACCTAAGGGACGAGTCTGACAGAGAAGGAATGAGGATAGTCATAGAGCTTCAGCGTGATGCGGACCCTAATCTGGTCCTGCGTCAGCTCTACATAAGGACACAGCTCCAGAGTACGTTTGGGGTGATCAACCTCGCGATCGTTGACGGAGAGACTCGTGAACTGCCGCTCAAAGAGATGGTCTGGGTGTTTCTTGACCACCGCAGAACGGTTGTCCGAAGAAGGACTGAATACAGGCTTCGGAAGGCAGAAGACCGCGCTCACATAATTGAGGGCCTGCTGAGGGCTCTGGATGCCATTGATGAAGTCATAAGGATCATAAGGGGATCAGACAACGCAGCTACTGCCAGAAACAGCCTCATCGAAGCGCTTGATTTCACTGAGATCCAGGCTCAGGCAATACTCGATATGCGTCTGCAGAGACTTACAGGCCTTGAGAGGGAGAAGCTCGACAGTGAGATGACCCAGCTTATCATGGATATCGAGCGTTACAAAAGCATCCTTGGAAGCCAGGTGATCCTTGATTCAGTAGTAAAGGATGAACTGATGGAGATCCGCAGGCAGTATTCCGATAAGAGGCGGACGGACATAGAAAACTCCGTTGAAGAGGTATCCGATGAAGACCTGATACCTGAAGAGGAGATCGTCGTTGCGCTAAGCAGGGATGGTTATATCAGACGCATGCCGCTGCAGGATTACAGGGTACAGTCAAGGGGTGGCAAAGGGGTAAAAGGCGTTACTACAAAGGCCGAAGATGAAATAGCACTTCTTACCATAACAAATACCCACAGGACACTATACCTTTTCACAAGTCTGGGAAGAGTATTCGGGGTAAGGGGCTTTTCCCTGCCGGAACCCAAAACAGGCAAAGGCAAGCTTGTAGGGACAATAGTGACACTGGAAAAGGAAGAACGTGTGGTAGCGATAAAAGACAGCAGCCTTGACGGGGCTAAGTATGTCTTCTTTGTCACTTGCAAAGGAACTGCAAAGCGCCTTCCTGTCGAAGAGCTTGAAGGTCTAACGAGAGCCGGCCGCAGGGTCCTGACTCTCGTCCCGGATGACAATATAGCAAGGGTACGTGTGACCAGCGGAAAAGATGAACTGCTTCTTACAACATCCATGGGACAGACACTGAGAGTCCTGGAAGAAGAGTTCCGTCCGCTTGGGAGACAGGCGCAGGGAGTTCGCGGAATGAGACTTGATGACGGAGACTCTGTGGTTGGCTGCGATGTCGTCACAGAAGGCCGTCAGGTATTTTTCATAAGCGAGCAGGGAATAGGCAAGAGGACAAAATACTCAGAGTTTACCCAGCACCATCGTGCCGGTTACGGAGTAAGGGCGATGAAGCTCTCAAATAAAACAGGAAAACTGGTAGGAGCATGGGGCGTTGCTGATGATCAGGAAATAGTCGTCATAAGCAGCAAGGGCAGGATGGTCCGCATAAACACCAACGAAGTCTCAAGCCTAAGCCGTACCGCAACAGGATACAAAGTGGTAAGGCTGGATGACGGAGATTTTGTGGCAGACGTAAGCATAATAAGGACCGAGGGCGAAGGAGAACTTGATTGAAGCTCGCGCGTGACGGACTGCCAACAATAGGCGGACTGGCGTTCATGGTGATCGGGGGAGGATTGATCTCTCCGTGGATATCCGTGATACTTGCCTTTCCCATGATGCTGGCGATCTGGTTTTACCGTGATCCGGAGAGAGTCCCGGATGCGCCTGCAGGATGGGTGAGCCCCGCTGACGGCAAGGTGGTCGAAATAGAGGAAGTTGATCACGAGTATACCGGCAGGGCAACAAAAATCGGCATATTCATGAATGGGTTTGATGTTCATGTGAACCGTTTCCCGACATCAGGAAGGGTCGAATATGTCAAATATGTCCCCGGCAAGAAGTGGTTCGCGATAGCACCTAAAGCCTCCGAGATAAATGAGCGTTTCTACGTAGGGGCCAAGTCAGAAAACGGCCGTTTCCTTCTTGTCCAGATCGCTGGTATACTGGCGAGGAGGATAGTCTGCCGAGTCAGCAAAGGTGACACTCTGGACAGAGGCCAGCGTTATGGTATGATAAAGCTTGGTTCAAAGGTCGATGTCTATCTGCCTCCATCTGTGGTACCGGCTGTAAATATCGGCAGCAGGGTGGTCGCGGGGGAAACTGTGATCGGAGTGGTAAAAAAATGAGAAAACGTGACAGAAGGATCAGAAATATACCAATAAGTAAAATAATACCCAACATGATAACCAGCGGAAGTGTGTTCTGTGGAGTAGCTTCACTGATAATGACATATCACCAGCACTTTGTGCCGGCTGCTGTACTGATTTGCTTTGCTGTGTTTTTCGACGTAATGGATGGAAGGGTAGCCAGAAGCCTCGGAGGAAGCAGTGTTTTTGGAGAAGAGCTCGACAGCTTGGCTGACGCTATAAGCTTTGGCGTAGCTCCCGCATTCCTTATCTACGCGGCTTATATAGGCATGGAAGGCGGAGTATGGGGTGCTGTGGCATCTTCCTTCTTTGCCCTCTGCGGAGTTCTAAGGCTTGCCCGCTTTAATGTCATGCACGTTCCTGCAGGCCCTTTTCAAGGTTTGCCGATCCCTGCCGGAGGACTGACCCTAGCGGCTTTTGTGATAGCCAAAGTACCGCTTACACCGCTTGCGGCGATAGTGATGATGTTCTTTATAGGCGGCCTGATGGTAAGCTCTGTGCCTTACTGCAACGCGAAGAAAATGAAAAAGGACAATGTAAACAGAGTCAAGCTCTACGGGGTTATTGGGTTCCTCCTCCTTTCTTTTGCGGTTCTGAGGGAAAAGGCATTCCTTGCCATCTCACTCATGTATATTTTTACCGGACTTGCAAAGGTTGATGTAGCGGAGTGGGTCCTTGAAGAAAGGCCTGCCGAAAAGGGAGAATAGAGAGACCTTGTTGATCCAGTTTTTTTAGCATGTTTATGATCCCGACTTCGGCCAAGAGAGCCGGGGCCGGGATTTTTTAAAAAGGGGGCAAACCGATGAAGAAAATTATGACAGGCAACGAAGCAATAGCCCAGGGTGCCTGGGAAGCAGGACTGCATGTGGCAGCTGCATACCCGGGAACACCTTCCACAGAGATCCTTGAGAACTTGTCAACTTACAAAGATGTATATTCAGAATGGTCAACAAACGAAAAAGTCGCGCTTGAGGTCGCTGCGGGAGCTTCCATGGCCGGCGGAAGAGCCCTCGCTGCAATGAAGCATGTCGGACTCAACGTTGCTGCTGATCCACTCTTCACACTTGCCTACACAGGAGTCAACGGGGGACTTGTGGTCGTTACGGCAGACGACCCCGGACTTTTCAGTTCACAGAACGAACAGGACAACAGATACTATGCATCGCATGCCAAACTCGCAATGCTTGAACCATCTGACAGTAAGGAGTGCCTTGACTTTGTCAAAGAGGCCTTCGACATTTCTGAGAAGTTTGACACGCCTGTTCTTTTCAGGGTCACGACAAGGATCTGTCACAGCAAAACACTCGTGGAGACGTCAGGCAGAAATGAAGTGCCTGTAAAGCCTTATGCAAAGGACGTCTCGAAATATGTAATGGCTCCGGCATCTGCCAAGAAGCGCAAATATGTAATGGAAGACAGGATCGCTGCAATGAAGGAATTCAGCGAAAATACTCCCCTGAACCGCATTGAGGATGGGCCAAAGAAAATCGGCATAATAACAAGCGGAATATCATACAACCACGCGAAGGAAGTCTTTGGAGATGAAGTATCTTACCTCAAACTGGGCTTCACGTGGCCACTCCCGGAAAGGCTGATAAGAAAATTTGCCGGGATGGTCGAGACACTTTATGTAATAGAAGAAAACGAGCCCTACATCGAAGACTTCGTTAAGATCATGGGAATTCAGTGCACCGGCAGGGAAAAGCTCCCCTGGGTGGACGAACTGACTCCGGAAATAATAAAAAGAGCTTTCTTCCCTGAGAACGAAGAGCAGCGAGGATATGCCATTGACGCAGAAGTTCCCCCACGTCCTCCCGTACTTTGTGCGGGATGCACCCACAGGGGATTTTTCTATGAGGTCGGAAAATATAAAGATGTAGTCGTTACAGGTGACATAGGATGTTACACCCTTGGCATAGTGCCCCCCTTGAGTGTTACCGACTCTGTAATTTGCATGGGCGCCAGCGTTTCCGGAGGTGTAGGGTTCAGCAAGGCAGTAGAAAAAGCCGGCAGAAAAGAAAAGGTCTTCGCAGTCATTGGAGACTCAACTTTCTTCCATTCCGGCATAACAGGCCTGATCGACGCTGTCGTAAACAAAGCACCGATAGTGATCAACATACTTGACAACAGGATAACGGCAATGACAGGACATCAGGAGAACCCCGGAACGGGACGTACATTGATGGGCGAGCCGACTCACCAGGTCGACCTGAAGGCAGTATGCGTGGCATGCGGCGTGAAGCAAGAAAACGTACGCCTTATTGACCCCTATGACCTTACGGCCACCAGAGACGCGATCAGGTCAGGCTACGAGTCGCGTGAACCTTTTGTGATAATAACTACATCCCCCTGCGCTCTGATCAAGGACGTCATCAAAGCGAGGGCGAACATGAAGTGCGTGATAGACCAGGATAAGTGCATAAAGTGCAAAATGTGCATGAAGGCCGGATGCCCTGCGCTCAACTTCAGGGACGGCGTTGTTTTCATTGATCGAGCATCATGCAACGGCTGCGGTATATGCCTGCAGATATGCCCTAAGAATGCCATATCGAGGGAGGTATAGGACCATGATGAAAAACGATACCAAAAGCATCCTTCTTGTTGGAGTAGGCGGACAGGGGACCATACTTGCCTCTAAGATACTTTCAGAGGGGCTTGTCCGAAAGGGTTATGACGTAAAGATGTCAGAGATACATGGGATGTCCCAGCGCGGAGGAAGCGTTACCACACATGTCAGGTTTGGCACAAAAGTGGCCTCTCCCGTAGTCCCGGAAGGGGAAGCAGATGTCCTCGTTGCATTTGAAAAGGTAGAGGCTGTACGCTGGCTGAAATACCTCAAAAAGGGCGGCAGGCTTGTGGTCAATAATTTCGAGATATATTCACTGCCTGTACTTACAGGTGCTGCGAAGTATCCTGATGAAGTGGTCGAAAAACTTCAGAAGGAAGTACCTAACTTCAAGGTATTCAACGCAGGAAAGATCGCGGAAGACCTCGGCAACATCAAGGCTCAGAACATAGTCTTGCTGGGGGCGCTTGTCAAGGCAATGGGACTTGAGGACATAGACTGGGAATCAGTCCTGAAAGAGCTAGTGCCTCCAAAGCTCCTGGATCTCAACATAAAAGCATTCAGGGCCGGTCTCAAACAGTAGCGAAAAAATAAAGAACAATACCTCTGTCATGAATTTGGCAGAAAAAAGATCATAATAAAAATGGCCGGTCTTCAGAAGATGTTACCTCCCGAAGACCGGCCATTTTATTGAATATGGTTTAACTTCTGATCGTTACCATTTCAAATATGATTCTGATACCTGTCCGTCTGCCCACTCTACAGAAACATGCAATACTCCGTTTCTCTTACGAAGGTTTCCATTGTCCTGCATCAGCAGCTGGTAGTTCTTTGTGCCGTTAACAGGGATGCGCACTTCTCCGTTATTATGGTTGAGTATCCTGTTGCCTTCCCTTACACCGAGAAGCCATCTGCCATTGTTTTCCTTAAGAGTGTCCCAGCCTTTTCCGTCCCAGCCCCTTCCAGAATTATCTTCTGTAATGAGGATAGATTTGACATTGCCCTTTCCTGTTATCTTTATGTTGAGGGCAGTATCCTTATAGCCGTTAGCAGCTCTCTTTTTGTTCTTGCCTACATGGTCGAGATTGACCAATGCAGGTCTGGCAGAAGAGAATACTACAGAGCGGTCCGCCTTTGTAACGTTCGCAGCCGGAGCTGACTGAGCCGCAGGTGTGTTGCCTGTCCTTGCCTCAAGCACCTGACCGTTTGACATTACAAATGTGACCTGATAGGGTCCGATATTTCTGTTGTCTTCTTCGTCAAACCAAAGATTGAGTGCTTTTTCCCCGTTTACAGGAATGGATACTGTCCCATCAGAATGGTTCAGCTTGGGACCTGACACCAATACGACCAGCGGGTTGCTGTTACCGGCGATAGTGTCCCAGACCTTTCCGCTTGTTGCGGATCTGACCCTGACTCCTGTAATGGTGCCTGATGCGTTTATTACAGCGCGGATCAATCTGTCAGGGTTGAGATTAGACTCCATTCTTTCATTCTGTCCGGTGAAGTCATAATTGTCGTTACCCTTGTACTCAACGGAGAGCGTTTCTTTGAAAGCTGTTGTATTGCCGCTCATTACGGCATCTTTTTCAAATACGCGTCCGTCAGCGAGGCTGACAGTTATTCTTGCTTTTACCGACTGGTCACCCATTATTCCGTCTCTGTCCTGAGTAAGGAGAGTATATTTTTGTAAGCCTCTCACGTAAAAGGCGACCGTACCATCAGTCCTGTTCAATATGTTGTTCCCGCTGTCTATAACCGTTACAATTGGGATATTGTTTCCGGCTACCGTATCCCACTGAGCATTCTGGGAGTAGGTCCGGGCTGATATATGTACGGCCCTGACAGCTTCGTCTCTGAAATTAAGGGAAAGGGTAAACTGCTGATCGTTTCTGCCGTCAGCCCCGACTTTTTCACTTGTTCCTGCGTAGTCGTGCTGGCTTGTCCCATTTATCTCAAATGCGTATATGCCTTCAGATGAATTGGGAGAAGTAGCCACGGGAGTTGCGGTTTTGAATCCCTTCACGCTTGTCTTGCCGGTGACCTCCTGGTTGTCGATAAGCCTGACGATCACTGTGAAATCTGAATCATTTGGTATTGAGCCTTCAGCATCATTAATGTAGAGCTTAAAGTCAGCCCCCATAAGCACGGGTGTCACCGGAAGCCTGCCTGAAGTGTTCAGGATATTGCCTCCGCTGTTTTTTACTGTCAGAAGCCCGACATTGTTTGACGGAGAAGTGCTCCATACCTTGCCTGTAGTCTCGTTTCTAAGCGAGATCTCTGTTATAGCCTGGGCTCCGCTTACCGCAAGGCTGAAAGAAGCGTCGAGTTTGCCGTCTGCTATCCTTGAAGTGCCGGCTCCGACTATGTCGACTTTCTCATCAGCATTGAAGTATATTGAATCTACGTCAAGCCCCAAAGATGCGCCGAATGCTGCACCTGAAAAAACAATTAAAAAAAGTGCGACCGTGAACGTTTTTAATAATCTCTGCATTTTTAAAATGCCTCCTTAAATTGTTAAATTTATCTATGATAATTTTACCCCTGCTCACTTAATAGTTAAGGTATTATTGCTGAAAATAATATAAAATAGGCATAAACAGCAGTTTTCAAAGGAGAGTGTAAATTGGGAAATTTAGCTGAAGGATCAAAAATATTATATTTAGACTGTTATGCGGGGATAGCGGGAGACATGTTTTTAGCCGCACTCATTGACATGACCGGCAGTTTCGAACATCTTAAAAATGAACTTAATAAAATGCCGCTTTCAGGTTACAGCCTGGATCTCTTTAAAGATAAAAGAGGAGGCATCTCAGGCCTGCGCTTCGATGTTGATCCGGGAGAAGAACATCTTCACAGGCATCTCTCTGACATAAAAAAGATGATACTCGGAAGCGCTCTTTCAGATGAAGTCAAAAAGATGACCGTTAACGCATTCACCCTTCTTGCCGAAGCCGAAGGCAAGGTGCACGGCGAACCGGCAGACCAAGTCCATTTTCACGAGGTCGGGGCTGTCGACTCTATCATCGACATGACCGGCGTGATGATCATGCTTGAATATCTCGGATGGCCCGAAGTTGTTTTTTCTCCACTCAACGTGGGTTCAGGAACAGTCAGATGCGCCCACGGGGTACTGCCTGTCCCGGCTCCGGCAACTTTGGAACTGCTCAAGGGAATATCAGTATATTCAGAGGGAGATCCTATGGAACGTGTAACGCCTACAGGGGCTGTCCTGGTCAAGTCACTTGGAGGCAGAATATCTGCCGGAATGCCTCACGGAATAATAGAGGGTACAGGGATCGGACTGGGAAGCAGGGATGGAGTTCTTCCAAACATCCTGAGAGCAACGATGATTGAAAAGAGAGATAGGTATCTATTCGACAGGGGAGTAGAACTGTCTGCAAACATCGATGACATGTTCCCTCAGGACCTTGCATACCTCATGGAAAAACTTTTTGATGCGGGAGCACTCGACGTGTGGTTTGAGAATATCCAGATGAAGAAGGGCCGGCCGGCTGTAAAAGTATGCGTGCTGTGCCATGAAGTCTATTCAGAACTGCTTCAGGAGATGATACTGAGGGAGAGTTCTTCTCTTGGAGTCAGAAAGATATATGTTGAAAGAACTATGCTTGAAAGAAGTACGGAGATATTGGAAACATCCCTTGGCCGGGTCAGGATAAAGATGGCGGCCATGGGGGGCAAAAGGATAAAGGAAATGCCCGAATTTGAGGACATTAAAAAGATTGCTTCGGAACAGTCCATGCCATTATCCGAGGTCCGTTCGCTGATCGCCAGTGAAAGGAAAACTGCCGTACGCTCCTCGAAGCATATACAGGAAGACTATGAGGCAAAACTGAATTTGATTAAAGAGGACATGAAGGATCCGAATGCACAAGAGGCGGATGTCCATCATCACGGACATCACCATCCCCATAGACACGAGCATGACCATTCTGAAATCGGAGAAGAAGGAAAATGACGCTGATACTGGATGGCAGGCCCACTTCAAGAAAAATCAGGGAATGGATATCCGCTTCTGTCGCATTGATCAAAGAAGAGCATGGCTGGGTCCCCAATATGGTTACTGTACAGGTTGGGGAGAACCCAGCGGCAGAAAGATACATACGTAATCAGCTTAAGGCATCTGAGGATGCCGGCATTTCTGCCAGGCTGGAGAAATTTGACGGAAGCATCGCGAAAGAAGATTTTTTGAAAAAGCTGGCTGCGATCGGCAGGGACGGGAATGTTGACGGAATAATACTACAGACACCCTTTCCGAAGGACTGGCCAGTGGATGAGATAGTGAACGGACTGCCGTCGGGCAAGGACGTGGAGGGTGTACATCCCGAAAACCTCGGCAGGCTCTATCTTGGTGAGACTTCGATACCGCTTCCCTGTACGGCATGGGCTGCGATATCCCTTCTTGAATGGTATGGAAGGGGCTCATTTGAACAAAGCCGGTGCGCTGTCATCGGAAGAAGTCCGAATGTGGGCAGAGCTGCGGCGCTGATGCTGATGCACAGGCACGGGACAGTGACGGTCTGCCACACACGGACCTCCCCTGAACAGCTCAAAGATGTCCTTTCAGGTTCCGATGTGGTTATAGCTGCCGCAGGAGCAGCAGGCATGGTCGACCCGAAGATGCTGCCATCCCATTCATGGGTGGTCGATATAGGGACCAACGTTACGGAAGATGGAAAACTGGTAGGGGATGTGGCGCCCGGAGCTGATGGCCATGTTGAAGCTTTGAGCCCCGTGCCGGGAGGTGTTGGTCCCATAACGGTCTCACTGCTGCTGGCGAACCTCCTTCTGTGTGCATCAAGGCGGAGATTGGGCAAAAGCATATTGCTGCCTGACCTGAGAAAATTACGCGAGGAGTGATCCTATGGTGATGGATATCGAGAGCGGAGCCAAATGGTTTGCCGAACAGATAAAAAGAGGCAAGGTCGTTGTCTTCAGCGGAGCAGGACTCAGTACCGAGTCCGGGCTTGCCGACTTCAGGTCGAAGGAGGGGATGTGGGCTCACGTCGACCCGATGCAGTATGCCTCAGTTAACGCGCTTGAACGCGACTACGATTCATTCCGGGAGTTCTATAGATCCAGGCTTTATGTTCCCGAGAGCGTAAAACCGAATAAAGGACATAAATACGTTGCGCAATGGGAGGCCGATGGCTATGTTATGGGAATAATCACCCAGAACGTGGACAGGCTTCACCAGAAAGCCGGTTCCGTGAAAATAGCTGAGCTTCACGGAAGCCTTGAACCCGTCAGGTGTCATTCCTGCGGAAAGATTTGGGATAAAGAGTATTTTCTTAATGGTGAAAAGTGTGACTGTGGGGGGTTGCTGCGTCCGGGTGTGGTCCTTTTCGGAGAGATGCTTCCCGATGAGCCGTTGAGACTTGCGGACGAGTGGAGCTCAGACTGCGAGACATTTGTTGTGCTGGGTTCATCTCTGGTCGTCTCTCCTGCCAACTACTTTCCCCGTCAGGCTAAAAACAGCGGAGCAAAGCTGATGATCGTCAACAGGGACGAAACTCCTCTGGACAGGATAGCTGACCTTGCCGTACACGAAGGTATAGGGGATTATCTCGAAAAAGTTGCAGAATATATGAAGTAGATCAAAAAAATAAGAGAGAAACATTTTTGAAATGCACCTCTCTTATATGATCGAGACTTCAATATCACTAAATGGTTTTTTCGATCTTTACAAAAGTGTCCGCGTAGGGGGCTCCGCAGCCGGGAGCTTCCTGTGCTTCTGTCAGAAAGTTTATGCCGGGCACGCCCTGTTTTGCTGAAGCCAGGCCTTTTCTGAGAGATGGATCTCTCCTTGCCGTCATTGCTGTGTGTTCGCCTGTTCTTGAATAGACTGTCACCATGTCTCTGTCTTCCAGACTGATCTTTTCCATATCATCAGGTGACAAATATATATCAGGGATATCCGGTATGTCCGGGGCATCGCAGCTGTGCCCGTTGATATACTCTTTCACGTGGAAGGTGATCAGCCTCAGTTCTTCATCTTCAGGCACACTCATTTCAGGAATACCAGCCGGAAGTTTTGCCATAGTTCCCGGTTCGGTCCAGTATATTGGTTCCTTCCATTCATAAAGTCCTTCCGATACCTTTTTCAGCCTCTCTTCACCGAGCATCAGGCTGTCCATTTCCTCATAAAGTTTTACCAGGTCCGTCTTCAGCCCAAGTGTCTTTGCCAGTCCGTCGTATATCTCGATGTCAGACTTTACCATTTCCTGAGGTGCGACGATCCTCCCGCTCCTGACAAGAAAACTGTGCCAGTATGAACCAAGCCAGTCATGCTCCTCTTCCAGATATGTAGCTGCGGGAAGCACAAGGTCGCATTCCTTAGCGGTCTCTGTCATGAATATTTCTGTGCATACCTTGAATGGGACCGACCTCATGGCCCTGACTGTTCCGGAACTGCCTGGGTTCTGCATAACGGGATCTGCATTGGTTATGTGAAGCACGCTTATCTTTGGTGAAGCGTCGAGGATTTCTTTTCCCATCGTGCCTGTCCCGAATTTACGAACAATGTCAGAGCGGGGGATAAGTCCTTTTGGAAAGAGCGCATGCTCGTCCTTTCCGAAACTGAGGCCTGAACGCGGATCTTCAAAACCGCCTGAGATCACAGATAAGGCAAAAATCCACTTAAACTGCATGTCGCCATGGAGATATCTTTGGGATCCGTAAGAGGGCATATGTGTCACAGGCCGGAACTTCATCAGCCAGGATAATATTTCTTTTGCAGTTTTTTCATCTATTCCGGCAGTTTCAAGAAGTTTTTTTTCGTCAAAGCTTCTGAGATGAGCAAGGAATTCCTCGTAATTTATGACCCTGCGCTCCCATCCGTGATAAGAAACACCCAAACTGATCAGTTTTTTGCACAGCCATGCAGCCAGAGCGAAATCTCCTCCGGGAGCAATGTACCAGGACCTGTCTGAGTTTTCCATAGTCTCAGTCTTTCTTACCTCAAGGGATGCTATTTCGCCGCCATTTTCTCTGACTTTGCGGAAGACCTGCCTTATCTGTGGTTGCGTTACAAGGGAATTTCTTCCCCAAAGCATTATGCCCTTTGACTCAGACTGAAGTTCAGGAGACAGAAAGGGGACCCCCCATCCCAACGTGGCGTCTTTAAGCCCCGATGACCCTATGCTTGAACAGAGCGATCCCTTTGTTCCGGTATATCCTCCAAGTTCATTGAAAATGTGTGGGATAAGCGCCTTCGAAAAATACATTGATCCGGCGCTGGAATAATACATAAGTGATAACGGACCGGATGTGGATACAACCTCGGAGACCCTCTCTGCCCAGACAGACCATGCTTTTTCCCAGGTTATCTCTTCCCAGCCACTGCCTGACCTGAGCAGCGGAGCCTTTAACCTTCCGGGGTCAAACACGCGTTCACCATAACGGAGCCCCTTAGGGCAGACAAATTCAGTCCATCTGTTATTTTCATGCGGTTTCATCTCGATCTTATTGTTAAGATATCTTGCCTTAATGGTACAGGCACAGGGACAGTCGTGCGGGCACGCAGTTATACTCCATTCCGATCGCATATTATTATCCTCCGGATAAGATGATCAATAATTATAGAGGCAAATCATTCTGTTACAATGATTTATGGGAGGATAAGGATCACTTGATCCGCAATGAAAGATCCCCCGTCTGTTATAATTAAAAAATCATCAGGCTATACGCGCTTTTTGCCCGGAAATGTTCCCTAAACACTGTCAGTGAGTGGATTGTGTGAAAAAATGAGCCTGTAGACCTATATGGCACAGTAAAAATACTTGTATAATCATGCCGTGCGGGGTATACTCGCATAAATCCGAATCTTGACAATTTGGACCCCAAATAGCTTGGACTTCTGCAAAGACCCTTGACGGCACGAAAGGTGGTGGAACACAACCCCCGCCAATAAAGGAGAGCAGAATGATAAGGCAGATGTGAAACAAAGGCGGAGACCACGGAACAGAGAAGAGGAAACCTTGGAGACTTGTTTCTGTTCAGAGGCGACCCCCGCGCAGATCGTCTGCGATATAAAAAAATCTAAAAAAACAACCAAGGGGGTTGTACATTATTATGAAAAAGTTTTTGGCAGTACTCGCAGTAGTAGCGCTGGTAGCTTTCGCAGCACCGGCATTCGCAGCAAACCCGTTCATGGATGTACCCGCAGGCCACTGGGCATATGATGCAGTAGCACAGCTCGCAGCACGCGGCGTAGTATCCGGTTATCCCGATGGCGCATTCAAAGGCGCCCAGCCCGCAACACGTTACGAAGTTGCATCAGTAGTAGCCCGTGCACTCGCACAGGTAGACGCTGAAAAGGCAAGCAAGCAGGATCTCGAAATGCTGAAGAAGCTCGTCATGGAATTCAAAGACGAACTCGATGCACTCGGCGTGAAGGTCGACAAACTTGACAAACGCGTAGCAGTTCTCGAAGATCGCCTCGGCGGTTGGAAACTCCGCGGATCCTTCCAGTTTGATGCAAACTTCTCAGGCGACGGTCTCTACAATGAGAACGGTGCAGAGACAGAATTCCACAAGGAATGGTTTGCACTCGTCTTCACAAAGCAGATCGACGAGACAACTTCCCTCTACGCACGTATCCGTATGGGTCAGTACGTTGCTGGCACAGGCCGCAATGATAACGCCGAGACCCGCTGGGATCGTATCTATGTTGATATGAAGCTCCCCTATGACGTTGACTTCCGCGTTGGCCGCTGGCTCCAGGATTTCGAAGGCGATCAGGGACTTTACTGGGCATACGATGCAAACCCGATGTTCGGAAGCTACCGTATGGACGGTTTCCGTGCGCATAAGGCATGGGGCAACTTCAACATGACAGGTATCGTAGCCCGTAACGCAGGCATTTCCCCGACACCCCGTGAAGATGGCGAATTCATGCATTACGCCCTCGACATCAATTTCCATCCTTCCGAGAAGTTCTGGATGGGTGCCACCGGCTACATGCTCCAGGGTGACCACGGAGATGCCGATGTATTTGACCTTGATGTTAACACCTATGCTATCTATGCA
Organism: Synergistota bacterium; assembly: GCA_034331105.1. Taxonomy (GTDB): domain Bacteria; phylum Synergistota; class Synergistia; order Synergistales; family Synergistaceae; genus Caenicola. The sequence goes on along the minus strand of JAXQGB010000014.1, from coordinate 50,218 downwards.
GGTTTCGCGTTTACACCTTCAGTAGAACTTAAGGGAATCTACTACTTCCAGGATCTTGGCGCTGACCTCGTTGGCGGTTTCGACGACAGCCCGAACGCATGGAAGGCAGTACTCGACGTGAAACAGGATCTTCTTAAGTTCACGAGCCTCTGGCTGCAGTATGAGAGTATCGACAACAGCTTCTACGGACTCAACCAGCAGAACAACATGGACTGGGGTATAGCACGTTCAGTAGTTGATGCAATGCCTCTCAATAACAACACGACGACTGTTTGGATGGTCGGCGCAGAGCAGAAGTGGAACGATAAGTGGACCAGCTTCCTGAAGTACGCACAGGCTGACTTCGACACAGCAGGTTTTGATGATGCAACGAACTGGACAGTCGGATTTACATATCAGTACACACCGGCAGTCGCATTCCAGCTCGTTTATGACAACATCGACTACGGCATCAGCACTCCTTACGCCGTTGAATCCGATCACCTTATCAAGTTCCGCACAAGCGTTAGCTTCTAGTCTGATTTAAGCTTTACTTAAGAGAGACCCGAAAGGGTCTCTCTTTTTTTAGGTAAAATCTGCTTGTCATAAAGTGCGGCCCGGCCTTATAATCAAACATGTTTTTCAGGGTTTAAATATGTATCTGAGGGGGACCATAATTTTGAATAGGAAGTTTTCATTTTTTTTGCTTATTATGGCTGCATTGTTGATCGTTACGCCGGCCATTGTTTCTGCTGACTCTTTCGAGAATGTACTTCAGCGATGGACAAAAACTGTAAAGTATATTGATAAAGAAAATATGATCGACAATCTGGAGATCAGGGCTACTTATTATTCTGCAGAGTTTATAGAAGCCCTTACCCAGGATGAGGCAAAAAAGAATCTCTGGACACAGCAGGAGACCGATGACTATAAATATAATTTTTTAGGCGCTCTGCGTCTTGACGAAATGATCCCGATACAGATCGAATTTATTAACAACGGTCCTATGATGCACCTTGGCCCCTTCGATATAATGGCTAAGCTGATGATAGGAAATAAAGAATATAAAATGGTCGATTATGATAAGAGGTTCAACTTCAAGTTTCAGGGGAAGAAGGATGGACTTGTATATTTCCCCCGTTTTGACGAGAAGACAGGAAAGGACCTGCTAAAAGGCGTAAAGAGCGTTAGATTGATTTTCTCTCCGTCCATATCACCTGTTGTAGAAGGCAGAAGGCCGGAATTTATGTGGGACGTTTATAACGACGACCCGTCTAAACTATACCAGGGAAAGACCGCAGCGCGTTTTGAGACTGACCGGCTTCTCAAGCGTCTTGAAAAACTCCGCAAGGACAAGGCTGAACACGAAAAACAGCTTCAGGGAATAAACGAGGAGATATCAACGGTCCAGAAGCGTCTGGACGAACTCGCAAAACAGTAACGTGACTACACTGAAAACAACAGGGCAGAGGCTTCGGCACTCTGCCCATTTTTTATCATATATTGCACCTGTTACATTTTTGTAACAAAGAGTAAAGATAAGATTAACCTTCTCGGAATATACTTCGTATAACATAGATAAGAGGAGGAGTAAATGATAATGAAAAAGATTATTTTTGCAGCAGTGTTGGCAACGGTAATGGCATTTTCAGCGAGCTCATTTGCAGGACAGATAGTGATGGACGGATCGACTACGGTACTTCCCTTTGGGCAGGCGGCGGCCGAGCAGTTCTCCAAACAAAACCCAAATGTTAAGTTCTCGGTCTCCGGAACCGGAACGGGCAACGGCTTCAAGTCCCTTGCCGACGGCAGCGCTCAGATCGCGAACGCCTCCAGGTTTATAAAGGATTCGGAAATCAAAGCATGCATGGACAAAAAAGTCTACCCGGTGCCCTTTGCAGTCGCCCTTGACTGTCTTGTTCCGGTAGTTCACCCCTCAAACCCCGTTAAGTCACTTACAAAGGCTCAGCTTAAGGACATCTATTCCGGCAAGGCAACAAACTGGAAACAGGTCGGAGGAAGCGATGGCCCGATAGTGGTGATCGGGCGCGACACAAGCTCCGGCACTTACGGCACATGGCAGGAAATGATAATGGACGCGGGCGGAAAGACCAGGGTCACCCCCAAAGCACAGGTAACTGCCTCCAGCGGTGCCATGATGACGGCAGTTTCACAAAACAAGAACGCCATCGGCTACGAGGGTATGGGGTACGTCAGCAAATCAGTCAAGGCCCTTGCTGTTGAAGGTGTCGCAGGTACAGCGGCAGGCGCACGCAGCGGCAAGTACCCCCTCGCACGCTACCTCTACATGTTCACCAACGGATGGCCCGAGGGCGATGTGCTGGATTTCATCAGTTACATGCAGAGTCCGGCGGGGCAGAAGATAGTAAACAGCACAGGGTTCGTCTCTCTTCAGGAAATGAAATAGATCGAAAGGCCGGAGGGAAGTTCGTCTTAAATGACAGAAGAGCTTCCCTCCGTGAAACTGCGACAAAAGCTGTCGCGTGAAGCGGTAGTGAAGCAATTGTTTTAAAAAACTGGCAAGCGGTTGGCAAGCAATAGGCAAGCAGTTGTCAGGACCAGACCCCGGCTCACGGCCATAGAGCCAACGAGTTACGAGTTGCGCGAATCGGCTAGTAGTTACACCAGGTGCATACCGGGGAGACGATAAAGGTCAAGGACTTTTATTAGAACGATCGTTTAACGCACTAAAAACGCCCCACCGTCATCCCGGTATGTACTTGAGCCGAGATCCAGGTCCACCAAGTTTTTACAACCGTTTCACCACCGCTTCACCATTGTTTCACGCGACATATTTTCGTCGCAGCTTCACAGATACAGGACACATCAAACAAACAGGCTAACAGTGTATCTGGAATAGCTATCATTCAACAAACAGAGAGGGAAAAAGACATGAAAGAACGGCAGAAGAAAATCGTCAGCGGTTTCGGGGGCAGGGGCGACAGGATACTTTCGAATCTTGTACGTTCTGTTTCCATGGTCGGGATTCTGATCATGCTCTTTATCCTTGGATTCTTGGTGATCAACGGGATGCCGGTACTTAAGGAATCGTCACTTTCAGAGATATTTCTTAACCGGGACTGGTATCCGGTCGAAGAACCACCGGCCTTGGGAATGCTTTCACTGATAGCCGGAACTTTGTCAGCAACGATCTTGTCAAGCATGATAGCGCTCCCGATAGCTGTTGCGCTCGCCATTTTTACGGCAGAGATAGCACCGAAAAAGCTCAGAAGTTTTTTCAAGCTCCTGATGGAGTTGCTTGGATTCTTACCCTCTATAGTTCTTGGTTTCCTTGGGATGATGGTCCTTGCTCCATGGATGCAGGAGAGCCTGAACATAGCAACGGGACTTAATCTGCTGAATGCCTCGATCCTTTTGGGTTTTCTTGTCATACCGGTCGTAGCCTCCCTTTCAGAGGAGGCACTTTCTGCCGTTCCTCAGGAACTTCGTGATGCTTCTTATGCACTGGGGGCAACACGCTGGGAGACGACCCGAAGGGTAGTTGTGCCGCATGCACTCTCAGGCATCACAGCAGCGGCATTGCTTGGAGTAATGAGAGCACTCGGAGAGACTATGGTCGTCCTGATGGCGGCGGGAGGAGCTGCGATCATTCCTGCCGTGCTTACTGATCCTGTGAGGCCCCTTACTGCAACAATAGCGGCTGAAATGGGAGAGACACCCGTAGGCAGCACACATTACCACGCTCTATTTTTTGCGGGACTTATACTCCTTGCGGTAACGCTCGCAATAAATCTGGCCTCTTTTTATGTAGAGAGGAGGAAGAGATAGAGGATGAACAGAAACCGATCGCGCAAGATCAAAGACCTCGTAATGACTTCTCTTTTCTGTCTCTCAGCTACTATGCTTGTGGCTGTTCTTGCAGGTGTGGCGGCCTTTCTATTTAAAGAGGGCTGGCAGATGCTTTCGCTGGATTTCCTGATCGAAGCTCCAAGGGATGGCATGACCGCAGGCGGCATAATGACTCCTTTAGTAGGAACGATACAACTGGTATTGGTTTCAATGGCAGCTGCTCTGCCGATAGGTATAATGACAGGTTTGTATTTTGCGGAATATTCAAAGGACGATTGGCTTACGAGGGTACTCAGGGTATCGATAAGATGCCTTGCAGGAGTTCCTTCTGTTATTTACGGTCTTTTCGGACTTTCGCTCTTTGTTGTATTTTTAAATTTCGGATCAAGTCTGCTTTCAGCAGGACTGACCCTTGGATGTCTTTCCCTGCCTCTTATTGTTACAGTGTCTGAGCAGGCGTTCCTGGCCGTTCCTCAGGATTACAGGGATGCCTCCTACGCACTCGGGGCGACAAAATGCCAAACGATACTGAAGGTGGTCCTGCCCTCAGCTGCTTCTACTATAATTACTGGAACGATACTCTCAATAGGAAGGGTAGCCGGGGAGACAGCTCCGATCATGTTCACGGGCGCGGCCTTTTTCGCCCCGGAAGTGGCTAAGAGCGTCTTTGATCAAGTTATGGCCCTTCCTTATCACATATACGTCCTGGCTACGGCATCTACTGACCTAGAGGCCACGAGGCCTATACAGTACGGAGCCATACTTGTGCTTATTGGGCTGGTGCTCGGAACGAGCGCAATAGGAGTCATCGCAAGATCAAGGCTTGCGGCGAGGAGCGGGAGGCAATAATATGAGCAGTGATCTTTTTGATGTGCAGATAAAGACGGTAGGCCTGGATCTCTTTTACGGAGACAACCAGGTGTTGAAAAATATCACTTTTGATATCGGACGCAAAAAGGTAACGGCCTTCATAGGCCCTTCAGGATGCGGGAAGAGCAGTTACCTCAGATGTCTGAACAGGATGAATGATTTCATACCGTCAGCCAGGATCACGGGTACGATAGAAATTGAAGGAGAAAACATCCTCTCCCCTGAGACGGATGTCATTGCTCTGAGGCGGCGGGTAGGCATGGTTTTCCAAAAACCAAACCCCTTCCCGATGTCGATATATGAAAATGTGGCGTATGGTCCGAGACTGAACGGCTTAAAAGATAAAAGCCTACTTGACGAAACGGTTGAAAAAAGCCTTCGTGGAGCTGCTCTCTGGGATGAGGTAAAAGATAAGCTTTCATCTCCCGGGACAGGCCTTTCGGGAGGACAGCAGCAGAGGCTCTGCATAGCAAGGGCGATAGCGACCCAGCCGGAGGTGCTCCTTATGGATGAACCCACGAGCGCGCTTGACCCCATGTCCACCGCCAGGGTGGAAGAGCTCATCAGGGAGCTCAAGGGCGATTACACAGTTGCCATAGTAACTCACAACATGCAGCAGGCGGCCCGTGTATCAGACTACACAGCCTTTTTCCTGCTCGGCGACCTAATAGAATATGACCGGACAGCGAAAATATTCACGTCTCCGTCCGATAAAAAGACCGAAGATTACATCTCAGGCAGGTTCGGATAGAGAAAGACCATAGCGTAAACTGCGGAAAAAACATGCCGCGAGAGCAATTGTGAAACTGCGACAAAATGATGTCGCGTGAAGCAATGGTGAAGCAATTGTGAAGCAGTTGTAAGGACCAGACCTTGATTCTCACCCAAAGGCATACTGGAATGACTGAGAGGGGATCAGATGCAGTTATGGAGGGGCAAAAGCTCCAATTCACCGGCGGATGAAACTTCCGCCAAATTCACCGCAGCCTAGAGGCTGCAAATTCACCGGCGGATGCAGTCTCCACCCGTTTTTAAACAACCGTTTCACTATCGCTTCACCATTGCTTCACGCGACATCTTTTAGTCGCAGTTTCACAATTAAAGGGGGTATCATGATGGACGTAATAAATACGAGAAAAAGGCTTGATGAAGACCTTACCGAACTGAAAAGAATGGTCTTCAGGATGGCGAGGATGTCCGGCGAAGCCCTTGAAAACGCTGTCTGGGCACTGAAAAACAGAGATGAGGCGGCGGCGCGCGAAGTCCTTGAAAAGGATGATATGATAGATGATCTTGAAGATAAAATAGACGAGGCATGCATGGAATTCGCAGCCCGTTATCAGCCTCTTGCAGAAGACTTAAGGACTGTGACCTCAATAATGCATATAGCCGTAGACCTTGAGAGGATAGGCGATTATGGGGGAAACATAGCTAAGACAGCGATAGAACTGGCTTCTAAAACACCAATAAAACCACTCATCGACATACCGCGCATGGTCGAATGTATTAAAAGGATGCTTGATACGGCAATGACGGCAATGGATACGAGATCTCCTGAAAAAGCTATGGAAGTTTTTCCTATGGATGATCAGGTCGACGATCTTGAAAAACAGATAATGAGGGAGCTCTTCCTCATGGTGATGGAAAAGCCTGAGAGGATAGAGCAGTCTTTAAAGCTTATCAATGTATCCCGTACCCTTGAAAGGGCAGGAGATCATGTGACAAACGTGGCTGAGAGGATAGCCTACATGTATACAGGAAAGACTGTGAAGGCGTCCCAGTACAGGAGAAAACGCGAATCATAGGAGGAAGCCTCATGGCTGAAAAAATTCTTATTGCGGACGACGAAGAAAGTCTTGTTGAATTTATAGGCAGGGCCCTGAAAAAGCAAGGTTTCAGGGTGATCACGGCTTATGACGGGGACAACGCGCTCTTTCTTATTGGAGAAGAGCTTCCCGATATTGTCATACTCGACCTCATGATGCCGCTTATGGACGGATGGGAGGTCTGCAGGAGGGCAAAATCCGATCCTGCTACCAAAGACATTCCGATCATCATGCTGACAGCAAGAAGTTCAGCCGAAGATGCTGTGCAGGGACTTGACCTTGGTGCTGATGATTACATGAGAAAACCTTTCAGCCTTGACGAACTTCTTGCACGTGTCAGAGCACTTATCAGAAGAAAAAAGGGCGAAGAAAGCGTCAGGACGATCGAAGACGGAGACCTTAGGATAGACAGGGAAGAACGGGAAGTCTTTCTTCGCGGCGTGCCCCTTGACATAAGCCCAATGGAGTTTGAGATACTTGAGCTTATGGCCGGAAGGATCGGAAGGACCCTTTCCAGGGAGGAAATATTAAAGAAGATATGGGGGATCGGCGGTGAGGATACCAGGACGGTCGATGTCCATATCTCGAGACTCAGGAAAAAACTTGATGACGGCAAAGGCCCTCAGTTAATGATCCAGACATCCAGGGGTCGGGGATACAGGCTTTCCTGGGAGGAGGAGCAGTTCGATGTTTAAAAAAATGACACTCAGAAAAAAAATTGCGTTGATGCTTACCCTATGCGTCGTACTGATCGGCATCGGAGTCTGGGCATTCATTTACAAAAATGAGCGCAGAGAAGTGATAGAAGAAAACAGGGAGACACTTTCCCGCTATCTTGACGCCCTTGCTGCGGCAGGAGAGCGGGACGGATTGAAGGGGATCAATGAGATCGGGTCTTTCTGGGAAAAAATATACCCCAAGGGCAGGCTTACCTTAATAAATACCATGGGTGAGGTCGTCATGGACAGCAAGAGCGATCCCAATGAAATGGACAACCATTACAAGAGGCCGGAGATCATAAAAGCTTTTGAGGACGGGAGCGGGTCAGAACTAAGGTACAGCAAGACGCAGTCTGAGTGGCAGAATTACATGGCTAAAAGGGTGATCCTCCCGGGGACTCCGGGTCAGGGAATGGTAATAAGGCTCTCATATCCTGTTGAAGAGCTGGACAGCCTTGCCCTTTCCATGGCGAGACCATTCCTCTACTCGCTTGAGATCATGCTTTTCTTTGTGCTGATCGGTTCCTATCTGATGCTCCATTTTGTTACTAAGCCGCTTGATCTGCTGAGCGAATCTGCACAGACGATCGCCGCAGGAGGAACAGCTAGGTTTCCTATAACAAATGACCCACAGATACAAAACCTCTCAAACGCGTTGAATTCGATGTCAGACTCCCTAAAGCTCAGCGTCAGGGAGGCTCAGGAAAGGAAAGAGGAACTCTCTCTCCTTGTCGGGGCCCTCCCTGTCGGGGTGATCCTCATCGATGAGGCCAGAAAGATCCGTTATATGAACAGCGCTTCGTCAAAGATATGCGGGAGGGCGGGGAACGAGCCTGCAAGAGGACTTTCCATAGAGGTGATCCTTCCGTCAGATGAAATGTGCAAGATGCTTGACGAAGGAGACGGCAGAAGAATGATAAGCTTATCCCGCAGCGGAGGCTCAAAGATCGAAATGTCGACGCTTACACTTACACGCGGCAGGATGATCGTTCTTGAGGATCTGACGGATAAGATCAAGCTGGATGAGGCCAGGCGGGAGTTCTTTATAGATGCCGGTCACGAGTTCCAGACTCCGTTGACAGTAATAAGAACGGGGCTTGAACTTCTTAAATCGGGCGACTCTCTGACAGATATTGAGGATATTAAAGCCGTTGAGAGTATGATACGCCAACAGGAACGGATAAGCGGCCTTGTTGAGGATCTTCTCCTGTTGGTGAAGCTTGAGGTTGATCCTCAGGGGAACAGAAGAGAAGAAGTAGATCTCAAAGAGATAGTCCGCGACATAATATCTGACGTAAAAGAGCTTCCTGCAAGCAGGAAGATAGAGATAAAGGCCATCCTGCCGGAAGAAGACATTACGGTCAAAACAGTATACGGAGACCTTCGAAGGGCTCTTTTCAACCTGGTCGAAAACGGTGTAAAGTATGTTTCATCTTCCCGGGAGACGGAGGGAAGAATAGAAGTTACAGTTCAAGAAGATGATCATAACATTCATATATATGTGGACGACAACGGCCCGGGAGTAACTGAAGAAGAGCGGGATATCATCTTTGAAAGATTCAGAAGGGGAGACTCACACCGTGCCAGAAGCCGAAGTTCTGCAGGAGGATACGGTCTTGGGCTCTCTATCTCCAGAAAGATCTCTGAACGTGAGGGAGGTTCACTTGAGTTGGGCAGATCCTCTCTTGGAGGGGCATCTTTCATATTGACACTGCCAAAGGTGGAACTGACAAGCAACGAAGAAATATAATAAACGAAGAGAGGGCTGATCGTGCCCTCTCTTCGTTTATACTTTTTACTTTGTATAAACAGGCAACCTAAAGGTCAAAAAATTCAAGGACTTCTGGATTTTCCCCTTTTCCAAGAAAACTTCCTGCGATAAATACTATTACAGAGATCAGCAGCGTCGGGACTATGGGCGTCGTTCCCGCTATGCTTGTCTTAGTTATGTTGAACCAGAAAAAAGCTGCGCAGCCTGTGATCATTGAGAGTATAGCACCGGTCGAGTTTGCTCTCTTCCAGTAGAGACCGAAGATCGTAGGGCAGAAGAATACTGCCTCCAGTCCGCCGAAGGCGAATAGGTTTATCCACACAAGCAGCGAGGGTGGCTTCATCGCTGCGAAGAAGACTATGACACCTACCACACATGTGACAGTGAAGCTCATAGACCTTACTTTAGACGGGGACAGGCGTTCAGGGTCATTCTTTGCAATGTAGTGGAAATACAGGTCCTTTACTATCGCTGCAGAGCACATGATAAGCATTGAGTCGACAGTGGACATTATCGCAGCAAGCGGTCCTGCAATGAATATTCCCGCCCAGAATGGCGACATCAGTTTAACTGTAAGTGTCGGCACGGCCAGGTCTCCAATTTCGATCCCGGGAATTACAGCCCTTCCCATGGCACCTATGAGATGCATAGCGAGCATAACGAAACCTACAACGAAGGTGCCTATCACCATGGCGTTGTGCAGCGACTTTGAATCTTTGAACCCCAGGCATTTCTGTGTTGTCTGAGGCAGGCCGAGTATCCCGAATCCAACCAGAACCCAGAATGAAAGAATAAAGGGTTTTGGGATGGAATTTCCCGCTCCTCCCGGTGTAAGAAGGTCCGGGTCGATAGATCTCAGCGTGTCCATTATGTTGGCCACTCCACCTCCTGCCGATGTCACTGCGAAGAGCAGGGCTACAGATGCAAAGAGCATCATAATGCCCTGGATCATATCAGTCAGGACGACAGCCCTGAAGCCTCCGACGGTAGTATAGATTATGACGGTTATTCCAAATATGATAAGTCCTGTCCGGTAGGAGTAACCTGTTATCGACTCAAAGAGCCTTGCCCCTCCTATGAACTGTGCGAGCATGGAAGCCATAAAGAAGACAAGAAGTGCGAGAGATGCCGCGATCACAACATAATCACTGTTGTAACGGGCCCTTAGGAAGTCGGTTATAGTTACCGCTTTTGTCCTTCTGGCGATCAGAGCGAACCTTTTACCCAGTACTCCCAGAGTAAGAAAAGCTGTTGGCACCTGTATCATCGAAAGAAGTATCCATCCGAGCCCCACTTTGTATGCCACCCCGGGTCCCCCGACAAAACTGCTTGCGCTGATATAGGTCGTTATGACCGCCATTGCCAGGACAAATCCTCCCATTGAACGGCTGCCTATAAAATATTCCTCCATAAATCCTGCGGTATCGGATTTTTTTCTTGAGAAAGTATTCCCCCATAATGCGATGCCCATTATCAAAGCCAGATAAAGGACAAGGGGCAGTATCATGCCGGCACGGTCAATCATTTTCTCTGCCCCCTTTCTTTTCTTCAAGATCTATGTCAGTGAAAAAAAACCTGACGCATATCCACAGGAGGACAGAAATGCCGACGTAGCCAACAATGCAGCTGTAAAAGAACCATTCCGGGAAGCCAAATATGTAGCTGTACTCGGAAGGATCGTCCCCGAAACCGTATGCTGTAACATACCACCATGCAAAAAATAGAATATAAAGGCCTATGATTATAAATGACTCTTTTTTTGCTGTTCTCATGATCGTCGAGTTTTTCAAGATCAGTCCTCCCATGCCGGTGATCGATAGGATAAGTATAGACCGTTAAAAGCAAAAACTGTATGATTGTAGCATATTAATTTATATTACGATTTATATCACCCAGCGTCTTTCCCGCATGCCCCTGGTGTAACTACCAGCCGATCCGCACAACTCGTAACTCGTTGGCTCTCTGGCCCTGAGCGGGAAACCGGTGGCTGCACTTCCTGTCTTTCCCGCATGCCTTTGATCGGGAGAGCACGGTTTTCCGTAAGGAAAACCTTTTAAATTGACCTTAGTGCTCGAACCATTTCGAGTGCGTTTCGAGATCGGGAAACCAGTGGCTTAAAGATTTTAAAAAAACCATTGTGTCTTGCAATGAAAAAAATTAAAAAGAAAAAACATTTTTCATCACAACACATAAAAGGAGTGGAAGCTATGGATATGAACGAAGCTAAAATCAACGGATATGAAAAACTGGGAGAAACTGTCTGCAAAAAACTGAACAGCCTCGGGTACTCCGCCCGGTTTGTAAATAATAAAGTGGAGGCCCTTAAGGCAGTACTGGAACTGATACCTGATGGAGCTTCAGTTGGAATACCGGGAACTGTGACAGTACGCGAGATCGGACTTATCGAAGAACTGAAAAAAAGAGGATCCAGAGTATCGGTACACTGGGATCCTGAGCTCAAGCCGGAAGGAAAAGCTGCCAGGTTTTTGGAGGAACTCACTTCGGACTGGTTCGTAACGAGCACCAACGCCCTGACTGCCGATGAGGGAGTATTTGTGAATATCGACGGGACAGGCAACAGGGTAGGAGCTATGGCCTGGGCTCCGGGCAAGCTGCTCTATATCGTAGGCATAAACAAGGTCACTACAGATATCCCGACCGCTCTCAAAAGGGTCCGCAACACTGCGACCCCGCCGAACGTCATACGTCTGAACGGAAAGGCTCCCTGTGCATCCGTGGGACACTGCGTAGACTGCAGCAGCCCCGAAAGGGTCTGCAGGATAGTGACAATGATGGAGCGCCCTCCCTTTGGCAGGGAATGCCACGTCATAATAGTCGGCGAAGAACTGGGGTACTAGCATGAAAGGATATTGGGGCAGGATCCTTTCCATCGACCTGTCCGACAGCACCGTAACTACAATAACTCCTGACGAAAGACTGTACAGGGATTACATTGGTGGAAGCGGGATAGGTGCCAGGCTGTTGTTCGACATGACAGGACCTGAGACAGACCCACTCGGTCCCGATAACCCGATAATATGGATGACCGGACCATTTACAGGAACGAAGGTGCCGACCTCCGGGCGCCACGAGATAACTTCTAAGTCGCCTCTGACTGGGATCTTCGGAGAAAGCGATGCCGGCGGCAGGTTTGGAACAGCACTCAAACGTTCAGGCTGGGATGGCCTTATCGTCAAAGGGATGTCTGATAAGCCTGCCATCATTGTTATCAGGGATGATAACGTGACTATTGAATCCGCAGGTGACCTGTGGGGGAAAGATACCTTTTATACGGACGAACACATGAAGGAACGGTTCGGACCATCGTGTGAGACGTCCTGCATCGGCATTGCGGGGGAACGGCTGGTACCCATATCCTGTATAGGACATGACGGCGAAAACGCCCGGATGAGCGGAAGGTGTGGATTCGGAGCCGTAATGGGTTCCAAGAAACTTAAGGCTGTGGCTGTTATTGGAAACAGGGAAGCTGAGATCGATGATCCTGCAAGACTGATGGTCCAGCAGAAGAAGATGGTCCCTCTTCTTGTAGAAACGATGAAGGGTATGAGTCTGCTGGGAACAGCCGGTGGAACTGCCGCAGCTGAAAAAATGGGAGACCTGCCTGTCCAGAACTGGCGGAGGGGAAACTGGCCCGATGCTGAAAAAATCACCGGACAGGTGATGGCCGACACCATACTGACGAAAAACTATTACTGCGCCTCATGTCCCATCGGATGCGGGCGTGATGTTGAGATAAAGAGCGGAAGATGGGCAGGAGTGAAAGGCGCCGGCCCGGAATATGAGACGCTTGGGCTAATGGGCGGTTCCTGCCTGGTGAACGACCTTGAGGCAATAACGTACGCAGCAGACCTCTGCAACAGGCATGGTGTGGACACCATTGAGGCAGGCAGCGCGGTAGCCATGGCAATGGAATGTTTTGAGAAGGGGCTCCTTTCCCTGGACGAACTTGACGGTATCAGCGCCGAGTGGGGAAGTGCAGAAGCGCTTGTTGCACTGACGGAAAAGATCTGCAGTTCCGAAGGCATCGGAAAACTTCTTGGCCTCGGAGTAGCCGGAATGGCCGCAAAGATGCCCGGAACAGAGGATTTTGCAGTCCATGTCAAAGGGCTGACCCTTCCCGCTCACGACCCGCGCTGTTTCAATACGATGGCTGTGGGTTATGCTACAAGCAACAGGGGAGCCTGTCATCTTGCAAGCTCCGCTTATTTCTTCGAAAAGACTGCCGTCATGCCGGAGTTCGGATATGAAAAACCGCGTCCCAGATACACTGAAGGGGGAGAAGGACTTCTGAACTTCCATGCCCAGAATCTCATGGGGCTGATGGACTCCCTTAAAATGTGCAAGTTTACGATTTACGGTGGTGTCAACGTGACTGAGATCTGTGAATGGTATGAAGTGGTGACAGGCATCAAGACGTCCGTCAAAGAGATGGCTGAGACAGGTGAAAGGATATTCAACCTTAAACGGCTGTACAACATCAGGCTCGGTCTGCGGAGGAAAGATGACAGACTGCCTGACCGCATCCTTTTGACCCCGCGCAGGGATGAAGGGACTGGAGATTACACTCCCGACCTTGAGCCTATGCTGGATGAATATTACAGGGTGCGCGGATGGGACAATGACGGGGTACCAAAATCGGAGACGATAGAAAGGCTTGGGATCAACAAAAATTATTTTTAGATAAAAGAAGTGTTTTATGGGGCTGATACTTTTGTTTGAAAGAGTTTCAGCCCTTTTTTGTCAACAGCCCAAATTTGTTTTTTTGCCTTCGGTAAAAAGGAGTGCTTTTTTTGATAAAACTGAAAATCAGGCCCGAGTATGCGGATCTTTACGGTGTGGATGAGAGTACCGTACTTATGCCGTCAGCAGGAGAGACAATAAGGGATTATGTTTTACGGTCAGGGATCGGAAAAGAAGAGAACATCCTTCCTGTAGTCAATAACAGGGCAAAGTCATGGAACTACAGTTTTTCTGACGGGGATGTCCTTGAGATCTATCCTATGGCGGCAAGCGGCTGAAGACAGTTGAAAGTTATTATGACGTCAGTCCTTGATAATTGATGTTTTAGGGATAGATCAATATAAGAAATTCATTTCCTTCCTGATCTCTTAAGAGGCACTCCTCAGCTTCTATAACAGCAGGCACTTTTTTTTGTTCATCAGGAAATCTGAAGTTGTGGATCTTACCAAGAGCCTTCAGGCTGCCGCTTTTGATGCCGGCGGCAATAGCCAGGGCGCTCTCTGCGTCTTCAAACTCAACTCTGCCGTCATTGTATATTTTTGCCATGATCTCTGCTGATTGAGGGCTTCTTGAATTCCATCCTGAACTTACGGATGACATAACTTCTATGTGACTTCCTTCATTTATGAGATTTACTTTGACGACCCAGTTTCCTTTTATTCTCATGTGATCGATCATCAGTTCATTTTCGTTGCTGTCAAATTTCTCCCATATACCGGGTTCTTTGGCAGTCTTCTCTGAAAACAGGGATATGGCAGAAACAGCAAGCAGCCTTGCCTGTTTCTTCTCGTGCGCCTCATATGCAGGTTTTGTATATATCCTGTAGCCAATGAAAATTAGTGAGGCTATAAATACAAGCGCAAAAAAGAAAGCTATTGTTTTCTGGAGTGGCGGCAATTTGTTCTCTTTCATAATGTGAAGATTATACTCTAAATATGCGTTTGGATATCTCCGGGATCATTTTGACATGGAACCCCGGAGAGCTGTGATAAAGTGGTAGAATAAACGGCGGTGATGAAAATGGACTCAAAAATGGTCAGGGATGAACTCTGGCTCCTAAGTTCTCTTTTAAAGTGGTCTTTCTTCTCTATCATGGCAGGTGTGGTCGTAGGGACAGTCGCAGCTGGTTTTCTCATATCGCTTGATTGGGCAATAGAATACGTTTCTTCATTGAACAGCTGGAGATACCTGCTTATTTTTCCTGCTCTCCTCTTCAGCCTTTATTTTGTTCGGATACTTGCGCCTGAAGCGGCAGGCCACGGAACAGAGAAAGTTATCGATGCTGTCCATCGCAGAGCAGGGATCATCGATATCAAGGTCGTCCCGGTAAAGCTGATCGCCACAATTGTAACCATAGCTGCCGGTGGCTCGGCAGGAAAAGAGGGCCCTTGTGCGCAGATAGGCGCAGGGTTGATGTACGGTCTTTCCAAAATATTCAGGCTTGATGAATCTGACAGAAAAAAACTTGTAATATGCGGTATTTCAGCAGGCTTTTCAGCGGTTTTCGGGACTCCCATAACAGGAGCGGTCTTTGGAGTTGAGGTACTGTTTGTGGGGCAGATGTTCTACGACGTTTTGCTTCCCTCCTTCATAAGCGGGATAGTATCATGCTTTACAGCGGCATATCTTGGTGCAGGGCATCTTCCCGGGTTTGCAGTCAATGTCCCTCATCTTTCCCCCGGCCTGATTTTCTGGTCATTGTTTGCAGGTATCTTTTTCGGCACTGTTTCAGTATTCCACATAGAATGTTTGCACGCGGTAGATAAGAAATTTAAATCTTTGAATATTGCTGACTGGCAGAAACCGCTTCTTGGGGGGGCAATACTTCTTGCAATAAGCGCCATGTTTGGCAGCCGATACCTTGGACTGGGAATGGAAACGGTAGAGGAGGCGATAAGGGGCGGCAACATCCCGATCGCCGCATTTGCCTTAAAGTCTTTCGCGATGGCAGTCACTCTGTCATGCGGAGGAAGTGGAGGAGTGCTTACACCTACACTCTTTGTCGGTGCCGCTGCAGGTTCGCTTTTTGGAAATATATTCGGTCTTGACCCATCCGTCAGCAGTGCTCTGGGCCTGGCAGGCGTTCTCGCCGGATCTACTAACACGCCGATAGCATCAACTATTCTGGCTATGGAGCTTTTTGGAGCTCCGATAGCTCCTTTCGCTGGTCTGGTCTGCGCGGTATCTTATGTAGTCGCCGGTCACCGGAGCCTATATCCAAGTCAGATAATGCTCAGGCCGAAAGCGAGGACCTTCGTGAGGCGGAGCGTAGATGGAAAGGCAAAAATAACGGGCCGTTTCGAAGGATTCTCTTATGGCAGAATAATACGTTTCCACCTGGAAAAGATATTGAACAGGATAGTTAAAAGAAAATAACAAAACTTTCCCCACCGTCTTTTCCGCATGCAGTGGATCAGGAGAATGCCGTTTCCTGTTAAGGAAACATTTAAAAACTCCACAGCATTCGAACTATTTCGAATGCGTTTTGAGATCGGGAAACCAGCATTTACAATTGTGAAACGGTTGTTACAAACTTAGAACCTTTGCCAATTTAACATTATTATGGTATGCCTTTGATCAAGAAGGATGCTGTTCTTCGAAAGAAGGACATAACAAATCACAATAGCGACGGAACTCTGTTTCGAGTGCGTTTCGAGATCTGGAATCCAGAGATTTAAAGATTTTTCTTCCACCGCTTAGGAACACGTGGGATAGGCTAGAAAGATAGGCTTAAAATTCGCTACCAACAACAGATGGAAAAATTCAGAAAATCACAAGTATCGTTAAAGGCGGTGTAAACATGGACTTTGATAATATCCCTAAAAAAACGATCAACAACATCCTTACGGTAGTGGCAGCTGTTTTTTTAATGTTCTGGGCCTGGAAATGGTTTGGTCCGGGATCTGCTGAAGTCAGACAGAGCGGTGAGATTGAGCTTAAAAGGACAGGTCTGAGTTTTACGGATCTGATTTGGGTCAGTATTGCAGTCACATCAGGAGGTTATCTGCTTTGGAGAGGACTTACAGCTCTTTTCTGGCATAAGTATTTCAAAGACGGCACTCCCCCGGATGAACCGGAGGAGTAGTTTTTAAATTCTGTGATAATCTGAGACTTCTATGGCTTTTTCTGCGGCGATGGATCTTACCTTCTCTTCATCTTCGCAAGGATAACTGCAGGCAAGGCCGCAGCTCGAAGAGATCTCCCTTGGGACCGGAACGATCTTTACCTTCAAGCCGACACTCCTGCAGGATTTCTCAAAGAACAAAGCCATGTGAGTTGTGTCAAAAGTTGCTATGCAATCCATATGGATCCGCCGCCCTTCGAAGCCGAAATTTCTTTATTC
Source organism: Synergistota bacterium (assembly GCA_034331105.1). Lineage (GTDB taxonomy): Bacteria > Synergistota > Synergistia > Synergistales > Synergistaceae > Caenicola. The sequence continues at coordinate 33,118 of JAXQGB010000014.1, read as the reverse complement.
CGCAATTATACGTGGACTTTGATTATATTCACAGGTAGAATTCACTAGTTGACTTTCTGCGTTCTATTTTGTTGAACCAACTAAGAGGGGGTAAAGGTATTATGTTTCAAGCAAGAAAAATAACAGTAAGTGTTTTGGTCGTGCTTTTCCTTTCTTTGTTTATCTCAGGTGCGGCATATGCTCAGGATGTTATGGGCTGCGTTGATCCACAGAGGATAATGTTCCAGCATCCAAAATTTGAACAGATACAGAAACAGGTTCGTGATGTGACAAACAAAAAACAGGAAGAGGCTAAGGCTGCCATCGAAAAAGAGACTGACGACAAAAAGAAGGCCCAGATCTTCCAGAACAAACGAACAGAGGCTGCAAATGAAGAAAGAAAGCTTATGGAACCGCTCTTCAAAGATATCAACCTTGCGATACGGACAGTTGCAAATGCCAAAAAGATAACGGTAGTAGTTGACAAAGGAGCTGTCTTTTTCGGCGGGACAGATATTACCGAAGATGTGATCGCCAACTTGAAAAAGAAAAGCTGAGATTTTAATAACCAATAAATATTATGCCCCGGCGTGTTGTTGCGTACGGGGCTTTTTCATGCTTCAAAAAAATCAATTTATCAGTATCAAAGAGGTCAAAAGGCATGGGTTTTGATATACTTGTCAATATCAAGAGTTGAGGAGGTAAGAGATCATGTCATGTAATATCAATATCGATATTCAGCAGATGACAATACCGGGGGAAAGCAACATCATAATAGGGCAAAGCCATTTCATAAAAACAGTTGAGGATATCTTTGAGGCACTTGTAACATCATCCCCCTCTATCGAATTCGGTATAGCTTTCTGTGAGGCTTCCGGTGACTGCCTGGTCAGGCATGACGGAAACAAAAAAGATCTTGAAGATGCCGCGATAGAAAACGCAAAGGCGATCAACGCAGGTCACGTATTTGTTGTAATTTTAAGAAACGCGTTTCCGATCAACGTTCTTGACAGGATCAAAAATGTGCAGGAAGTTTGCCGAGTATTTGCCGCAACTGCAAATCCTCTCCAGGTGCTTGTAGCTGAAACAGTGCAGGGCAGAGGAGTCATAGGGGTAATAGACGGATCAAAAACAGTTGCCGTTGAAGATGAAAATGGACAGAATTGGAGAAAAGGCCTTCTTCGCAACATAATAGGATACAAGAGGTAAGTTTACGATCATAAATTAAGAAAGCAGGCCTTCCTGATAATTAAGGAGGGCCTGCTTGTTATTATTATATATACTGTTTTCTTGATTTTATCCCGATAAGTACGCAGGCTGCGGAAACGGCTAGCCCCGCGAAGAGGGGGTCTCCCGGCAAGGATGCTATCCCCCAGAGGATGGTTCCTGAGAGCCCCGCTACCGAAGATGCAAGCGCCCATTTGGGGGATAAGGAATCAGGGCGCATTACAGCTGCGGCAAAAGGCAGGAATGTACCGGCTCCCCTGAGTCCCATGCTCAGGTAACTCCATTCCAGTATCATAGAACCGGCTCCGGTTATCCCCGCTAAGGCTGCAGCTGCTACTATAGCGCCTATCAGCAGACGATGGATCATAACTTCCTTGTCCCTGTGCTTTTGAATGAATTTTTCCGGAATAAGATTCTTGACAATATTTGTCGATATTCCAAGGATAAGCCCCGATGCGCAGCCGATAACGGTGATCAGTATCCCTCCCCATATGATCCCTCCGAGAAATGGAGGAAAAGAGTCCGTTATGAACCAGGAAAGAACTTCATCAGGTCTCATTTCAATACCCCTGGCCTTTACGGAGATTCCTATCCAGGCTCCAAGAAAGCCCATAGGAGGCATAAGAAGCGCTGATGCGAAAGCTCCTTTTTGGGCTGTCCGCGCGTCTTTTGCTGCCGCAAGGGACTGTATGTAGATCTGTGTGGTGAAAACTCCGACTATCATAGAGGCTAAGTATCCCATTTCAGGTACGAATCCTCTTCCAAACGGGTTGAACCAGGGTTGAACGGGCAGTTGCGAAGCCACAAAACTGAAAGTGCCTCCGTTGACTATTGCCATAACGAAGCAGGATAGGAGGACAAAATAGAGCAGAATGATCTTTGCACCTCCCAGTGTGCTGAAGCTTTTCAAACCTCCCGCAGCTATAAAGCCGATTATTGAAAGGCCGGCCAGCAGGGATGCTGAGGACGAAGAAATTGAAAAAAGCCCTTTAAGGAGTGCAATGCATGATAAAAACTGGGCGGATATCGATATGAAGGTGCCAAGAGTTGATGATATCGTCGCAGTCAATGAGATAGACCTGCCGCAGAAGCTCTCTTTTCCCCCATAGCTGTTGGCAAGGTAATCGGCGACTGTAGTGATATTAGAATTCCTCAGCGGGACGGCGAACCTTAGTCCCAGCAGCAGGCAGCCTATCCCTCCTCCAAGTGTGAACCATACAGCAGTCATCCCGTGGCTGTAGGCCATCTGTACGGTGCCGACAGTGGATGCCCCTCCTACCAGCGCTCCCAGAAGAATGCCGGTGACACCCGCAGCAGAAGACTTTCTCCCGCCAAGAGAGTAATCTTTGGGATCGGATGTCCTTGTGCCTATGAAGGTCCCTGCCGCTACAAATATCGCAAGGGTCGATATGGCTGCCAGGTAAAAATAGAACAAAGTTCCACCCCATCTCTTATTACGGTGATATATTACCTCTTTTGAGGTTTGCGCGCTATTATATCACTTGTAGTTGGTTCAGTGCTCTGATATTCTCTATGCGGAGGATGCAAACATGGCAAAAAAGGATATGAACAGATATAAGTGCAGCGAGTGCGGATACGTAAGCCTTACCATGGTTGGCAAATGCCCTAAGTGCGGCGTATGGGGAAGCATGGAAGAGGAAGCTCCTATTCCTATGACTAAGGATGGCAGGCCGGCAGCCGCAAAGGCAGCATCGCCGCTTCGCGGACTTGATGTTGAGGAACAGCAAAGGGTCCCGTCAGGGATCGGTGAACTTGACAGGGTCCTTGGAGGCGGATGGGTGCCGGGCGGAGTTGTCTTGCTCGGGGGAGAACCCGGAGTCGGCAAGTCGACCCTTCTGCTTCAGGTATGTGCAAAAATGGCACAAAACGGCAAAAAAGTCCTTTATATATCGGGAGAAGAATCTTCCGGGCAGCTTGCTCTCAGGGGAAGAAGGCTGGGTCTCATGTCCGAAGGCCTTTATCTTCTCTGCGAGGATGATCTCGCATCCTGCCTGAAAGCTGCGGAGGAATATGATTTTGTAGTTGTCGACAGTGTACAGGCTTTCAGGGCTGATGCGGAGAACGGCTGGGCAGGATCTCCCAACCAGGTCAGGGGAGTAGCCTCGATGGCTGTAGAGATGGCTAAGAACTGTCAGATACCTACAGTCATTGTTGGTCATATCACAAAGCAGGGACAGATAGCGGGGCCCAAGTTGCTTGAACACATGGTCGACGTGGTACTTCTTTTTTCCGGTGAACAGAACTCACCGAACAGGCTGCTCAGAGCAGACAAAAACAGATTCGGAAGCACCGACGAACTTGGAATATTCGAAATGTCCGATAAAGGACTGTCTCCAGTACTGGATCCCAGCAGGCTTTATTGGGACGGCACGGACCTTGGCAGCTCCGGGGTCGCGATCTCAATGGTTCTTGAAGGCTCCCGGTCGCTCGCGGCGGAGATACAGGCACTTGCCTGTAATTCTCCTTTTCCCTATCCAAAGCGGACTTCGAGGGGACTCGAGGCCAACAGGCTACAGCTCCTGCTCGCAGTCCTGGAAAAAAGGTGCAGTGTATATTCAAGGACCAGTGATGTTTATTTGAATATCACCGGTGGCCTGACGCTCAGGGATCCAGCAGCAGACCTTGCCGTATGCGTTTCACTTGCTTCGACTTTGAAAGATATCCCTCTTCCTTCAGATGTGTGCTTCATAGGAGAGGTAGGGCTTGCAGGGGAGGTGAGGCCTGCGGGAAGGACCATGATGAGACTGAAAGAGGCTTCAAGGCTCGGTTTCAAAAAAGCTGTGATAAGCAGAAGGAGTCCGAAAGACGAATACCCGATGGAGACCGTAAAGGTCTCGTCGCTGAACGAGGTACTGAAGCTGTTCTTGAAGGGTCAATAACCTTGCTGAGCCGTCGCTGAGCGATAGCTAAGCGGTGGCTAAGCTATCGTAAGAACCAAAATTACAGGCGTCCCCGGCCATTGGCATTCTGGTACACCCCATCTCCCTCGTTCCCGGACGCTTCTAAACGGGAATCCAGCGACTTTTGTTTAGGCCCTAAAAAGCTAGTTATAGCAAGGATTTAAAGCCACTGGATCCCCGATCTCGAAACGCACTCGAAATAGTTCGAATGCTAAGGAGTTTTTAAATGTTTCCTTAGAAGGAAACGGCATTCTCCTGATTGAGGCGCTCGGGGACGACGGGGAACAAGACTTTAAGACTCAATTTCCCGTGATGCGAAGCGAGCAAATTCTCCAGCGGCCGAAGGACGCGAATTCTCCGCTCTTACGATCGTTCGACCATTGTTTGACCGCTCAGAAGAGCTGTTCAGCCTTCAAAGGGCGTGAGAAAAGTTCCCTAAGTATTTTATCAGGGGACTCTCCTTTGTAAAGGATACGGTAGACGCCTTCAGCAAGAGGCATTTCAACATCGAACTTCTTGCTGTTTTCAATGACCGCTCTGACTGTGTAAGCTCCCTCTGCTACCTGTCCCAGTTCTTTTGCCGCCTCATCGAATGTCTTGCCGCTTCCAACTGCCAGTCCAAGCCTGAAGTTCCTTGAATGCATGCTGTAGCAGGTGACCATTAGGTCGCCTACACCAGCAAGGCCGGAAAGGGTCATCGGTTTTGCTCCGAGTTTCTTGCCGAACCTCATGATCTCAGCCAGTCCTCTGCATGCGATCGCAGCCAGCGCGTTGTCTCCCAGCTTCATAGCTTTTGAGATCCCTGCTGCGACTGCATATATATTTTTTGTTGCCCCGCCTACTTCAAGGCCTATAACATCATCAGAAGTGTAAACGCGGAAATTATTCCCTGTAAGTATCTTCTGCCAGCTTTCTGCTTCTCCTTCGTGAAATGAGGCAAGCGCAACGGCAGTGGGGCACCCTATCAATACCTCTTCAGCGTGGCTTGGACCGGAGAGTGCCGAATAGATATTTTCAGGAGATTCTTCTTCGTGTACTTTATGGAGGAGATATCCTGTGCTGATCTCAATGCCTTTAGCCAGGTTCAGCATGTGAAGATTCTTTTTACCGGTCGCTGCCACCTTTTGGCATACTTCACGTTCAAACTGGGTAGGTATTGCCATGATAACACGGTCTGAAAAATTCAGAGCTTCATCCATGTCCATCGTGCATTTGACAGTCTTTGGGAGGATCGTGTCCTGGAAGCAGAAAGTGTTCCTTCCTGACTTGTTGATCGAATCTGACTGTTCGTTATCTATTGTCCACATTAGGATATTATGTCCCAGATCGGCAAGGTGTTTTGACATCCCTGTTCCAAAACTGCCTGCACCCAGCATTGTAATGTTCATAAGAGAGTACCTCCGTCAGAATATATTTGCTGCTTTCGTTTGTGGTCATTATAGCCTTAAGAGGGTTATAATACCAACATTCTTTGTCTGTCAGGAGTTTTTTGTAAATGATAAGAAAAATTGCTGTCTCCGGAATGATCGCTGCTTTATATGCTTCGCTTACCGTGGCGCTATCTCCGCTCTCATTCGGTCCTGTACAGTTCAGGGTCGCAGAGGCGCTGACGCTGCTTCCTTTTTTTATGCCTGAGGCGATACCGGGGCTTTTTATCGGCTGTTTCCTTTCAAACATTGCAGGAGGGTTCGGCCTGATAGATATAGTCATAGGAAGTGCGGCGACTCTTGCTGCCGCATGGCTCACATATAAAATGCCCGGGATATGGCTGGCTGCCGTTCCTCCGGTGGTTATAAACGCACTGGCAGTAGGTACATATCTTGGTGTTATTACTGAGACCCCTGTGCTCTACTCGATAATATACATTGGCATAAGCCAGGCAGTCATATGTTTCGGGATCGGCATTCCGCTCTGCATGCTTCTTGCTTCGCGTACAGAAATATTTGATAAAGAGATCCTCGAAAAAAAGAATTTGAAGAAGTGGATAACGGTCAATAAGAAGCCTAACTCCTGACAGCAGTTCTTACCCCGATAAAAATCAGCACCAGACCGACAAGAATATTCAGCATAAGGATGACAGATGAAGGCAGGAAAGTTCCTGTAAGTGTCCCTGCCAATGCGGTCAGCGACATGAACACGAGGGTCGACAGTATCGCTCCGAAGCCGAAATAGGATACTTCCCTTCCATTCATCTCTCCGCTTGCCGCTTTTGCAGAGAATACTCCGGCCCAGAAAACGATCGTCAGGGGGCTTGAAAGGGTAAGGAGGAGTGCTTTGATAAAGGCGCTCTCCGAGTTCGCCCCGGTCAGCGTTCCGAAGCCCGGTATTATGTTTATCTCAAAAGAGCCGAGAATGGAAGATATCCCGAAGAGTATTATCACGGCTGCTCCAAGGTACTTGAAAATATTCCTTGCAGACGAACTCCTTTCTATCAATGCCCCGATCCCAAGTATTGCTGCTGTGACGTAAAAAAGATCGGCCAGCGTTACACCCAGTACAGCCGCCTCAGCTGCCCAAAACCCTGATGAAGCCGCTGTCTGGAATATAAAAAGACAGACAGGTCCCACGGCGACCTGCAAAAGCGCCCCGAACCTGAAACCCTTCCAAATGATCTTGTAAGTCATAAGAAAAAATACCTCTCGAATCTTAGATTTATACAATTATATTACTTTTCTTGTTTTAAAAGATATTGTTTAAGGCCAAATTTAATAATTGTCAATTTTTGTAAATCAGATCCATAAAATAATATTGTGTTCAATAAAAACGTCTTACAATATTGACAATTCAAAACATACTTCATAGAATACTATAAAGTCCCTTATATATTTTATTGGTCCGGGCAAATGAATCTTTCTTTGATGAGAGAGGAGTGATGCGCCTTGAAGAGGATCCTTGCGTTTGGCGCAGGCAGGGTCGCAAAGCCGTGTATCCAGTATTTGCTTCAAAAAGAGGACTATGAGGTATTTCTCGTAGACAAACTGCGGGAAAATCTTGACTCCACCCTCTCAGGAAAGAACAGGGGATACCCTGTAACTGACGATGCCTCAGAAAATGCCGGAAGGCTTATGGATGAATACAGACCCGATGTGGTGGTCTGCCTCCTGCCCGCAGCAATGAATCTAAATGTCGCAAAAGAGTGTATCCAAAGGTCAATAAACATGACAGCAGCTTCCTATGCGAAAGAAGAGATCAGGAGCCTTGGCAAAGAGGCCGAGGCGAAAGGTATCACATTACTTTTTGAGATGGGACTTGATCCGGGCATTGACCATATGTCAGCTGCAAAAACGATCAAGCATGTACATGATAACAATGGGAAGATCGACTCTTTCTGGTCTGTGTGTGGCTCCCTTCCCGATGCGTCAGCCAACAACAATCCTTTCGGATATAAACTTTCCTGGGCACCCAGCAGTGTAGTAGACTCCTCAAAAAGAGAAGCAAGGATAATTAAAGATAAAAGACTTATCGTAATGCCCGACGGTGAAACTTATCTCCACCCCTCTTTAGTTGAGATAAGGGGACTGGGGTGGTACGAGGAATATGCAAACGGCGATTCAACTCCCTATGTCCATGCATATGATATGCCTGAGGTCAAAGACGTCTACAGAGGTACTCTCCGTTACATTGGCTGGAGCGAGACCATCCACGCGATGCTCAGGCTTGGGCTTTACGAATCATCGAAGCTCGACCTCTCAAACATGACTTATGCGGATCTCATAAGAAAACTTACCGGCATCAGTTCATCGAACGCGATCGAGGCGGCAGGGGCTTTCCTTGCTCTTGACAGTTCATCAGCGGTCCTTCACAGACTGAAGTGGCTTGGTCTTTTTGAAGATGCCCCCATTCCTGAAACTTTCGAGACAACAAAACAACTGACAGCAGATCTCTATCTGAAGAAGCTCACGTACATGCCTCATGAGAAAGATATTGTTGTAATGCAGCACAGGTTTGATGTCAGCTATCCCGAACGGGGGAGCGCAAAGAAGATCGTTTCAACGATGGTCGTAAGAGGTGAGATCAGTGGGGAAACAGCCATTTCGAGGACAACGGGACTTCCTCTTGCAGTAGGCACGGACTGTCTGCTCCGCGGGAAGATCTCACAAAAGGGGGTAGTGATCCCCACATCAGCTGAAGTTTTTGATCCGGTACTTGCAGAACTGGAAAAGTTCGGATTTACATTCGAAGAATACACGGAATAGCTTCAGCCCTAATTGGAGAGGGTAAAAATGAGAGTTGCAAAAACAGAAGAAAAGGCCTTTAGGGATATATTGAAACTGATCATGTCTCAGAAATACTCTCCGGGAGACAGGATAGTGGAGGGTGACATTGCTTCCGAGCTGAACCTGAGCAGGACCCCTGTGCGTAATGTCCTGAGGCAATTCGTTGCCATGGGAGTACTCGAGCAGATCCCGAGGATGGGATGCTGTCTCCCAAGACTTGAGCCAAGTGACATGCGCGATGTCTTCCGGACAAGGATATATCTGGAACCTCAGGCGGCATACATAGCCGCACAAAATATTACCGATACACAGGTCAGGGAACTAGAAGAGATGCTTGTCAGGGAGAGGGAGTATTTTTCAAAGAGGCAGCACGATCCCTACTCCGAAGTCAATGAAAGGTTCCATATGGAGATAGCCCGTATCAGCGGCAACACATATCTTGCCAGGTTCATCCAGCACATATACTGGCGGGCAGCTTTATATACTTTCTTTTTTGACAGGTTTTACAGGCGAAGGGTCGACGAAAGCAATGCTCCCAGGGATCCTGGATCATCAAACAGCTGCAGGGAGCATGTTGGACTGGTCAATGCTTTGGCATCCAGGGATCCTGAAAAAGCAAGGGAAGCTATGTACCGCCATGTAGAATCGACCTACAATTCTCTCTCAACACACAGGTGGGCGTTATGACGTCTGAAACAATAAGCAGGCGCATACTCTTTATCAATAATTCACTGGTGCCGGGAAACAGGGTATCCGAAAATTTTATTCCGCATTTCAGGTCAGTCTTTGATGTGGTCAATGTGCTTAGCGATACGGTCCCTGAAGAGGGAAAGGGATATTCGCACATTATCCTCTCAGGCTCAGGGGCTGATTTTGACGGGCTCTGGCAGGACAGGGAATCGTCACTCATCAGATGGGCATACGAGAAAGACATTCCTTTGCTGGGGGTTTGCTACGGCCACCAAATGATAGTCAAAACACTTTTTGGAACAGGATGCCTCGGACCGATGGATAAGGCAAATTACGGATGGCACAGGATACGTTCTGAAAAGGACGATGAAATATTCGGAATAGCGGGAAGGGAATATTCGGTATTCTCACACCATTTCTGGGAAGTAAAGGAAATTCCGGTATCTGAGGTGGAAGTCTTTGCTTCGTCATCGAGGTGCCGCATAAGCGGAATAAGGATCAAAAATAAAAAAATCTGGGGGCTGCAGCCCCATTTCGAGATGGGTGTGGCTTACGGGGTAAGCGCACTGCGAAAAGTGCTGGGAGACGAAAAAGCGTGGGAGAACATAGAAGCTTCCCCCCCTGAAGATTCCGGCCACATCTGCCATATCATTCAGCACTTTCTTTCAATTTAAGTATCGTGTCCCCACAGTCTTTCCCGCATGATTTTGAGCGGGAAACCAGTGACTTGAAGATTTTCAGTCTGCCGCTAGGTAGTATACAGGAGACATTACAAGAGTACTTATAGATCGATATTAACAAAGGCTGGGAGAATTCAGCTAAATATTTAAACTGCGAAAGGAGATGATCGCTGACGGATATCATGGAAAAAGCAAAGAACAGCAAATGCCGCTGCGGCGGATCTGTTCCGAAGCTTGCGATCCTGGCCTGGGAGGAAGGAAAGGTTCCAAGGGGCCTTTTACAGCTTGAGACACTTAAGGGCAACAGCACTAATCCGGACACCTTTGATTTCCCGGTTCTGGTTGAAAGGATACCCGGTGCTTGCGGCAAAACAGTTGTCCAGGATCCCGATCCGGTAGTAATGCAGAGAATGATCGACAGGGCAAGGGAGCTTGAATCAATGGGAGTCAGGTGTATAACAACGAGCTGCGGGTTCAATGCCATATTTCAAAAAGAGATCTCGTATGCCCTTAAGATACCCTTCTTCTCTTCAAGCCTTGTGCAGATACCATTTATCAGGGCAATGTACGGGAATTCCCGCGGGATCATCGTAATTACCGCAAGAAAGGCGAATCTGAAGGAGGAACATTTTCATGCCACGGGAACAGACGATATGTCCGGGCTGCATATTTACGGCATGAGGGAAGAGTGCGAAGAGTGGAGAAAGATGGGAGAGGATTTCAACGCCGAACTGGATCTAGGTCTTCTCGAAAAGCAATTCGTTTGCATAGTCCTGAACGCAGTCAGGGAGCACCCGGAAACTGTTGCCATAGTATATGAATGTACAGATATGCCTCCGTTTTCAGAAGTTGTGAGAAATGCTACAGGACTGCCGGTTTTTGATTTTGTCACCATGGCGGAATATGTTTACAGCGCTGTATGTCAATGTTGAGGAATGAAAGGAGCTGAGATCGGTAATGAAGAAAATAATTATCATTATGCTTACCGTAACAATGCTTGTCTTCTGCGGAACTATGGCAATGGCTGCACCGACCAGGGCGGAAACCGTTATTATCGGTACCACGGGCGATGCGACAACTATTGACCCACATGCTGCGAACGCGATGTGGTCAAACAACATTACGATAAACTTATTTGATCCTCTTGTGAGGAAGGTCTTTGACAAGTCCGGAAAGTTCACCCTTGTCCCCTCCTTGGCGACAAAGTGGGAACAGAAGAATGACACGACCTGGATACTGACACTGAGGGAAGGGGTCAAATTCCACAACGGGGATCCGTTCACTGCGGATGACGTGGTCTTCAGCATCAAGCGCTACAAGGACTCAACGACCGGAGGAACCGGATTTGTACAGCCCATAGCATCCGCACTGGCGCTGGATACCTACAAAGTGCAGATAAGGACTCACGCTCCTTATGCGATCCTTGTGCTTGACATGGCAGATGTATACATATCAAGCAAAAAGTACTTTGAGAAGGTAGGCGAGGAAGGGATACTAAAACAGCCTGTAGGGACAGGCCCGTACAAATTCGTTGAGTGGATCAAGGAAGACCACATAACTCTTGATGCCAACGAGAAATACTGGGGTGCCAAACCTAAGATCAAAAGGGCGATAATGAGACCCCTCAAGAATGACGCAACAAGAGTCGCTGCTTTGCTCAGCGGCGAAGTCGATCTTATCTACAACGTGCCGGTGAGAGACATCGACCGTGTGGCAAGGGGAGCCAATACTGAAGTCAAGGCTATAGCTGGTCCTGATGTAATGCATATCAACATAGACGTCACAAGACAGAAGACTCCGGGATACAAGAATGGCAAAAATCCCTTCCTCGATCCAAGGGTCAGGGAAGCCTTTGCTATCGCGATAGACAGGGATTCGATAATCAGGAACGTGTACGGCGGCCACGCCTATCCTACCGGTCAGCTTCCCATTCCCGGAGCATATGGTTATGTGGAAAGCATCAAACCATACCCGTACAATCCTGAAAAAGCCAGACAGCTTCTTAAAGAAGCGGGATACCCAAATGGCTTTGAATTCGTGTGGGATGTTCCGCAGCAGCGATACTTCAATGACGGCCCCTGCTCTCAGGCAATAGCAGGCTTTCTGGCAAAAGTCGGCATTAAAGCCAAACTGAACATGATCCCGTCGAACCAGTATCTGTCCTATATCAATCCCGGAGACAAGACCACCGCATTCTACGGGGCATCGGGGACTGGCAAGGGAGACATAGGCTACTGGTACAACCGCATGTTCTACACAAGGGACAAGAAAGAGGGAGCCGGTGGATCCAACAGGACTCATTATTCTAATCCTACGGTGGACAAACTGTTGGATGAAGCAGATTCGACCGCAGACGTAAAAGTAAGGAAGGCAAAACTCGAAGAAGTGACCAAGATACTTTACCAGGACTATGCGATAATCCCGATCTACCAATACGAAGAGCCTTATGGACTGGTCAAAGGTCTCGACTTCACTCCCAGGGTCGACGCTTTCATTTTTGACGTCCATACCATGCAAAAAAAGTAAGCTGACGTAATATCGGGAGGGAAGGAGACTAAATAGTTTCCTTTCCTTCCATAGCACTGTATCTGTTGGATAGTGAGGAGGGCTGAAGTTGCTCTTTTACGTCATAAAGAGATTTATCCAAATGATCATCGTTATTGCAATCGTTGCAACGATCGTCTTTATATTTGTCAATATGCTGGGTGATCCGGCTGTACTGCTCCTTCCTCCGGAAGCCTCCCCCGAAGAACTGGCAAAAGCCAGGGCTGCGATGGGGTTGGACAGCTCCCCGTGGGAACAGTACAAGCTGTTTGTAGTTAATGTTCTTCATGGAGACCTGGGCAACTCTTTCGTCTTCAGGGAACCTGCAATGAAGCTTATCTTCGAACGTATGCCGGCGACTCTTGAGATAGTTGTCCTTGCCATGTTTATTGCCGCACTGATAGCTATACCGCTCGGTGTATATGTAGGAGCGCACCCCAACACATTTGCCAGCAGAAGTATTCTTTCGCTCTCACTGCTCTGCATCTCCATGCCGACATTCTGGTTTGGAATAGTCCTTATACTTGTCTTTTCTGTCCAGCTGGGATGGTTGCCCTCATCAGGCCGAGGAGAGGTTGTTATTGTCTGGGGAATGAGACTGAGCTTCCTTACCTGGGACGGGATCAAACATCTGATACTGCCAGCAATAACCCTTGCTGTGCAGCAGCTTGCAACTCAGCTCAGACTTACAAGGGCAGGAATGATGGAAGTCCTTCGCCAGGATTATATTAAATTTGCTAAGGCTAAAGGTGTAAGTCCTCACGATGTTCTCTATGGACATGCCTTAAAAAATGCACTTATCCCGGTCATTACAGTTTATGGTCTTGAATTCGGAGGGCTGGTTGTTTTTGCGACGATAACGGAAACGATCTTTGCATGGCCCGGAATGGGAAAACTATTGATAGATTCAATAAACATATCAGACAGGCCTGTGATAATTGCCTACCTGATGCTGGCATCGATGCTCTTTGTCGTTATCAATTTTATAGTTGATATTTTATATACTGTTGTTGATCCCCGGATCGATCTGAGGTGATCATGATGGATAAAAAGTCGTTGATATCAAAGATCATAAAGTCTGAAGGATTTTATAATTTCAAACGTAACCCTTTTGCTATCGCCGGAGCGCTCATAATCCTTGTATTCCTGTTCACCGCTATATTCGGACCGCACCTGGTCAGCCAGAACCCATATGATCTCGCCCAGCTTGACCTCGATGATTCCTACAAACCTCCTATATGGCAGGAGGGCTCCGATCCGCGCTTTATACTTGGGACCGACGATCAGGGCCGCGACATGGTAAGCGCAATAGTTTACGGTGTCAGGATGTCTGTAACAATAGGGTTCTGCGTCACGATCATATGCATGATAGCCGGTACCACACTAGGGCTGATCTCCGGATACAAGGGAGGCCGACTCGACTCTTTTATCATGGGACTGGTGAATGTTCAGCTCTCTTTTCCGAGTTTGCTCATAGCGATGTTGGTGCTCATCGCCTTTGGAAGAGGCGTGTGGAAGATAATACTGGCGCTTGCATTCTCCGGATGGGTGACATACGCGAGGACAGTACGGGGAACGACAATGGCTGAAAAGGGCAAGGAATATGTTGAAGCAGCAAAAGTTATCGGCTTTCCGGAGAGGGTCATCCTTTTCAAACATATACTTCCCAACGTAATGACCCCCGTTATTGTCATCGCAACGCTGCAGATAGGAACTGTGATATTGAGCGAAGCGACACTGAGCTTCCTTGGAATAGGCATCCCCATAACGGAACCTTCTCTTGGCTTGCTGGTCGCACAGGGCTACATAGTATTATTCAGCGGCCTGTGGTGGGTATCGGTATTCCCTGGCCTTGTGCTGATGTTGCTGGTGGTTGGAATGAACCTTCTGGGGGACTTTCTCAGAGATGAGTTCAACCCCCGTTTGAAGTAGGTGCCGGTGAGATGACAGATATCCCTGAAGTCAGAAAAGAATCCGAATATCTCCTCGATGTGCGTGAACTAAAAACATATTTCCACACATTCAAAGGAGTAGTCAGAGCCGTAGACGGCGTCAGCTTCTCTCTAAAAAGAGGGGAGATACTCGGGGTAGTGGGTGAATCAGGGTGCGGAAAGTCTGTAACTGGGTTTTCTCTACTCAGGCTTATAGACCCGCCCGGCAGGATAGAAGGTGGAGAAATAATTTTTGAGGGTGAGTCCCTTCTGAAGAAATCAGAAAGGGAAATGGAAAAGATAAGAGGAAACAAGATATCGATGATATTCCAGGATCCAATGACTTCACTCAACCCTGTCTATACAATAAAAAAACAGATATGTGAGACCCTCGAGCTTCATGGAGGACTAAGGGGCAAAGAGGCTCACAATAGGGCTGTTGAACTTTTAAGGCTTGTCGGCATTCCATCTCCCGAAAGCAGGGTAAACTATTATCCGCATCAATTCAGCGGCGGAATGAGACAGAGAGTAATTATTGCAATTTCTCTCGCAACATCGCCTTCGCTCATAATTGCAGATGAACCGACTACCGCGCTTGACGTAACAGTCCAGGCTCAGCTTATCAAGCGCCTCTATCAGCTTGTCAAAAGCAACAACAGCTCAATGATCCTCATAACGCACGACCTCTCTCTGGTTTCAGGCGTCTCTGACAACATAATCGTCATGTACTGCGGACGTGTGATCGAAAAAGGTTCTTCGGAGAGTGTTATTTCAAGTCCTGCGCACCCTTACACCGTTGGGCTGCTGGAATCCATACCCAAAATGACAGGGGAAAGAAAAATGCTTCAACAGATATCGGGACTGGTCCCTAACCCTTTTGAGATGCCTCCGGGATGCTCATTTAATCCCAGGTGTGAACTGGCTCAGAAGATCTGCGAAGCCGAATACCCCCGGTTGAGGGAAATTGAAGAGGGGCATTATGCAAGCTGTCATTTTGCAGGAAGGAGGAATTCCTGATGGCCGGGGAGGATATGCTTCTGGATGTACGGAACATGACAAAAAAATTCCCTCTTGCAAGAACCGGTATTTTTGAAAAGATCAAATATGTAAATGCTGTGAAGGATTTTTCTGTTTCTATAAAAAGAAAAGAAATTTTTGGGCTGGTGGGAGAATCAGGCTGTGGCAAATCTACTGCCGCAAGAACGATAATTAGACTTTACGAGCCCGATGAAGGCAAAATTATTTATGACGGAACAGATATTTCCAGATTAGCTGAAAAAGAGCTGAGACCTTACAGGAAAAAGATGCAGATGGTCTTTCAGAACCCTTACTCGTCACTGAATCCAAGGCATACCGTCAAGGAAATAGTGACTCAGCCGATAATGTTTCATAAACTGGCAGGCGATCGCACTGAGGCGGAAGAGAAAGCCATGTTTTATCTCGACAAAGTGGGTGTCCTGAGGTCTCAGTTCGACAGATACCCGCATCAGTTCTCCGGGGGGCAGAGGCAGAGGATCAGTATTGCAAGGGCACTTGCCGTCGCACCGGATTTTATCATCGCCGATGAGCCAGTCTCAGCCCTGGATGTTTCAATACAGGCACAAATATTGAATCTTCTTCTGGACCTTAGGGAGGAGTTCAGTCTTTCTTTCATGTTTATCGCCCATGATCTCGCAGTTGTACGTCATGTGAGCGACCGAGTCGGAATAATGTACTTGGGCTGTCTTGTCGAATACGGGCCTTACAGCCGTATTTTTGAAAATCCTCTGCATCCGTATACGAAGACCCTGTTAAGCGCTGTCCCTGTACTGGGCAAACGCAGTATGGAATCTGTAGTACTGTCAGGTGAAGTTCCAAGCGCACCCACCGAAGACTTTACAGGCTGTGTTTTTGCTCACAGGTGTACGCGGCACACAGAAGAATGTCTCCGGCAGACGCCTGTTCTCAAGGAAATTGAGCCGGGACATTTCACAGCATGCTGGTCGGCTGACAAATGACAAACCCTCACCTGTTGATCAACCTGGATGCGTTGACCCACAACGCATCAGCAATAAAGAAAAGATGCATGTCCGAAGGGATCAGGGCAGATTCTGTAGTCAAGTGTGTATGCGGGGATATTCAAATAGCAAATGCGATCCTTGATGGCGGTATTTATTCATTGATGGACAGCAGGATGAAGAACATTGTCATGCTTAGGGAAGGCGGCATAAAGTGTCCGCTGGGATTGCTCAGGATCCCCATGCTCAGCGAGCTTCCCTCTCTTGTCTCTTATGCTGACTGGTCTCTGATCTCCATGCCCGAAACAATTATGGAACTTGAAAAAATATGTTCATCGGAAAAGAAAAAATTTGACATACTTCTCATGATAGATATCGGTGATTTGAGGGAGGGCATCTGGCCCGACAGAATATATGCGGCAGCAGACGTTTTTCGTAAATGCAAATGGATCAACTGCATAGGAGCCGGAACAAACTTTGGCTGTTTTGGGGGCGTTATGCCTTCCGAAGAAAACTTAAGCATGCTGGTCAAAATTTCCATGGAGCTTAAAAGGGATCTGGAAAAGGAAGAATGGCTTATTTCCGGAGGAGGGACTAACCTTTTTTACCCAATAGTTAAAGGAGAAATAAAACCCGGAGGGGTAAATCATCTGAGGGTAGGGGGGCTATGCTTCGGGGAAAGTGCGGTACGGAAAAAATTAAAGGACTAAGACAAGACACTGTGTTTCTTTCTGCCGAATGTGTCGAAATTGAGAAAAAACCTTCCAAACCTATAGGGCCTATAGGGACAGACGCTTTCGGAAAAGTACCTGTTTTTGTAGACAGAGGGATGCGATTGAGAGGGATCGCCGCAATTGGAAAACAGGACGTAATTCCTGAGGATCTTGATCCGTTAAGTGAAGACATATACGTTCTGGGTGCATCCAGTGATCATCTCGTGCTTGATATAGAGGAAGCCTCCCCAAGACCAATACTTGGAGACTCTCTTATGTTTGCATTTAAAAGATATGGCGGGATGCTGCAGGCTTTCAACTCTGATTATGTGGAACGGATCTATGTAAGAGATAAATGATCAATAATATACATCGAAAAAACAAAGGCGGGGTCTGTCCAAAAGGACATTCCCCGCCTTTTATTATCAGCTGTTCGTTTTTTTTAGTAGCAGTTAACCTCCGCTGATATTGTGTATCACCTGTACTTTTGCTTCGTCAGGAATTTGTCTCGTGGGATATTCTTGTTTTTCGACTGGCTGGTCATTGATCCACACAGAAATCATCCTGAAAGTGTAGTTCTCTCTTGCCAGGAGTTTCTCGACTGTGAGACCCTCTTCCCACTCTGACTGGTTCCCGTTTACTATTATCATTTTTGCTTCTTTCCTATGCACCCTCGAACTCATCTTCCGGCTTGAGGTGTTTCTCAAGGAGAGCAACAACTTCCGGATAATCGATGCCAAGGCGTTTCACCGTCTTGAGTGTCGGTATGCCGTTCTTGTTCCATCCGCGGCGTTTGTAGACAGCAGCCTTGAGTTGTTCCCACTGGGCGCGGCGGTGCTTCTGGAGAAGGGTGATTTTTTCTTTGACTGATTTGCCTTCTATCTCCTCACCGAACTCCTTAAGCTTGGCGTCAAAATAGTCGGGCCTTGCCATCCATTCGTCTTCCCAGACAGGGCCGAGTCCGCGGTCAGGAGCTTCATGGAACTTAGAAGTACCCTTGCCCATGCGGAGGTTGAATATCCGTTCAAAGTTGTAAACCTTTTCAGACTGAAGGATCATTCCGTCCCTGTCGAGCGGCTTGCCAGTAATGGCTGTGTATATGTTGAGGTAGTTGTTAAGGTGCTCAGGTACCCTTGCAGCCTCAATGCCCTTATATTTGATGCTGTTGTCGACAGGTTCGATGTCGTTCCATGGCAGCTTGCAGAGACCGTGGAGAGAGAACCACAGACGGAAGCAGGGGAAGAAGTAAAGGGCTTCGGCCTTGTCCTCGTATGTCGGCAGCTGTTTGTTGACCATGTCCATGAAGATGAGCCATGCTTCGTCATGCTGAGGGCCTTTAAGCGTGAGGAAGTATCCTCCCCACTGAGCCATTGACTCCTGGCATCTGTACTCGGAAGCTTCCAGTCCCTGGCATACCATTCCGATCTTTTTCATTACTTCAAGATCTGCGCCGTAGTTCTTTGAGTAGTACTCACGTGCAGCTTCGATACCCCAGCCGGTCGCAACCGCAAAATCATCAGCTGCGTTGGCTATACGGTGTATCAGCTCCATCAGATCTTTCTTGTTGCCGAAAGTCATCTCAAGGCCATGTGTATTTTCTTTGTTAATGAGCCCGAGCTCATAGCATTCACATACCCATGCCATTGTTGTTCCGAGGGAGATCGTATCAAGTCCATAATGGTCGGCATAGAAATTGGCTTCTATTGTCCAGTGAGGATCGAAAATGCCTACGTTCGACCCCAGGCCTGCAGCTGTCTCATATTCGGGTCCGTCTACAACTACTTCTTTGCCCTTCCATGGTCCGGTCTGAAGGGGGAAGTGGTCTACAGCCTTAGCGCATGCCAGTGAGCATCCGTACCAGCAGCCGTCTGCAGTTCCCTGGCTGAAGAGCTTGATGTATTCGTGTGAGCTGATGTTGCCTATGTCTTTATGGCTTCCGTACTTGTAATTGTGGACAGGAAGGAGTTCGTAGTCGTCCATGATTTCAGTAAGGTGGGCTGTACCGGCAGCGCGCATCTGACACTGCTCGTTGTCATGGTCATGGATGCGCTTGTGCAGGCTGGCTCCAGCTTTCATTATTGTTTCGACGTCGACTGGGTCATTTTCAATTCCTGTGAACTTCGTGCGTTTAACGACTATTGCTGCAATGTTTTTATCGCAGAGAACGGTTCCGCCGCCGCCGCGTCCGGCCTGCTTAAGTCTTACGGCCTTTCTGCGGACGTCATAGAAGCTGAAATTAAGACCTACTATATAGCTGGTCTTTGCTGCCATACCTGTTGAGATAACGGATATGGTGCGTTTGTCCTGTTCGTCTTTTGCAAAATAGTCGTGCAGTTCTTCAGAGATATAGTATGCGTTGTTGTCTTCAAGGGTAGATTCAAAGATCTGTACTTTGAAATTATCTCCGTCGATAAAGACTACAACCGGTCTGTCTGCTTTTCCCTGGACTTCAAGGGCGTCAAACCCCGAGAATTTAAGGAAAGGACCAAAGTATCCTCCGGCATTGCTGTTGTACGTCTGTTTTGTCGCAGGTGAAAGGAATACAGTGTAGGATTTCCCAGTGCCGGGATACTGAGTGATACCGCAGAAGGGTCCGCCTGCTACGACAAGTTCGTTCTCGGGATCATCCCACTTTGTGTTTTCTTTTACTGCGTCCCAGAGGAGCTTAAGGCCGAAGCCGCGTCCGCCGGTGAACTTTTCGATCATGTCTTCGGAAACCGGGCGTTTCTCAAATTTATAGTTGCCGTCTTTATTTCCAAGTCCGACGTATAGGGTTTCTTTTGCGTATCCGCGGTGGATCTTAGCCGGCTCGTAAGACCATTCCGATAAAAGTTTCATTTCTTTCATTTCCATATTTGTCAATCCTCCTTACTTTGATTCCGGTTCCGGTGCAGTAATGAGTTCCAGTGCACCTGTGGGGCATGCCTTGGCGCAGATGCCGCAAGAAATGCATTTGAATGGCTCTGTCTGTTTTGCGCCGTCAAAGAACATACTTGCGGAAGGGCAGAAACCCACACACATAAGGCAGGATGTGCATTTGTCCTTGCGGACCTGTACGATCCCGTTAGCATCGCGCTCAAGTGCTTTTGTCGGGCAGATTTCGATGCAAGCCCCGCACTGGTTGCAGACATTGATGTTAGGGTAAGTAGCTTTGTTTTCGATCTTGATCCTGGAGAGCGACGGGTTGTCTTCTTTGAACCACGCTTTGGAACATGCGGTCATGCATTCTCCGCACTGTACGCATTTTTCCGTTCTTAACTGAAGTACTTTCACACAAAATCCCTCCTGATGTTATTATTACGATTTCTAAGACCAACCATCCAGTGGAGAGAATGTTGGCCTTCCCCAATATCAAAATTTTAACATATATTCCATAATGTTGTGCAGAATTTCACTATTTTTATCCCTTAATTATGGTTTTGCTCACTTCTGTTCACAAAAAAACAGAGGATAATAAGGCGGGAGATCATTGGAACATCGTTGCCAGGCCTTGATGTTCGTATGTTTAGCAGAAATTAAGTATATCAGATGTAGGACGAAGCTTAATTATTATGCTTTTGACCTGCTTGCGATGATAAGTTCATAAAAAACAAATTGATTCACCGACCGCAGACTATAGGTGCTCATTTAGAAAAACCCAAAATAGAAAATCAGTATTTGAGCATTTAAAAATCAACAAAAAATCTACGCTTGATAAAGCCGGAAGAAAAATGCAAAATGAAATACCTTCTTGCCAAAGATCGAACTTGCTGATAAAATCCACTTCGTTGCAAGCTTATTCAATCAATCTCAATATCAGATGTCGGGGTGGCGGAACTGGTAGACGCGCTGGATTCAGGATCCAGTGGGCTAGCGCCCATAGGGGTTCAATTCCCCTCCTCGACACCAATAAATTTAAAATTAAAAAATTAAAAACAGGCGACACCTGTCTATTGACAGTTGTCGCTTTTTTGCTATAATACCCATTTGTACGATTATACATTCTTACCAAATATTCCAATCAGGGAGGTTGCTCCCATGCAGGCTAAGACTCCATCAGGCAAGGCTTTTGAGCAGCGCAAGGTTTTTGGAAAGGAAAAAAATCTAATCGCTCTACCGGATCTTGTTGAAGTCCAGCGCAATTCATATCAGTGGTTTTTTCAGTCTGATACTGATCCTGACGTTAGGAATTCACAAGGTCTGCAGGAACTTTTCGATGAGGTTTTTCCTATCGAAAGTTATGACGGTTCATTCGCCCTTGAATTCGTAAGATACTATGTCGATCCGGTGGTTATGAGTCTGGATGAGGCGCGCAGCAGGGACCTTACATGGTCGAGACCTCTGCGTGCGACGATTCGGCTGGCCAACAGAAAGACACGCGAGATCAAGGAAGAGGAAATCTACCTAGGTGATTTCCCTGCAATGACAGAAAGAGGAACTTTTATAATCAATGGCACTGAGCGTGTCGTTGTTAATCAACTTGCAAGATCTGCAGGTGTTTATTTAAGCGCTGAACTAGGCATACCGGGACAGGAATCATTTTTGGCAAAACTGATACCGGATCGCGGAGCATGGATAGAATTTGACCTTGCTCCCGGTGAAGTGCTTTCAGTCAAGATCGACAACAGGAAAAAAATACCTGTCACTTTGATGCTGAGAGCTTTTGGCATTCAGACCACGGATGAGCTTCTGTCACTTTTCGGAGCCAAGGAAGTAGAAAGAGACCTCGTTGAAGATGAAGTAAAAGGAATGCTCCTTGCAGAAGCTATAGCTTCCGGCGAGGGTGACGGCGCTGTTGCCATCCCGAAGAACAAAAGGCTTACTAAAGAGGACCTTGAGGCACTTTGGGAGACCGGTCGGACAAAGATCTGGGTATGGGATGTTGATCCAGCCATATCTGCAACTATCGAACGAGACAACACGACTACCCCGGATGCAGCAATGCTTGAACTTTTCCGTAAACTACGGCCAAACGAACCGGCCCGTATGGAAAATGCCAGAGAATATATCAACAGTATTTTCTTTGATCCCCGCAGATATAATCTCGGGAGGGTCGGAAGGTACAAGATCAACAGAAGGCTTAACCTTGATACTCCAAGCACAGAACGCCTTCTTTCAGTTGATGACATAGTCGCGATAATAAAAGGTTTGATAAGGCTCCGCGAAGGAAACGAACATATGGACGACATCGACCATCTCGGAAACAGAAGGGTCCGGGCCGTTGGAGAGCTTCTCCAAAATCAGGTTCGTATAGGCCTTCTGAGGATGGAAAGGATCGCAAGGGAACGTATGACAACGACCCCTGATCTTGCTACAGCGATGGCCAAGGACCTTATCAATGTTCGTCCCATATCTGCTGCACTGAGGGAATTTTTCGGTTCAGGACAGCTTTCACAGTTTATGGATCAGACCAACCCACTTGCTGAGCTTACTCACCGTCGTCGTCTTTCGGCTCTCGGCCCCGGAGGCCTGAGCAGAGAGAGAGCCGGATTCGAAGCCCGTGACGTCCACCATACCCACTATGGAAGGGTCTGCCCTATAGAAACGCCTGAAGGGCCTAATATAGGACTGGTAACTTCCCTTGCGACCTTTGCAAGGATCAACGAGTACGGGTTCCTTGTTTGTCCCAGGAGAAAAGTCGTAAACGGGATGCTTACCGATGAGATAGTTTACCTTTCAGCGGACGACGAAGATGAGTACTATGTCGGACGTGCTGATACGCCTATTTCTGAAGAAGGGCACGTGCTGCCTACAGACGGCGGCACAGGAATATATGTCAGGCATCATGATAACACGATAGAGATACTGCCGGAACAGCTGCAGTATATGGACATATCTCCGAAGCAGATAGTTTCCATATCAACTGCTTTGATCCCATTCCTTGAACATGACGACGCAAACAGGGCATTGATGGGATCCAACATGCAAAGGCAGGCTGTCCCCCTTGTTTTCCCTGATTCACCAATAGTTGGTACAGGCATAGAGCATCGCATAGCGAAGGACTCAGGGTCATGTTCTGTTTC
Source organism: Synergistota bacterium (assembly GCA_034331105.1). Taxonomy (GTDB): domain Bacteria; phylum Synergistota; class Synergistia; order Synergistales; family Synergistaceae; genus Caenicola. Next base: position 10,217 of record JAXQGB010000014.1, on the reverse strand, counting down.
AAGAAGGGCGGGCACAGTCACATATGTAGATTCCGACCGTATAGAGATAGCGACTGAAGACAATGACAAAGATATCTATACAATGCCCAAATTCAGACGCTCCAATCAGGGGACCATTATCCACCAGAAGCCTATAGTTACAAATGGTCAGCAAATAGATGCCGGTGAGGTCATAGCTGACGGCCAGGCATGCTACGGAGGAGAACTTGCTCTTGGAAGAAACGTTCTGGTAGCTTTCGTATCATGGGAGGGCTACAACTTTGAAGATGCTATACTCCTCAGCCAGAAACTTGTAAAAGAGGATTTTTACACTTCTATACATATAGAAGAGTATGAAGTTGAATCACGTGATACTAAACTTGGTCCCGAAGAAATATCAAGAGATATACCCAACGTTGGAGAGGACGCCCTTAAAAATCTTGACGAAGACGGTATCGTCAGAATAGGTGCGGAAGTCAAGGCAGGCGATATCCTTGTTGGCAAAGTGACGCCTAAAGGGGAGTCAGATCAGTCTCCTGAAGAGAAACTTTTAAGAGCTATATTCGGAGAAAAAGCACGGGAAGTTCGCGATACCTGTTTGAAAGTTCCCCACGGCGAGGGCGGAAAAGTAGTAGAGATCAAGAGGCTCTCAAGGGATAAGAACAGCGAAGACATGAGCCCCGGCGTCAATGAGGTCGTAAAGGTCTATGTAGCTCAGTTCCGTAAGATCACAGAGGGCGACAAGATGGCAGGACGTCACGGAAACAAGGGTGTAGTTTCTAGGATAATGGCTGAAGAAGACATGCCTTATCTTTCAGACGGCACGCCTGTTGACGTTGTCCTGAACCCCCTCGGAGTTCCGAGCCGAATGAACCTTGGACAGGTGCTCGAGACTGTAATGGGTTTTGTCGCTATGCAGAACGGCTGGAAGGTCGTGACTCCCGTCTTTGAATCCGCGACGGCAGAAGATCTTATGCCTTATGTCAAAAAAATACAGGAAACAAAATATCCCGAGATGAGAGACGACTGCAAGATCACACTTTACGACGGCAGGACAGGCGAGCCGATGGCAAACAAGGTAGCGGTAGGAGTTATGTACATGCTCAAGTTGATACACCTTGTTGACGACAAGATCCATGCACGTTCGATAGGACCTTACAGCCTGATCACGCAGCAGCCTCTGGGAGGAAAGACCCAGTTCGGAGGCCAGAGGTTCGGTGAAATGGAAGTCTGGGCGCTTGAAGGATATGGAGCAGCACACATGCTGCAGGAAATGCTTACAGTCAAATCCGATGACATCAGAGGAAGGCTTAAGACTTACGAACGAATAGTCAAGGGTGAAAATCTTGCCAAGCCAGGTGTTCCTGAAAGTTTCAGGGTGCTTATCAAAGAGCTTCAGGGACTTGGTCTGGATGTTGAGATCAAATACTCAGACGGGTCATTCGGAGAGCTTGTACTTTCAGAAGAAGACGATGACAGCGGCAGGGAATCAAGACGCCATGTATCATTCAAGCCTGATTCTACAGTTGACAGCCTCGAGGAAGATTTTGGTTTGAGCCGCCCATCAAAAGTTACAGCAGACAACGATCTCTTCCATGAACATGCGGCGGAATACAGTTCTATAGAACTGCACGAGACAGATGCAGAAAAAGAAGCTGAAGTGCTCAGGGATGGAGATACGGATCTCTTTAGTGATGTTGCTCCTAAAAAGGTCGACCAGGGGGATGATATCTAATGGCTAACGTAAATCGCGAAATCGCCGGAGTAAGGACAAAATTATCTTCTCCCGGAAGGATCAGGGAGCTTTCGAGCGGTGAAGTGAAAAAGCCTGAAACTATCAATTACAGGACGCTCCGTCCGGAGAAAGACGGACTTTTCTGCGAACGGATATTTGGTCCTACCCGCAGTTACGAATGCGCCTGCGGAAAATACAAAAGAAGCGGCCCCAAATTCAGGGGAGTCGTCTGTGACCGCTGCGGAGTAGAGGTCACAGACAACCGTGTGCGCAGAGAGAGAATGGGACATATTGAACTCGCAGCTCCGGTGGTACATATTTGGTATCTCAGGGGTATCCCGAGCAGGCTTAGCCTGTTGCTGGGAGCTTCTACAAAAGAGCTCGAAAAGGTTGTCTATTTTGCTCCCACCCGCCGGAGGGAGAAGGTCTACAAGGTAGTAAGCGAAGGCCGCAGAATAGATCTTGCTCGCAGGGGCAAGCTTATATCGGCTTCTGAAGAGCGTATCCACCGCTTTTACGATCCCAAGTTCAAAGCAGAAGAAGCCTTCCGGATCACAAAAGTTGAAGAGATAAACGCTGACGAGGGCGATGTAATAACTGCATCCCAGGTCAACCGCATCCTCAGCGAGTACGGTGATGAACTTTTCAAGACAGAACATGCCTACCGCATGTTCAGGGAAGGTGACGAACAGGTATCCAATACCATCATCGCTGAATCAAAGATCAAGTCGATGAAAGAAGCAGACAGTGAGCTTAAATTTGAAAGGGCGGTCCTGAACAATCAGGATGCTTTCATCGTTACTTCTGTCGTTCATCTTCCTTTTATAAAGAACGATGTTATCTCTGAAAGTGAATACAAGCTTTACAACCAAAAGTACCCAAAACGCTTCCAAACGGTAGAAGAGACAGAGACCCTCGAAGACCCGTGCTACATCGTTATCAACGGAGGAGAGTCTCCCTTTGACAGAGCCGACATTATTCTTGAGAGGGAAGAGAGGATATGTGCGGCATACGATAAGACCTTCAGAGCAGGGATCGGAGCAGAAGGTGTTTTCACACTTCTGGAACAGATGAATATCGACCTCCTCGTATCTTCACTCAGGGAAGATATTGCAGAGTGCTCGGGCCAAAAGAAGCGAAAGCTGGTAAAGAGGCTGCAGGTCGCTGAAGATTTCAGAAAGAGCGACAGCAAACCTGAATGGATGGTTCTCTCTGTTCTGCCCGTAATTCCCCCGGATCTTCGCCCGATGGTGCAGCTGGACGGAGGACGTTTTGCAACTTCCGACCTGAATGACCTCTATCGCAGGGTCATCAACAGGAACAACCGTCTTCGCAAGCTTCAGGAGCTAAAAGCTCCTGAGATCATTGTGCGCAATGAGAAAAGGATGCTGCAGGAGTCTGTTGACGCCCTAATAGACAACGGACGCAGGGGCAAAGCAGTTCTTGGAGCAGGCAACAGGCCTCTAAAGAGTCTGACAGACCTGCTCAGAGGTAAAAAAGGACGTTTCCGTCAGAACCTGCTCGGCAAAAGGGTGGACTATTCAGGACGTTCTGTCATAGTAATAGGGCCAAGCCTGAAGTTATACCAGTGCGGTCTTCCCAAACAGATGGCCCTTGAACTTTTCAAGCCTTTTGTGATGCATAAGCTTGTAGAAAGTGGACTTACTCCAAATGTCAAGAGTGCCAGAAGGTTTATAGAACGAGGCAGAGACGAAGTTTGGGGAATACTGGAAGGGATAATCAAAGACCATCCTGTTATGCTCAACCGTGCTCCTACCCTTCACAGGCTTGGGATACAGGCATTTGAGCCTGTTCTCATTGAAGGAAAGGCAATAAGGCTGCACCCTCTTGTTTGTACTGCTTTCAACGCAGACTTTGACGGAGACCAGATGGCCGTTCACGTTCCGCTTTCGCTTGAGGCTCAGACTGAGGCCAGAGTACTCATGCTTTCCTCAAACAATCTCCTTTCTCCTGCCAGCGGGAAACCTGTGGTCATACCGACACAGGACATAATTCTTGGCGTTTTCTTCCTGACCAGCATGAGAAACGGGCTTAAGGGAGAGGGACTCCACTTCTCTGATGTTGAGGATGTTATGTCAGCTCTTGATCATTCAATTGTCAACGTTAACTCGAAGATCAGACTGAAAGCTGACCCTGCATGGAAATGCGAGACAGTTGACGGAAAGTGGATAGAGACATCACCGGGCCGTGTGCTCTTTAATTCTGCACTTCATCCGGATCTGAGATATATCAACAAAACGATAAATAAAAAAGAGATGGGCTCCCTTTTGGATACGGCATACGACAAAGTAGGGCAAACCTCTATGGTCGAGATGCTCGACGAGATAAAGACGCTCGGGTATCGCTGGTCAACATACAGCGGTATAAGCCTGGGAGTCGGCGACGTAATAGTGCCTCCTGAAAAGAAAGAGATCCTCGACGTGACCCTTGAGCAGGAAGAGGACCTCACATCGCAGTACGAGATGGGTATCCTTACCGAAGATGAGTACATGAGACAGAAGGATATTCTCTGGTCTGATGCCGGACGTCGCATTGCTGATAAGATCATGGACAGCATGGATGAGACGAACCCACTAAGAATAATGGTTGACTCAGGAGCCCGAGGTTCACGCGGACAGGTAGCTCAGATGGCAGGTATCCGCGGACTTATGGCGGACCCTTCCGGACGTATAATACGCTATCCTATCGTAGCCAACTTCAAGGAAGGCCTAAATACACTCGAATACTTTATATCGACTCACGGAGCAAGGAAAGGGCTTGCCGACACGGCCCTCCGTACAGCAAAGTCAGGCTATCTTACAAGGCGCCTGGTTGATGTTGCCCAGGACCTGATAATAATGGAAGAAGACTGCGGTACTCAGTTTGGCGTTGAAGTACGTCCTCTCCTCCAGCAGGATGGCAAGGCTACTATTTCAATGTCTGAGCGACTCAGCGGCAGGACAAGCCTACATGATCTTGTGCATCCCGCAACAGGTGAAACGCTGCTCGTAAGGGACGAAGAGATATCCGCTGAAAAAGCAGAGTACATTGAGTCTATCGGTATAACTTCAGTCTGGGTACGCAGCCCTCTTACATGCGGTTTGAGGCACGGTATATGCAGAGCCTGTTACGGCCGTGATCTTGGAACGAGGAAAAGGGTAGCTATAGGAGAATCTGTAGGAGTCGTTGCAGCTCAGTCTATAGGAGAACCCGGAACACAGCTTACGATGAGGACCTTCCATACAGGAGGAGTCCGTCAGTTTACTGGAGAAGACATTACTCAGGGTCTTCCAAGGATCGAACAGCTTTTCGAAGTCCGCAGACCCAAAAAAGTCGCCATTCTTGCTGAAGTTGGAGGTACCCTTCTTGAGATCAGGGAGATGGACGGCAAGAAGAAACTGATCATTGGCGTGGTCAGGGAAGACGGATCTGAGGAAAGGATCTCCTATAATATCCCGGCATCCCAGAATCTGCTCTCAGGAATAGAAGAGGGATGCACCATATCAAAGGGAATGTTGTTGACAGAAGGGTACATTGACCCTCAGCAGCTATTGGAAGTAGAGGGTCTTGAGGCAGTACAGCATTATCTGCTTGACGGTATCCAGGAAGTTTACCGGTCCCAGGGTGTCTCGATCAATGACAAGCACATTGAGACCATACTTCGCAAAGTTGCACCCGTGAACCGTGTACGGGTATTGGAAGAAGGAGACAGTTCTTTTGTTTCCGGTGAACTGGTATGGAAGGAAGACCTTGAAGACAGCGTAAGGGTGATCTCTGGTCACAATCAGGCCTCGCTTGACGAATCATACAACTTCCTTAGAGACTGCAGAATCATTGATGCACCGGGTGACATTATCAAGAAAGAAAGTGATGTCCCGGATCATATAACAAAAGCAGCGCTTGGAGAGATGCTAAAGCCTGGTGGAGCAGCAGGGGAACTTTTAGTCCAGGATAAGGAAGGCGAACTTCGTGTAGTTCTGGGAGACGCAAGCTTCCGAAGAACTACGGAAGGACTTGAGCTTATTAAGGAATTCAGGTCTGAAGGAAATGACGAAGTTGTTATCAAAGCCGGGACCAGGCTCTCTGCAGCTGACCTTGCAAAGATCGTTGCAATGCCTCCGCAACCGATGCTGGTAAGAGATACCAATGTCCTTGACGAGAGTGAAGACGCTGCTTGGTTTGCTGCCGATGTTGAGAAGGACGGCAAAGTGATAATTCCGATGGATTCGCTGGTCGACTCCCTTGCAATAAAGACATTGAGCGCAAACAACATCAGCGAGATAAAACTCTGGAAATCACCCGAACATATCAACCTGACCGATTCGATGCATCATGTTCTGATCGAGCATTACTTCGGCAAACCGCTTACACAGGCTATCAACTCTGATGGTGAGGTCATCGAAAATATCATCCACAGCATTGATGGTTCAATAGTCAGGGGAATAGTTGAAGGGTCTATATCGGGGATCGAAAGCGAAGGGAACATAATAACAAGAGAAAAGGTCATCAGACAGGTATTGACAGAGAGAGCGCTTGGTAAAGTTCTTCTCGAAAATGTAAAGGACGAAAAAGAAAACATTGTGGCAGAAGCAGGCCAGGAAATTACCAGCAAAGTCCTGGACAGCATCGCTTCATCGGGTGCAGATGACATAACAGTTCGTCCGAAACAGGCGCCATCGGATCACAGACAGCTGATACAGAGGATATCTTTTGTAAGGCGGCTGAGAGAAGAGCCTCAGTGGCGACCGGTCGTACACGGCGTTACCAAGGCAGCACTTGCGACCGACAGCTTCCTCTCGGCAGCGTCCTTCCAGCAGACCGCTCAGGTCCTTGCAGCCTCGGCTGTAAGGGGAGATGTCGATAATCTGGTCGGACTTAAGGAGAACGTAATAATCGGACTTCTGATCCCGGCTGGAACAGGCATCGAGAGGTACAGAAAAGTCGAGATCACCGAAAATGCAGAACCTAATATTGCATTACGGGCTGAAACATTAGCAATAGCTGACAAATAACTGTTCCTTGGGTAAGTAGTTTTACTTAAAAAATAACAATCAAATAAAAATTTCAGCGGAAGCAAAGGTGTTTATTGACACCAGACGCTTCCGCTGTTAATATACTCTGGTGCGCCTTTGCACAGGAGGTGTTCGTGTGCCTTTAAACGAACTTGCTTCATCCGGAAGGATAGCTGGGGTAAACTCAGTTCTGAGGAAGCTTAAGGCCGATGAAGTAAGTAAGGTTTTTATTTCTAAAGAAGCGGATATCCCTCTGAAAAAAGAAATATTGACAGAGGCCGCGAAACGTGGAGTGCCCGTAGAATGGGCAGAAACATCATTGCAATTGGGAAGAGCTTGCGCCGTGACAAGAAAGACTGCGGCGGCGGCACTTCTTAAAAAGTAGAAAGATATATTAAAAGGGAAGGAGGGAGCTATTTGCCAACAATAAGCCAGCTTATACGTAACGGCAGAGAGGACAAGAGGCGTCGCATGAGCGCCCCTGCACTTCAGGAGAACCCGCAGCGCCGCGGAGTTTGTACACGTGTTTATACGGTTACTCCGAAGAAGCCTAACTCTGCTCTCCGTAAAGTCGCACGTGTGCGTCTTACTAACGGAATAGAAGTCACTGCTTATATACCGGGTGTAGGACATAATTTGCAGGAACACTCTGTAGTCCTGGTCCGTGGTGGACGTGTAAAGGACTTGCCCGGTGTTCGCTATCACATAATCAGGGGAACTCTTGACTGCGGCGGCGTTGAAAACCGTCGTCAGAGCCGTTCGCTCTACGGCGCTCGCAGACCGAAGTAATTTGTATTATTAAAGGGAGGTAGGTCCTAAATGCCACGCAAAGGACATGTAAAAAAACGTACAACACCGCCCGATTCAGTTTATGCGAACCCGGCAATTTCAAAATTCATCAACTGCTTAATGCTCGGCGGAAAAAAGAGCACGGCAGAGAGAATTTTTTATGGAGCACTGGATCTGGCTGGAAGCAGGCTTACAATCGAACCTGCAGAAGTATTTGAAAAAGCGATGACTAACGTTCGTCCTCTCGTCGAAGTCCGTCCGAGGAGAGTAGGCGGAGCGACTTATCAGGTCCCAATAGAGGTCAAACCTGAAAGAGCGCAGGCTCTTGCGATCCGTTGGATCATCAATTTCTCTCGTTCACGCAAAGGCATACCAATGGTAGAACGCCTTGCACGCGAGCTCACTGATGCCTGTAAAGGCGAAGGCGGTTCTGTAAAGAAGAGAGAAGATACGCATCGCATGGCAGAAGCAAACCGTGCGTTTGCACACTACCGCTGGTAGTGAAAAGAATTTAAAATTCAAAATAGTTTTAGTTTGGTGGTGTTGACGATGCAGGGCATCGACTTGAGTAAAGTGCGCAATATTGGAATAGCTGCGCATATAGATGCGGGTAAGACTACGACGACAGAGCGAATTCTGTTCTATACAGGCCGTAAGCACAAACTGGGTGAGACTCATGAAGGTGCTGCAACAATGGACTGGATGGATCAGGAGCGTGAGCGTGGTATCACGATCACATCTGCCGCGACTACCTGTTTCTGGGGCGATTGCCTTATCAATATAATTGATACACCCGGGCACGTGGACTTTACTGTGGAGGTTGAGCGCTCTATGAGAGTGCTTGACGGGGCAGTATCCGTTTTTTGTGCAGTTGGCGGAGTTGAACCCCAGTCAGAAACAGTATGGCGTCAGGCTGACAAGTATCATGTTCCCAGGATCGCTTTCGTCAACAAAATGGACAGGGTCGGGGCGGACTTTTTCTCCGTTGTAGATCAGATGCGCAAGCGTCTTGGCGCGAGAGCTGTTCCTATTCAGATACCAATTGGTGTGGAAGACGGTTTTACCGGAATGGTGGATCTCGTAGCCAGAAAAGCGATAATCTATGATGACACGCTGGGAACAGAATTCCATCTTGCAGAAGTACCTCCTCAGCTTGAAGAAGAGGTCGAGATCGCCAGGTCTGAAATGATAGAAAACCTTTCTGATTATGATGACGAGATGATGCACCTCTATCTTGAGGGACAGGAAGTCCCTGAAGACATGATCAGAAGGACCATCAGAAAAGCAGCGATAGGTCTCAACATAGTACCGGTCATGTGCGGTTCGGCATTTAAAAACAAAGGTGTGCAGCCTCTTCTTGACGCAGTCGTCGCATATCTTCCAAGCCCGTTGGACATGCCTCCGCTTATAGCTCACGATCCTGACGACTTAGAAAAAGAGATCGAGATCCACCCTTCTTTTGATGCACCTTTTTCCGCTCTTGCGTTCAAGATAATGGTCGATCCCTTTGTCGGAAGGCTTGCTTTCTGCAGGATATATTCAGGTTCTATTGAGAACGGAATGTCTATCTATAACACAAACACTAGACGCCGTGAAAGAGTAGGCAGGATACTCAGGATGCATGCAAACAAACGCGAAGAGCTGGAGAACGCACAGGCAGGGCTTATAGTTGCAATACCGGGGCTCAAGCAGGTACGGACGGGTGATACGCTTTGCGATGAAAAGAACCCGGTGCTTCTTGAGAACCTTATATTCCCCGAGCCCGTTATCTCGCTTTCCGTTGAGCCAATGAGCAAGGCAGACCAAATCAAACTTGCCAAAGGACTTGACGCTCTTTCTGAAGAAGATCCGACTTTCCATGTTGCAGTAAATGAGGAAACGGGACAGACGCTGATAAGCGGAATGGGCGAACTGCACCTTGAGATCATCGTTGACAGGCTCCGCAGGGAGTTCAATGTAGAGGTAAAGGTAGGACGTCCGCAGGTCGCCTACAGAGAAGCGATCAAGAAACCCGCAAGGGCCCAGGGCAAGTTTGTTCGCCAGTCCGGAGGTAAGGGACAGTACGGGGACGTAGTCCTCGAAGTTGAACCTCTTGCCGGAGGAAGGGGCTTTGAATGGGAAGACCGCATAATTGGCGGTTCTGTACCTAAAGAGTACATTCCGGCAGCCCAAAAAGGTGTTGAGGAAGCTCTTAGTAACGGGATCCTTGGCGGCTACCCGGTAATAGGGATCAAGGTCGCGATAGTAGATGGAAGCTACCATGAGGTCGACAGTTCCGAAATGGCTTTCAGAATAGCCGGATCCATGGCGATCAAAGAAGCTATTAAAAAGGCTGACCCGGTTCTTATGGAGCCTATAATGGATGTAGAAGTGGTAGTGCCTGAAGAATACATGGGTGATGTCATGGGAAACATCTCGTCAAGAAGGGGTAAAATTTCTGAAATGGGTTCAAGAGCTAATGCCCGTATAGTTAAAGCTTTTGTTCCTCTTGCAGAAATGTTCGGTTACGCAACGGACCTCAGGAGCAAGACATCCGGAAGAGCTTCGTATACGATGACCTTTGATCATTATGACGAAGTACCGAAAAGCGTAGCGGAAGAACTTCTGAAAATATAGCAAACGATCTAACAAGCAGGAAATATCTAAAGGAGGCAAGACAGAAATGGCAAAGGAGAAATTTGTAAGAAACAAGCCGCATCTAA
>JAXQGB010000013.1:0-55664 GCA_034331105.1 Synergistota bacterium | reverse complement strand
CTCCTTCGCCGATGGTACTACGGAGGGTATTCGTGGGAGAGTAGGTCACCGCCAGGATTAATTTAAAAAGAGAGTTTCCGGTTTTCCGGAGACTCTTTTTTTTGTGTGTTCTTACATACAAACATAAGTTGCAATTGGGGTTTAGAGCGAGTGATAACGACGCAATACGCAGCGGAGCCATCCTAAGGCGTATATCAATACGTCGAAGGAAGACTCCGCAAGTGTTGCTAAGCCAGCGCCGCTATAAACCCCAATTGCAAGAGGAGGGGACACACCCGGTCCGATGCCAAACCCGTCAGTTAAGCCCCGTGAGGCTGCATCTTCACGCCCGAAAGCGCAAAACATTTGCAGAGTGTTTTTCGGCGTATTAACTATACGCCTACAAAACCCGCTGCTGCATGTTTCACACTTTCAGACGCAAATCTGCAGCCTCACGCAAGTCCTTCGCCGATGGTACTACGGAGGGTATTCGTGGGAGAGTAGGTCACCGCCAGGATTAATTTAAAAAGAGAGTTTCCGGTTTTCCGGAGACTCTTTTTTTTGTGTGTTCTTACATACAAACATAAGTTGCAATTGGGGTTTAGAGCGAGTGATAACGACGCAACACGCAGCGGAGCCTTCCGAAGGCGTATACTAATACGTCGAAGGAAGGCTCCGCAAGTGTTGCTAAGTCAGCGCCGCTATAAACTCCAATTGCACTAGAGGTAGAACAATTGATTACGACTATTATACAAAGTCTTGTATCCGAAATAGAGGGAGCCGAAAACTGATAGGCATACTACGGCGCAGATCGCTATCATTATTGAGATCTGGTAGAGGATGGCGGTCTTTGGGAGCGTGCCCGACAGTATCTGGCCGGTCATCATTCCGGGCAGGGAGACTATTCCCATTCCAAGCATTGAATTTAGGGTGGGAAGCATTGCTGTCTCAAGCGCCTGGTTTACCATGGGTAGCAGGATCTTCTGGGGTGTGACTCCAAGGTTGAGCAGGCTTTCCATCTGCTGGCGTTTCTCGCTGAGTGATTCGCAGAACGTCTTTGTGGCAAGATTAACCCCGGTCATGGCATTGCCAATTATCATTCCACTCAGAGGTATCACATATTGCGGGTTAAAAATGCTTTGTCCCACGACAGCTGTCACGAAGAAGATCACTATGCCCAGACCTGAACATGCAAGAGAAAGAGATACCGCTATCTTGAATCCTTTGTTCATGCATTTGTTTTTTGAAAGTACCCTGTGGATCGCAAATAGTATCATGCTTGTCAGATACATAAGTATGAATATCGGATGCGGGTTCTCAAAAATATATGTGAGGACAAAGCCTGCCAGGGTCAGCTGGAGCGTCAGTCTCACGCTTGCGACGAAAAGCAGTTTGGTCTGGTTTATCTTTGCTTTTTTCATTACAGCAAGCACTACAAGGAGCAGAATATATACGATGCTGAACTGGGTAAGGCTTATTGCCGCGATTTCACGCATTACGACTTGCTCCTTTCGAGTGCGATGATATTGTCGCCGTATTTTTCGGCAAGAGGAAGATAATGGCTTACCACGATAGTCGTCATCTCATTATCATTGGAAAAATTTTTAATGTTGCTCATCATGATGTCCGAAGATGCGTTGTCCAATGCTGATGTGGGCTCGTCAAGCATCAAGACTTCGGGCATGAACGAAAGGAATATCGCTATGTAGACCCTCTGCCGTTCACCGCCTGACATAGTCTCGCACCTGGTCTCAAGAGGAAAATCTGCACAGCATATATTAAGGAATTTCTCCATCTTATCTTTTGCGGGTGCATCATGATCCCTGTATTCGTAATATTTTTTGAAGTTTTCTTCGATCGTGCCGGTGAAGAGGAAGACTGACTGAGCGACCAGAAGGATCTCTCTTCTCAGTTTGATCGTGTCGATATTTTCAATATTATTATCGTTGTAGAGGATCTCTCCGCTGTCAGGGGAAATCGTGCCGTTTATAAGCTTGAGCAGCGTGCTTTTGCCGCAGCCGCTCGGGCCATGTATGAATGTGGTTTTCCCCTTAGCGATTTTTATATCCGGGTACCGGATCATCGACTGAAAAACAACTTGACTGGCAGAAATGATATCCACGCGCTCACTCCTATATAAAAAAGAAGTTAATGATCTTTTCTCTCTATTTCTCTTAAAACGATTTTTTCCAGAGTCCTGAGAAAACGTATATCGTCCTCTGCGGCTCTTTTCTTCGGGCCTTTGGTCCTTCCGCCGTTTCTTCGGAATTTGGCTTTTATTTCCCTCTCTTCGAGCATGAAGGTCATTCTTTCAGCTTCGTATTCTATACCCGCGGGGCTCAGAGCGGAGGCTTTTTTTGAGAGCACGACGGCAGCAAGTCCCCAGTCCTGTGTAACTATAATGTCGCCGCAGTCCGTGATGTTGATTATTTTGAGATCTGCTTCCTGGGATCCGCTTTCAACGGTTATATGTTGGGAAGAGATTATGTTGTGGTTGAAGCTGGCAACAGTTACTACCGGTATGCCGTATTTTGCCCCGGTCTCTACCGTATGCTGCAGGACTGACTTGGGACATGCGTCTGCATCCACTATTATCCTCAGTTCACATTCCTCCATTGAAAACCGGCAGGCCTGTTATGCCGGGTGCTTTTAGGGCATGTATATGTTCATTCCGGCTCTTTGGGCGGCATTTTTTAAGTGAGTTATAACAGCCTGTTTAGCCTTTTGAGGATCACCTGTAAAAATGCTCTCTACAACATGCCTGTGTTCAGAAAGGACAGTTTCGGCTCTCTCCGGTGACATCATGGTTTTTATCCTCAGTTCTGTCGCAAGAGAATGAAGTTTGTTCTGCAAAAAAGAAAGAAACTCAATCAATACCGGATTATGGCTTGCTTTTGCGATAGCCTCGTTATATTTGAAGTGAGCCTCGTCTCCCGGAGATGAGTTTATGACGGCTTCCTCCATCTCTTTAAGAGCTTTTTTGATCGAAACCATGTCTTCTTTTGTGTGTCTTACCGCTGCAAGACCTGCTGCTTCGGATTCCAAAAGAGCCCGCATCTCGTAAAAATAATTGATCTCATCAACAGAGATAGTTTCAAAAACGTCTGAAAAACGGAAGGCCTGTCTCTGGTTGGGATTCTTAACAATTATTCCCCTGCCCTGTTTCGACTCAAGTATGTCGTCATTTTTAAGGCTCGCGATGGCTTCTCTTAGTATTGTTCTGCTGACTCCATATCTCTGGGCCAAAATCGTTTCAGCCGGAAGTCGGTCGCCGGGAAGAAGCATACCCGACTGTATCTCTGAAAGTATAAGTTTTGAGATCCTTGAGGAAAGCCTTTCCGTCTTGAGTTCGGATGCCTCTGTTCCTGATCCTCGCATAATATTGATTTTTTTCTCCATTTAACTACATCCTTCTTTCCTCAACAACAAATATTAGCCATCCTTCTATTGCTCTACATCACAAAATATACAGGCAGTTTAGGAATTATTCCAGTGCCTGGACCAGATCAAAACAAATAAATCAGGTTCGATGCATTTTCAGACTTGACAAAAACTTGTATGATTGTAGTATTATAGTATAAACTTACGAAAGACAAAACAGGCATATAAAAATATAAAAGGAGTGGTTGAGCTTTGAAGATGAAAGAAGCCCTTATGATGCAGGGAGCAAAGACCATCATGGATAATTGCGTCTCTCTCAAAGCAGGGGAAAATATCCTGATAATTACGGATATGGTGCAGGAGAATATTGCTAAAGTACTTGCAGCGGCGGCAGTAGAACGCGGTGCTGAAGCAGTGGTGAGTGTTATGAAGCCGCGCAAAAAGGCTGGCGAGGAACCTCCCAAGCTGATAGCTGAAAGTATGCTGCATGCGGATGTGATCCTTATTCCGGTAAGTTATTCCGTGACACACACCTATGCGGTCAAAGCCGCAGCTGCAAACGGAGCCCGCATTCTTGTCCTTACCGATTTTACTGAGGACATGCTGATACACGGGGGCATCGAGGCAGATTTCCAGGCGATCAAGCCGGTCTGCAAAGCTGTAGCTGATGCTTTCGCAAAGGGTAACAAAGTTCACGTAACTTCCCCCGGCGGAACAGACCTCTGGATGGATATCACTGGAAGACGCGGCAATGCGCTGTATTGTGTCGTCGAACCCGGAGAATTTTCTACGATCCCGACTGTGGAAGCCAACTCATCCCCGATAGAAGGGTCGGCCAACGGAAGGATAGTTGCAGACGCAAGCATTCCTTATCTTGGCATAGGTGTCCTGAATGAGCCTGTCGTAGTAGAAGTCAAGGACGGATTCATAACCAGCATTTCAGGCGGAAAACAGGCAGAAGTGCTTAAGAAAGACCTTGCGAGCCACAACGACCACAACTGCTACAACATCGCGGAACTTGGAGTAGGTTTGAATCCAAAATGCAGGATGTGCGGGATCATGCTCGAAGATGAGGGTGTTATAGGAACTGCTCATATTGGCATAGGCACCAGCATTACTCTTGGCGGAACAGTCAAAGCGCCTACCCACTACGATCTTCTCATGTGGAATCCCCGTATAGAAGTAGACGGGAAAGTTATTATCGATGGAGATAAAGTATTGGTCTAAACAACAGGCATGACCTGCTTGGATCTATTCAAGAAAAATTAACTGCAGCAATAAAAAATTAAAGGAGGAAATAATCATGAAAAAGAGTTTCAAACTGTTTTTTGCCGTATTGGTAGTATTTACCCTATTTGGAATGACCCTTCCTGCCCTGGCTGCGCCATATCCGTCAAAGGCCGTTGTAGCTATCGTTCCCTTTGGCCCGGGAGGCGGCAATGATATCCTTATCCGCCTTATTGCGAAATATATATCCCCCGAGCTCAATGGACAGGCGTTGGTAGTTGAGAACAAGCCCGGAGCAGGCGGACAGATAGGCTGGACGAACCTTGCCAAAGCAAGGCCTGACGGATACACGATCGGAGCTACAAGTCTCCCTTCAATGATCCTTGTCAAGAGCCTTCGTAAGAATGTCCCTTTTGAAATGGCCGATTTTCAGTATATCTGCAACTTCCAGGTCGACCCCATTATCTGGGTAGTGAATAAAGACAGCGAAATGAAGACGGCAAGGGATGTAATGGAATTTGCACGTAAAAATCCCAAGAAACTCAACGTAGCAGGAGACGGTCCTCAGAGCAACGTCCAGCTCCAGCATCTGATCGCGTCGAAACTCCTTAAAATGGATACGAACTTTGTCCCTTACAGTGGTTCAGGTCCTGCACTCACAGCGCTTCTTGGCAAACAGGTCGACCTTGCTGTAACCACATTAAGCTCAGCCATCCCGCACATCGAAGGCGGAAGATTGGTTCCCCTTGTGGTTTTCTATGATAAAAAGCTTCCCGGAGTCAGCATCAAAACATCGAAGGAAGTATTTGGCATGGATATCCCCTCTGCCGGGACAGCCCTTCGCGGGGTAGCTGCTCCAAAGAAAATGAACGCGAAAGACGTAGCAACACTTGAAAAAGCGTTTGAAAAAGTCGCAAAGAATCCTGAGTTCCTTGCACAGGCTAAGTCACTTGGCCTGACAATAGAGTTCATCGGAAACAAGGATTCAAACAAGCTGGTTGAAGAGTCAACGAAGATAGTCGAAGAATATAAATCACTCTTTTAGTTGATCAGTCAGTACAAATAATGTGATCCTCCGCTTTTTAGCGGAGGATCCAATACAGGGGTGAATTTGATCTCTATGAAAAAAACATCTAAAGAATTGTTCTTTGCAGTATCGATCACTGTAATTTCATTGCTCCTCCTAATAACCAGTTTCACCTATCCGGCGGAGTCATCTGAGTTCCCCAGGTTTCTGTGCGGCCTTATGCTCTTTTTTTCTGTGTTGATACTTGTAAAGGCACTTCGTTCAAGAAGAGTGGCAAAGGAAAATATCAACACAGAAGAAAGCTCCGGCAGCATAATGTCCAAGCTGAAAGTCCCTGCTATTGTCTTCTCGCTGACTATAGCTTACGTAGTGGGGATCATGTATATAGGGTATTTTGTCAGCAGCATAATTTTCCTCGTTGGTACCATGTCAGTTTTCGGCAAACAGGGCCTTTTTGCAAAAACCATTGCAACTGCCGGATTTTTGCTGGTAGTTTATGCGCTGTTCGTTAGTTTTCTGGGACTCAGGCTTCCTGAAGGCCTTTTGTTCTAGCTCTGGAGGTACTAAAAATGGAAAATATATTCTCAGGTATAACGCAGGGGATTTTTTCGCTGGCTGACCCAATGATATTGCTTTTGATCTTTGCGGGTACAGTTTTTGGCGTGGTCATTGGAGCTCTCCCGGGACTCACAAGCACTATGGGAGTTGCATTGCTTGTCCCCGTCACATTTGGCATGAGCCCGGAGATGGGATTGGCTCTTCTTGGAGCAATATACTGTTCATCAACATATTCCGGAGCTATCAGCGCAATACTGATAAACATTCCCGGCACCCCGGCAAACTGCTGTACGCTTCTTGACGGCTACCCGATGACCCAGAAGGGTGAATCAGGCAGGGCCATTGCTCTTGCCACATCTGCCTCTGCGTTTGGAGGTTTTGTCAGTATTTTCGCATTGCTCTTCCTTGCACCTCCGCTTGCAGAGTTTGCATTAAAATTTGGCGCACAAGAGTACTTCCTGCTGGCCCTTTTTGGTGTAAGCGTCATTGCTTCTCTTTCCGAAAGGAACATGCTTAAAGGCCTTTGGGCAGGAGTGATCGGGCTTTTCCTCAGCATTATAGGCATGCATCCCCTCACCGGAGATGTAAGGTTTACTGCGGGTATGGCAGAACTATACAGCGGCCTTCCGATCGTAATAGCACTGATAGGTCTTTACTCAATACCTGAAGTGATATCGTCATTAAGCGGTTCCGATGACTCTCCAAAGCAGGTAAATACTGTTGGCGATGGAGTTTTTTCTCAGATGATGGAACTTTTTAAATATAAAATGTTAAGCCTGAGGGCCACAATAATAGGTATCATTGTTGGGATAGTTCCCGGTGCAGGCAGCAGCATTGCCAGCTTCGTGGCTTATGATGATGCAAAGAGAAGTTCGAAAACTCCCGAAGTTTTCGGTACAGGATCACCCGAAGGGATCATTGCCTCGGAGGCTTCAAACAACGCAGTCGTTGGAGGTTCCCTTGTGCCTGCATTGACTCTGGGTATACCCGGTAACGCGGTCTCTGCTGTTTTGCTCGGCGGTCTTATGGTCCATGGTTTAAAGCCCGGTCCCACTCTTTTTATAGAGAATTCAGCGATCGTCTACAGTTTTATAATGAGCCTCTTTGTTTCAAATCTTGCTTTTATACCGGTAGGGCTGTTTATAGCTCGTTACGGCGTAAAGCTTATTGAAACTCCTGCTTCGGTCCTTGGTCCCCTAGTACTTGGCCTTGCAGTGATCGGTTCTTACGCAATAAACATGTCGATCGTCGAAGTTGGATTGATGCTTGTGATAGGGTTGATCGGGTATCTTATGAAAGAGTTTGACGTGCCCAGGGAACCAATGGTATTAGGGTTAGTGTTAGGCAGCATGGCAGAAGGGGAACTTGCAAGAGCATTTTCTCTCGTTCACGGAAGCGTCCCGATGCTCATCAAAAATATGTTTACCAGCCCGCTCTCGTTGATCATCATCGCGCTTACCGTATTTTCTCTCTGGCAGGGAGTAAGGAAACAGCTGCTGCCCAAAAAGTAAAGTCAGAAGGTCTGCAGAAGGAACTTAATTAAGCACATCAAAAGAGAGACCCTCATTTTTTGAGGGTCTCTCTTTTATTGTTGTAAATAAGAAACATTAGTAATATCATCGTTTTTGTGCTTTAATTACCGAAAGAGTCTTTTTTGTCTTGATGTATAAATTGTTTTCTTTGAAAATAGTTGTAATTATGACGCTGTCAAAATTTGAGAAATACAGAAAAATGTACATCAAAAAAATATAACTAGTGCATTTGCAAGAATTATGATTTAAAATGATTCTTCGAGCTAATGTAAATTTATAAAATTATAAAAATATCTTAATTTTTAAGGAGGGTGCAGATAGGCATGTTTTTAAGAATTGCAAAACAGAGCTGTCGTCTCAGATTTTTGATACTACTTTTTCTCTGTGCTCAAATGCTGATCATTTCAGGATCCTGTAAAGCTTTTGCAGAGCCGATGCCCCCTCTTCACATTGCTGAGTCAATGATAGGGGACGGACCGGAAGTCCTTACCGCTCTTGCTGCCATGGGCCGTGATTCTCAGCTTCAGGAGCTTGAGCGCCAAAGAATAGGAGCGAGGTATTTCTTCAATGCAACTTTTGGATACAGTGATGAACCGCTTTTTGAAACGAGTGAAGAGTCGACATCTTACAGTAAGCTTGGGGTGGGGGCCGGTATTGTTTTTCCGCTCTTTGGCACCTGGAGCAGGCAAAAGGTGGCCGCAATTGAGTCAGAGATACGTTCCATAGAGTCTGATTATCGCCCCCGGATGCTGAAACTGCACAATCTTACGGCGTTGAGAAAAGCTTATGTGACTTTATGGTCTGAGTGTGAAAAAACTGCAATATCTGAAAAGTTTCTCTCAACTGAAAAAGAGGTATCAAGGATACTTTCTCAAAGGGAAAAACAAGGTCTTCTGCTGCCTTCTTACAGGCTGGAGTCTATGATGGCATTTGATTCAGTCAGGAGAGATATTGCTATGTCCTCCCTCAAAAAGACACAGGCGCTGCAGATAATAAGGCTCGCTACCGGCAGGATATGGGAGATGCCCGAAAAAATGGAGATACCCACCCTTCCTGCGATCAACGGACTGAGGTCTGACTTAGACAATCATCCCGAGATAGCAATGAAAAGGGAAACACTGAAAAAATATGAAGAGCTGATGCTTGAAAAAAGGAATATCAGCAAAGAAGCATCATTTACGATAGGAGCGACTGCTGCAAAAGACTTTCCCGGAGAGATAGGGAGCGGGGTATATGCCTCAGTGACGATAAGTGAGCCTTTGGGGACAGCTTTTTCGAAAGAAGACAAGGCAAGGATCGCTGCGGAGGAAGAATTTAAAAGAGCCCAGAGGGATGAGCTTTTCACGAGGATAAGAGCACAGGGAGAGGCTGAGGAAGCAACATCACTTGCTGCTTACGCTGCGGCCAATATCAAAGCTGAAGAAACTCGCCTGGCCGCTCTGACGGAATCAGTAAGAGAGAAGATAATAAGAAGATCATCGATATCGGGTGATACATTCGAGCAGCTGCAGGAAAGCAGATATCAGTATTATCTGGGTGCCACTGACTTGATAGATTCGGAGATGATATTCATGCAGACAGGTGCAGATCTGTTGAGTTATGCCTACCCAAACGGCCTCTCTTCTGAACCTTCGGAACGAATGAGTCCCATTGCTGACAACCCGCTCAGGAAAAGGATGCTGCATCCTGACTGGCTTGTCTCAGATGTCACTGTTCCGGGAGGAAGTGAGAGGGTAGTTCCGGCGGACTATCAGGCGGCTTCCGGGGGTAATTCCAAAGCCATTCCTGCAGCGAGATCAACACCTGAAGAGAGAACATCAGATACCCTTAAAAAAAGCAATACCGGTCTTTTTCTCCCTAAATCAGTATATGTCTGGGACGCAGCCCCGTTCCTGTCATCCAAAACCAGAACAGCCTCCCTCAGGGACCTAAGGGACAAAGGCTTTGATCATTTTTTGATGTCTTTTACAGGCGGGCAGATCAAAAGTTTTGACAGCTATAAGAACAGGATAGAACTGGAGTATCTTCTTTTGGAAGCAGAAAATATGGGGATAAGGGCTGACATTCTCCTCGGAGATCCTACGTGGCTCTATCCCGATCAGAGAAAGGATCTTATCGACATAATCGGAAAAATGAAAAAATACAGGTTTAAAGGTATACATCTTGATATTGAGCCTGATTCTCTCCCGGGTGCCGAAGGAAAAAGGGAAGAACTGTTTATGTTGCTGGCAGATACTTTAAGGGCTGTAAAAATGGCTGATGACAAGAGTCTGTCTTTCTCGATCCACCCCAGGTACCTGGAGGGAGACCTGGGGACAGTTTTCAAAAAAGTTTTCCCCGGTCTTGAGCTTGAATACATATCCGTCATGTTGTATTCGACTAAGAGGGAAGCAGTATCTAAGCGCATGACAGAGATAATGGATCGTAATCCGGGACTGAAATTCAGACTTGCCCAAAGCGTGGAAAGGGTTCTGAGCCCTGCAGAAAGCTATAGTTCCTCAGGTTTTTGCAGTTATTCTGAGAGCATGGAGCTTATTAGCAGGGAACTTAAAAAAAGTAAGAATTTTAAGGGTATAGTCATCCAATCTTGGGAAGATCATGGGGGGATGGTTCGATGAGGGTTTCTTTTTCTCAGACAAAAAACAATGATCCTGAAATAAGGTCGGGGCTGAAGATCCCATATGCCCCCGGGCAAAGGAGAGTATCAAAGCTTCTCTGGTGGCTCATCATGACTATTGTCTTTGCTCCGTTCGTTATACTCCTGTGGTATGTTTTAATAGGATGGTTTTTCAGTTCATCGCCTGGTGTGATCGCGATGAACAGTTTTGCTTTGAGAGCACCTGAGAAGGCATACGTAAAAGAGATCCTTGTCAAAAAAGGGTCTGATGTATCGCCCGGAACAGCTGCAGCTAAGCTTGTCAGACAGCCGTCGATCGAGATACTTAACCAGATAGCTTTGATGAAGGCGGAAAGGGATTCAATAAAGGCAGGACTTCAGACGATGCCCAAAACTCCTCAGCGCTCTTTGAAGCTCGTAGACCAAAACATTGCTTTTTTCAGGAAAGAAGCAGAAACAATGAGGAAGCTGATGGTACAGGGAGCCGCTACAAGGGCAGAAGTCAACGCTGCGGAATCACGCCTCAGCACTGCGATGTCTGACCGCGAGGCTCTCCTGTCAGTGAGGGTCGATGATACGCCGGAAAAGACAATGAGAGCAAGGGTCGATTACTTTGATATGAGCATAAAATATCTTGAAGAGCTTGGAGAGTCCTCTTTTGATCTCCTTGTCAGACAGGCAGGAAGGGTCCAGACAATAGAAGTATTTCCGGGGCAGTCGGTGGATGCCGGCGATGAGATCATGTGGATAGCCGACCCCGGATCAGCAAGCATCGTAGTCTTTGTTGAGCCTGAAAATTTCAAAAAGATCAAACTCGGTTCAGAAGTAAAAGTTTTGCTGCCCGGCAAATCAAGGACGATAAAAGCCATACTGGAAGAGATGCCGACAGTATCACAAAATACTCCCGGAGGTTTGACCAGCAGTATATCTACACCTCCCCGCAGCGTGAAAGTCTACTTGACTCCGAAAGAACCGCTTTTAAAAGAGGAGCTTGTTGAGGGGCTGCCCGTAAGGGTCAAGTGGGGACTAAGATCCTTTTTCTAGGAGGAATGAAGTGATGAAAGAATACAACATATATAGGATCCTTCTTGGGGCTGCTCCGTTACATAATTCCGATCAGAAGGTCATTGACGTCCCCTCGGCGGCTGAACTTATTGAGAGGAAGCCTTTGCCCGGCATCGTAATTATTGACGGAATGAAAGACTCCTCCAGTTCGGAAGGCCTCAGAGCCTTGAATGAACTTGTAGATCTGCGAAGGTCAGTCGAATTTTGCTACGCACCGGTCTATTTATCCAGGACGATGCAGCAGCTTGACATGCTTGTAGACGGAGTTATTTTAAATGTTAAAGAGAGGCTGGATGAAGCTTCTTCTATACTCAAAAGAGGCAGCAGAACAAAACCTGAGGATCTGGTCGATAATCATTATTTAAGACTGCTTACCTATATGTACGTGAGAGGGGAACAATATATGCTCTCACCTATCTGTTCTCCCTTCTCGCCATGGGTATACTCGTATCCGGAAGCAGCACTTCTTGTCGACAGTTCCAGTGAATCATCAAAATTGCTCAAGGCTGAAGACCTGCTCGGTCTTGAAAGGCTAAGGGCCTTCAGATTCGATAAGGAAATGGTAATGGCACTGAAAATAACGGATTTCCTTGAGGAAAATGGTTACATAACACGAAGTTCTATGGTAGACAGGATAAGAAAGTGCCCTAAGTGCAAAACAGGGCATCTTAATTACCTGGATGTCTGCCCGAACTGCGGAAGCATAGATTTCCAGAAAAAAACAATGATCCATTGCTTTGTCTGCGGACACGTAGCTCCCGATACAGATTTCAAAAAGAACATGTCATTTGTATGCCCCAAATGCGGAAGCGTTTTAAGACATCTGGGAAGCGATTATGATCACCCGCTGGAATCACATGAATGCAATGACTGCGGCTCGAAGTTTATTGAACCCGATGTGAAGGCCGACTGTTTCTTCTGCAACACAAGGACAGTCCCCGGCGACCTTATCGTTAAAAATATCTACAGCTATAAACTTACAGAAAAAGGAATTTCCGCAGTACGGACCGGCAGCATGCAGATGGAGATCAAGCTCTTTGACGGACAGAACAACCTTATATTCAATTATTTCTGCACTATGACCGAGTGGCTGCGTGAATACAGAAAACGCTATCCTGATGAAGTTTTTTCTCTTATGGGGATCAGATTGTCGAACCTCTATGAAGTTCAGTATTCGTTAGGAGATGAATCCTATCAAAAGCTGATCAATGAACTCGTATCCCGCATAAGGGCTATGGTAAGGACAACCGACATGACGACCAGCTCGGCCCCGGATACCTTCTGGGTGCTTCTTCCGAAGACACCATTGAACAAATCAGAGATCATATCGCAGCGCATAGAGGCTCTCAACGATATTATTGAAGGCAAAACAGAGTATAGGATACGGATAAAGGCAAAATGTTTTGAGATCCCCGAGTCAGAAGAAGGGCTATCAGTAAAGGAACATCTGGAAGCATTTTCAGAAGCTCTATGATCATCAAGAGGCCTGCATTGTGGAAACATACATTTTAGCTTTCATAGCCGAGCATATTTACCCTCTGTTGGAAGACGGGACATGGCCTTTTTTGCTGAAGTTCATGCCTTTTGTGCTCTTCTTTGAACTTCCACTTTCACTGCTTGTTATGATGGGCGTGATCAAATACTCTGTCATGAGAAGGTACGAAGGGGAGCGCAGGCCGTATTTCCCTCCCGTTTCATGCATAATTACCTGTTACAGCGAAGGAAGAGATATCCAGCAGACGATAAAGTCCCTTGCTGAGCAGATATACCCGGGAAAGATAGAAATACTTGCAATGATAGACGGCGCGGCAAAAAACGTGAAGACGTACGACGCTGCAATGCAGATGTACCACTATGTGTCAGATTTTGAAAACAGAAAACTTGTTGTGGTTCCAAAGTGGCAGAGGGGCGGACGTGTCTCAAGCCTGAACACAGGCCTCAATTTTGCATCCGGAGAGATAATAATGGCGCTGGACGGGGATACTTCATTTGACAACAACATGGTAGAAAGGGCGACCAGGCATTTTGAAGATCCGGGAGTCAGTGCTGTGTCAGGTTGTTTGAGAGTAAAAAATTCAGAAGTTTCACTGGCAGCTACGCTTCAGGCTATAGAATATTTTGTTTCTATCCAGTCCTCAAAAACAGGATTGAGTTCTTTCAACCTGGTAAACAACATTTCAGGAGCTTTCGGAGTATTCAGAAAAAGCGTTCTGGAGCTTGTAGGAGGCTGGGATGCAGGGACAGCCGAAGATCTTGATATGACATTGAGGATCAAAAATTACTTTGGCAGGTACAAAAAAAAGTTCAGGATAATTTTCGATCCGGAAGCGATCGGGCACACAGAAGCACCGGATACATTCAGGGGGTTTTTTAAACAGCGCCTGAGATGGGACGGGGATCTTTCATTTCTCTACTTTCGCAAGCACAGACCTTCTTTCAAGCCCCAGCTTCTTGGATGGCCCAATTTCCTCATGATATTGTTTAACGGGCTTTTTTCACAGATAGTCATGCCTTTTGTTATTTTTGTATATATGATATGGCTCTTTGTAAAATTTCCGATAGAATACTCAGCTACGATGCTCTTTATTGTATATCTCTTTTACATGCTGCTGCTCATAATAATGTACCTGGTCTTTGTGGCATGCCTTTCAGAAAGGCCGAAAGAAGACCTTTCAAGGCTGTGCTTCCTGCTCCTGATGCCGCTTTTTTCTTTTGCTGCAAGGATCAACAGCCTTTTTGCGACGATATGGGAGGTTACAGCCAAAGGGCACAAGGATACAGCCATGGCACCGTGGTGGGTCACGAAAAAGAGCAAATTCTGATCTCAGTGTGTGAAAAGGTCAAAGGCTATTTTTGCAAGCAGGAATATAAGAACAACGATCATCATCGGGCGGATGAATTTCCCGCCCTTTTTCAGTGCGTAGGCAGAACCGATATAGTTCCCTATAATGTTGCATATCCCGGCAGGGATCGCGATCTGGTAATAGACTGTTCCGGCCATGGCAAAAGTCAAAAGTGAGGCGTAATTTGAGGCCAGATTGACTATTTTTGCGTTGCCTGAGGCTGTCTTAAGGTCATACTTCATTATTGAAGAGAAAGCGAATATGGCGAATGTGCCTGCGCCGGGACCGAACATTCCGTCATATCCTCCGACAAGGAATCCTATCAGAAGTGATAAAAAGAGGACAGCTTTACGGGACAAAGAGTGAGAATGGTCATCTTCACCCATATCTTTTTTCAGGAAGATGACGACCGCAGCAATCGGGAGGATAAGCAACAGCATAGTTTTAAGCACATGGTCGGGGATCATCAGAACAATTGATGCGGCTATTCCTGATCCAATGAAAGAGCTGAATGCGGCGAGAAGTGAAGATCTTAGATTGACCGCACCGGCAGACCAGAATTTAAAAACGGAGAGAGTGGTGCCGCATGCGCTTGAGAATTTATTGCACCCGTATGCAAAATGTGTCGGCATGCCGGTAAAGACGTAAGCAGGGAGGGCGATTATGCCACCCCCTCCTGCTGATGCATCGACAAAACCCGCAAGCCCTACCATCAGGCAGACGAAAGATAGTACGGGCAGAGTAACGGTAAAATCAGTCCCCAAAAGCGTGACCGGTATCAATAAACTGATAATTAAACTGTGTTACGCTACTTGTTAAGGCAGTCGCATATTTCAGTGTTTACGTTGTTTCCGGGCTCCACCACAAAGCTTTTGATCCTGATCCTGCCCTGCCTGTGCAGGGCCAGGGCCAAAGATATTATGGTCGAGCTGCTGACGCCGATCTTCTTAGATATCTCTTCCGGGTCGAGCTCCCCGTTTTTTTCTGCTGCGCAGATAACTTCTTCACCCAGAAATGATACCCACTGGTCAAAAAGGACCTGCATCTCAGGTGTATTGGAACAAGCTGTCTGATTAAGTGTTATTACTGATTCGAAAATGCGGGCTGAAACCAGCTCAAGCGAATGTACCAGCATCTTCATGTCCTGTTGTTCCAGTGTTTTGGAATCTATATTCATAAAAATCACTCCCGCTTCAGTGTTTTTCCAAGCTTACTGATTATATAATAGCTGAGAATAATATCAACCGGAATTTACCCCTAAAGGATGTGTTGACATGTCTGCCCGTAATATCAGCAGTAAAGTGCTCGGAGTGCTTTCTGACACCCATGGCAGTTTCCCCGCCTGGGGATCTGCCCTCTCGCTCTTTAATAACGCCGATGCGATACTGCATGCCGGAGATGTCCTTTATCACGGACCTCGAAATGACATCCCTGGAGGCTACACCCCCGCTGACCTCGCCGATGCGATCAACAGCTATAAAGGAACGATACTTATCGCAAGAGGAAACTGTGATGCGGATGTCGATCAGATGGTACTGCATCCTCTGCTTGCCCCTTATGTTTCGATATGGTGGAACGGGAAAAAAATATTAATGATGCACGGCGACAATTTTCCGCTTTTCAGACAGATGGCTCTTGATTCCAAAGCAGATCTTGCCATATCAGGACATACTCATATAGCATCAGTTGTAAGGGAGAAAGATACGATCTTCCTGAATCCAGGATCCACGACCATACCGAAGGGCAAGGATCCGGCCAGTGCCGCTGTTGTTGATGAAAAAGAGATAAGGATAATGACACTGGAAGGGAGAATTCTGCATAGTGAAAAATGGTGAAACATACTATGGCCGGGTATTCAGAAGGCGTAGGTTTTGGCCTCAGATATTCTGGCTTATAGTTTTGTCTGTGGGATGTGCCTTCAGCGGCATATTCAATTCTACTCCGCTTTTCATAGCCTCGATACTGGCTGCCTTTCTGGGTCTTACTGAGAGCAGCAGATGGTCTCATAAGACGAACCTGCTGGTATGTGCTTCTGCGGCTGTCATAGGATCCGTCTGCGGAGTTTTCTCGTGGTTCGATACAGCTTCGATATTTCTTCTTCTGGTGTCGGTCGGTGGATTTATGCTCTATTACAGGGACACAGGCAAAAAATTCATGGATGCTGTGGATAAATTTTCATCCGAAATTTCCAAGGAAAAAGAGCTAACGGCCCTGGTCTCTTCAGCAACGGATAAGATCAGGGAAATGACTGCCGGTGACGAGGTTTTTATAACCGTCGCTGACAAGTCCGGCGCTATGTACATGCCCGCTAGGGCAGGAAGGCCGGGTTCTTCAATACCAAGGAACGGCGGAGCGGCATGGAAGGTTTTCGCATCAGGCAGGCCTTACCTTACCCAAAGGGTCGAGAGCGCAAAGGACCTTCCCTTCGACAGGGATGCAAGGTCACTTATGTCTGCGCCGCTTTTCGCTGAAGGGGATAAAATAGGAGTCCTTCAGATAGAGTCCCGTGTTGCCGACGCATTTTCAGAGGAGGATGTCCAAAAGCTTGAATTGATCGCTTTTGTGCTCTCATATCCTATAAATGCAAAATTATCCGCTGAAGTCAGGGAAAAGGAGGAGGCAAAGACCGGCGAATGATCCTGATAGATATGCACGTCCACAGCAACTATTCTGACGGCACGCTAAGTGTAGAGTCGATAGTCAAAACTGCAAAAAAACGGCATCTGGCCTTTGTGAGCCTCACTGACCACGATACAACGGAAGGCCTGGGTCCCTTTATGTCTGCATGCAGGGAATATGGTGTGGAAGGACTTACAGGCATAGAGCTTTCTGCGGATTCAGATTATACGCTTCACATCCTGGGATTCCGTATAGACAGGTCTAATGAGGTCCTCCAGAAGAGGCTTGATGAAATAAGATCCCACAGGAACAGCAGAAATCACAGGATATGCAATAAATTACAAAGTCTGGGCTTTGATGTACAAATTGAAGATGTCTCAGACCTTTCAAAGGGGCAGGTAATTGCAAGGCCTCATATAGCAAGACTGATGATGCAGAGGGGATATGTTTCAAGCATAGGAGAAGCCTTTACGAAATATTTAGGCTATGGCGGAAGCGCACATGTGCCAAGGACGAGGCTCTCTGCCGAGGAGTGCATTGCCCTTATCAACGGTGCAGGCGGGCTTGCGGTACTTGCACATCCGGCCCAGACATATCTTGAAGATGAAAAGATGGACCGACTTCTGCGATGCCTCAAAGACAATGGACTTTGGGGCATCGAAGCGCTCTATTCCGGACACAGCCCCGAACAGGCATACAATTACCTGAAATTGGCAGATAAATTCGATCTTTATCCAACGGCCGGCTCAGACTTCCATGGTTCCAACAGCCATGGAGTTGATCTTGGGATCGCTGTCAGTGAAGATTTTCTTCCATGGGCAAGGCTTGGGGTTAAAATATAACTATTGAAAGAGATTTTAAAGACCAACTTTTCCACCGTCTTTCCCGCATGCTTTTGATCGGGAGAATGCTGTTTCCTGTTAAGGAAACATATAAAAACACAATAGCATTCGAACCATTTCGATTGCGTTCCGAGATCGGGATCCAGCGACTTAAATATTTTGAGCCACTGGTTCCCCGCTAAAAAACATGTAGAGAAGGTGAAAAACAGAGGTTTTGAATCCACTAGTAGCATGAGGTGTAAAAATTGAATTAATAACGTATATTTAAGTAAGGTTATAAAATTTTTTTAAATATCAGAAAATCGACCAATGGAGGTATATCAATATGAAAATTATGGATTTCCGCAGTGACACAGTAACGAAACCCTCGGAAGAAATGCGCAGGATCATGGCAAACGCAGAGGTAGGGGACGATATATACGGAGATGACCCTTCGTCAAACGCTTTGTCAAAATATGCAGCTGAGCTGACAGGCAAAGAAACGGCCATCTATACATGTTCGGGAACTATGGGAAACCTCCTTGCTTTTCTCTCCGCCGGACGCCACGGAGAAAGCCTGCTTGCAGGGAAGCGCTCCCATATATGGAATGCCGAAGTCGGAGGTTTTTCAGCAGTTGCAGGACTTTGCCCATATCCCCTGAATGACGATGAAGGAATTCCAAAAGTCGAAGACATCGCCCCGGCAAACAGGGCAGACAACAACATCCATCACCCGGACACGACTATCCTCTGTCTGGAAAATACCCATAACTACACCGGGGGCATTGCCGTTTCCCCGAAACGGTTTGCAGAAGTCGCGAGGGAAGGGCACAGGCTAGGTTTCCACGTTCATCTTGACGGGGCCAGGATATTCAACGCTTCCGTATGTTACGGAGTTGACGTGACCGAGTTCACAAAAGAAGTGGATTCAGTCCAGTTCTGCCTTTCAAAAGGACTTGGCGCTCCAATGGGGTCAATGCTCTGCGGATCTCACGAATTCATAGAAAGGGCAAAGAAAGCCAGAAAGCGTATCGGCGGTGCTCAGCGCCAGGTAGGGATAGCTGCTGCAGCAGGTCTTTTTGCGCTTAAAAACAACATACCCAGGCTTTCTGAAGATCATGACAACGCAAAACTTCTGTGTGAGCTCCTGATAAAGGGAGGGGTACACGTAGAGGAAGTGCCTAATATGACTAACATGGTATTTTTCCCAATGCTGGAGAGCTATCCCGCAGATGAATATTTTGTCAGCGCCTGTAAAGAACGCGGGCTGCTTCTAAACGCTCTTTCTCCGAGAAGGATACGCCTTGTTACACATCTTGATGTCAACAGGGAAGATGTTGAAAGGGCGGCAGGCATAATACTTGAGGTGATCTCTCAGTGACCGAATTCCTTTCCAGCGAAGAAGTCGAATCCATCTCGAATTGGATGCTGGATGAGGCTCTGCGCGGAGGGGCATCCGGAGCCGACGTGCTTTATTCGGAGGGTGCAGGCTCCGGCCTATCCCTCAAGGATGGGGAGATCGAAGAGTGTGTGACAGGTTTTACGGCAGGCATTGGCGTCAGGACGATCATGTCTGACGGCAGGCAGGGCATATCTTATGGAAACAGGCTTGACAAGCTTTCCCTCCGGGAATTGGTGGAATGGAGCCTTTTCAACTGCAGGAATTCTGAACCGGAAGAAGGCATTATGCTTTATGAGGGAAAGTTGGTCCCTGATCCTTCGCTTGATCTGGAAGATCCGGAGATCACAGCCATTACACCTCAGAAGAGGATGGAACTTTGCCGGGTCATGACAGAGAGCGCAATGTCTGCCGACAGCAATATAATCTCTGTGAGGAGCGCATCCTGGAATGACGGATGGGGATCTTCATTTTACTGTACAAGCACCGGACTTGAAGGCTGGGAGCGCGGAAGCAGCGCAAGCTGCGGAGTGACAGTCATCGCAGGTGACGGGAGAAATACCGAGATGGGCGGTCATGGTGAAGAATCAAGAAGGCTTGATGAACTCGACATAAGGAAGATCGCCCTCAAAGCTGTGGAGAAGACAGTATCGGCTCTAGGCGGTACCCCTATGAAGACCGGCCCTTACACGATAGTGATCGAACCTGAGACCGCTGCATCCCTGGTAGATGTCATAGGTGACCTGTTCTGCGCTCCGGAGATACATAAGGGGAGGTCCCTGATGGCGGAACGGCTGAATTTAAAGGTGGCATCCCCCTGCGTGACTCTTGTCGATGACGGGAGGATCCCCTGGAAAGCAGGCACAGGTTCATGGGATGCGGAAGGAGTTCCGACAGGCAGGACATTGCTCATCAAAGATGGCATTGCCCGCTCTTACCTGTATAATCTTCAGTACGCATGGAAAGACGGAGTCACATCAACCGGAAATGCATGCAGGGGAATGTCTTCTCTGCCGGATGTCGGTACGTCCAACCTCTTGCTCGAGGCCGGAAGCGAAAAGCCGGGATCCCTGATCTCAGGAGTAAGCTCGGGCCTTTACCTGACAGAATTGATGGGGCTTCATACAATAGACCCGATCAGCGGTGATTTCTCTGTAGGAGCAAAGGGACATCTGATCGAGAACGGGATCATCACGAGACCTGTGAGTGGTGTCACGATAGCGTCAAACTTGATGGACTTTTTAAATAATATAGTTGCAGTCGGTTCCGACCTCACCTTCTTCGGATCAACTGCGGCTCCGACATTGGTGGTGGAAAACATTGTTGTTGCAGGTGAATAAAAATATATCACGGATAATATACTTTGCTTTGCTTCTCATAGTGATCATGGCTGCATCTGCGTCTGCTGAGACCCTTTCCTTATGGTACGGTGATATCAAAAAAGGAGACATACCAGCCAGGACCAACTCGCTTAAAGGGAAGGACGTTGCCATTGAAGAGGTAATATCGGCATTGGGACTCTCAAGGACAGGCAACCTGCAGGGTATAGTAGTAGTCATAGACGGTAAAAAAATGGAGTTCTGGAACAACTCAAGCGTGGTAAGGGTCAATGGCGCTATCATAAGCCTTCCTGATCCCATCGCTCTTCAAGACGGTCATTGGTGGGCAGACTCAAAAGCCATGATTACCGTACTGGACCAGTTTTATACCAAGATAGGGAAAAAACCCGGTATGAGATGGACTGAATCCGGGCAGGAACCTCCTCAGGCTGAAGAGGCAAAGAAAGAAGAACCTAAATCGGAACCTCAGAAAGAAATCTCTGTTGAGCAGAAAAAACCCGAAAAAGAAGTAACGGCCGAACCAGAAATTCCTATGCCCGAAGAAGATAAAAAAGAAAGCACAATGCCGGGTGTCCCCCTCAAGGTGACTTACGGAAGCAAAAAACCTGTTGTCGTGCTCGATGCAGGGCATGGAGGGCATGACCCCGGCGCCGTTGCAAACGGCATAAAAGAAAAGGACATAAATCTCAGGGCGGCTATCCAGCTTGGAGAGATGCTCCAGGCTTACGGCATAGACGTTCGCTATACAAGAAAGACGGATGTATATCTGAAGCTTGCAGAGAGAACTGCATTTGCAAACGACAACAAAGCCAACGTCTTTGTCAGCATACACTGCAATGCGATGCCCAAAGGGAAGACTGCCGCAGGGCTTGAGTTTTACATAATGGCTCCCCCGTCAGACAAAGACGCAATGCAGCTGGCTATATATGAAAACAAGGAAATAAGCGGAGGGGCAGAAACACCGCAGGATGTCCAGCGTGCAGACCAGAAAACGAGGCTGCTGCTCAAAATACTTGGAGACATGCAGCAAAATGACAAGATAAACGAGAGCACCAGCCTTACAGAGGTGCTCCACAGCTCTGCCAATTCGTCAGGGCTTCCGATGCGTAAGGTGAGACAGGCTCCTTTCTACGTTCTGAGAGGTGCCGGAATGCCATCGGTATTGATAGAAATGGGTTACCTCACAGACAGGGCTGAGGCGCGAAAACTAAACACTGCAGACTACAGAGAGGCCCTATGCAGAAGCTTTGCAAAGGGGATCGTAACATATATCAACGAACATCCGGTGACGGTACAGTGATCGTATTACAGGAGGAATAATGCATGAGGGATCCTGAGGAAAGAACCCGCCATTTTATTATCAGAAAGAAAAAAGAAGAAGAAAATTTTGACGAACCCTCAGTAAAGCGCATTTCTGCTCAGCAAAGGGACAATGCTTCGCATGAGGAGATCAGAGGCAGGGAAGAAGAAAAAGAGGATCTTCGCGAAGGTTTTTTTGCCAGGTACTCAGGAAAAGGCAGGGCAGAAAACAATAGATCTGATGATCGTTCGCGGGAGAACCGTGATGATGATTACGAAGATGAAGAGGATGAATTCGAAGAAGAAGAGGATAACAGTAAGAAAGCACCTCTGCTTGTACGGATATTTGCCTGGATAGCTCTTCTTGCCATATTTTTTGTGTGCGGTTACCTGGGGGCAAATTATTTCTTCAACTGGGCAGATAAAAAGGGCGGTCCAAGAGTCGGAAATGTTGTAGGCAACGGTACCGAAGCAGCAAGAGTAAGTGTAGGCGCAACTTCTTCAAACGGGCCGGGCAACGTGAAATACAACATCTACATACCTGATGGAACGACTTTTACTGAGAGAGAGATCGAAATCAAAAAAGGAATGGTAGAAGAAGATATTGAAAAGGTAGCCTCTGTTTATATCGATGGGCTCAAAGAGACAAAAATGCTGGACAACAATGTCCGCGTCATCAACGTTTTCAGGAGCGGAGACTGGCTCTATCTTGATATGACAGGCGCTTTCAGCTCATCTTTGAAAACATTGGGCAAGGAAAAAGCAGCGATAGTTATTACCGGACTTGTTCGGACGATGAAAGACAATTTTCCGCCTGTTAAGAAGGTCAAATTCTACATAGACGGAAAAGAATCAGGAGAGAAGACACCTGCGGATCTTACAAGACCATGGGAAATCAACTGACGGGGTATGAAATAATGAGAATTGACGGAAGAGAACCATTTGAGCTCAGGCCGATAAAGTTCCAAAGGAATTTCAGCAGATACGCAGAAGGGTCGGCTCTTGTTGAATGGGGCAATACCAAGGTCCTCTGTACTGCTTCTGTGGAAGATAAAGTCCCCCCGTTTATGAGGGGTACCGGCAAAGGCTGGATAAGCGCTGAATATTCAATGCTTCCCAGATCCACCCACCAGAGGACTCAGAGGGACATAAGCAAAGGAAAGCTCAACGGCAGGGGGACCGAGATACAGAGACTGATCGGACGGTCGCTTCGTGCAGCTGTCGATATGAACAAGCTTGGAGAAAAAACTATCTGGATCGACTGTGATGTTCTGCAGGCTGACGGAGGGACAAGGACGGCTTCTGTCTCGGCTGGTTTTGTAGCGCTTTTTGATGCGTTGAGATGGCTGGTCTCCTGCTCGCAGATAGATGAGATACCTGTCAAAACACAGATAGGAGCTGTAAGTGCCGGCAAGGTCTGCGGGGTGCCGATGCTGGATCTGTGCTACGAAGAAGATTCCGCTGCAGATGTGGATGCAAACATCATAATGACCTCAAAGGGGGAGTTCGTAGAACTCCAGGGCACCGGTGAGGGAGGAGTATTCTCGAGGACAGAACTGGATGAGATATTATCCCTGGGATGGAAAGGGATCTGCGAGATCCATCGGATACAGGCCGAAGCCCTTCAGCTTACAGATGAGGAAAAGGCGATTTTTTTAAGATGAAGATAGTTCTTGCAAGCGGCAACATAAATAAGTACCGTGAAATGAAAGATGCATTTGCGCCGATAGGGATAGAACTTCTTTTCGGAGGGGATCTTGATGTCCGGACAGATGTAGAGGAAACCGGAAGCAGCTACAAAGAAAATGCTCTTCTAAAAGCGAGGGCCTGGTCGGAAACGCTTGATTTGCCGGCGATCGCTGATGACAGCGGCCTGGAAGTATTTGCTCTCGGAGGAGCCCCGGGGATACATTCTGCCCGTGCCGTTCAGGGTACTGACAATGACAGGACTAATTGGCTCCTTTCTAAAATGGAAGACATAAAAGAGAGAAGGGCACGTTTTGTCTCGTGCATTGCAGTTGTCTTTCCTGACAGAGAAGAAGCTCTTGTTTATGAAGGCATCTGCAGCGGAACGATCGCATTTAAACCATCGGGCATGAGCGGCTTCGGTTATGACCCGATATTTATACCCGACGGCTATGACAAAACATTTTCTGAACTCGGAGACCGGGTAAAAACAAAAATTTCTCATAGAGCCCTTGCAATAAAAGGTATAGCAGAAATGCTCATACCTGTGTTACAATACTATGCTGTACGTACTATGGAAAATTCCCGGTCTGTGCAGAGGTAACAGCCTGACCGCGGAATATAGAAAACTCTGGAGGTGTGGTTTGTGAAAATCCTTCTTGGAATCCTTCACATCCTTGTTTGTGTAGCTCTAATTGGAGTTATTATGATGCAGCACAGAAAAAGCGGTGGATTCACCGGATCTTTTGGCGGAGGCGGAACTCAGGCAGATTCGGGAGGAACATGGCAGCGCATGTCATCCCTGACTAAAATAACTGCAGGACTGATGCTCGCATTTATGATCCTGTCCATCTTGCAGGTCGTCGTAAGATAGGCCGTCGCCATGCCGCTCAAGAGGCTTGACAGCCAAAAAGATATTGCCGCCTACGTAGAAACAGAGGGACGTCTTTTTTCTGCAACTCACGAAGAGCTGCTGACAGGGTGGACTACAGATATTTATTTTTTAAAGACGAGGGACGTTCTCCGTTCAGCAGGGTTGCTGGAAACACCTGTCGTAGCTGAGGTATTTACCCGTAAGAGCGGTATTTTTGCCGGACTTGAAGAAGTTCTGCGGCTTTTCAGGACATTCCCGAACCAGCCGGAAGTTGAGGCCATCCCTGAGGGATCTGCTTTTGAAGGCAAAGAAGTCCTGATGAGGATCAAGGGTACGTACGAATCATTCGGCCTTTATGAAACAGTTTTGCTTGGCATGCTTGCCTCATCTACAGGATGGGCCACAGCAGCGAGGGAATGTGTGGAAGCAGCTGAGGGCCGCAATGTTCTCTGTTTCGGAGCCAGGCATGTTCATCCCGCTGTCGCGCCGGTAATGGAAAGAGCGGCGAAGATTGCCGGGTGCAGCGCGATGAGCTGCATCCTGGCCGCAAAGCTCTGCAATGAAGAACCAAAGGGGACCATCCCTCATGCTGCAATATTGATAGTAGGGGATACAGTTAAGCTTGCTAAGCTTTATGACGCTCAGATCCCTGCAGAAGAACCTCGTATAGTGCTAGTCGATACTTTCAAGGATGAAGCGGAAGAGACTATGCGTGTTGCAGAATGCCTGGGCGATAAGCTTGCCGGAGTAAGGCTTGACACACCCGGTGAGCGCGGCGGAGTTACACCGGATCTGGTCCGCGAGATCAGATGGCGCCTTGACATTGCCGGTTACAGCGATGTGCAGGTTATAGCTACAGGAGGCCTTACCCCTGAACGCATAAAGATGATGAACGAAGCCGGAGCAAGTGTTTACGGAGTCGGCAGTTATATAACACATGGAAAATCAAGGGATATGACCATGGACCTGAAAATGATCGACGGAAGGCCTATCGCCAAGCGCGGACGTCTTCCCGGAATAATTGATAATCCGAGGCTTGAACGCGTACTCTAGCCCCGCAGTCTGTTTTCCCCCACGTTAACAGACAGTGTCCCTGAAGAGCGGTGCGTTAGCGCACGTATGCCACGGCTTCAGTGAACCGGACGAGTAGCTTTAAGAAATATAAAATATAAAAAATTAGTGATCCACTTTTTTGAGGAGGAAGATCCATGATAGGCACACGTTCTTTCATGGCTAAGGGTGCGGAAGTTGAGCGCAAATGGTATGTGATCGACGCATCAGATAAACACCTTGGCCGTCTTGCAGTACAGGTAGCCCGTATACTTATTGGGAAACACAAGCCAACATACACGCCGCACGTTGATACCGGCGATTTTGTTGTTGTTGTAAACGCGGAGAAGATCGGGCTTACAGGCAAAAAACTCCTGCAGTCCACGATCATCACACACAGCCTTTACCCGGGCGGACTAAAGACTCTCACGTACCAGCAGGTACTTGAACGCCGTCCCGAACGTCTGATCGAGAGGGTCGTATGGGGTATGCTTCCCAAGACCAAACTTGGACGTGATATGTATCGCAAGCTTAAAGTATATGCCGGTCCGAGCCATCCACACGAGGCTCAGAAACCAGAGCAGATAGACTAGGAGATAGGGGTGTAAAAAATGGCAGTTAAGAAAAAAGAAACAGCGGCCCCCGTATCCTTTATTTGGGGTACAGGCAGAAGAAAGAACGCTATCGCCCGAGTACGCATCTGTGAAGGCGACGGTAAGTTCCTTATCAACAACAGAGAAGTTAACGACTATCTCCCGCGTTTTTACTGGTCTACACAAGCTGTTGAAGCGCTGAAAGTAGCCGGCATCGAGGGCAAGATCGATGTGTTCGTCAATGCCCACGGCGGCGGACTTACAGGTCAGGCAGGTGCAGTGCGCCTTGGTGTCGCAAGAGCGATCCTGAAGATGTACCCCGCAGCACGCCCCTCCCTTAAGAAGGCCGGACTTCTTACCCGCGACTCACGCATGGTCGAACGTAAGAAGGTCGGACTCAAAGGAGCAAGAGCAGCCAAGCAGTTCTCAAAGCGTTAGTTTTTCGAGATACAGATCGAACGATGTTTTACAGCTTTTGCGGGGGTATTCCGGGCGTTGCTTTTTGCCTGAAATACCTCTTTTTTTTGTTCTTTTGAAGCTGATCATTTTCGTATGCTTCGGATCAGTGATTTTAGGCGCGATCCAGCATTTGCACTGAATTTTTGGGAATATTGCTTCTGCAGACCGGAATACTCAGATATGATAAATTTTCCCCTTGACCTTGCAGTTGTTGCGCACTAAACTTTACTGGGTAGAAAGCAATGCATCGGGCAACACCCGAAGAAGGGAGCAGTCCATGGATAGTCCCAGTCCCAGTCCTGAACCTCAAGGACGCTTAGTGAATATTTTCTAGCCCGGGCTGCACTTTTAATAAGCACCCGGCGCTGCCGGGTGTGGAGTATTTAATTAATTCCATTCTTTTCATCCCTTCACTCCCGTAGATTTAACAGATTTTTTGAAATATCGGCATACTATTCAGATGACATCTTTTTTGATGACACCTCCTGACTTGTGCATCAGTGCATGTTTCAGATCACGGGATAATTCAGAAAAACAGCGGGGGAGGAAAAAACAATGCTCAAAATTTCAAAGACATTTGACGACAGGCTTCTTGAACTTGATCAGGACAATATCGAATCAGGATCATGGATAAGCCTGATAAAACCAACAGCAGAGGAACTTATAATAACGGAGAGATTAACAAAAGCTCCTCAGGACTTCGTAAGATCTGCTCTTGACCCGGAAGAATCCTCCCGTATTGAAATAGAAGACAATCACATCCTTGTCCTTATAAACGTTCCTGTCAACCACGAAGACAGGCCGGGAGAGTACGATACGATACCTCTCGGAATAATCGTCACGCCTGATTTTTTTGTGACGATCTGCCAGGAGTACAACGATATCCTCCAAAGCTTCACAGAGAGCAGATACAGGTATTTCAGCACCTATAAGAGAACCAGGTTCCTGTTCCAACTTTTGTATCATTCCGCACTGCTGTTCCTGAAAGACCTGAGACAGATGGCCAGGAAGTCAGACAGGATAGAGCAGGATCTGCGCCTTTCAATGAAGAACGAAGAGCTTTTTCAGCTTCTGGATCTTCAGAAGGGACTTACATACTACTCAATGTCATTGCGTTCAAACAGAGTAGTCGTTGAACGCCTGCTTCGCCTCTGTTCCAATCCTCAGGTGAACCACCTGATCAAGTTCAGGGAAGAAGATGAGGAACTGCTCGATGACGTAAGGGTCGAATACGATCAGTCTATTGAAATGGCCCAGATCCAGACTGATGTTCTGGCAGGCATGATGGATGCCTTCGCCTCAGTTATTTCCAACAACCTGAACATGGTCATGAAATTCCTTGCCTCAGTAACGATAGTGATGGCGATCCCTACAATGATCGCAAGCTTCTTCGGAATGAACGTCCCTGTACCTTGGGCATCCCATCCGATGGGGTTCTTTATTGTCGGGATGGTAACGATGGCACTGACTATAGTTACCATAGTCCTGCTCTGGAAGAAAAAGTTCTTCTAGAGAAAACTGCATCAGTATGACAGGTTTGTCTCCTCCGGTTTTTTATTGCATGATCCTGTGTGGGATCTGACCGGAATGGGTTTGCGGAAAGAACAAGGGATCCATGGATCCATTTGTGATAAAATGAATAAGGCCGTGGCTAAAGTTTATTTTCATGGGAGTTTTTCACGTAAAAGTACATTGCGCCTTTTTTCTCTAAGTCAGAAGCATAAATTGTTTTGTTTTGACGTTTTATTCATTCAATTCAGGCAGGAGTAGTCTTTTCCCCCCTTTACTCAAATCAGGAAGAGGAATACAATTGATAGTGTGTGTAAGAATTGTCCCGATCCTGGGACAGATATCTTAAAGTAAATGCCCGTTTGGGCGAAAAATCCAAGGAGGTTTTTTGTATGGCCGTACAGAAACGTACTTCCAAGAATGTTCTTCTTGCAACAGCACTGGAGAACTTCTACGCAGCAGCAGAAGAGATGAATCTTGATGAGGGTCTGGTAGAAGTCCTCAGCCGCCCCGAAAGAGCTGTCTGTGTCTCCGTCCCTGTAGTAATGGACGACGGTTCAGTAAGAGTTTTTGAAGGTTACCGCGTACAGCATTCCACAGTTTGCGGACCGGCAAAGGGCGGACTCCGTTTCCACCCCGATGTCAACCTCGAAGAGTGTGAAGCTCTCGCAAGCCTTATGACATGGAAGTGTTCACTTGCAGGTATCCCATACGGCGGAGGCAAAGGCGGCATCTCTGTAGATCCTTTCGAACTTTCACCGCGTGAGCGTGAAATGATGACACGTACATTTGCAGCACGCATCGCCCCCTTCATCGGCGACTGGACAGACGTTCCCGCACCTGACGTCAACACCGGCGGCCCTGAAATGGTCTGGATAATGGATACCATTTC
The DNA here is from genome assembly GCA_034331105.1 of Synergistota bacterium. Classification (GTDB taxonomy): domain Bacteria; phylum Synergistota; class Synergistia; order Synergistales; family Synergistaceae; genus Caenicola. The sequence continues at coordinate 26,894 of JAXQGB010000013.1, read as the reverse complement.
AAAGCTTCGCGGCAAACTTGAGCCCGGCGTAGTAACAGGCAAACCCATCGCTTACTGGGGATCAAAGGGCCGCACCGCAGCAACAGGCCTCGGCGTTGCAACATGCGTCCTTGAACTTCTCAAAACACAGAAGGTAGACCCCAAAACAGCAACAGTCATCGTACAGGGCTTCGGCAACGTCGGAACATACAACGCACTCTTCCTCCAGGAAGCAGGAGCAAAAGTAGTTGGTATCAGTGACATCACCGGCGGTTACTACTGCAAGGACGGGATCGACGTTGTAGCAGCTAAGGCGCACGTTGAAGCACATCCCAAGCGTATACTTGACGGCTACACGCAGCCCGGACTCGTAAAGATGAGCGGCGAAGAGATCCTCGAGCAGGAATGCCTTGTTCTTTCACCCTGCGCCCTCGAAGGCGTTATCAGTGAGAAGAATGCCGACAAACTCAAGTGCACATACATCGTTGAAGGCGCAAACGGACCTGTAAGGCCCGACGGCGATGTTATCCTCGACAGGCGCGGCATCATCGTCGTTCCTGACTTCCTCGCCAACAGCGGCGGAGTTATCGGTTCATACTTTGAATGGGTACAGGACCTCGCCGGATTCTTCTGGACAGAGGAAGAGTACAACAACCGCCTCGTACCGATCATGAAGGACAACTTCAAGAGAGTATGGGATTATTCACAGGAACACAGCGTAAAGATGCGCCGCGCAGCATTCCTTGTTGCGATCAAGCGCGTTGCAGACGGCCTTAAGCTGAAGGGTTTCTTCCTCTAAGCTTTAGCTGACCAATACAGTCAAAATGATAAAAGCCGCTCCTTAACAGGAGCGGCTTTTTCTAATGTGCGCCGGGTCGGATCTTTTCAAAACCCTGATATTTATGTTCTGTCAGCAAATTTCAAAAGTTTCTTCCAGTGCTGTTATGAATTTTACCAGCGCTTCGTTTACCGGGACATCTATGCCGTGCTTTTTGGCAAGACTGCAAACAGTTCCTCCAAAGGCTTCGACCTCAGTCTTTCTTCTTGCCTCGACGTCCTGCAGCATTGAGGTCTTTCCCGTAGGGGTCAGCGAGCTGAGGATGTCAATGCATCTTGTGATATCGCTCTCATCAAGGTCGATCTTTTCAGCCTTCGAAACCGCGACCGCTTCTCTCATGGCTTCGGTCAGCAGATCCCTTACTGCTTTTGAATCCCTGATCGCGCCGTAGGTGCATCTGAGTACGGCAGTGACCTGGTTGGCTCCGACGTTAAGCATGAACTTAAGCCAAAGGTCGCGTATCATGTTTTCGGGAATGTTATATTTTATGCCTGTTTTTTTAAAAAATTCTTCGACGGCCAATACTCTTTCAGTATACTTTCCGGGAATATTCCGGGCTTCGCCAAATGGCACAAAACCCAGATTGACGTAATTTGTCGAATCTCCGATCCGTGTTGAATCCGTCCGCATCACGTATGCATACAGGACCTTATCCATTCCATATGTTTTGCCTATATCTTCCTCGCTTGATATGCCATTGAGGAATGAGATAATTATGGTATTTTCCCCAACATGGTTCCTGGCCTCTTCGATCGCCTTGGGAAGGTGGTGGTTTTTGACAGCAAAGATAAGGAGATCCGCGGGAGGAACTTTGTCTTCGGGTCCGAATATCGGGAACATGTAAGTCCTGCCGTTTACGCATACACCATTTTTGCGATATCTGTCTGCCCTGTCACCCGAAGCAACCACTCTGATATTTTCCATTGGTACAGACTCTGAGATCTTTGCAAGATTTGCGCTGCCAAGTGCGCCAAGTCCTATAAGCGATACTGTTTTAATGCTTTTCATTCCAAAAACTCCATTTCCACTTTTTTATGAAATAGTTGAACTGTTAAGGGCTATTGTATACTATTTGAGCCTTTGTTACATTCTATAAAAATGCCGGCGCACCAAAAATGTGCGCCGGCATCGAACATAGATCTGAAGGGAGATCGGTCAGATTATTTCCTTTGCGGTCACTGCCTTGTCAAACCAGTCTTTGCCTTCTACCAGTCTTGAGACAAGCATTGCCGAGCAGGTGTCTCCCGTTGCGTTGACCATTGTAGCTGCCGGGTCGACCAGGAAGCCTATCGTTGCAATGATGGGGAACGCTTCAGGCGGAAATCCGTAAAGACTCACTATCAGCATTTCTCCGACCAGACCGCCTCCGGGGATACCTGAGAGGACAACTCCTGAAAGAACTGCGACTGCTACAGCAGTGGTGATCGTTCCTATTCCGGTGAATGGTATGTTGAAGATGCCGAAGAGGAATGCGATCTTAAGGATACCGCTCAGGCAAGAACCTTCCATGTGAGCTGTTGCCCCGATAGGCAGCACGATCTCGGCGATATCCTTTGGAATGCCGATGTTATGTGCTGCTACAAGGTTTACGGGCAGCGTGGCATTGCTGCTCTGTGTTCCAAGAGCAGTTATGGCGGGAGTTATGATGTTTTTCCAGAATACTCCGGTACCTTTTCCCTGTGTTGCTATCCAGGAATAGATCGTAAAGGCGATAAAGAAATAGCCAAAAGTGGCAATATGGTAAATGATCATTGAGCGGAGATATGCTCCGAGAAGGTTTGGTCCGTAGTCTCCTACCAGGGTCGCAAAGTAGGCACCCAGACCTATCGGGGCATAGTACATCAGGTATTTGACCATCTGGAGCATCGCGTCGGCAAAGACCGCGATCCCGCGTCCGACAGCCCGACCTCTCTCTCCAAGTGTCTGGAGGCAGAAGCCGAAGAATATTGTGAAGATGATCAGCGGCAGCATTGCCCTTCTGGAGAGGAGCAACGCGAAATCTTCCACAGTGAATGCCTTTACTATCTGGTCTGCTGTGCTCAGTGCCTGGAAATCACCAGGGGCCTGAAGCTGTATGTTTGCTCCAGCTGCAGGCGGGAAGAGTGTGACGGTGACAAGCATAAGGATCGCAGCTATCCCTCCTGTCACCAGAAAGACGAGTACCAGGGATCTCATGACTTTTCCAAGCCTCTCCATTGAGGACATATTTGCAACAGCGCTGCATATCGTTGAGAAGACCAGAGGAACGACTACCATAAACATTGCATTGATAAAGACATCTCCAAGAGGCTTAAAGACCAGCGCGTCTTTGCCCATCACTGCCCCGACTATACAGCCGATGACAATTCCTGTGAGAAGTATGATAGGGAACCGGTAGGCTTTCCAGAGACTGTTTGATTCTGATGCCATGATAACCTCTCCTTCCGTTTCTGCTTTTATAGATATTGCTGAAAGTATAGAACAAAGAGACTTATGTTGAAAGAGGCTGATGGATATTAAATTATTTTTAACACAAATTGGTCATACCATTATAAACAATAGCCGGGAAAAAGAAAAAAAGTTACCCATAAAAAATGAGATCAGGCTGTGAATAACAGGTTCGATAGAGGCTGCAATCAGTTGCGCAATATTATACACTTTTCCTTTTTATTTGCTACTCTTCTTTTTCACTGTAAGCATTAAATATTATGATCATGCGCGGCGGACAAGCAAAAAGCGCCCCGGGATATCCCTGGACGCTTGTATCAGTGAGGGTCTGATGTAAATTTAAATGGTGCCGGAGACGAGAATCGAACTCGTACGGGTTGCCCCACACGCCCCTCAAACGTGCGTGTCTACCATTTCCACCACCCCGGCACTCGAGACTTAGAAATTATACGTAGCATATCCTCTTTCGTCAAGTCTCTATTTGAAAAAACGGACTTCACTTGCGTCCTGCTTTGTGCAGTATCCAAAAGTTTATCAGACCACGGTGTGAGATCAGACATAAAAAAATCGGAGACGCAATAGAGCGTCTCCGAAAAATGATCAATGACCTTATCTGTTGTATTCGCGGCGTTCCTTGATACGAGCTGCTTTGCCGCTGAGTTCGCGGAGATAGTAAAGCTTCGCCCTGCGGACCTTTCCTTTACGTACGATCTCTACCTTTTCGACGCTCGGGCAATGGACGGGGAATATTCTTTCTACTCCTATCCCTGCGGATATCTTTCTGACGATAAAGTTCTCGCGAATTCCGCCGTGCTGACGTCCGATAACGACTCCTTCAAATATCTGGATACGTTCGCGGTTGCCTTCTTTAACTTTAACGTGGACTTTTACTGTGTCCCCGGGGCGGAACTCTGAGAGGCTTTCATCAGCCTTTAAGAATTTCTTCTCAATAAGTGCTATTCTTGGATCGATCATGAGGTTTTTCCCTCCTTATCTTGGTATGTGTATTTTGTCATTTTAAACTTTTTATGGCCGCTGGGGGCCTGTACTGATCAACGGACCGAAACCCTGTTTCATCTCCATCCGAAAAATCTGTCAAGTGTGATGCTGACCGCACTTCTTACTGAAAGATGGTTCCAGCTGTCCAGCCCTCCGGCGATCGGTGTCATTACAGAGTCTGCGTCTTTTATAACATCTTCGTGCAGTCCCCAGCCCGTTCCGAATATGAAGACCGGAGAGAGGTCCTCTTCCAGTATCCTGCGTTTCAGCGAGAGCCAATGAACAGCACCTTCAACGGACTTTGCTGTTGTCGCTATCTTGAAAGGCTCTGTTTTTTCTCTTTCTGCGACCCATTTCAGCGCTCTGTTGACTGAAGCGAATATCTTGAGGGTGCCAAACGCCTCGCTCCTGTCCTGGTTATAAGAGGCTCCCCAACCTTCAGTCCAGTGAGAAACTATCTTTTTGACCATTTCACGCTGCTGGGCCAATGGCGTTACCAGAAGATACTTTTTGATGCCGTATGTGCGGCATGCCCTCGCGATGTCATGAAGGTCCATTCCTGTGATCGCTGTCGAGGACTTTTCGCCTCTTTTGTCGAGTACGGGGTAATGGACTTCCATCACGTAAGCGCCTTTGGAGAGCCAGGGCATTATCCCGGCCCGTCCTACTATGTCAGGCCTTCTTTTAAGAGTTCTATCGACGGCCTGCCTTCTGCGCCACTTTTTGACGGCCTTCTCATCACCGCTCAGGAGGATCTCCGGTACTTTGTGCCCGTTCCATTCAGAGGGTCTGGTGTAGTGAGGTGTATCAAGCATCCCGCCGAAGAAAGAATCTTCCCTGACAGCTTCTGACTTGCCTACTACTCCGGGGATGAGCCTTGAAACGGCATCTACGATCGCCATTGCAGGCATTTCCCCGCCGGTGAGCACAAAATCGCCTATTGAAATTTCAAGGTCCACATTTTTTTCGACGAATCTTTCATCGACACCTTCGTAATGACCGCACAGTATGACAAGATGCTCTTTCCTTGAAAGGTCTTCGACCAGTTCCTGATGCAGCCTCGTCCCCTGGGGAGAAGGATATACAAGGAACGGTTTTCCGTTTCCCTTCAGGCTGTCGAGTGCCTTTTGGAGCGGCTCGGCCATAAGCACCATCCCGCCGCTTCCGTAGGAATAATCATCGATCTGCCTGTAACTGCCTTCTGCAAAGTCCCTAACGTCCAGGACATCGACCTCCAGCCTGCCCTTTGCTATCCCTCGTCCAAGCACGCTTGCACCAAGATAGCTCTTTATGAGATCAGGGAAGGCTGTAATAATGGATATTTTCATATCAGTCCCAGAGTCCCTCCGGTACAGTTACAAGCATTACGCCTTTTTGTGTGTCGACTTTGTTGATGACCTCTGCAAGCGCAGGAATAGGTCTGATCTGGCCCTCTTCTGTCTTTATCAGGTAGACATCGTTGCTTCCTGTCTGAAGTACTTCCTGAATTAGTCCAAGCTCAGTTCCTGTGGCATTGTCGATCACTTTCAGGCCTACGATATCGTCGATCCAGTATTCATCATCGGAAAGTTCAACGCGTTCCTCTTTTGATACTGTGACAAAGCTTCCCTTGAAAGATTCCGCGAGAGTTCTGTCTGATACGTTTGCGATCTGGAGAAAAAATGTATCTTTCCCCTCGTAGGGCACTAATTTTGTAACATTGACAGTCTGGCTCGGAACGCCGGGTTTTTCCAGGGTAAGTTTTTTCATTTTGAAAAAACGCTCAGGAAAATCAGTAAGGGGGAAAAGGAGCATAGTTCCTGTAACTCCGTGTACACCCACTATTTTCCCGATGACTACCCTTTCTTCCGACGAAACCTCACTCTTCTTCGACATCTACATCGACCTTTTCACCGGATTTGACCGACGCGGCTTTGGCGACGTGGCGTATGGCATTGATAGTGGAACCCTTTTTGCCTATGACCCTGCCAATATCTTCCCCTGCCACCTTTATAGTCAAGAGGATAGCTCCGGAGTCGCTTCGATCTTCTGAGATCTTCACTTCATCAGGTTTTGTAACAAGCCTGCGAACTATCAGATCTACCAGTTCAATGTAATCAGGCATAACTATCGACCGCCTTATTCTGCTGCCGGAGCATCAAAAACTCCGGCCTTTTTGAGCAGTATCTTAGCTGTCTCTGAAGGGGAAGCCCCGTTCTTCAGCCAAAATGCTGCGCGTTCAACGTCCACTTTTACCTCTGCAGGATCTGTGAGAGGGTTGTAGGTCCCGAGTATCTCTATGAAGCGGCCGTCTCTTGGAGAATGAGAATCGGCAACCACAAGGCGATAGAAAGGAGCCTTCTTTTTCCCGTGACGGGAAAGACGGATACGAACTGCCATTTGCGTAAACACCTCCTGTTTTTAGGGTTCCTCGGTGATTTGATTTTCACTGCTTTTCGATATACGGGCGAAAATCAAATTACGGAGAAACCCGATGTTATCTTTTTGAAATCGGAAACCCGATAAAAAAGCCTGGTAGTCTTTGTGGCGTGGAGCGTGCCACGTGAAACTGCCGGAAGAACACCGGCGTGAAACAATTGTGAAGCGATGGTGAAGCAATGGTTAGAACCCAGATCCTAAGACCTTGCCGCGTGAAACTGCCGGAAGAACACCGGCGTGAAGCAATGGTGAAGCAATGGTGAAGCAATGGTTAGAACCCGGAACCTAAGTTCCTTATCATCTTCCTGATAGACTCATTCAGGGACGGCGGGGATTTTTGTTGAGTTTTTCAAGGTTCCGACGATCATTTGATCGTTTTTACAACCGTTTCACTACTGCTTCACCATTGCTTCACGGCGATATGATCGCCGCTTCACCCCCGGTATAAACATACCGGGTCTGCTACTTAAACAAACCTCTCCGGCCTGCGCCGAAATTCTTCATTCCGCCCATTCCGCCCATGCCGGGGGGCATTTTGAAGCCTTTTCCTCCGGAGGACATTTTGCCGATGCCCTTCATCATTGTCTTCATCTGTTCATATTGTGCCAGGATCTGATTCACCATCTGCACAGATGTGCCTGAACCTTCGGCTATCCTCCTGCGGCGGCTGCCCTTTATTATCTCCGGGCTGCGCCTCTCTTTGAGAGTCATTGAGAGGATTATTGCCTCAGTCTGTTTCATCCTTTTCGGGTCTACATTTGCGCCTTTGAGGGCTTTGCTGCCTCCCGGGATCGGGAGCATCTCAAGCACTTTTTCAAGAGGCCCCATCTTCTGTATCTGCTGAAGCTGGAGCAGCATGTCTTCCAGGGTGAACCTGTTCTTCTTGAGGCTCTCCGTCATCCTGTTTATATCGGCTTCGGTCGTGGCAGACTGGACTTTCTCAAGGAGCCCTTCCATGTCGCCCATGCCGATGATGCGCTGTGCCATGCGTTTGGCATCAAAGACTTCAAGGTCCTCGGTCTTCTCTCCGCAGCCGGCAAGTTTTATCGGAACTCCGGTGCTTGCCCTGACAGCGAGCGACGGGCCGCCTCTGGCGTCTCCGTCAAGCTTCGTGAGGACCACTCCGGTCAGGCCAAGGCGCTTGTGGAAGGTCTCGGCTACGTTGACTGCTTCCTGGCCTGTCATGGAATCCACTACAAGCAGAATTTCAGTCGGAGGCACTGCGGCTTTCATTGTTTCAAGCTCAGCCATCAGTTCGTCGTCCATCTGGAGACGTCCTGCAGTGTCGAGGATGATCATGTCGCAGAGGTGGTCTTCTGCGTATTTGCGGGATTTGGATGCTACCTTTACAGGATCTGTCTCTCCGGACTCAGGGCCCCAAAAATGAATATTTGATTTTTCGGCAAGAACCCTGAGCTGCTCAACAGCCGCCGGTCTGCGAAGGTCGCAGGCAACAACGAGCGGCTTATGGCTTTTCGCCATCTTCTTTGCTATCTTGACTGTGGTAGTTGTTTTACCTGATCCCTGAAGGCCCACCATCATGTAAACGGTGGGAGGCTTGGGTGAGATCGCCAGGGGGACAGGCGCCTCTCCCATTATCTTGACGAGCTCTTCGTATACTATCGTGAATATCAGCTGTGCAGGTGTGACAGAATCCAAAACGGTCCGTCCGGTCGCCCGGACTTTGATAGCTTCCACTACGTCTTTGACGACCTTGTAATTTACGTCAGCCTCAAGGAGCGCGCGGCGTACTTCGCGGAGCGCTTCGTTGATGTCTTCGGGAGTAAGTTTTCCTTTCCCTCTCAGACCTGCAAAGATATTTTCAAACCGTTCCTTTAACGAATCGAACATTTATATTCCCCTTATGCTTCCAACAGTTTTTTCATATTTAAATAAAAGTCTTCCGGCAAATGGTCCCTGTTTTTTTCAAGGAACTCAAGCAGCTCTTCGTATTTGCTCTCTTTTTCCAAAAGCCCCAGAGCTTTCTCGGCGTTTTCCATATGTTCCCTTGCCCTTGTGATAAGGTCGTGAACGCCCTGTCTGGAGACCTTCAGCGATTCGGCTGCTTCGGAGAGGGAGAGGTCCTGAAGCAGGACCATCTCACAGGCGAGCCTCTGTTTCTCTGTTATCAGAGTCCCGTAGACATCAAGCAGAAGTCCGTCCCTGATGCGTTGTCCAAGCGAATCCGAATCCTGCAAAATATCACTCCTGTTCTCATTGACCAGTGAATTATACTCAGCGCGCGCGCCCCTGTCAAGTAATATCACTTGACAGGGGCGCGCGTATGGCATCGCATAAAAAAAGAGCCCCGAAGGGCTCTTTTTATCAGTGCATATCGATTATTAGTTGGTCATCTTGATCTGCGAGTACTTCTCAGGTACCTCAACAGATGCGGCGTTCATGAATCCCTTGCCAAAGATGTAGGTATCCTGATAGACAAGCAGATGGTTTTTGCTTGTTACTCCTGTGCCGAGGTCGGTGTAGTAGTTGCCGTTCCAGGCTGCACCCGGTGTGTACTCGCCGTAGCAGGCCATCAGGTCTTCTTTGCTCTCAAGCTTGGCTGTTCCTTCAACTATCCTCTTGCCGAACTCAGCAAGGGCGATGCTGTTGGTATAGCCGTAAGAGAATGCCCATGTGCCCATGCGGCCGGCTGCTCCTGCGTCAGAAACTGCCTTTTCGACCTTCTCGAGAATGACGGGCCAGTTTCCTGCTTCAGCTGCAAGGTCAATGCCGAATGCTCCCGGATAACCCATAAGGGGTGACGGAAGGTCGGCTTCGATAAAGAATCCGCCGTTTGCAGCAAGCTGTTTGAGAAGCGGTTCTGTGTGTGCATCGTTCGTGCAGAAGAACGCGGTGTTTTTCCCGTATTTGCTTACCCATGCAGGTGTCTTTTCAAGTATGAACTGCTGTGCGCCTGCTACGCCTACGTCGCTGGTCGGGTCGGGAGCTGTCTCAAATACAAACTTCATGCCGAGGTCTTTGCAGGCCTGTTCCATGATGAGGCGGCGTCTTCCGAGTGTTTCGTAGCTCATGTGACGGGGGAAGGAGATATGGACAAAAGTGTCGCAACCGAGTTCTTTTGCTGTGTGGATTATAAGATAACCACGGGAGACGAAGTCTGCGTTGATCGTCAGGTCTGCGACCGATGAGATAACGTTCGGGTCTTCGTGTGCTTCTCCGGCGAAGCAGAGGATGTCAGGGCGTTTTTCCTTGATTCGGCGGAAACCTTCAGCGGTTCCCGGGATCGCCTGGTTTACTACGACTACCTTCATGTCAGGATCATCAGCGAGTCCTGCTATCTGTGCGATGGTCGTTTCCATCTCAGACATGAAGTTGTCGGGGTAGGTCAGGTGCTTGATCATTCCGCCTGTTGAAACATCGCCGTACTTCTGGATCGCAAGTTCTGCTCCGCGAAGGTCATCTTCGCTCTGAGAAACGGTACCTGTTACGATACCAATGTGGAAGGCTGCCTTTTCAGGGGCTTTGGCCTCTTCCTGTGCGGGCTGTTCTGCAGGCTTGTTCGCAGACTGGACCATAAAGAAGCCCAGGACCAGCACAGCTACTGCACCGATTATCATCATAGTTTTCTTTGACATGAAATCATCCTCCTTGAAATTAGTTGAATATAAAAAGTATTTTTTGTTGCGGTGTTAAAAATGTTAAGCATTTTTGTCCCAGAGCACGATGAACTCTATAAACTGAATTCTATAATCAGTTCACGTCTATGTCAATTGATTACCCCTTTAGCTTATTATTCTTCCTCAGGATCATAGAGACAATATAATGATTGGGTCCCGGCTTCATCCAGACCCCCTTCCGATATTTCCTCATAAAGTTCCCTTGTGAGAGAGAGGGCCGGCAGGTCGAGTCCCATCTCATCTGCTGATTCCTCCGCCAGTTTCATGTCTTTGATGTAGTGTTTTACGAAAAAGCCTGGATCGAAATCCCCGTCCAGTATTCGGGGACCGTAGTTTGTAAGGCTCCAGCTGCCTGCAGCCCCTCCCGATATCGCTTCAAGGACCTCTTTCTGGTCAAGGCCGCATCCCTTTGCAAAAGCAAGCCCTTCGCACATTCCTGTCATAGTTCCCGCCAGGGTGATCTGGTTGACCAGTTTTGTGTACTGTCCGCAACCGGCCTTGCCCATGTGCCTGATGTTCGTCCCCATCAGCCTGAAGTAGGGGAGCGCGCGTTCGAAATCCTCTTTCTCTCCGCCGACAAGGATAGTCAGCTTTGCTTCCCTTGCCCCCCTGTCGCCTCCGGTCACAGGCGCATCAAGGACGGATATTCCTTTAGACCCGGCAGCCTCCCAGATCCTTCCTGCCAGTTTGGGGCTTGATGTCGTCATGTCCACCAGCAGCGAGCCTTTTGCAGCCGAGGCTATAAGTCCGTTTTTGCCAAGGTAGACATCCTCTACATCCCTGGGATAGCCGACGATCGTGAATATGATGCTGCATTTGGATGCCAGCTCTGACGGCGAATCCTCCCAGACTGCCCCCGCTTGAATAAGCTTTTCGGCTTTGCTTTTTGTCCTGTTGTATACGTGGACTTCATTTCCTCCGGCGAGAAGGTGTCCTGCCATGCTTGAACCCATCACTCCGGTGCCGATGAAGCCCACAACATTCCTGTCGCTCATTGGATCATCCTTTCTTTTATCCGTTTTTTACTGCGGTAAGTTCCCGCGGTGAATGGTTGAGCACCTCGCCTGTACCGTCCGGCCTCACTGCGACCAGATTTTCGATCCTTACACCAAATTTGCCGGGGAGGTAGATCCCAGGTTCGACGCTGAAAACATTTCCCGGTTCAAGCGGCCTGTCGTTCCCCTCAATGATAAAGGGTGATTCGTGAACAGCCAGTCCAATGCCATGTCCGACCCTGTTGAAGAAAAAATCTCCATATCCTGCATCGACTATGACCTTTCTTGCCGCCCTGTCTACATCCTGCCCTGTCGCTCCGGGCCTCACAGCAGCTTCTCCTGCTGCCTGCGCCCTTCTGATTGTTTCGTATACTTTTTTCTGTTCATCAGTAGGAGTCCCTACGAAAAGTGTCCTGGTAGTGTCTGAGCAATATCCATTATGCCTTCCTCCAAGGTCAAGGATGATGACGTCATTTTTTTCGATCACCCTTTTGTCTCCGGAGTAGTGGGGCATTGAGCCGTTTGGTCCGCTGGCGACTATTGGGCCGAAAGACATCTCATAACATCCGGCCTCTTCAAAAAACTCAGGTATCTTCTTTATGATATCCCTCTCTGTCATTCCGGGCTTTATAAATTCAATGAGCTTGTAAACGACCTGATCGACCATCGCGGATGCTTTTCTCATCAGGTCAAGCTCTTCCTCATCCTTGCGTGAGCGAAGGGGATCCAGCACTTTCAAACCGTTGCAGAGCTGAATATCCATCGTATCCCTTATCGCAAGCATATCGACAGCGCGAACGCCGTCGTTGAATGCGATCTTTTTTCCGACAAGCCCCAGATTTTCGCATCCGAGCCTGAACGCATCCGTAAAGCCTTCGTGGTCGTTCCATTCCGCATAGAAAGGGACATCCCCGAAAGCGTTTCTCATCTCTTCTTTGTAAAGCAGCGGAGTCATCGCAAAGCATCGGGCATCTTTAGAAACCATCAGCCCCCGGACCCTTTCGTCCGGGTGGGTGTCAAGGCCGCCGATGTACTCCAGGTCAGTCGAAGGTCCCAGATATATCCCGTCAAATCCCAATGAACTTAACTCAACTGCCAGTTTCATTAACCTGTTCTCTCTGATCAAATTTATCCCTCCGAAATCTGATAAGATCGTCCGCTTTCCGGATCTTTGAAGATCATGCAGGGCCTGACGAAGCTTCTGTCAGGGTCCTCTATTATCATACTACTTGGGGATCTTATTATCCATATGGAAAAGAGAGGCATAAGAGCGGTGCATCCCGGGCAGACGGGCAAAAAAATCTCTAAAAGGAGGAAAACAGTAAAACGAGCTGTGGAGAGCCTCGGCATGAAATATGTCTGTCCGCCACGGATCAGTCAGTATTGACTTATGGGCACTGCGGGAATACCATTTATACTGTGCAGCATCTCCGGTTCAGTTTTTTTTATTGGGGAACTGCAGCTGTTCTGCCGGAGCTTTCTGGTCAGAAAACTCCCATTCCCAAATATTACAGGAGGAGTACTTGATGAAGAAACATGCGGTCTGTTTTGCAGTTGCGCTGGTCCTGGCACTTGTCTTCTGCGGTTCTGCCCTTGCTGCGGCGCCCTTTCACATTGGCGTAGCGACACTGACGGTCTCACAGGCGGAGGACACATACCGGGGAGCTGAAAGGCTCATCAAGGAATATGGAGACGCAGCTTCAGGCGGAATGATCCGCCACGTCACAATGCCTGATAATTTCATGTCTGAAATGGAGACCACCATCTCCCAGATAGTGGGGCTTTCAGACGACCCGAAGGTCAAAGTCATAGTAGTCGATGACGCGATCCCGGGAACAACAGAAGCATTCCGCAGGGTCAAGGAAAAACGTCCTGACGTTCTCTGCTTTGCAGGTGAACCCCAGGAAGACCCGGCAGTGATCACAAGCACTGCAGACTTTGCAATAGGCGTAGACAACATAATGCGCGGATACCTCATAATAAACACAGCTAAAAAACTTGGAGCAAAAACATTCGTACATATCTCCTTCCCGCGTCACATGAGCTATGAGCTCCTTTCAAGACGTCGCGCAATAATGGAACAGGCCTGTAAAGACCTTGGCCTTAAATTTGCATTCGAGACTGCCCCTGACCCTGTAAGCGACGTAGGTGTAGCCGGAGCACAGCAGTTCATACTTGAAAAGGTCCCTGCGTGGGTCCAGAAATATGGCAAGGATACGGCTTTCTTCTGCACAAACGACGCACAGACAGAACCGCTTCTCAAGCAGGTGGCAAAACATGGAGCTATTTTTGTTGAACCCGACCTCCCCTCACCGCTCATGGGATATCCCGGAGCATTCGGCATTGACCTTTCGAAGGAAGCAGGAGACTGGAAGGCAATAATGAAAAAAGTCGAAGTTTCTGTAGTAAAGGCAGGCGGAAAGGCCCGCATGGGAACATGGGCTTACTCATACGGGTGGAGCACCACATGCGCACTCGCAGAATACGGCAAAAGGATAGTTGAGGGCAAAGCCAAGCTCTACAACCTCAAGGACCTCTGGAAGTGCTACGACAAATATACTCCGGGAGCAGCATGGAACGGGGCCTCTTATTTTGACGTCGCAAAGGGTCTCAGGAATAAGAAATTCACATTGGTCTATCAGGACACGTATGTCTTTGGAAAAGGTTATATGAAAGTTACGGATGTAAAGGTCCCGGAGAAATATCTCACCATTAAGTAGGACGGTAATCAGAGTAATGGAATAGCAAGGACAAACAAGCCGGATATCGCCTTTTTTGACAAAAGGCTTATCCGGCTTGTTTTATCGGTCCGAATACATTGATAAAAAATGGAATTAATAAGTGTATAATATTATTGTGTTGATGATGTGAGGCATTTACAGCCGACTTTCTTTTGTATTGTTGTTAGAATATAATTTTTCTGTTATATATATAAGCGAATGTTTATTTAGTATTAAGAAAAAGAGGTGAAGCGGATGCCCGAAGGAGTGCCTCTCCTAAAGATGGAGAATATTGGCAAGGAGTACTTCGGAAACAGAGTCCTCGCTGACGTCAGCTTTTCGCTGATGCCGGGTGAGATACTTGGGCTTGTAGGTGAAAACGGCGCCGGAAAGTCCACCCTTATGAATATCCTCTTCGGGATGTCTGTGATTGAGGAGACAGGCGGTTACGAAGGCAGGATAATCATCGACGGGGAAGAAAAATTATTCAAAGACCCATTCGATGCGCTTGAAGCCGGTATAGGAATGGTCCACCAGGAATTCTCACTGATCCCCGGCTTTACTGCCACCGAAAATATCCTTCTCAACAGGGAATCCATGAAATACAACCCGCTTGTAGAGGTCTTCGGAGACAGGTTCAAGACCCTCGACAGAGCGGACATGAACAACAGGGCAGTCAGGGCTATCGATACTCTGGGGGTCACTCTGGCACCGGATACATTGATAAGCGAAATGCCTGTCGGCCACAAACAGTTTACAGAGATAGCCCGTGAGATCGACAGAAAGAAGACAAAACTTCTGGTTTTGGACGAACCTACTGCCGTACTTGCGGAATCCGAGGCCCAGGTGCTCATTGAAGCGTTAAAAAAGCTGGCCTGCCAGGGCATAGCGATCATATTCATATCCCACAGGCTCCAGGAGATCATTGACCTCTGCGACAAACTGGTAGTTCTCAGGGACGGCCGTGTTATCCAGGAAGCAAAAACAGGAGAGACCAACGTCAGGCAGATCGCAAGCTGGATGGTTGGAAGGCAGATCTCCGGCGTAGCCGATGCGGGCGAAGAAAAAGAGAGAAAGTTCGGGGATGTCATCCTTAAGACTCAAAATCTCTGGGTAGACATGCCGGGTGAGACGGTAAGGGATGTCTCCATAGAGGTCCGCCAGGGCGAGATATTTGGTCTTGGAGGCCTCGCAGGACAGGGCAAGGTGGGCATTTCCAACGGAATAATGGGTCTTTACGTTTCCGGGGGAAAGGTCTTTGTAAGGGGTAAGGAAATAAAGCTCAACGACCCCAACTCCTCCCTGATGGAGGGGATGGCCTTCGTCTCCGAAGACAGACGCGGAGTGGGTCTCCTTCTTGAAGAGGGAATAGACTGGAACATCACCTTCACAGCTATGCAGGTACAGGAAAAGTTTATTTCACACCTGCTCGGCGGGCTGGTCAAGTGGCGCGATGACAAAGCTGTAACAAAATGTACCGAAGACTACATCAAAGCCCTCGAGATCCGCTGCACAGGGCCTAAACAGAGAGCGGTCGAGCTCTCCGGAGGCAACCAGCAGAAGGTATGCCTTGCCAAGGCCTTTGCCGTGGCACCAGAGATACTCTTTGTCTCAGAACCGACAAGGGGAATTGACGTCGGGGCAAAAAAACTGGTCCTCGACACTCTCAGGAGAGTTAACGAAGAGACCGGTACAACAATAATAATGACATCTTCAGAACTGGAAGAACTCAGGTCGATATGCGACAGGGTCGCTATAATCAACGAAGGCAGGGTTTCAGGGATACTGCCGGCCAAGTCGCCGGCTGAGGAATTCGGGCTCCTGATGCTCGGCAACGTTGCTGAAATAAGCGCTGACGAAATATCGGCAGAGAGGTGCAGGTGATAGGGATGAAAGAAAAACTTCAGGCTTTTATTGAAAACGCCGGTTGGCCCAGGATAATAATCGGGCTCTTCCTTCTCTCACTCTTTATTGCGGCTCCCATGGTAGGAGTTCGTCTGGATGCTTCGCTTTCCGACACCCTTGTAAGAGTTGGGATGAACGGAGTGCTTGTACTTGCAATGGTACCCATGGTCCAGTCCGGGTGCGGACTCAACTTCGGCCTCCCGTTGGGGATAATTGCCGGACTCCTCGGAGCTGTAACTTCCATCCAGATAGGGATCCAGGGCAGCATAGGATTCCTGCTGGCAATGGTGATAGCTGTTCCGCTGGCAGTAGTCTTCGGATGGATGTACGGGCAGCTCCTCAACAGGGTCAAGGGTGATGAGATGATGATCGCAACATACGTAGGATTCTCATCTGTTGCATTGATGTGCATGGCATGGCTTCTCCTGCCTTACACCAGCCCGACGATGATCTGGGGCTACGGCGGTTCGGGGCTTAGGACCACGATAAGCGTTGAAGGCTTCTGGTTCAACGCGCTCAGCAAACACCTCAACATAAGAATAGGGGAATTCTTCTATCTGCCCATAGGGATGTATCTTTTCTTTGCATTCATGATATTCCTCGTATGGGGATTTTTCCGTACAAAGACAGGGACTGCGGTCACAGCAGTAGGTTCTAACCCTGAATTTGCAAGGGCCTCCGGCATTGACGTAGACAAAATGCGCACCATCTCCGTAATACTCTCAACAGTACTTGGGGCCGTCGGAATACTTGTATACGAACAGAGCTTCGGATTTGTCCAGCTCTACATGGGACCCTTTTACATGGCGTTCCCTGCGGTAGCTGCGATATTGCTCGGTGGCGCTTCGGTAAACAAGGCCTCCATGGTCAACGTAGTTGTAGGCACTTTCCTCTTCCAGGGGATCCTTACGATGACGCCGTCCGTAATAAACAGCGTCATGCAGACTGACATGTCTGAAGTTATCAGGATCATCGTCAGCAACGGAATGATCCTCTATGCCCTTACCAGGAAAGTGATGGTGAAGAGATAATGGCGGACAAAAATAAAGGTTCATTCAACATCAAAAATATCCTGGCCAATAATGCCGTCCCCATAATCTTTATCGGCCTTTCCGTCATAGCGATACCGATCTCAGGATTCTCTGCCAACTATCTCATACAGGAGATGCTGACAAGGCTGGCAAGAAACTCATTTCTTGTGCTTTCTCTTCTGATCCCGATACTGGCTGGGATGGGACTCAACTTTGGTATGGTCCTTGGAGCCATGGCAGGGCAGATCGGACTCATCTTCGTAACAGACTGGGCAGTGACAGGTGTTTACGGAATGATGCTGGCCGGGCTGATAGGGACCCCCATTGCAATAGTACTGGGCTATATCTGCGGAGCGGTCCTCAACAGGGCCAAAGGCAGGGAAATGGTCACATCATACATCCTGGGATTCTTCATCAACGGCGTCTATCAGCTGATAGTGCTCTACACTATGGGACGTCTCATCCCGATCAGCAACCCGCAGCTGGTCCTCTCCAGGGGATACGGAATAAGGAACGCGATAAACCTTACAGGCGTAAGGCATGTACTCGACAACCTGATCCCTGTAAGCATCTCAGGCATAGACATCCCCCTTGCGACATTCATACTCATAGGCCTTTTCTGTATCCTGATAATCTGGTTCAGAAAGACAAAGCTGGGGCAGGACATGAGAGCCCTGGGACAGGATATGAAAGTTGCCGAGGAATCAGGTATCCCCGTTGAACGGACAAGGATAATAGCGATACTCATATCTACGATCCTTGCATGTTACGGACAGATAATATTCCTGCAGAACATAGGTACGATGAACACATACAACAGCCATGAACAGGCGGGGATGTTCGCCATAGCTGCGATCCTCATCGGCGGAGCCTCTGTAAGCAGAGCGACTATAACGAACGTATTCGTCGGAGTCGTCCTTTTCCACCTTATGTTTGTCGTCTCCCCCATGGCAGGCAAGGAGCTTATCGGACAGGCACAGCTCGGTGAATACTTCAGGGTCTTCGTCTCCTACGGCATAATAGCCCTTGCGCTGGTCCTCCACGCATGGAGAAGGATGAGAGCCAAGGCAGAGGCACGCAGAAGCCTGAGGGGGGAGGATTAGGCCATGAACAACGGATCTGTCAATAAAAAGAGACTTGTGATAAGGCTTGTACTTCTGGCCCTCCTCGTTGCATTATGTTTCTTCCTCTATTATTACGGCAAAGAACACGAGGTCCTTCTGGACAACAAAACAGTCGAGATCAATGGACAAAGTTACGAGGCTGCGGAGTTTGTCAGGATAACCGTCAACGGGGATGCCAAAAACAAAATTGAGCTCTATGCCAAAGAGAGAGACGTGGTCAAGGTCAACGGCCCCAACCATACCATCAAAGTAGAGATAGTTGATGAGGATTCAGACAAAGTCATCAAAACAGAGGAAAGGGACTTCAATTTCGGAAAGACTTCCTCATTCATGATATCTGTCCCGGCAGTTGCAGAAAAAGCGCCGGATGTCTATCTGCCACTCCCGGGATCAATGACCCAGGCTCCTGCTCCTGAACCGGAACCGGAAGCCGCGACGGAGACGACAGTGGATGTGGAAATAGAACCGCCCGCTCTATCTGACTGAAAAGAGATAATGGATAATAAAAAAACCGCCCTTATCACTCGGCGGTTTTTTTATTATCTTCTGAAGATTTATTATCGATGTGAACGTTTAGATGCGGGTATGTCATTATCAGGCCGTTCTTTTTGAACAATGCATCCATGTCATTGTGGATATCCCAGTAAACATCCCAGTAAACACTGTTGTCCGCCCACGCCCTGACTACGTATTCGATGGAACTGTCCTTGTATTTGCTTACCGCGACCAAAGGCGCAGGTTCCTTATCTATTTTGGGGTGAGAAGATATATATCCCAGCAGTACTTCACGCACCTTTTCAGGAGGACAGTCGTAGGAGACAGTAAAATTAAGATTGAATCTTCTTTTTTCTTCCGTACTGTAATTTGTTATCTTGCCGTTTGACACTTCACTGTTGGGCATATATATCAGGACGTTTTCGAAAGAGAGTATTTTTGTATGAACAAAACCTATCTCGTTGATAAAACCTCCCACTCCGCCCACTTCAACATAATCTCCTACTTTGAAGGGTTTTATGAAAAGCAGCATGAGCCCCGACAGGACATTGGACAGCAGTCCCTGTACAGACAGGGAGACAGCCAATCCTGCAACGCTCAGTACCGCTACCAGTGATGTCACCTGGATACCCAGCGCGCTTGCAACCATCATAAAGAGGATAAAATAGAGCACAAGCTTGACAGAGCCGGAGAGGAACCTGTGAAGAGTTACATCAATATTTGATTTTCTCAGCCTGTTATTTAAAAAAGAAAGCAGCATACTTATGACAAAAAGCCCGCCCAACAGGTAAAGTATCGCGGGCAGTATAGAAGTCAGGGTGAATTTTTCGAGAAGCATTTTAAAAGAATCAAAATCAACGGGCATGAAGTAAATCATCCTTCCAGAAAATAGTTATTTTAATTAATTCTACCATAACACCGAAGGCCAAGGCGCTTTTCCTGCCGCAAGAAACGGCCGGAAGGGATGGCGGGGTAACGTCCGCCGGGGAATTTACGAGAAATACACTCGTGGAGAATTTGCAGCTTCTAGGCTGCGGGGAATTCGCGACAGTTGTCGCTGGAGAATTTGCCGTTCTTGAACGGCGGAGAATTCAAGATTTATGATTTAGGGCCAATTCCTCTCCTAGTCGCTCCCGAGTGCTTCAATCGGGAATCCGGCGGCCTGGGTTTCAAAAGCTTTAAAACCTGTAATAGACTAGGACCGAAGCCGCTGGTTCCCCGATACAAGCCTTCGGGGACGACGGGGAGGGTCAAGTTCTCAGCCCTTACGATCGTTTGACTACTGTTTGACGACGTTTGACGATAGTTTGACTGCCCCTACCATCGCTTGCCAACTGCTTGCCCATGCTTGCCGATCGTTTGCCGGGCCTTGCGGCCTTTACCGGCATTCTGCCGGTTGTTGAGTGCCCCGATTGACCCTACAATGACATCATTCAAACTTACAGGTTTTTCGACAGGGGCGGTAAATATGAACAAAGATAATCATGATGATCGTTGGCATTCTATAGATACGGAGGAAGCCCTTAAGCTTCAGGGGGTCTCTGAGGAGGGGCTTACTTCTGCTCAGGCAGAAGAACGCCTTGCCGAAACAGGTCCGAACTCGCTGGAGGTCGAGGAGGGGGCAGGACCTCTCATGATGCTGCTCAGTCAGGTCCACAACCCGCTGATCTACCTATTGGCAGGCGCCGCTGCCCTTTCTCTCTTCGTAGGCCATGCCATTGATGCGGCTGTCATCGCCGGTGTCATAGTCCTGAATACATTGCTTGGATTTTTCCAGGAGTGGAGGGCGGAAGGTGCAATTGACGCACTTCGCCGAATGACATCTCCTCATGCAAGGGTGATCAGGGACGGAAACACTAAGGAGATCGACGCTTCTGATGTGGTTCCCGGAGACATCCTGATCCTTGAGACAGGCAACAGGGTAGCCGCAACTGCAAGGGTCACATGGTCTGAGGAGCTCGAGGTCGATGAATCCGCTCTCACGGGCGAATCCCTGCCGGTCGGCAAGTCCACGGATACTCTGGAACAGGATATCCCTCTGGCTGATCAGAAAAATATCGTACACATGTCCACCAGCGTGACCGGCGGCCGAGGGCGGGCCCTGGTAGTGGCAACCGGAATGAATACCCAGATAGGCAGGATAGCGGCTGAGGTCAGGACCACAGGCAGGGAAGACACACCTCTGCAAAAGAAAATGAACAGGCTCAGCACGGTCCTTGGCATCGGCAGCATCGCATTTGCTGCGGTCGTCTTTGGGCTGGGGCTGCTTCGCGGATATGAGATCCTGGATATGCTGATGTTCTCCGTGGCCCTTGCTGTCTCTGCCATCCCTGAGGGACTTCCCGCCGTTATCAGCGTTACACTGGCCCTGGGCGTACAGCGCATGGCCGGCAAGAACGCCATTATCCGCCGTATGGCTGCCGTAGAGACCCTTGGTTCCACCACCGTGATATGCACAGACAAGACCGGGACAATTACAAAGAATCAAATGACGGTCCGGAGTATCTGGGCGGGAGGCGCTGCATACAATGTAAGCGGCGAGGGTTATGCACCCGAAGGTGAGATCAGCACCGCAGACGGGGAAAAAGAAAAATCAAATGACCTTACCAGGCTGCTGGAAATCGGGCTTTACTGCAACAATGCCTCCCTGAAGGAAAAAGACGGTCAATGGTACGTAGAAGGAAATCCAAGCGACGGCGCTCTGGTAGTTGCAGCAAAAAAAGCAGGTCTGGAAAGACTCCCGGAGAGGGCTGAACGACTCTCCGAAATACCTCTCTCCAGCAGCACCAAATACATGGCTACTCTCCATAGGACTGAAAACGGCGATGCGCACGTGGTCCTCGTTAAAGGCGCCCCTGAACGTATCATGGAATTCTGCTCCCATGTTCTTATAAACGGTGAGACCGTAGAACTGGATGACAAACGCCGCGGCGAGATAGTCGAACGCAGCGAGCAGATGGCATCTGAGGCTCTCAGAGTACTCGCCGGAGCCTATCGGGAAATCTCAGGTATCGAAGGAAAACTGGAACGGTCTGAAGCCGAAGGAAACCTGACACTGGCAGGATTGTGGGGAATGATGGACCCGCCGCGGGAAGAAAGCATTGAAGCCGTGAAAAAAGCAAAGGGCGCGGGGATCCGGCCTGTGATGATCACGGGCGATCACGCCGTAACAGCACTTGCAATAGCAAAGTCGGTCGGTATTTCCGACAGCGATGAGGCAGTAACAGGCAGGGAAATTGATGGTATGGAAAAACATGAGCTTGCACGGGCAGCGCTCGAACGAGGCGTCTTTGCCCGGGTAACACCGGCTCACAAACTGAAGATCATGGAATCACTAAAGGAAGCCGGACACATAGTTGCAATGACAGGCGACGGCGTTAACGATGCACCGGCCCTGAAGGGTGCCGACATCGGCGTTGCCATGGGAATAACGGGAACCGAAGTGGCAAAGGAGGCTGCGGACATGATCCTGGTGGATGACAACTTTGCCACGATAGTGCAGGCTGTGGAAGAGGGCCGGGTCATCTACAACAACCTCCAGCGTGTGGTCTACTTTCTCCTGGCAACCAACCTGGGAGAGATCCTCACCCTGGTGGCGGCCCTGGTCATAGGGCTCGACCTGCCGCTTACCGCGGTCATGGTGCTGTGGGTCAATCTGGTGACAGACGGGACCTGCACGATACCCTTGGGTATGGAACCGGGACATGCCGACATACTGAAACAGCCTCCGAGGGACCCCAAAGAGTTCATCATCGACAGGGTCGCTCTTATAAGAATAGCAATCCTGACACCCATCATGGCCATGGGCACGATAGGCCTCTTCTGGTATTCAAATGAGACCGGCGGCCTCATCTACGCACGGACCATAGCCTTTACGACACTGGCTGCGTTTCAGTGGTTCCAGGCCTTCAACGCCCGTTCTTCCACGAAGTCGATCTTTTCCGTTGGTCCCTTCTCCAACCACTGGGTCCTCGTGGGAGTAGGCAGCGCAATAATCATGCAGATAGCAGCAGTCCAGAGTCCCATAGGACATATGCTTTTTAAAACAGTCAGTCTCTCACTGAGAGACTGGATGATGATACTGGGGGTTTCCAGCACGATATGGATCGCGGATGAGCTCCTCAAAATCGCCAGGAATTGGGATTTATAGCAGCGCTAACTTAGCAAGGCTTGTGGAGCCTCACTTCGACGTATTCATATACGCCTCGTGAGGCTCCGCTGCGCATTGCGTCGTCATCGCTCGCTCTAAATCGCAATTGCGATGTTGTAGCATGAAGTCTTTAGAAGCGGTCAAGCAGTAGGCAAGCGGTTGGCCAACAATGGTGAAACAGGCGGAGACTGAATCCGCCCGGGAGCCGATGGAGAGTCAATAGGGAATCTATTGCAAATCAATTGGTATAGGATCTGAAAATCCAGCCCCTACCGTCATCCCGGCTCAACCCCATACCGGGAAGACGATATAAGGCTTAGGTATCTGGTTTTACCAACTGCTTGCCTATTGCTTGCCAATTGTTTGCCGCGGCCAGATTCACGCCGCCAGCCTTTGCTCAGTTGTTTTTTACAACCACTTCTTGCCGGCTGTGCCGGCTCTTCCCGGCTGACGCAGGGTCTACGCCAACCCTTACCAACTGCTTGCCGACTGCTTGCCTATTGCTTGCCTGCGGATGCACTCCCCGCCTGCCCTTATTTACTTGCGGCGCCTGGATAGCAGCATCAGCGCCGGCAATGCCAGGAGCATGGCCATCACGGGGAAGCCTGCGGAACATCCTCCGCTTCCTGCAGACGGGACCACCTCATGTGCATATCCTAGGGCCGGGACGGCCAGGGTCTTGCCGTCGTAGAACGTCACAGTCAGGGAGGTCGTTCCCGGATTGTGGGCTACGTAGACCTTGTCCCCGTCGCTGTTGATAAAGCTTGCCGCTGAGGTGTGGTCTGCATCGTTCTCAACATGGATCGACGTTCCATGCAAAAGGTGTGAGTCTATCCACCAGAAGATGGCAGCGCGTGACGAATCCTGCAGGATGAGCGTATCGTAGGTCGGAGCAGGGATCTCCCACTGCATCTTCCATTTGTCGAGAGGAATGCCCCCTCCCGCATCCGGTGTGATAAGAGCCTTTGCATCGGCCGTGTAAGACTTCGTGAGGGACTTCATCATAAACAGCTTGTCTTTATCTGCAGGAGATGGGGGATCCTGTCCGGCTCCCAGCTTCGGCCAGTCAGTTTCGATGTATCCCTTAACGTCCTGTTCAGCAAGCGCGCCTTTGTTCACCCCGAGATAGAGCGAGGATCCTGTCAGCGGAAGCCACTGAATGCCGTGCTTTAGAAGAGGAGCATTTCCAAAGTCCGTCTGGAAGGTCATTTCATTCTGGTTTACCTGTGAGACCATAGAAGGGACATAGGTCATCGGGACATTGTCGCTTTTTGCAGCGAACTGACGGAAGCTCAGGAAGGGGCGGAATGCATCGTTTGTCGTGTAGCCGAACCAGTAAAGCTCTGCCGAACGGACCTCTGATGCGAACATGTATGCGGCCCATTTTTCAAGTTCCGTGTTGGAGGAGTCGGCAGGATAGTTCAGCTGCGCCCACAGAAGAAGCGCTGCCCAGGCCTGGATGGCTTCGGATGAAGATTCCTGCTGGCCGCCCTGGTTGCCGCGCGACGTGCCGCTGGCCCAGGAATGTCCCGCGTAGGGGCTGAAATGCCTCAGGAAGGGGAAGTCGGGGTCTTTTCCCGTACCGATCCGGTCCGTGTTTGCGATATCTTTGATCAGAAGCTTTATCATCGGCGCATAGTCTGCGGCCCATTTGAGATTATCCAGATCCGACTCATGCGTCTTCTCCCAGCGCGCGATCTCTGCAGCTGTCTTGACGAAGTAGCCGAAGTGGAAGTGGTGGTCGTTGAGCAGGCTGTCTGCAGCGAAGCCGTCTTCGCAAGAGGGGATCATTGATCCCCAGCGAGTATCGTAATAGAACGCATGTTCCGCCGCGTTTTTCAGGGATGTCTTGCCGTCCTGAAGGGCGCGCAGTCGATATCCCATCGTTTCAGCTGCCCTTTTGTAGATGGACTTAGCTGTGCTCTCGACCGAAGAAGCTCCGGCAGAAGTCTGTCCAATCATCTCCGCGACAGGAAGGAGCATAGCAAGCCTGTGGATCTCCTGCGCTCCGAAGTAGCTTCCCTGTGAGAGGAAGTTGGGGTCCTGGGTATCAAGGGCCTGCTGCAGCAGCGATGCCATCCGGTCCGCCTTAGCCTTGTCAGGTTTGTCTATCACGGCAGGAAGGCAGGGCGGAACATCGTAAGTGTTGGTGAACGAGTTCCCAGCTGCAAGAAGCATAGGCCCCTTCAGTGAGGGCCAGTACCAGCCGTTCGTCCATGAGGACGAAGCTGCAGGGGACATAGAGCGGTCGAGTATTTTAACGGACTGATCGAGGTACTGGTGGGGATACATGGCGAAGAGCGTTCCGTCGCCGGAAGGGGACTCTCCGGCCAGGGGGCTTGTCGTGTACTTGAACTGAACGGTCACTGAGCTTTCCGATAATTCCGGAGCGACCCGTGTGTCCGTAACTTCAAGGAAGGCCCGGGAGGCAAACTCAGTCAGCAGCTTACGCACGTCTTCTTCAGTGGGTTCATCGTATATTGTCTTGCCCCAAGGGCATGGAAGCACGGCAACAGAGTAGTGCTTTCCTGTCGAGCAGACGGCCGTGTTGAGTACCCTTCCGTCATCTTTCTGCCCCTTGTCGAGAGTCCATGTCGAACCCGAGGGACCGAATACGGCGTAGACGGTGTAGGTGCTGTAGCCTTTGCTTTCAGAGCTGTCCGGGATCTTTGCCTCTCCGAACGGTACCTGATTGACAACAGCAAATGCGGCAGACGGAATTTGCTGGCCGTTCGCCATGCCTGAATTGACCTGGAATGAGCTTCCGACAAGAGGAACCACCTTGCCGATGTTCCATGACTGGAACGTGACCTGAGGTGCTCCGTTTGCCAGCTTCACAAGAAGGAAGGGCCATCCGTTCCCTGCCGTTATGCTCATAGTTTCTGACGGGGAGGTCATTGAAAAGTTTACGAACCAGTCGCTCCATCCCTGCACCTTAACAGCTGTGTAGGCAGCCTCGTTCCATCCCGAAAGCGTTGATCCCAGGTAGAGATCCTGATCGAAGAAGGTGTTGAAGTAGGGTGATATCCCCTTGCTGTCAGTTCCCACAACTTCCTGCATGAATCCGGCGCCGGCGGTAATAACCTTGTCCTTCATTCCTGCGCGCTGGCTGTCGGGAACATTGAGAGATACCGCAAGTCCGCCCTTTTGCGGCTGAAAGACAAGCGGTTCGCTGAACAGCTCCCATGACAGGCCGTGCCGCTGCGTTTTCATTTCTGCGGGTCTGTCCGGCAGATCATTCGGATCGACCCACGCAAGCGGTGTCCACCAGTCAGAGGTCGGGACCTTGCGCTTACCGGCCGCAGATACGTCAACGTTCGGTCCGACCGCCGGGAGAACCATTTTTACCGGACCTCCGTCGGGCTTGTTGCCATCGGCTGGTTTTGTTACGGCGTAGCTTCCCGCTCCTCCGGGAGAAACCCAGTCAGCGGAGTAAGCCGGAAGGGTCAAAAGGAAAAGCATTGCAAGGAACATCAGGATGAAATGTGTGTGGAATCGGATCTTCACTTGGTTCAAGGAATCTCCCTCCCCTATCGGGAAAATCTTATGACAATTTGATGTAATAAACTGATAATAAATTATTGTATGCCCATTTATAATCAGTGTCTAGATGGTGCAGAACCTTCGGAGGGAAGGATCGCCGGGTGAGCGATGGGGCAGCGATAGGCCAGCGTGGCAAGCAATAGGCAAGCAGTTGGTAAAGGCTCGCGGAGAGTACATCCACGGGGAGTCGGTTGGTAAGAACTTAAAAATCTTGCCTCTGATCATCGCCCCGGTATGCCTTAGAGGGGGAATTCGGCTCTCAGTTTTGATCTGCTTCTCTGACGTCGTTCCCGAATGCTTCAATCGGGGATCCGGTGTCTTTGGTTTTAGGGTCCGTAAATCCAGTAATAGACTATTGTCAAAGACACTGGATCCCGGCATCTCAAAGTGCATTCAAAATGGTTCGAGCACTAAGGTCAATTAAGAAAGTTTTCCTGACGGAAAACGGTGCTCTCCCGACAGCCCCATACCGGGAAGACGATATTTTTTGATTCCCGCATTATGATTTAATTCACCGCAGCGTATCCTTGCTGCAAATTCCCGGGCGGACGAAGTCTCCGCCAGCCTTTACAACTGATTGCCAATTGCTTGCCTATCGCTCGTATCATGAAATATATTTACCAAAGAGATAA